>JBGTBJ010000068.1:0-23556 GCA_041749395.1 Pirellulaceae bacterium
GCTCCGCGAAAGTTCTAAAAAAGCAGCGAATACCAACGCTACTTTCGCGGAGCGAAAGGCGACTATCGCTACTTTCGCGGAGCGAAAGGCGACTATCGCTACTTTCGCGGAGCGAAAGGCGACTATCGACTATCAGGCAACTATCAGGTTCGCCTACCAATTGAGTCCGAAAGGATTGCTGCCGGCGTCTGTCCCAACGCCACCTTTCAGCGGACCGTCATGTTGACGTTTTACTGCCAACTCGCGAGGCGGTTCGACCTCTTCCTCTACGACTTTGGTTGCCGTTTCCGTTCCCTTCGATTGTGCTTGTTTGATCGACAGAGCGATTTTCTGACTTTCGCGTTCAATCGACAGCACTTTCACGGTCACTTCCTCACCCTCTTTGATGACGGAATTGACGTTGGAGACGCGATGGCCGGCTAGTTCAGAAATGTGAACCAGCCCTTCGATACCCGCTCCGAGCCGCACAAAGGCACCGAAGTTTGCTAGACGGGTAACAGTCCCCTTGGCAACCGCACCTACAGAGAGCGTCGCTTCGATGCTGTCCCAAGGATTTTCGAGCAGGTCACGATAAGAGAGCGCAATTTTACCAGTTTGCTTGTCGACCTTTTCGATTTTGACTTGAACCTTTTGACCGACAGCAAGCACGTCGCTGGGATGTTTGATGTGGTCCCAGCTCAAGCGAGTAACGTGAATCAGTCCATCAAGTCCACCAAGGTCGACGAACGCGCCAAAGTCTTTGACGCTGCGTACGGTACCTTCAAGTGTCTGGCCTGCTTCGATCTGTTCTAGCTGTTGCTGACGTTGTTCTTCTCGCTCGCGTTCCAGCATTGTGCGTCGGCTGAGGACAAGATTCTTGCGACGTGGATTGCATTCTGTAACCACGCACATCATCCGCTGGCCGACGAATTCGGCCGTATCTTCGACTCGATATTGAGCGATTTGGCTAATCGGAATAAAGCCGCGGATATTTCCTACCGTAGCTTCCAGTCCGCCTGTGTTTGCCGCAGATATATGGGCTTCGACTACAGTGCCTTCTTCGAGGTCTTCCCAATCGCTAACGTCAATGGCTTGACCCGGGATCACCAAGGCGTAGAGACCATCTTCGCGGTTGTAACCACGCACGACGACCTCAAAGGTTTTGCCGACTTCGGGAGTCACTTCGCCAAATTGCAATCGCGAAACGGCACCCTCGTCTGGACCACCGAGAGCCATGTAAACGGAATCATCGTCAAATTTCAGGACTTTCGCATGGATGCGTTGTCCCTCTTCCAACTGGCCACGACGGCCTTCGAGCCCTGCGGGACTGGCAAGCATTGCCGTAATGTCCGTGTCGGCAAGTTCCGCTTCCAATTCGGCTAAGAGATCTTCGCCCAGCGGCTGGCGGAGATTGGGAACCGCGATCCGGGGCATGTGTCCAGAATCTTTGGGGCGCTGTTGAGCCTTCGCGTCGGCGACTGCGTCCTCGGCCGCTTCACGAGCGTGGGCATCTAAGTTTTCAGGTTGACCGGGTCCGGCTGTAGTAGGCTGGGCCATGACGCCCGGTTTTCCAGTCGGTTTGCCAGCTCCCTTGGGGCGGAATGGTCCCATCGTGGGACCCATCGGCTTGGACATGTTGCTCTGACCAGGACGCGATTTCACTTCCGGTGAGCCGGGACGAGCCACACCGAGGCCCCGTGCAGCAAGCGGCCCAGAACCTCGGGCTAACAACGCTGCCGAACTGTCGCCCTCAGGAGTTACCTCCGGGGTCGAAGGGGAGTCGGTGGTTGGAGAAGCTTGTACCGCACCGTCTGCGGGCGTTGCATCGACTGCGTCGCTCGTGGGGTTGGTCAAGTCATTTGTTTCGGAGGCTTGGGGGTCGCCGGAACTCATCAATCACTTATAACGGATCGCGAAACGGATACGGGCGGTCCAAATGCCGCCTTTCGGTAACCACGAAGTTTAGCCAGTTTGGCCATTGAACGATAGTCTGTAGCGATATATCGTCCCATCCGGACATTAAAAGAGAGGTTATTCACCTTGCCCACCCTCCACTTTCTTGTTCCCGTCCCCCTGTTAAGCGATCTAACCGGTTGGATCGTTGCAACTCCGCTCCCGCCCCTGGACGCGGGATCACTACAGGCGGAATTTGGCACTGCCATAGAGAGATTCCTCTCGCAGCAGCGCCTCACCGACCTGTCAGTGAAAGAAAGCAGGCTCATTCAATCTTTGGGTGCGGCTCTTTACCTTTTGGCCGGGGACCTGGATCGCTCGCACTCCTTGAGCCAATCCATTGAAAGTAAGGATGGAAGCTTTTGGCATGGAGTCATGCATCGCCGTGAGGGTGACTTTTCAAACGCAAAATATTGGTTTGATCGTGTTGGAGTTCATCCGGGTTACAAGGCGCTGAACGATGCGCTGGAGCAGGATGAATTGGCCCGCACAGTTCTGCCCAGCGGTTGGGACGCAACGGAGTTTGTGGATCAATCTCGACGGGCGGTCCGAACCGGTGGCGAGAACCTACAAGCCTGTTTGCATGTCCAATGGATTGAATGGCAAGTGATGGTCTCGGAACTTTTGCTCCGTCCCGAGCTAACGCAACTTCGAGCAAGCTAATTTTGGGAACCGAAAGTGATGGCGAATCAGCACCCGCCGGGTAGTGTAGAGGAAATTTGGCGTACTTATGATGCGATGGAGCAAAGACTGACTGGTCCTCTTAGTGACCGAATGTTGGACTTGGCGCAACTCGGTCCGGGATTCCGAGTCCTGGATTTGGCAACCGGTCGCGGCGAGCCAGCGGTTCGAGCCGCCCATCGAATTGCACCTGCAGGTGTCGTTGTCGGTGTCGATCACCATGCGGCCATGTTAGAGATGGCTCGTCACCGGGCGGATCTGGAAGGGGTAACCAATCTTGAGCTGTATACGAGCGATGTTCACTCCTTAAAGGAAATTGGAGAGAGCAAGTTTGATGTGGTCCTGGCTCGTTGGGCATTGATGTATTTTCAAGATCCTGTTTTGGTATTGCAGGAGGCGAGACGGCGAATGAAGCCTAATGGCCGATTGGTTGCCGCACTGTGGGCTGAACCACAACGAGTCTCCTACTTCATGTTGCCTCGTCAATTGTTGAGTCGGTATGCGGCACTGCCTCAAGCTGATTCCGGACAGCCGGATTTTGATCAACCAGGACCCTGTCGCTATTCCCGTATGGAATTCATAGAACGAGATTTTACGCAAGCGGGATTTCGAATCGACACCTGTGAAGAAATCAATGTCGATGTGATGGAAGTGAGTACTGGGGCCGAGGCCGTCGAGTGGGCGAGATGTTTTGGAATGACAAGGTTATTGCAAAATCAGCCGAGAAGTGTTCAGGAGGCCTGGGAAGCGGACATGATCCGTACGGCTGAGAGCATGCGCAAAGATGGCTGGATTCGCTTAGGGGGAATTACCCGCATAGTCGTAGCGATCTGATAGTCGCCCATAGTCGCCTTTCGCTCCGCGAAAGTAGCGTTGGTATTAAATACGCTATGCGCTACTTTCGCGGATAGGCTGTGAATTTATGAATCGAAGGCAATAATAGTCGCCTTTCGCTCCGCGAAAGTTTTGAAAAAGCAGCAAATACCAACGCTACTTTCGCGGAGCGAAAGGCGACTATGGGTTGCATTTACTGGGGACGAATATCGCCGCTTGCAAACGAGTTAGGTAAGAGGTCGCTGAGGCAGCGATGTCGAATTTCGCCGTTGTCGGTATCGACGATGATCAGCGGAAGATGGCGACTGAATTCGGAGAGGAATTGGCGGCAGATTCCGCAAGGCGCGGCGCCGCCGCTGGTTGCCAGCGCAATGGCTAACCACTCCCCTGCCCCGGCAGAAATCGCGTTCCCAGCAGCGACTCGCTCCGCGCAAATGGTGGCGCTGAACGATGCGTTCTCAATGTTGCAGCCAGTGAAAATTCGCCCATCCACAGTGGCGATAGCGGCACCGACTTGAAAACGACTGAAGGGGGCATAAGCGTGTTGGCGAGCATGTTGTGCATCAATAATTAATCGCTGCCGCAGCTCATTAGGTAAAGTTGGTGACTGATCGATGCGCTGTTGAATTAGTTCGCGAGCCTGCACGGGTTCGTTGCTAATATGGAACGCGTTTCGAACGATATCGATCCAATCTTTTGAAAGGGCCGAGGAGGCATGGAGAGTTGCTATGGGCATGCCGCGTTCGATCGAATCGCCAATGCGTGCCGCCACATGCAAACCAACTCCATGACGCAATGGATCGCCCAGTCTGCGTCGTCCGCCACCCAGTGCAATGAGACATTCGCCCAACTTGCGATTGTTGATCATCGCGAGATAACCCGAATGCGATGCCAGTATTGGAGTAGCCGATTCCAAGCTTAATTTATCAACGAACTGTCCACCCTGCGCAAATACCATTTCGCAAAATCGCTCGAAGGCCCGCCCGCTATTCAATTGGTCGCTGAGTAATTGCCGAGCTTGGTTCACATCTTGGCAAACCTTGGTCATGCACAGGGCCGAGGAACACAACTGCAAAGTCAGCTCGCGCACTTCGCTGGGTCCTTTCCCTTGCAGCACATCCACCGATTCATTGACCTCGATGGCATTACCGACAGCGTGTCCCAGTGGTTGGTCCATGTCTGAGACGAACGCGGTGGTTGGTAATCCAGCTTGGTGCCCAGTAGCCACGATCGAATGTGCCAAGCGAATCGCGTCGCTGGAGGACTGCATGAATGCACCGCTGCCAACTTTTACATCCATCACCAGGGCATCCAGTGAAGCGGCCAGCTTCTTGCTGAGGATGCTGGCAGTAATCAGCGGGACCGATTCGATGGTTCCCGTCACATCGCGCAGCGCATAGAGGCGTTGGTCTGCCGGAGCGATATTTTGATTTGCTCCAATAATGAAGCAACCGATTTTCTCAAGTAAACCTTCGGCTTCATCGCTTGCCCAGTCCACGCGGAAGCCAGGAATCGATTCGAGCTTGTCGAGAGTACCGCCGGTATGCCCTAAGCCCCTACCGCTGATCATCGGTACGTGCACTCCGCAGGAGGCCAAGAGCGGAGCGAGAATCAGGGAAATTTTGTCCCCCAGGCCTCCCGTACTATGCTTGTCGACTCTTGGTGGACCTTGCGAAGAACGTTGAAGCCGTTCGCCGCTATCGAGCATAGCCTGCGTGAGATCCGTTGTTTCTTCCGCATCCATACCCTGCCAGCAGATCGCCATCGCCATCGCAGACATCTGGTAATCGGCAACTTCTCCACTTACAAATCCGTCGATAAACGATTGGATTTCCTCAGCCGATAGTCGCTCGCCATTGCGTTTTTTGATAATGAGTGAAGCTGGAAGCATGTCAACCACTATGGGTGGGGTTCTCGATGAGGGCATTCTTCGGATCGCTGTTCAGCATATAGTGAAGGGGGCCGGTCCGTGGGACTAGTGCATTTGCCCAGAATGATCAATGCTTTAGAACCGAATCAAATCATCATGTTGAATTGGACGTGTCGTTTTCGAAATTTGTCGGTTCCAGTGACCTTCCTGGCCGCGAACCTATTCGCAAGCAGTTTTTTCTTTGCGGGCCACGGATTTGCCGACGATTTGTCTGCTGGTCCACGTGCTCTGTCCCGGGCCTTTCGCGACGCTGCCCGCAAAGCAACCCCGTCGGTAGTCACGATTGTGACGTTCGGACAAAAAGGAGATGAAAGCGATAACCTGTTACCCGATGGCGGCGAGCCGATTGATCCTAACATCGGCAACGACCAAATCCCCGCAACGGGTCTAGGGTCCGGTGTGATCATTGACTCGATGGGAATTGTCTTGACCAATAACCACGTCATTCGAAATGCGACGCGCGTCGTGGTCAAGTTACAAGATGGAACCGAACTCAAAGCAACCGATATCGTCGGTGATGCCGATAGCGATCTCGCAACTCTCAAGATTGAAAGCAAGACGCCCCTGGTGGCCGCCACCATCGGTGATTCCAACATCTTGGAAATTGGTGACTGGGTGTTGGCCATTGGAAGCCCTTTTCAATTGGAATCGACCGTTAGCGCAGGCATCATTAGCGCTAAGGAACGGACGATTCCTGGCATCCGTCGTGCAGAGCTTTTGCAAACCGATGCAGTGATCAATCCGGGTAACTCGGGTGGTCCACTGATTAATATTGATGGAGAGGTGATTGGGATTAGTACCGCAATTGCAACTCGGAATGGAGTTTTTCAAGGAATTGGTTTCGCTATTCCCAGCGATCAAGCGAAATGGATTGCCGACGAGCTATTGCAGCACGGAAAAGTGCGTCGCTCGAAGATGGGCATTAGTTTGGCCGAATTGACACGACCCTTTGCCGAGCAACTTGATTTGGAGCCTGACCAAGGGGTGGTTGCCTATCAAGTCGCGGCAGAATCGGCGGCCGAAGAAGCGGGCCTTCAGCCTCTGGACGTAATTACCGAGTTTGCTGGCGTGCGAGTTCATAATCCGACCGAGCTGCGTCGAGTTATCGAGCGCCGACCAGTGGGTACCAAGCAACCGCTGCGGCTCATTCGAAAGGGCGAAGAACTCGACATGGAAGTGACTTTACGGCCTGTGGATGAATAAGTGGTGCCAGATCGAATGGGTTGGGTTGCTCCATTTGTTTGCTTTTGTCTGGGAAAAACCTACATTTGCTCTGGGGCTTGATTGACGAGTGTCGGATCTCCGCTGCAAGAAAGCGATGGATGAGCAATGTCATTGAGTAATTTATTGCAATTTGCGCATGCGGTCACGTTTAAGCGTAAGACGCGAACGCCTCGTCAGCGGCGGCTCGCCATCGAGACGCTCGAGGGTCGCAGTCTGCTGTCGGCTGTGACGATGACCGATCAAGAGCAACTACTCTTGGAATTGATCAACCGCACTCGTGCCAATCCCGCCGCCGAGGCGGCTCGATATGGTATTGATCTGAATAAAGACTTGCCTGCCGGGACACTTTCAAACACCCCCAAGCAGCCCCTGGCTCCACATCAATCATTGATCAATGCTGCCGGGCTCCATTCCCAAGATATGCTGGACCAGGACTACTTCGATCATCAAAATTTAGCGGGCAAGTCGCCCAATCAACGGGCCCTTGATGCTGGTTACACAGGGAGTGCGGGTGAGAATATTGGCTGGGGTGGCAGCACTGGTCCTATTGACAACAACCAGCATGTTTACACGCGTCACGAACGGTTGTTTCTTAGCACGGGGCATCGCGTCAACATGCTTCATGAACCGTATGACGAAGTTGGCACAGGAGTTCGCTATGGCGTCTTCACAAGTTCGGGGACCGACTACAATGCCAGCATGGTGACCGAACTACTGGGAGTATCCAGCGGTTACACATTTATCACGGGCGTTGCTTTCACCGACTCCGTGGTGAACGATAATTTTTACAACATTGGCGAAAGTGCGGCGGGCATCCGGGTGCTGGCGTCATCGAGTTTAGGGGCTACCTACGAGACAGTAACGGGGAATTCAGGCGGGTACAGTCTGCAGGTTCCCAACGGCACCTATCGAGTTGCCTTTTCAGGGGGCGGTTATGAAGGAGCAGTAACGTTTGAGAATGTGACAATCAATGGCTCCAATATTAAGGTAGATCTAGATACTGGGGATGCAAATTGGGTCATACCGCCGAGCCTTCCCAGTGTCACTTTATCCGCTTCGACTTTTTCGATCACTGAAGATTCCGGGGAATCCTTCGTTGTAACGCTCTCTCGCACAGGCGATCTTGCCAGTCCTTTGACGGTCCATTTAACAGTCGCAGGGACCGCCGTTTTTGGTACCGACTTTGTTCAAACGGGGGCGACGACATTTGCGACGACGACAGCTTCCGTTTCCTTTGCAGCCGGCCTGGGTACCGCCACTTTGTCGTTGCGTCCCTTGGCCGATACGAGCATCGAGTTGAACGAGACGCTCATCTTGGGAATCGCTGCCAATGCATCCTACACTCCGGGTGAACCCACAACGTTAAGTCTCTCCATTCTCAATGATGACACCGATCGCGTGCAGATTGATGCAACAAGTGGCGATGATGTGGTCACAGTAAATTTAAGTGGCGATTATCAAGTAACCGTCAATGGCGTGACTCGCTCGCTCGATCGTGCGTCAGTTCGCAGCATTGTGGTCAATGGTGGTGACGGTACCGATCAATTGATCATCATCGCAGACTCGGTGATGGTCAGTGCTGTGTTGCAAATTGGTCAACTTCAAGTGACGGGAGCCGATTATCAACTTGCTGGCAACTCTTGGGAAAATGTTACTGTAATCGCCACCGCAGGATCGACCGCCAGAGCCACCCTATACGATTCACCCAGCAACGATAATTTATTTGCTCGCCCTCAAACCGTTTCGCTGACCAATGGCACCTACACCCATCGACTGGATCGATTTGCCCGAGTCGATGCGTTGGCCACGAGTGGCGACGCTGGAGGCTCAGGGGACCAAGCCTACTTCTACGATTCGGCCGGCAATGATTCATTCTTTGCCCATCCCACTCATGCTTATATGAGTGGCAATCAGTTCTACAATTACTCGGAGGGTTTCGATCGGGCGATCGCGATTGCCACCGCCGGTGATGCCGGTGGCAGCGGCGACCAAGCCTACCTCTATGACTCGGCCGGTAATGACACTCTCAATTCGCTGCCCGGCTATTCCTATTTGACAGGACCTGGCTACTACAGCTACGCCCAAGGCTTTGATCGGGTGATCGCATTCGCTCGCGCAGGCAGTGCTGACGCGCGGGGCGATTGGGCCTATCTGTATGATTCGGCAGGCGATGATACTCTCAACGCGCGGCCGGAATATGCCTATCTTTCTGGTACTGGCTTTTTCAACTATGCCGAAGGCTTCGGTACGGTTCTCACCTATTCCACAAATACGTCCAGCTTCGATCGCGCATATCTTTACGATTCCGCTGGCGATGATGTTTTCACCGGGACGACTGCTCACGGTGTGATGCGTGGAACTAACTTTGTCAATCTCGTCGCTGGCTTTGATGAAGTGATTGCCGATTCGCGCAGCGGTGGTACTGACATTGCCCGGCTCTATGATTCGGCCGGGAATGACGTATTCGTGGCGACACCTACCGCTGCATCGCTTACCACCCCTACCTACCGACAATCCGCTGTTGGCTTCGAACGAGTGACAGGTTTCGCGACTGCTGGAAATTCGGGAGGCATTGGTGATCAAGCCAATCTGTACGATTCGCCCGGCAATGATATTCTCAACGCACGTCCCGAATACGCTTACATAACGGGGACGGGCTACTACAGCTATGCTGAGGGTTTTAATCGCGTGCGAGTTTTCGCTAACGCAGGGAATGCGGGCGGATCGGGAGACCGCGCTTATCTCTATGACTCGAATGGGGCCGACACACTAACGACGCGCCCCAATTCAGCAGTGTTTTCTGGCAGCAATACCCTGGGCCGCGCGTTTTACAACTATGCCGAGGGATTTCAGCAGGTTCTCGCCTATGCTTCGGCCGGTGGCTTTGATCAAGCCTATTACTACGATTCAGCAGGCAATGACACCTTTATCGCAACTCCGGAATTGGCCTACCTGAGCGGCACTGGATTTCTGAATTATGGGGCGGGTTTCGATCGCAATGTGGCAGTTGCCACGGCGGGTGATCTCGGGGGCGTCGGTGACGTCGCCACGCTTTACGGGTCTTCGGGAGATGACACACTCAATGCGCTGCCCGCCTATACCTATTTGTCAGGTGCCGGTTTCTACAGTTACGCAGGATCATTCAATCGCGTATTGACGCGAGGAATGGGAGGAACGGACCTAGCCTATTTCTATGGTTCAGCTGGGGCGGATCAATACTATCAGCAAGGCGATCTACGTAGTTTGACTGGGGCCGGGTATTACTTTTCCGCAGACGGGTTTCGCGCCGTGATTGTCGCTCTAAATCAAGGCGGCATTGACACAGCCAATCTGTATGACACGACAGGTAACGACACCTTTATCGGACAACGCGAAAAGGCCGAGTTCTATTCATCCAGCTACTACACAAAAGTCTCTGATGCCGACACGATTTACCTTTACGGATCGGCAGGTGGAACCAATCGCCTTACCGCGCCAACTGCTGCCGAGGACCTGAACCGCATTCTCTACGACCTAGTCGTTGCCGGAGTGTGGATCTAGTGAGAAAAGGTGTCAGACACCTTTTTCGCGTTTGTCTGCATTGCTTGGCCTGTTTTAGAGAGCGAGTTTTGCATGATCTGCTCTGGCGTTCCTTCTGCTACCACTTGGCCTCCCTCGTCGGCCGCGCCGGGGCCTAGATCGATGATATAGTCGGCAGCATGCATCAATTGCAAATTGTGTTCGACAACAATCAGCGAATGCCCGGCTTCCAGAAGCGCATCAAAGCAATCGACAAGCTGCACGATATCTGCAAAATGCAACCCGGTTGTCGGTTCATCCAACAAGAACAAGGTCCGTTTACGCGTAGCCGAGGAAAGAAATCCGGCCAGCTTCAATCGTTGGGCCTCGCCACTGGAGAGCGTGGTCGCCGCCTGACCCAATCCTACGTAATCAAGGCCAACGTCGACTAAGCGTTGCAGTTTGGCCAACACTTTTGATTGGCCGCGGAAAAAGATCATGGCCTGTCGAACTGTCATTTGAAGTACTTCGGCAATGTTCCGATCACGGTAGCGAATCTGCAAGATCTCTGGTCGATAGCGGGAACCTTTGCAAGCGGGGCATTGCATGGTCACATCGGCTAGAAATTGCATGTCGATTGTTTGAACTCCATCCCCTTCGCAGATCTCGCATCGTCCTAGCTCACTATTAAAACTAAAGTGACCATTCGTTAATCCACGCGTTTTGGCGTCGATACAATCTGCGAACAATTCTCGAATGGAATCGAACGCTTTGATATATGTCACTGGATTGCTGCGTGGGCTACGGCTGATCGGCGATTGGTCCACCAACATCAGATCGTCGAGCTGCCCATCTCCAATAACATCTTCGAAGGGGAGTGTTGGGACCGGCGTCTTGCGTTTTCGTTTAGTGAGCGCACCATAAAGAGTTTGCATAACGAGCGAGCTTTTGCCGCTTCCCGAAACGCCTGTTACTAAACAGAGCACACCCAGCGGAAACCTCACATTGAGATTTTTTAAATTATTGCCGCTAGCGCCTCGGAGTTCAATTTGTCCGCGCGGTTGACGACGAGTTGGATTCGCGTGCAACACGCCGCGACGCCCCGAGAGGAAATCACCGGTGAGGCTTTTGGTGCCAGCCAGCATCCCTGCCAGCGAGCCTTGATAAACGACTTTGCCACCTGCGGTCCCAGCCCCAGGGCCCATCTCAATGAGGTGTTCGGCTCGCTGAATCATCGAATGTTCATGTTCGACGGCGACCACTGAATTGCCGCGATTTTTGAGCTCCAAGATGGCGTCGGCAAGTCGTTCGACATCATGGGGATGAAGACCTGCCGTCGGCTCATCCAGCACATACAGCATGTTGACTAGACTAGAGCCAAGGGTACCGGTCAACGAGACGCGTTGGTTCTCGCCTCCAGAGAGCGTTCGCAAGGTACGGTCCAGCGTCAAGTGTCCGAGTCCGACTGTTTGCAAGTAACGTAAGCGGTTCCTCAATTGCGCCAGGACTTCGCGAGCGATACTTTGGTCTCGTTCGCTGAGCACGATTGAGTGAAAGAAACTGGCTGCTTGATTGACACTCATTGCGGTGAGCTGAGCAAAGGAATTGCCTTGGACGTGAAAGGCAAGCGCCGTTGGCTTTAGACGCAAGCCTAGACATGTTGGGCATTTCCGATAGCTGCGCCAGCGCGACAAGAAAACACGAATGTGCATCTTGTATTTTTTGCGATCGAGCCATTCAAAGAACCCGCGCAGGCCGCCGAAACCGTCAGCTGGGGAACCCTCTTGAATAATCTCGAGTTCGCGCGGCTTGAGTTTGGAGAATGGAACATCTATGCGGATGCGATTGCGGGAGGCGATGGTGAGAAGTTCCTCCAGTTCGTGCTTGTAGGAAGGTGTATTCCAAGGAGCGATTGCACCTTCGGCCAGAGACTTGCTAGGGTCGGGAACAATCAACTCCATATCGTTGATCATCACATCCCCAAACCCTTCGCATTGAACGCAGGCTCCCAGGGGTTGATTGAAATTGAACAGGCGTGGTTCAGGGGCGGGATAATCGATTTGGCATGTGTCACAGCGGAAGGACCGATTGAGTGATAGTTCGGTCCATGAGCGATCATCGATCAAGCAAGTCTGCAGTTGAGCATCGGCGGCGACGGGCAACGGTGAATCGACAAGTTGGGAAATGGCGCTGGAATCGACTAACAGAATCGCGCGGCCTTCCCCTTCGGCAAATGCCGTCTCCAGTGACTCGGTGATGCGAACGGAGTCGTCCACTGCCGTGACACGGTCGACAATCACCGTGGCCATCGTTGGTTCCGTTTCTGAAATTGCTGCCGCCATTGGGAGGCGATTTTCTGCCGAAAGGTGAAATGATTCAGCACCAATTCGAATGCGCAGAAAACCCTGCAATTGAAGATGTTCCAACATCTCCGACGCGTCCAGCCGGTTGGCAAACTGCACCGGAAAACCGATCATCAGCCGAGAGCCGGGAGGGAGTGCAGCGATAGCAGCGGTGGTTGATTGCGGATCGAAATTGCGGACTGGCGCACCGCACTGATAGCAGTTTAGTGTGGCCAGTTTGGCGAAAAAAAGCCGCAGATAGTCGGCAATTTCAGTCGCTGTAGCAACAGTGCTGCGGTTACCTCGCAATCCCCCGGCTCGAGTGACTGCGATAGCCGGAGGGAGTCCTTCGATCGATTCGCAATCGGGTTTGTCCAAACGCTGAAGAAACTGCCGTGTATAGGCAGAAAAACTCTCGATGTAACGTCTTTGACCCTCGGCGTAGAGGGTGTCGAGTGCCAATGAAGTTTTGCCGCTCCCAGAAACGCCGCAGACAACCACCAATTGGTGTCTGGGGATGTCAATATTGACATCCTTCAAATTGTGAACGCGCACGCCACGCAAGCGGATGTATCGTTTTTCGTCATGTTCCGAAATAGCGGGCGTGATGGGGGTCACAGCGGACTCGCATTCAAATTGGCAAAGAGTTGCAACCGGTGCCAGTGGGCCCCGTGTCAACCGCAGCAGAATCCATCACAATAACGGTCGCATTCGGAATTGCCAGTGGGTCCGATCCTCACCTCAAACTTGATTCTCATTTCTTGTTAATCGCATTGTGATGAAATCCAACGAAACACCGGCTGCACAAATAGCCGAATTGCGTGAAACGATTCGCCAGCATGATCGCAGGTATTATGTGGAGGCGGCGCCGGTCATCAGCGATCTTGAATACGATCGGCTGATGGATCGATTGCGATTGCTGGAAAAGGAGCATCCTGAATGGCAGACACCCGACAGTCCCACCATGCGAATTGGAGATGCACCCGTTCCGCACTTGGAACAGGTTGCCCATCGCGTCCCCATGTTGTCGATCGACAATACCTATAACCAAGAGGAATTGTCGAGCTATTTTGCCAGAACCGACAAATTGCTTGAGGGGGAGGAAATTCACTGGGTTCGCGAATTCAAGATTGACGGAGTGGCTGCTTCGATTTTCTATGAGGAGGGCCTACTGGTCCGCGGACTGACTCGTGGTAACGGTACCGTCGGCGATGATATCACTCACAATATTCGCACGATTCGCGATTTGCCCTTGCGGTTGCAGTGTCCCAACCCACCTCGCGTGCTCGAGATTCGAGGTGAGGTCTATATGCTCAATAGCGATTTGGCTGATCTAAATTTGAAGCAAGTCGCCGCAGGTTTGGAGCCCTACAAAAATACACGCAACGTAACAGCCGGCACGGTTCGTACCTTGGATGCCAAGGTCGCTGCAGAACGTAAGCTGCGATTTTTTTGTCACGGTGTCGGCTATACCGAAGGCTTTGATGTCGATTCCCATCTGGGATTTCTTCAATACATCCAGCATGCAGGGATTCCACCCACACCTGCGGTGCAGAGCTACAGCAGTTCGGCCGAAGCATTCGCTGCGGTGCAAGCAAGCGAAGAAGCGATGAGTGAAATGGACTTTGAAGTGGATGGGTTAGTCTTTAAGGTCAACGACTTTGAGCAACGCGCGAGGCTGGGGACTCGTTCCAAAAGTCCTCGTTGGGTGATTGCCTATAAGATCGAAAAGTACGAAGCGGTGACTCGTTTGGAAAGCATCGAAGTGCAAGTGGGAAAGACGGGCACGATCACTCCTGTTGCCAATCTAGTGCCTGTAGAGATTGCCGAAACCACGGTCAGTCGCGCGACGCTTCATAATGCGGATGAAATCGAGCGGCTCGACGTTCGGCCGGGTGACTGGGTGATCGTGGAAAAGGCCGGTAAGATCATTCCCAAGATTACCCGTGTGGAGAAACATCGTCGCGAGACGGAGCTCGCACCGTATCATTTTCCCACTCATTGTCCCCAATGCCAATCCTTGCTGCAGCGGGATGAAGGGGGCGTTTACATTCGATGCGCGAATCCCAGTTGTCCGGCGCAGCTTCGCCAACGTTTGCAGTTCTTCGCTAGCCGTACTGGCATGGAAATCGATTCGCTCGGTGAGAAGATCATTGATCAACTAGTTGATCGAGGAATCGTGAAGAACTATCACGATCTCTATCGCTTGACTGCGACGGATTTCATCACGCATGTGGAACTGGTGAAAGAGAAGAAGGCGAACAAGTTAGTCGACGCGATTGAGGCATCGAAATCGCGTGGCATGACCAGCGTGTTGACCGCGATTGCGATTCGTCACGTTGGACCGCGAGTGGCGAAGGTACTAGCGAAACATTTTGCCGACATCGAAACGCTTGCCGAAGCGAGTACCGAAGAACTGTCGGAAATTCACGAAATTGGTGATGTCATAGCGAGCAGTGTGCACGACTTTTTAAACAGCGAACATGGTCGCCGAACGATCTCTGGACTGCGGAGTGTGGGCGTACGAATGACGTCGGATACGTATTCGGCCGCGAATGCCAATGGCGAGTTAGCAGTGGAGAGCGCCGGAATACTGGCAGGCAAGTCGGTTGTCGTTACGGGGACGTTAACGAAGTACACGCGTGATGAGATCAAAGAGCTGATCGAACGCCATGGTGGGCGAGCTTCCAGCAGTGTCTCGAAAAGCACAGATTACCTTGTTGCCGGTGAAAAGGCAGGAAGCAAGTTAGAGAAGGCCGGATCGCTGGGAATCAAGATATTGACTGAGCTTGACTTGGAATTACTGCTTGGTGGCTGAGGTTTTCTGGACGGGGGGAGAAGTTTTTTTCTGGGATACGTCCAGCGGTGGCAATAATAGGGTGTCATGAGTGCTGAATACCTCTCCGAAACGTGTACCAATGCTCCCAGCGACCGAGCCTCGTTGGTGGTTTCGCATGCCGATTGGCTGCGGCGATTGATTGATCGGCGGATTCGTCCCTTGGACTGTGGCGAAGAGGTGTTGCAGGAAGTCTTAATTGCAGCGACCCGTTCGAACGCGCTACCCGAAGATGCTGACGAGCATCCTCCTTGGTTGGCTCGTGTGGCAATTCGGCAATGTGCACTGGCACTGCGAACTTGGGGGCGGCGCCAGAGACGTGAGACCCATTACGCAGTGGCTCAGCAAGACGCAGATCATCGCTTGAGTGACGATCCCATCTATTCACTGATTGCTAGTGAGCAACGGGATCTTGTTCGCCAGCAATTAGGCCAGCTTGAACCGCTCTATCGAGACTTGTTGATATTGAAGTATGTGCATGGTTGTACTTACCGGGAGATGGCGGACCGTTTGGGCATGGAGGTTGGTGCGGTTGAGTATCGATTGTCGGAAGCGAAGCGAATGCTGCGACGACAGTTGGTGGCTGCGGGACTAGAAGGGAACCCAAATGATGAATGAAGAACGCATAATACAGAAGCAATTGGTCCGATTTGTGGACGGCGAATTGGAGTTGGACGAAGAAAATCTTTTGTTGGCGGAGTGCGAAGCAGATCCCTCTCGTTATCGTGACTTAGCCCTAGCATTTGTCGAACAACGTCGCTGGCGAAATGCATTGGTGGGCTTTGAGCTCAGTTCGCCGCTGGAGAGTGCCACACTGGTTGACGCCGTCAACGCGATGCCGGTGGCAAAACCACTGGTGAAGTCGCTGGGAAATTCAGCCCGTGTGTCTGTTGGCCCCCGCAGGTTGACATGGCTGTTAGGGCTCGCCGCGTCGCTAGTTATTGGCATTGCTACGGGGTATTGGGGAATTGATTCACGCGACGCCAATCGCGCACTGCGGCCGATTGAAAACGTTGCCCGCGTGCAAGACTCTAATTTGATAGATGATAGAAATATTGCCAGGGCGAGTGAAAATGCGAGCCCCACGCTTGAATCGGCCGAGTTGCCAGCGATGGAGGACGAGGAGCCTCAGTACTTTCCCAGTGATTCCGATACGCTGGTGCGTTTCGTCAAAAATGCACAAGCAGACCTGCCCTTTTCGGAAGAAGCTGTACGAAATCTTAATGCCGATGGGCTGGATGTTGAGCAGCAGGCAAGAGTCTTCGTTATCGATATGCCTGATGGGCGTCGCTTGGCGTTACCCGCTGGAATCACGAATGTCTCCTATCGCGGAGAATAATCAGTTAGTTTGTTATTGGTCGTAATTGGAAATAAGGAAGAGAAGTATGCGAATGAATTTAGTTTTGGCATTTGCCATGTTGACTGGGAATGCAGTTTTTGCTCAGGAACCCCAAGCTACTGCGGAGACAAAAGTCACCGCAACCGTCACTAACAATGATGATGGGACAGTGACTGTCGTTGCCAACACCGAGGGTGATGATCCTACGGAAACCAATGTTACGGCGACAGTGAATGATGACGGAACGGTGACGGTTGTCGCCAATAAGGCAGGGAGCGAGCCTGCCGAAGTTAAATGGACTGAAAAGAAAGGCGAAAAGAAAGGCTCGTCCAAACTTGCCACCGAAGTTGTTTCCAGTATTAACATCGTCATGGTTGACGACGACGGCAAAGTGGTTACTAAGGCGGTCAACATCGCTGGGGATCATCCCAAGGGTGCGGTTGCAGAGACTGCCAATGCCCAGGAATTTGAATTGAAAATGGATGATGGAATGAAGATCCTCACCATTAAAATGCCTGATGGATCAACAAAAACGATCGATCTCAATAAGACAGGTGTGGACGTTGCTAAGATGATCGAAGTGCGTCGGGTTGGTGAGATGATCGAAGTGAATAGAGTTGGTGAGGAAGAGAGTGACGAGAGTGAAGAAGGAAAAGAAAAAACCGTGCACCTTGAAATTCACGCAGCGGCTGTCGCTGACGAAGTTCGCAAGTCGTTGGAAGGCTTAGATCTCGAAGGCGTGGTGGATGCCAAGCAGATTGCCGAGCAGATTCGCGCCGCGATGGGTGAAGTTGTGCCTGGCAAAGATGGGACCAAGTTAATGAAATTTGGTCGCGCCATTGTGCTCGAAGGCAAACCACTGGACGGTACGATTGATATCAAGCCAGGTCGTCGCATTGAACTTAGAAGAGCGATCGATGCCAAAGCGGCCGCCACCAATGGTTCGTCAGCCGTGCTCGAAAAACTGGACGCTATTATGAAGCGAATGGATCAAATCGAATCGGACCTTGCGGAATTGAAGAAGTCCAAGGAGTAGTCTGGCTGTGAAGCCATTGCTTTGAGGAATGATGAAAGAAAACGAGCCCGGCAAAGGGATTTATGCCGGGCTCGTTTTTTTGTTTCGTATTTAGTTTCGTAGTTCGTCGGAGCCTAGGATACTTAGAAAGTAAGTCCGCCACGCAGGAAAAGAGCATCGTCAAAATCGATCTCTTGCCCAGTATTTTCGAATTCAACTGCGCGACCGAAGGCTGCTCCCGTTTCGACAAACAAGCCTCGTCCACCGCTGCGGAGATGCTCCCAGCCGAAAACCCACTGATAGTCGCGGACCGTTAAGACATCATTGGTGCCATTGGCTCGTTCAACGGCCCAAGTGTTCCCGCCCAGTGCGACCCCCGTGTAAATCCACGATTCGCTTTCGCAACCACACTTGGCTGTCTGGTAGGCGATGCGTGGGCGTGGGAAGTTTGCATCCACACGCCATAAGGGCGTTGGTGTCCAGGTGAAGCCGAGGACCGGCAATAAGGGGATATCGTCACGGCCAAGATAGACGATCCCGAAGGAAGCATCGAGGTAGTTGGGGATGTACTTATATGTCAACATTCCTAACCCAAAAAGCCGAAACGCATCGTCACCTGTCTCGAAGTCACTGCGAATGCTGGGGGTGATCATGGTGGTCATGTTCCAGCGAGGCGACAGCGTCTTTAGCCAAGTGAAGTTCACTCCGGCGACATACAGGTTCTCGGGTATATCCACGCCCGTTGGCGCATCGAAGAGATCTTCCCTAAAGCTTGGTGAAATCAGCACGACATTTTCCATGCCCGAAATTGGAATGGCAAAACGTGTGGAAAATTCGTAGTGAGTTTGCTGTAGAGCATTGCTACCGCTATCCCCTAAGAATCCACCGGAAACGGATGAGCCCTGATAAAGGCTTTGCCGAAATCGGGAAACGGGCGCGTTGTCTACGCAGCACGAACAATGGGGCGGGTGGACATATAAATCCGCTTCGGTCAGGTTGTCAGTTGGGACACCCTGAATGCGTGTACTAATGCTCTGCAACGGCAAGTCCGAAGGAGAGGATTCGGTAAACATTTCCTGTGCGGAGGCAGAATAGTTCATCGTTGGGAATGCAATCCCAATAGTGACTGCCCAGGCGATCCATCGCTTCATCTGCTATCGACCCGTGTGTGTAGGAAAAGACACGTCTTCTTGAATCGGCAGTTGTTGCACTGAGGCATGAACACGACTTTGCTCAGCCGGGTGACTTTTCACAATTTGCGGCAACTAGCCAAGTCGCAACTAGCCAAGTCACAGCGTGCCAGTAATGATGACGGCTGCGTGGTTAGGGAAAACGGGGCAATTTTCACTGGCCATGGAACAGGCTCGGAATCGAACTTTTTTCAACACTCAATGAGCAGAGCAAATTGAAAATGCACCGACGAATCTGGCTCTCCAGCCTTTGTCTTATCGTAGCGATGCTGAATTCAAATCCCCTCGGCGTACACGGTGAAGAGCCGCTGCAGTGGCTGGAAAAAAATCAAGCGAGGCTAGGCGAGCTTTACCAGTGGTTTCATCAACATCCGGAAGTTTCTTTTGCTGAGGAGAAGACGGCAAAGCGCTTCGCCAACGAGTTAAAACAGGCGGGTTTTGAAATATCTGAAGGTGTGGGGGGCTTCGGTGTTGTGGGGATTATCAAGAATGGAAACGGTCCGACTGTCATGCTGCGAACCGATTTGGATGCATTGCCCGTGCGCGAACAAACTTCGCTACCCATCGCCTCGGTCGTCACGACCACACTGCCTGGTGGTGGAGAAGCAGGGGTCATGCACGCCTGCGGACATGATCTTCACATGACCAATATTGTCGCCGTATCGACCTATTTAGCCGAGCATCGAGAGCTATGGTCGGGGACATTGATGGTGATTGGCCAGCCCGCAGAAGAACGGGGGGCGGGTGCTCGAGCGATGCTGGAGGATGGATTGTTCAGCCGCTTTCCGAAACCCGATTATGCACTTGCCCTACATGTGGATAGTCTGACAGCCGCAGGGACAGTTCAAGTAGCTGGCGGTTTTATCCTGGCTAATGTCGATAGCGTGGACATTACTGTGAAAGGACGTGGCGGACATGGCTCCGCACCCGACACGACCATCGATCCAATCGTCCAAGCGGCCGAGCTCGTGATGAGTTTGCAAACCATCGTCGCCAGGGAAGTAAAACCCATTGAGCCGGCTGTGGTCACCGTCGGTGCGATCAACGGAGGGACAAAGCACAACATTATTGGCGACTCGTGTCATCTGCAAATCACTGTGCGAAGCTATGACGATAATGTTCGCAGCGCCGTGCTCGATGCGATCAAGCGACGCGCCAAGGGAATTGCAATCGCGTATGGCGCCGAAGAACCACTCATTGAAATAAGCGAGGGGACTCCGGCACTAGAGAACGATCGCCCGCTCGCCGCACGCATGAGGGCGGTCTTTGAAACAACGCTAGGCGAGAATCACGTATCTATTGCCGAACCATCCATGGGTGGCGAAGACTTCAGCCAGTACGGTCGCGCCGGAGTGCCAATCGTCATGTACCGGCTAGGTTCAGTACTGCCCGAGCGATTGGAACGTTTCGAAGCTCTGGGAATTGGTCCCCCGTCGCTCCACTCCGCCACGTACTACCCCGACTTCGCAGCCACCTTGCAGACGGGTTTTTCCACCATGTGTGCCGGCGTACTGGATTTGATGAAGCCAGCGTCAAAGTAATGTAGCGCAGGTATCACTGGCAATTTTGGGTCCGCATATCGGACCACATCGCTGGTGACGGTTGCCGATAGATAAATCATCAAGTACGGTGCTTTGGCAGCCGTACTGGATATTGGTAAAAACGCTGAGTCGCTTGCGGCACTTCAGCGATTTTGGTTTAGATGATTCCGCCGTGAGTACGGATAGGAGTCATGTGACTGGGTTGATCCAAGAACCAAAAGCGTTCCCACTCGGCTACCAAATTACGCAGATCTTCCGAGGTGTACAGCAGTTGCTGCACACGTCGCTCGGGGCGAGCTGAGTAAATGGGCAAGAAGCAGCCCATGGTCGAGCTAACACAGACGGCAAGGACAGCTAGTTGCAAGAAGCGGCGCATCGCTCGTTCCTCCGTGAACGATCCTGTTGACTATTCGGATTATTCGGCTTGCGTCCCCGGCGTTCGCCACAAAACACGACTAAAAAGTCGAGACTTTGTGATTTTCGCCGATTCGGAGGATCCGAAGTCTGGGCGCGGGGTGTACGGGTGGTAACCAATGACGAATCTTTGTGCCATCGCGAAGGGCTGGTCACGAATTCAGTTTTCGCCAGTCTCGTTGAGCGGATTGGGAGTGCCAGGATTCTGCTGTTTCAGCAGAGCTGCCCTGGCAGCCATTTCGTTCCGACGTTTGGCGAGTGCTTCTTCGTTAAGCTTCTTCACTCGGGCCTCCATTTCTTTTCCAGGTTTAAAAGTCACCACATATTTTTCGGGGACTTCCACCTGGTTACCAGTCCGTGGGTTCCGAGCTTTGCGGGCTGCACGCTGTTTCACTTCGAATACACCAAAGTTACGCAGCTCAATCCGCCGTTCTTTCACCAGGGACTGGATAATCGCGTTAAACGTTTTCTGAACGATCAGCTTGGTCTGCTGTTGAGTCAGGCCAACCTCTTCAGAAATCGTCCGAACGATGTCTTTTTTCGTCACTCCCCAGGCTCCCTCGCGCGGCAATACAAACGCTCTAAACCCTTGACGCCAAGCAACTTAGTTGCGACGCAAGTCTAGGTCGTCTGGACCGCAGCGTCAAGACAGTGGGCAGCAAACTAACTCCGCAGGGCGGGGTTCGCTTGCTGTGTTGAAGTTGACTAAATCGGTATCGTCGTTACAGACCTACAAACTTGACCCAGTTCCGTGATCGCGCTAAACATCACGCTCCAAACGGCGAATTTCAATCTGTTCAAGCGTGAAAATTTGTCCCTTGCCACTTCCGGGGCAAACGGCGCAGGTCTCTTTCCAGGTGCGACGGCTGGCTAAATTGCTGTTCCAAAATGGCCAAGTGCGGCACTGTACTGGTCGGTCTTCGTAGACCGAACAGCCCCTTGTGTCTGGGTCCAGGAAGATACAGTCTCCATCCGGATACTCCACCAAAGACTTGCGGGGACCTACGACGCGAACAAATTTGTGCTCAAAAGCATCGACTTCCATTTCCATCCGGGCAGCCATTTTGGCAATTTCGTCGTCTTCTACCCAGACGTACCCAGGCTCGCCGCTACAGCAGTCCCCGCACTGAGAACAGGTGAAAGCAAGTCCTTCGTGATACCAAGGCTTGGCGGGAGGCTTTTCGGGAGGCCTAGGTTGTGCGTTTGGATCGACAGGGGCCCGTTTGGCCATGTGGCAAATCTTTCTACTGCAAAGGGTGGAGCGGTCGTGAGTCAGGCAACCAATTATTGCGGCAAAGTGCCTCGCAGCTCTAGTGCCTCGCCGCCCCTATTTCCAATCAATCGCTAACCTGGCCCGAGAAGCTCAATTTTTTTGCGTAGGAATCGCTGTTCTGGTTCTTGTTGGGCAAGAGAGAGCGATTGCTCAAGCGCGAGTCTCGCTTCAAGAAATTTTCCGAGTCGGCGAAGCAATTCACCACGAGCAGCATGCGCGAGATAGTAGTCGTGCAAGTCGCCTCGCAGCAGAATGGAGTCAATAATATTTAGACCAACAGCAGGGCCCTCTTGCATCGCTACGGCGACGGCTCGGTTCAGCTCGACGACCGGTGACGCATCAGCGCGTAACAAGACATCGTACAGAGTAACGATTTGTCGCCAATCCGTTTCACTCGCCGACGGCGCATCGGAGTGGACCGCTGAGATTGCCGCTTGAATCGTGTAGACTCCGAATCTTCGCGATCGCAGTGATTGTTCAATGAGTTGTTTGCCCTCCTTAATCAAAGCTGGGTCCCAGAGGGTGCGGTCTTGATCCTCAAGTAAGACAATGTCTCCGTTAATGTCCGCGCGCGCGGCCCGACGGGATTCGTGTAGCAGCATGAGGGCTAGCAGGCCCATTCCTTCGGGATCGGGCAATAGCTCCAGCAGCAAGCGGGCGAGACGTATCGCTTCGTCGGTCAGATCCACTCGCGTCAGACTCTTGCCGCTTGACGCAGAGTAGCCTTCATTAAAAACAAGATAGATCACAGAGAGGACTGGTTCGAGCCTCGCCGGTAAATCGTTTAAAGATGGAACGACATAGGGGATGCCAGCGTCCCGAATTTTTGCCTTGCCGCGAACGATGCGCTGGGCCATCGTCGAAGAGTTGGTCAGAAAGGCACGAGCAATTTCCTCGGTGGTCAAACCACACACTTCTCGCAGGGTGAGTGGGATTTGTACTTTGGGATCAATCGCAGGGTGGCAACAAGTAAAGATCAGCCGCAAACGATCATCTTGGATGTCTTGGCCAGCGACTGAGTGATTGGTCGCTTCAATATCGGCAATTCGCCGAATCAATTCCGGCTGCAAATCATTGAATCGCGCCCGTCTGCGCATCATGTCCACTGCTTTGAAACGCCCTGTAGAAACCAGCCAAGCTGTCGGGTTTTTGGGTGTTCCTTGCTTGGGCCACTGCTCCATCGCTACCGAAAACGCCTCGTGTGTTAACTCTTCCGCCAAATCAAAATCGCCCAACAGCCTAACCAGCGTGGCAAACACTCTGCGCGAATGAGAGCGGTAAAGTTCTTCGAAGGATTCAGCGTTCATCCGCAGCAATTTATCATGGAGGCCCTCTTATATTTTCAGAAAGGCATTATATCCAAAAGATAGTCGCCTTTCGCTCGGGACGTCGATTGTATTAGTGAAGGATTTCTGGAGTGACTCGATAATTGTACTGGTGAAGCTTTTCGGGATACTCGACTGAGATGCTGGCTGCTTGCTTTTTGGCTTTTTTCGTTGCCGGCTTG
>JBGTBJ010000069.1:0-26514 GCA_041749395.1 Pirellulaceae bacterium
CTTGAGTCGGGCCAACCGGTAGTTGTTCGATTCCAATCATCGGGACTGGTTCCGGAACGAAGCGTAGCCCAAATTGCTGCCGGAAACGCCACGTCGGAGTATTGGAATTCTGGCATTGCCTATCGTACGGGCGGTTTTGCAAGTACGACGGCGTCGGCCATCGATGTCAGCGGAGTAACGAATCCGCCCCCGCAGTCGCTTTACCAAGATTACGTCTTAAGTAACGGAATCAGCGAATCGCTGCAGTACGCAGTTCCAATGGCCAATGGTGCCTACAACATCCGATTGCACTTCTTTGAGCCTAACACGTCCGTCGGTGTTGGCGGTCGTCGTTTTGATGTTCAATTGCAAGGGGCAACGGTTGACCCAAATGTGGATGTCCGAGCTCTCGCTGGTGCCGCCAACAAAGCGATCACTCGCATATACTCGGGGGTCAATGTTACGGGCGGTTTACTCAACCTGCGACTTGTGAACTTAACCGGCAATGGCGCCGTCCTGGTTGCCATTGAAATTAACGCAGATGAAGCGGTGGTGGACTCAACGCCCACGGTAACACTTCAGTACTCGTCGAACAGCGGTACGAGCTGGAGCACCGTAGCAACGAATGTGCAGCTCGACAATTTTGGACGTGGTCAATTCGTTTGGACGCCAACAACTCCCACCAACACACGATCAAGTCTTTACCGCGTCGTTTCCGAACAAGGGCTCCTTACGTCCGACACCTCCGATCATGCGTTCGAAGTGGTCAGCAGCGGTACCGAGTATTACGTGAGCGCCACCGGTGATAACACTTTCGGAGGCAAGACGCCGGACCGACCCATGCGGACGTTGTCGGCTGTGATCGAGTCCTATGACTTGGATCTCGGAGATCGAATCAACGTTGCGTCTGGTATTTACTTGCTCTCCAGAGAGGTGGTCATTACCTCTCAAGACTCCGGTGTGACAATTCAAGGCCCTGCTGACACGACTGCGATCTTCAATCGACAAAACCAGTCTTCTGTAAGCAATGAGTTCGCGTTCAATCTGGTCAACGCAGACGACATCACGCTCGATTCCATCCAAGTCACCAGTGCAGATATTGGCGTTTATGCTGCGAACAGTTCGGATAGCGACGGCTTGATTGTCAATAACAGCCGCGTATTCGGCAATCAGTCCGCTGGCATCTTGCTCGGGTCGACCAATGATCGATTTGCGGCCCTCAATAATGCGATTTACGGTCTCCCCGGCGGCAGCGTACTGGACGACCAGGCAATTGGGATCAGTTTGCGAGACACGATCGACAACGCTGGCGGCCACGATCAGATCATTGATGGCAACGACATTTTTGATAATGGTATCGGCATTAACATGACGGGACTGCGTTCGATCGCTCGCAACAACACAGTTCATGGCAACTCGACCGGAATTCGGGCCTTCAGCCCGGCCTCGAGCATAGTTGACGGTATGCGGATTGAAAACAATTCGATTTTTGCAAACACGCTTCAAGGAGTATTCTCGGGTGGCAATACGACTATCGTCGACAACGAGGTCTACGGCCATTCGTCTGCGACCTACGCAGTGTTTGCATCTAGTGCTGTGGTAGCGAATAACACCATTCGCAACAACAACTATGGGCTG
This sequence comes from Pirellulaceae bacterium, assembly GCA_041749395.1. GTDB lineage: Bacteria > Planctomycetota > Planctomycetia > Pirellulales > Pirellulaceae > Laterigemmans. Next base: position 1,618 of record JBGTBJ010000069.1, read on the forward strand.
GACGCTAGTACGTCTACGGTGATCGACAACCGAATCTATGGACAATCCAATGTGGGTCTTAATTTGCAAGGGAACAGTCAGGCGACTGGGAACCGAGTTTATTCCAACTCGACGGGCATTCGCTCGGCTTCTTTCAATACTGTGTCCCTTGCCAACAACACGATTTACGCCAACGTCAATCGAGGCTTGCTGATCGAGAACGGCGGTAGCTCCAGCATTGTCAACGTGTTCAATAACACGATCTACCATGCCGTGGGCGACGCAGTTCGGCTTCAAAACTCTGCCCGAAATGTTCGACTTGCCAACAACATCATCACCATCGCGTCGGGCTTTGCGATCAACGTCGACAACAACAGCCAAGTTGGATTTGAAAGCAATTACAATCTGTTGTACCGAAGCATCGATCCGAGTGCTCGAATCGGATTTTGGAACGCCAATCAAATAAGCTTGTTGGATTGGCAAGTCGGTTCCGGACGGGATAGTACCAGTGTCAGCAGCGATCCTCTGTTCATTGACATCGATGGGGCGGATGGAGTTCTCGGTTTCACCATCGCCAATGGCGACGGCGGTGCCGACGACAATTTCCAACGCCTCCAAAATTCCCCGGCGACCGACCGAGGTGATAGTTGGAATGCATGGCCGACCGACATCGACGGCTTCACTGCCTCCGACGACCCAGCGGTAGTCAATGCGGGGCGACCCACGCTGGTGCCAACGGTTCTAGGCTCAAGCCAATTCACGGCTACAGGAGTCGCACAACCTAGTTGGCGCGGATATGGTGCGGTCAGCAGCTATACGCTACCGTTCAGTTTCAATTTCTTCGGCGTCAATTATAACACGGTCTTCGTCTCTTCGTCGGGATTGCTTCAATTTGGAAACGGCAACAATGCTGGCGACAACAACAACAGCACGACCGGCCTGATTTCCGCTCCTCGAATTGCCGCCTTGTGGGACAATATTCGTACGGATATCAACACGGCCCCAGCGGACAACATGTTCGTCGATACCAGCGTCGCTGGTCAAGTAAAATTTCGATGGGACGGAACCAACTTTGCCAACAACACGCCTGTCAACTTTGCAATCGTCCTCTTTAATGATGGTCGCATCCGATTCGACTATGGTGCGGGCAATATGGGATTGTCACCCACGGTTGGCATCTCGAGTGGTAATGGGACTGCATTCACGACCATCCCCGGATATGACGGAGCATTATCGCTTACCAACGCTAATTCGATCGAGTTCAACTTCGCGAGTGGATTCCGAGACATCGGTGCTTACGAGTTCCGTGGGAACAGTAGTGACACCACACCACCTACGATCACGGGAACCACTCCTGCCGTCATAGGAGCAAGTGGCATAACGGCCGAGTCGATCACACAGATCGTCCTGCAATCAAGCGAACCGATCAACGCCATCGATGCTGTTTCGCCGCTGTACGAGCTACGTTCCAGCGGTCCGGACAATGAGTTTGGCAACAGCGATGATGTCCTCTTTTCGATTGCTCGTAGTTACGATGCCCAAACCTCACGCACATCGCTGAGTCTTCTTGATGCAGGGATGGGTTTGCCAGCCGGGCGATACCGCTTGACCGTGACCAGCAATGCAAATGCAGGACTGCGGGACGAATCCGGGAATTTGCTCGATGGGGATGGCAATGGAACACCTGGCGGCAACTACGTACGCATCTTCCGCGTGACCGCGAACATCGCTCCCTCTTTGACGGGCAGCTACAACTTCCCTAGCCTTGCCGAAGATGTGCCGAACAGTCTGAATCCAGGAACTCTCGTAGCGAACATGCTGCTCGGTCGCGTGACTGATGCGGATGGACCGGGACAAGGCATCGCGATTACCAATGTCGATAATACGGACGGCACCTGGGAATTTACGCTGGACGGTGTTGCCTATTCGGCCATCGTACCGCAACTGGTAGGAGACAGAATATTGTTGTTAGGCTCGGACAGTGCGACCGGCGTTCGCTTCCGACCCAATGCAAATTTTAACGGACCTGCAGGAGGTATCACATATCGAGCATGGGACCGTACTGATCAGAACGTCAATGGCGCATCGGTAATGCCTGGGGAGATATTTACCAACTCACTCAGTTCGCAAGTAAGCGTCAGTTCAATCTTTATCTTTTCAGTTAATGATCCTCCGACTGGTCTGCTCCTCGACCAAGCTTCCGTCAACGAGAATACTTCAAGTTCTAACGACGTTTTCTTCGGTACGCTTACGGCGGTAGACAGCGATGTCGACGACTTCTTTGCTTTTGATTTTGTCGATGGGCAAAACAGTCAAGATAACGACCGATTCGTTATAAGGAATGGCAATCAGCTCTTCCTGCGTGCCGGAGAGGTGTTAGATTACGAGGCGATTCCGAATTACTCGGTTCGCGTTCGTGTGACCGATTCAAGTGGCGCCACGTTCGCGCATGCATGGAGTATTGGAGTCAACGACTTGATTGAAGTGGACAACATTCGCATTGATTCAGGAAGCGATCAGAGATCAGTCATTCGCTCTTTAACGGTGACTTTCGATGGTTCAGTGAGTATCGCCGAGGGTGCCTTTGAATTGCGGAAACAAGGAGTGGGTGGTGGGCTAGTTCAGGTCTCCTTCACCTCAACAACTGTTGGCGGTATGACTCAAGCAACGCTGCAGCTTTCTGGAGCCTTCACGGAATATGGTTCTCTCGCCGACGGTCACTACGACCTCAGGATCGTTGCCTCCATGTTGACAAGTCCGCGCGGTGCATTTGACGGAAATAGCGACGGACAAACCGGCGATGACTTTACCTTCGGACAACAAGCAACGGACAATTTCTTCCGGCTGTTCGGTGACTCCAATAGCGATCGATTCGTGGGCTTGGCGGATTTCAATGTATTCAGAGCCGCGTTTGGAAAAAGTGACAACTCACCAGGCTTCAATCGGGCGTTCGACTTCAATGACGACGACGTGATAGGCCTGCAGGACTTCAACGAATTTCGTCGCCGCTTCGGCATATCTATTTGAACAACTGCGAGCGTGCACGGTCTCTAGTTATATTCATTGTGTCGTTGACCAGGGCAGCTCAGTTGATGCCAACTAGCGCTGATAATGATTTATGGAAGCATGTTATTGGTCGAGTAAGACGAGGTTCTCTCCCTCGCGAACGACCAACGGGACTCCTTGGGCAATTAACTGATTGTCGAACATGTTCAGTAGCAGGTCGTGTTGTGAGTTGCGTTATCGTGCCTGTCGACGAGTCTCGCATTTAAGAAATGCTGATTGACATGGCCGCCCGAGTATTTTGATCAGGTGAGGCCTAAGAAAAAGCTAGAATTTCCTCCACCGTTAAGTCATGTTTCCAGCGACTCATCCAATGACGTATTGTTGCCGCGGGAACGCGATGGGCATCCTGTGTTGCATCGGAAAGTTGTTTCGCCCAAGCGTCAAATAGTTTATCGTCGACATGCTGCTTGTACTTCAGCAACACGCGCAGTTCCTGCCACCACGATGAATCGGGCTCTGCTAGTTCAACTCGATAGCCCTGTGCGAAGGCCAAGGCAGCGTATTCCCTGGTCTCTGCATTCAGCCCATTGCCACGGTCGACGACAATCGGCGATGCGTGGTGCGCGATCGCCTGCCGAAAACGATCAAAATTCCACCGGCGGGCAACCGGTAACAATTCCTCGCTGTAGCTATAGTTACCCGGGTCGTCTCCGACCTGGGTGTAGAAATATTGGTCTGTCTCCAGTACTACGCCATGCTCCCCGGCCAGTTGCCGGGCCCGATGACTTTTCCCGCAGCCCGGCAAACCACGCATTAGGTAGACAGTCTTCGCAGTTCGGTCCATTTCGTTCAGCGACTATGGATTATCGTATGTGGCGTTGATAGTCAATTTTCTAGGTTTTGAGTTTATCACTTCCGCTGCCAAACACTTGGTCAATTCCTTGCTCGCCTTTGAGGTCGTCCTTGTCACCATCGGAAATGAGGGCACCAACGGCCGCTCGCGCCGCAGGAAGATCCCCTGCATTCCAAAAGGCCAATGCGGCATCAAGCGCTGAGATGTCGTTTTCATTGGCGGCGATGTCACCAAACATTAAGTCATTGCCTGCGCCCCCTTTCATTCTGTCCTGGCCATCGCCTCCAATCATCAGATCGTTGCCGTTGCCTCCGGTCATGTCATCATTGCCACTCCCGCCGATCAGAATGTCATTGCCGGCAACGTCGCTGCCACCATCTGAGCCACCGTCTGAGCCACCATCGGAACTACCATCTGAGCCACCATCTGAGCCACCGGCGCGGCCGCCAAAGAGTTTGTCATCGCCGGCACCCCCAAACAAGATGTCGCTGCCGTTGCCCCCTTTGAGGCTGTCTTTGCCATCGCCACCGTCGAGCAAATCGTTTCCGCTGCCGCCGGTCAAGTCGTCGTCACCGTTACCCCCGTAGATCTCTGCATCGATGAATACACGTTTGTTTATTTTGGCTTTATCGTTATCACCGCGAAGTAGAATCACGATTCGATTGACATCAGCTACGTTAAAGTAATCGGTGTCTCCATCGCTGCCGCCATCGGACCCACCATCACTGCCACGGCCCTTATTGAGCTTGGCTTTGACTTTCAACTGATCCGAGTCGCCATCAGAACCGCCGTTGTTACCCAACTTAATATCGACATCATCACGACCATTGGTACCGATGACATACAAGACGCCATCGACTAGTCCGGTACCGGTGATCACAACGGTTGTCGTTTGTGTATGGGTTCCACCATGGAGGTCATCGACGGTAACTGTGACTGTATATATTCCTCCAGCGGCGTAGGTGTGATCGTGAATGAATGAGCCATTTTGCGTCGGTTCGGTCTCTGTCGCCCAAAAGGTATCCGCATCACTGTCACCCGCGACTACGCCCCAATCGATCGTGATTTGGTGCGCGTCATTTGTATCGACGTCCGAGAACCAACCGTCAATTGTGATCGGGACGCCCATCGTTCCTGTCGTCGACAGCGAGTTGTTGCTGCTGTTCAACTGAGTAATTATCGGATCATCGTTAGTACCCGTGACCGTAATCACTACGGATGCCTCGTCTGTCTCGCCAAATGCGTCGACGATTTGGTATGAGAAGGCGACAGTGTCTGTCTCGCCGAGGCTGAGATAGTCGAAGTCACCTTGCGGGTCAAACGAAAAGACACCGTCACCAATTTCGATCAACTCTCCGCGCGTCGGGGAAGAGACGATCGTAGTGAGAGCAGGCAAAATATTGTTTTCTTCGTCAAGATCAGCACCCTGACCATTATCCGCAAGGACTTGAATCGTCACGGGAGTGTTTTCGTCGGTTGTCGCCGCATCATCCGCAGCGACAGGCGGAGTGTTCAGGATCACTTCCAAACGGAAAGTATCTGTGTGGCTGCCTCCGTCCTCGTCCCGTAGCGTCACAATCACGTCGAACAGACCGCTGATGCTAAACGTGTGTTGTAGTTCGAATGTCTTGGTCGTCTGATTGACGAGCAAGGGGAGATCGCCAGTACCATCGGCGTAATTGATTGTCCCGGACCAAAAATCTGCACCGGGGTCGGTGAAGGCAATGCCAGTCCGTTCAAAAACGCCGGCGACTGGCGGGAGCAGCAATTCGTCACTTCCCGCTTCAAACTGAGGCGCCGCATTCAGCAATGTGACCTCATAAGTGGCGCTGCCCACGCCTCCATCTTCGTCGCGCACGGCCAATGTTAAATTGTACGTCCCGTCTTCATCGGTGAGGTAATCGATCTCGTTCAGGTCAATGGCACCAACACCATCCGATCCGTCACCGAAGTACCAGACGTAAGTGAGCGTATCCTCGCTTCCGGCTGGATCGATAGCACTGCTGGCGAAATGGAGTAGGTCTCCTTCATAGCCGAACGCATCTCCGGTTAGTGATAAAACTGTGGGCGCCTGATTGAGAATCGATAGGACTCGCGTTCCTGCTGCGTGCGTTCCGTCTTCATCCACCAGCGATACAGTGATGACGGCTTGCCCTGGTCCATCGGGATAGACATGGTCATAGGTGCCTCCGCTATAGTAGGTTTCAGCTGGATTTCCATCCCCCCAGTCCACGATCCACTCGGTCACCACATCTTGTCCTGGATCGGAGATCTCTCCCAGTGTTAAAGAGTAGGACTCGGCTTCGTGGGCCAAGCCGCTGCCCAAAAGGCTGATGGTGGGGGATACATTGGTAACGACGTGTTGAAACTCAGCTGAAACACTTGCGCCATCTTCGTCGGCCACCATCACCGTTACGGTGAAGATTCCGCTGTCTGAAAAGGCGTGTTCGACGACTGATGAACTACTGTTGATCTGATTGGAACCGTCGCCGAAGTCCCATGTGTATGTCAGTATGTCATCAGCGCCCGCTGGGTCCTCTGCTGAGACAGTGAAGTCCGTTAATCCTCCCTCAATGGACGTCGTTCCTGCAGGCAAATCTGTGATGCTGGGAGGCGCATTGTTGACCTGGACGGCATGGGTTCCGGCATTCGCGTACACGCCCTCTTCATCCACCAAGCCTACGGCGATAACGTAGTCGTTATGTCCGTCGGCGTACTGGTGCGTTACAACTCCTGAAGCGGTATAGCTTTCGCTCGAGCCATCACCCCAGTTCACAAGCCATTGCGTCACGGAATCATCGCCCGGGTCGGTGATCTCTCCCAGGGTAAGCCCAAAGGTCGCCCCTTCATCGATGTTGGCACTTGCTGTCAGTTCGATCGTAGGACTAACATTTTCAACGAGCACTTGTATAGCTCGAGAGTCAGTTCCGCCATCTCCGTCATCGACGCTGACGATGACGAGGTACAGTCCATCGTCGGCAAACGCATGTCCAATCGTGTTGAGCCCCTCGGCTTGCTCCACGGGGGATCCGTCACCAAAGTCCCAGCGAAACGTAAGTGGATCGAAGGCATTTGCCACATCGTGAGCAGAGGCGTGAAATTCGAGCAGGCTAACTTCGAATCCAACGCTGGCTCCTCCCAGCAAGTCTATTTGAGGAGGTCTGTTTTGAACGCTAATGGGAAAAGCACTTGCCGATCGGTGAGCGCCATCTTCATCGACAAGCGTTACAAATACCTCCGCCGAGAACGGTCCATCACTATAGACATGCGTGGCGTTTTGCGGATTGGAGTAGGAATTGGTTGTTCCATCTCCCCAATCGACAATCCACTGGGCAATGGAATCAGTTCCCGCGTCAATGGCAGGTGCAAATCGCACCTCATACACTTCACCTTCTTGGACTTGTGGGGCACCAGCCAATACAGTGGTCGGAGCAATGTTCGACACTGTGATGTCAATTGTGGCGACATTACTCTGTTGGTCCTCATCGGTGACCGTCAATGTTACTGTGTATACGCCATCGTCGGCGTACTCGTGCTGGGCGTTAACCAGATTGATTCCGGTCCATGCAGGAGTCCCATCGCCGAAGTTCCATGAATAGGTGAGTACGTCATAAGGGCCGGCAGGATCGCTGACGCTGGCAACGAGATTGTATCGATCTCCTTCATCACCTTCCGTGTCACCAGTGATCGAGTGGATCGCTGGCGGCGCGTTGAGGACAATCACCGACTTCTGTCCAGCACCGCTGTGTATTCCGTCTTCATCGGCCAGTGAAACAACAATGGAGTGGCCGTTGGGACCATCGGGATATGCGTGGGTGACCACTCCATCGTGATTGTAGGTGTTCAAACTTCCGTCACCCCAATCAACGATCCATTGCAACACGGCGTCGGAGCCGGGGTCGCTGACTGCTCCAAGCGTGAGTTCGTAAGGGGATCCCTCCACGGCGTTGACATTTCCGGTAAGTGCAATGGTGGGAGCAACATTCGCGATAACTACTGGCAACTGAGCTATAACGGTTCCGCCGTCTCCGTCGTCCACGGTCAGTTGTACGATGTAGGCTCCATCATCGGCGAAGGCGTGTTGGATGTCGGTCAGGTCGCTGCTGCTTTCAACGGGAGCTCCATCACCGAAATCCCAGGTGTAGGTTAATTCGTCACCACCAAGATCCATGGCCAGCGCGGTGAAACTCAGGGGCTCGTCTTCAAGTCCAGTCTGACTACCGCCAAAACTGACGATCGCGGGCGCTACGTTGCGGACTGCCAGCGGGATTGTTCCAACCACCGTCGAACCACCGGCCGATTTGTTCAATTCAACGTAGATCGAATGCTGCTGATCGCCATCAGCAAAGGTATGGCTTTTCACACCAGCAGAAGCGAAGGTCTCGCTGGAGCCATCTCCCCAGTTTACTGTCCAGCTTGTAATGGCAGAGGCTGCCTGGCTGCTGAGCGTGGTAAGAGTGAGTAGATAGGGGGCTCCTTCGTCCACTTCGGCTGCGCCAGCGATCGTCACGCCTTCGCTAAGATCGGGTACGACGAAGGTGAGCGACTGCGTCGTGGCGGCACCGTCGCCGTCCTCTACAGTTAAGCTGGCGGTGTAGGTGCCCTCATTTGCATACACGTGGTCTGCGTCGGTCAGATTGACGCCGCTTACTGGCGCCGAACCATCACCGAAATCCCAAGTGTATGTCAACACGTCATCGACACCTGCATCGGTGGCCAAAGCCTGCAGGTGCATTCCAGCACCTTCGATGACGGGACCTGTCGCCTGTAAGCTGTGAATCCTTGGCGCGGCGTTCAGGATGTTTACCTCAACGGACTGGGTGGCTACATCGCCATCATCGTCGCGCAGCGTCAACAGAACGGAGTAAATGCCATTGTTCCGATAGACGTGCGCGTCCGAAGCGATACCGGTGCCTGCCCCTTGCAATATAGATCCGGTAGTGATCTGGCCGTCGCCCCAATCGGTGATAGAGGTGTGTGTATCTTGGCGACCGCGATCGCTGAAGAGCGCCGGAGGCAGCCCGAACAGTGCGCCCTCTAAGACGGAAACACTCGCGTCCAACGACAGCGTGGGCGCCTCGTTCTCGATACGAATAGTGAGGTCGGCAGTGGAGAGTCCACCATCGTCATCCCGTACCGTTACGCGAACTGCATAGTTGTCGCTATGCGTCCCGGATGGGTTGTCATCGGAGTAAAGGTGTTGAGCGGCAAAAGCATACTGTCCGTTCGAGATCGCGATGACTTGAGTGGTGCCGTCCGCCCAATCGATTTCTACCTGATGTGTGTCGCCAATGCCGCGGTCTTCGAAGGAACCGCTCAGTTCCACTACTGAATTTTCAATTGTGGACGATGGAAGGGAAAGCGCCGTGAACTGGGGCGCGACGTTGCGGACACGTACCACTGCGCTGGCGACATCATAGGTGAACTGCGTGATTGTGGTAAATGGAACGCTGCCAGCCGCCAACGAGTGAGAATGATTCAAGTCAGTAGACGATTCCACGCCGGGTTGCGGCAGGAGCACGTTTTGCTCTTGTTGAAAGTATGCAGATAGATCACCCTCGGAAACGAAGTCTTTTTGCAGACTGGTGAAGTTAATCGAGTGCAAATGCGAAGCGAGAGCAGAAGACGAACCCGTTTGGTCCGAGAAGGCAAATGGACCGACGCTTAGGTCGACGTCATGTGTATGGATGAATGAGCCACCATCGGTTGAGCTAAGAGTAATATTTGGTGAATCAAGCGTAACCGTTGCGCTCTTCAATGTACCCGCAGCAGTGAATCGTGGCAGAAGGTACGCGTTTGTTGCGGATCGCGTTACCGATTGAGTTAGATCGTACTTGCCCAATATCGATAGGTTGTCGATAGAATGAAGTTCATTGGCACCACCACAGAGTCCACCAATCCCAAACCGCCAGGAAGCTTGCGGGTTCCAGCCACTAAGCGTTCGCGTATACACGCCTCCGCTTATGCCAGGATGTCGTACTTCCAACTTGCCAGACGCGGTTACACTTATGCGTACATCAACCCAGCTATTTGTGACAAGTTCTGATTCGGGCATGGGCAAATTCCATCGCCCGCCGTTATAGAAAATCGTGATGCCCACGACGTCCGGGTAACCCAATACATCTTCAGTGAGATGGCTATCAAACGTAACCGACAAGCCTGTTCCAAGCCCCAGACCCTCCTCACGCCAAGTCGAAGTGTTGGATATCGGGCCAAATACAAAAGCCATACCATCCGCAGGTATGCTACTGGTCGACGCACCGATGAACGCATCGAAATCTACTACAAAATCCACTACAGGACTGTTTACACTTTCTACGACCAGTGAGCCTCGCTGAAAGTTTTCGTTGTCAGTTAGTCGAATGAAGGAATTGCTGCGCAGGTAGGCATCGCCATTTAAATGAATGTTGGATGGTAGAGACGAAAAGTTAGTATTGACGATAGTTTGGTACGCGCTCGGATAATAGTTAAAAGTTGTCGTCGTAGTAAAAGGCACATTCAGGCTGTGGTCGTGCTGATAGTTTTCTGGTAACCCACTGGAAGGCAGAAAGCCATCGAGATCCTCGTTGGGCAGCATTGCATAGGTGCGATCGGTGGACTGCTTGAAATAGGCTGTTAAGTCATTGCTACTTGTAAAAGTCTGCGACTGTGCGGGAATGTTCAAGCTATGCGTGTGAGCGCCACCGGCGGAGGAGGTGCTCGACCAGGTTCCTGCCAAGTCAAATGGACCGGCGCTTGGATAGTCGTAATAGTGTTGATGATTAAAGGACTGACCAGCAGCAGTACTGAGGTTTGTTGACTGCGGATCGACAAGAACTGTGGCCGATTCCAGCCGTCCACTTACGCCGCTAGGCAAGCTGAGAGGAAACGAGGGCAACTCGATGGCGCCAACGGAACTCGTCTCGACGGACAATGTTCGTGAACGTTCCAGGTTGACTGCACCTTCGTCATCAATCACTTCCACGCGCAGCACGTAGTCGTCGTATTCGGTGGCGCTAGGTCGATCGTCGTCGTAATGGTGCGTAGCGTTAAAGGTTCGACGGGCTTGATCGACGACGGCAGGAGAACTGGTACCGTCGCCCCAGTATACGACAACTTCGTGCGTATCCAATGGGCTTGGGTCGCTGAACAATCCCGAAGCAGTGATGGTGGTGTTCTCGTCGATAAATGGATCGGCGGAGATCGATTCCACTTGCGGCGCTGCATTGTAAACCGTAACCGTGGCCGAGGATTCGGCGGTTGCGCCAAAGATGTCCGTAACTTGTACGCGAATGGTATAGGTGCCGTCATCCGCGATTCCGGCGGCAACCAACTGGCCCCAGGTGATTGTCTGTTGCGCTCCGATCGCGTCGTCGTAATCCCCTTCGCCATCGAGGTCCCATGCGAAGATTAGCTGCCCGGTGTCTCCTGGATCTGGATCACTGCCGACGGCGCCAAGTGCCAACGGTTGGCCTTCCGTCATCGTGTAGGGTCCGCCAGCAAAGACAGATGGTGCTGCGTTGGTGATCGTGAGAGTTGCTGAGGCGAACGAAGACTGCTGGTCACCTGGCCATTGATCCGTATCGTTTTCGGTTGCTGAGAGGTCGAGTCGGAAAGTGCCCAATCCGTCGCTATCCAGCAGTTCAACGTGCTGAGCCGGTCCCTGAAATTGGCGTAGCAACACTCCATCACGATAGAGAGAAGCCTCGACAGGATGCACTCCAGATTGATCGGTGACGTCCCACGCTATTGCATTGCTGACGCCATGACTTTCGGAGTAGCCCGTGCCCACTAGCGAACCACCTGAGCCATTGGTGAATCGAATAACTGGTGCTTTCGTATCGTTGTCAGTGACATAAACCGAACGCGATGCAGATGTTGAACTCCGATCCGCACTACGACCGCGATCATCGTCGGCGTCCGTCGCGCTTACTGCAATGGTATAGGTGTGTCCCGCTGGTAACGAATTGAAATCGAATGAACCAATTGGAGCTGGATTGGTTGGATTGAGTCGCGTTCCAGATTCATCTGTGACTACAACGCTAAACGCGTAGAGTTCGGACGGGTCTGAGACATTCCAACCAAACACTAAGTTGCTCTCATCATCGGCTTGCCCGGAGGGGCCCGTGAGTATTATTTCCGGTGCTGCCAGATCATCGTCTATCACCTTAATTTTCTGGCTAAGTGTCGTCGACAAGGAGTCGCCACTGCTGTCATTGTCGGCATCGGTGGCCGTGATGGTCAGCGTGTGTGTGCCAATCGGCAAGTCATGGGTTGAAATAACCCCATGATTCCTGAATTCTTGACCCTCCGCAACATCTTCAAGTGTTCCATGGACCAGCTGGTTGCCTAGTCGCGCCGTCACGTCCTGCAAACCGCTTTCTAGATCCTCAACGATCCAATAGAAGCGATAGTCACGAGCATCGTCATCGTCCGTGATTTCGATAGTTGTACCGTCAGTGAATCCGACTAATTCAATAAATTCAGGAGGGGTCGTATCATCGTCATCGATCTTAAAATTAATGGTCCGCTGAGATTCATGTCCTGCAAAGTCGTCAGCATACACTTGCGCCGTATAGGAACCGGGTTCATTACCGATGTTGAGTGATTGCACACCCGGAGCCCGTTTGTTGAATTCCCAGATCCGTCCGTTAGGACCATCGACCTTTCCCTCGAAATGGTCGATAAAAGTCACTCCTGTGGCCGGTAAAACTAGCCCGGCGAGCCCAAGCGTGGTTACGTTCTCTAGAAAAGTACCTTGAAACCACGCCCCCGTATTAAAGTTGAATGATCCCGGTAGCGCGACCCAGGCAATCTCCGTATCAAGAGAATTTGTGATTGGTCCGATAGCGCCTCCCAGCAAATAGGTACTCATTTCCGTTGGATCCGGGCCAATGCCAGTGTCGAAGAAATCTTCAACAGCGCTCGCAACGTAGGACGAAGTATCAATGAAGAGCGGACGCGAGTATAGAATGCCGTCCCGCAACGGATCGTTGGACTGCGGCGACAATGCTACTACGCTGACAATTGGGGAAGGCAATCCGGCAAGCGGGTCAAACCCAAAAATACCCGCCAGCAGCCGGCGTCCTTCCAAGACCTCAACGCTCAATCTCCGTTGCAGCGAGTTCCGAAGCGATAGCCGGCGCTGGCTTGAATGCGTATTTCTACGTCGTGGTTTGAAGCTGTTTGCAAACAAGGATGGAGGAGACTGGTTACGCCGTGAGGATAAGCTCATCGTGGAAAACTCCAATGTCTTTCAGGCGGTGGGCGGGTTCTGATGAAAAGCAATTTGGGCATGCAATCGGAGCCGAGCCGCAGCCGGTGATTTGAAAGGGGACCGGACGCGACATTGATCAGTGCGTCACGAGTGGGTCACAAGGCATCAAGAAATCTGAAAAGATTTTTGTGAGGCGGGGCGGCTTCACGGACGTTCACTGCCTTTGCGTGGTTCGCCTTTCCGTTGTCGCCCACGTGAACGAATGGCGAGCATCTGAATTGACCCGACTACGGCAAGAAGGGAAAAGTTAAACTGAGCCTGGTTAGCCGGATATTTTAAAATTTGATTCTCTGTGTCGAAATGGATCGGGATTGTTCGTCATAGCATTGAGACGCCGATGCTGGCGCTTTGTTAAACCTCACATAGGAAATCATTGAAATGAAATTCGCAATCATGGTTTATGAGCTTGAGTCCGATTTCTTGGCACGGTCAGACGGAGCGAAACAAAGTGAATATTGGGCTGCCTACTCTGCATATGCTGCGGCGTTGAATGAAGCGGGAGTGGCTGCAGGGGGAACCGCACTCCAACCGCCTACAGTTGCAACGAGCCTTAGAATTAAGGGCACAAACCGCCACGTGCAGGATGGGCCGTTCGTCGAAAGCAAAGAACAGCTTGGCGGATTGTTCTTAATTGATGTCCCGGATTTGGATGAGGCTCTCAAGTGGGCAGCAAAATGTCCCTCCGCGTCAACTGGCGGCGTTGAAGTTCGCCCAGTCTTAGAAATGGGTGGTAAGCGAGATTGACCAAAGCCTCTGCCGAAATTGTTGAACGAGTTGCTCGAAATTGCTATGGGCGACTTTTGGCTTATCTCGCCTCCAGAACGCACGATGTAGCCAAAGCCGAGGATGCGCTCTCCGATGCATTCACCGCCGCACTGGAGACTTGGCCTGATCGAGGCGTGCCCAATAATCCTGATGCGTGGTTGCTGACTACCGCACGTCGCAAGCTTCTTGATCAGGCTCGAAGATCGAAAGTCAATGACCGAGCGACGCAGCAATTGGGCGACGCGATGCAAGTGCAGATTGACTGTCAACGCAATAAACATTCAACAAGCTCCGACGGCTTCGAATGGAAATTCCCAGACGAACGTTTGAAATTGATGTTCGTTTGCGCCCACCCCGCGATCGATGAAGCGATTCGAACTCCGCTAATGCTGCAATCGGTGCTTGGAATCAATGCGACCACCATTGCTTCCGCGATGTTGATCGCGCCCACAACGATGGGCCAGAGACTTTCGCGGGCGAAACAAAAAATACGGGACTCGAACATTCCGTTCCGTGTTCCTGAACTCGATGAATTGCCCGAGCGACTCGATGCCGTCCTCGAATGCATCTACGCCGCTTTTGGATTTGGATGGGACGCGGCGGACCATCTGGAGTCGGTCGGAAATCTTGCGGTTGAAGCGATTTGGCTAGCGAGAATCGTTTATGAGTTGATTCCTAAAGATCCCGAAGTCATGGGATTGCTGGCGCTCATTCTATTCTGTCACGCTCGAGGCAAGGCGAGGCGTGATGCCGACGGACGGTACGTTCCCTTGTTGGAGCAGTCCACGGAACTCTGGCTGAATGATCAGATCGACGAAGCTGAGACGCTTTTGCACGGCGCGTTCTCGCAGCGTAAGATCGGGCCGTACCAATTGGAAGCTGCGATTCAGTCGGCTCACATGCATCGTCGTCACACGGGAGTTACCGATTGGCCCGCGATTGTGCAACTTTACCAAGGTTTGCTTGCCATCAGTCCCACGACAGGGGCCGCGATCGGATATGCCGCAGCGATCTCGGAGGTCGAAGGCGTGGACTCCGCTTTGGAAATATTAAAGGCGGTGGATGCCAAAGCGGTGGTGAACTATCTTCCGTTTTGGGCGCTGAAGGCAGATCTTTTAGCAAGAACCCGTGATCGCGAACCTGCTAGCGCTGCATATCATCGCGCGATTGGACTCGCCGACAACGAAGCCGTTCGCGCATTTCTGTTCGGACGATTGAACCTGCTACAGAAACCTCTGAATTAATTCTTTTTAATGTCGAATTACGGAAGTGCACATCGTCATCGTTCGGTCAGGGAAAAAAACTGTATACAAACTTCAGCCCAAAGAGCCGTAGCAATGTCGAAAGCAACCTCTGTTAATTCAGCACTCGCCGCAAAGCCACCCGTCTGGTTTCGGGTCATCGGTATTTTGGGGTTGGCATGGAATCTATTCGGAGTCATTAAATTTTTTGGGGCTATCGGCTCCACTAAAAATGATCTGATCACACAGGGACTCACTCCCGAACAGGCCGAAGTTATGACCACTTACCCCACTTGGATGACCGTCGTGTTCGCTGTCGGCGTGTTCGGCGGAACGATCGGCTCCATGCTACTAGTGTTACGCCGCAAAGCATCGGTATTGGCCTTCGCTGGTTCACTCGTCTCGTACATCGCACTCTATATCGGCGACTATACCGAAGGAGTCTTTGCGGCGATGGGAAGTCCACAGGTCATCATTTTGACGATTGTTGTGATGATTGCAGTCGCCCTCTTCAGTTTCTCCCTTGCGTCAATTAAACGTATGACGAATTAAATTTCTATTTGCATTCCGTCGAGGTTCAAGCCCAACTCATGATGAAGACGAATATCTGCGACCCGCGGAACTACGAACAATTCTGAGTCGCGGCGGTCTATTGGAAAAGCGCCGCTTCGTTAACCAAGTGGTGTCGCAGTTTCCTCCAGTGGTCGAGGATGCGAGGGTAGCAGTTGACTCCTTCCAGCATCGATCAAGTGCTTCTAAACTGCAAGCTCAACTTCATTTCGCTAAAAAGCGGATCTGCCAATGTTAAGCATCGAAACACTCATCCTGATAACGGGAGTGTTGCTGTTGCTGGGCATCGCGTCCAATAAGTTCTCCGCCCGGATGGGTGTACCGGTTCTGTTTGTCTTCCTTGTTGTGGGAATGCTTGCCGGTTCGGAGGGGATCGGAGGGATTGAGTTCGAGAACTACTCCTTGGCAAATGGGATAGGAACGGTTGCGCTGTGCCTCATACTTTTGGATGGTGGCATCCGAACTCCTTATCAATCGATTCAATCGGCGTGGAAACCAGCGGGAGTGCTGGCAACGGCTGGAGTGCTCATTACGTCGCTTATTACTGGGTTAGCAGCTTCGTGGATTTTGGGTCTTTCCGTTCTGGAAGGTTTGCTACTTGGCAGCATTGTAGGATCAACGGACGCATCGGTCGTTTTCTCAGTGCTGCGTGGCGGCGGCGTCAACATCCGCCCCAAGCTGGCTAACACTTTGGAAGTCGAAAGTGGCTCGAACGACCCCATGGCCATCTTTTTGACAATCGGCTTAATTCAAGTTCTCTCGGGTGCCGTACCCCTTGGCGGTTGGCTACTTGTATTATTCTTCAACCAGATTGTTTTGGGTTCTGTAGTCGGGTTGCTGGTGGGCTGGGTCGGTTCTTGGATGCTCAAGCACATTCGACTCGAAGCCGCTGGCCTGTATCCCGTCATGGTAACTGCATTCGGATTATTTTCATTCGGGTTCGCAGCGGCACTCGGAGGCAGCGGCTTTTTGTCGGTCTACCTGACAGGCATTGTGGTTGGAAACCGCCGACCCGTATTTCATCGAGGAATATTGCTATTTCACGATGCAATGGCGTGGATTTGTCAAATTCTCATGTTTACGGCTTTGGGGATACTATCATTCCCGAGTCGATTGATGGAAGTCGCGGCGCCAGCAGTGGCAATTGCTGCGGTGTTAATTTTTATCGCTCGACCTATCGCCGTCTTTCTATGCGCCGCACCATTCAAGTTCGCTCGTTCGGAATTGATCTTTTTGTCTTGGGTGGGTCTCAAGGGAGCTGTCCCGATTACGCTTGCGACATTTCCGATGTTGGCTGGTCTGAAGGGTGCGTCGGTGATGTTTGATGTCGTTTTCTTTGTTGTGCTTGTCTCCGCTTTAGTTCAGGGTTGGACATTGCCGGCGGTCGCACGCTATTTAAAACTTGAGGTACCGACGCGTTTGCCGCCGCCGGTTACCTTGGAAATTAGTTCACTTCGAAACGTCGATGGCGATATCGTCGACTATTTCGTTGATGACGAATGTCGTGCGGCGGGAAGAATGATTAAGAACTTGGCTTTACCCGAAGGCGTGGTCATTGCCCTGGTCGTTAGGGATGAGCAAACTCATTTGCCAAAGGGTAGTTCAATATTACAGAGCGGTGATCATGTGATCGTCGTTTTGCGTCCCCATGTGCGTTCCATGGTCGACCGTGTATTTGCTCAACGCGATCAGCAGAGTGCGGACCTACCTCCGGAATTAGAATTTCCGTTGCGGGGCGCCATCCGCGTGAGTGAGTTGGAGCAATTTTATCAGATCAAACTCGACGAGGACCCCGATACGACATTGGATGCCCTGATCCGCGCGCGTGTTCCGATGGATAAGCTCGCCATTGGGTCGGAAGTGCAATTTGAATCTATAGTTGTTCGCGTTCGAGAGATTTCGAAGCTAGGGGAGGTGGAATATATTGGCATGACAATCATGCCGCTAACAGGGCTGGAGAGAACGCCAGAATCCCCGGCGTCTACAGCGGCGGATTGAACAACGGAAGATTAATTTCCCAGCATTGCGTCAGCGAAGTGAGTTTGGAGAGAGAGAGTAGCTATGGCAAATCGAGTTAGTGAAGTGCAAGCTGAGAAAATTTCAATCCAAGTCAAGCTGCTGATTTTCATGATCGTGATTGTACCGATCGTCTCGATGTTGCTTTTTGTCGAGTTCCGATTCCGATCCATCGAATCCAGCATTCCCTATCAGACACCGAGCCTGCGTGACGAAGCACGCATGGAAATTGACGTCATTCCGTGGCAGCCAGTCGACGGCCAACGACTATACGTTCCAGCCTATTCGCACGTCTATCATCAGAAAGGTGACCCTTACTTGCTGACAGTGACGTTGAACATTCGCAACACCGACACCGACAACGAAATCGTGGTCACCTCTGTCCGCTACTTTGATACTGCCGGTAAAGAGTTGCGCTCGATGCTGGATAAGCCACTGAAATTGAGTCCATTGGCTGCGACCGAATTCGTAATTGAGCGCGAGGACTACGCCGGCGGCAGTAGAGCAAGCTTCATTGTAGAATGGCAAGCAGGTACACAAGTCAATCCACCGCTAGTCGAAACCATAATGATCGACACACAAAAACAGCAGGGAATCTCGTTTATCGCCCACGCCGTCGTACTGAACGAGCGAAGCTGATGCGACTATAGACATAAATGCCAATGAGCATTCCTTTCTGTATTCCATAGCTCAATTTCTCGTTAAATGTCAAACAGTAACAATCAATAAGTTGCCTATTTCGGATCGAGGAAACGGAAATGGTGCTCACTGTGCAGCAGCGTAAGTCGTGTCCACAATTCACGATCCATCGCACCAAAAAGGGGCGATGGATGCAATTCGCCGTCAAACTGCTTCATGCGCTCGATGACATTTGTTAGTTGCTCGACGCCGTCCCGATCATTCATCGTGCCGGAATCGGTAACTGTCTGCGGTGCAGTGGGTGATCCGGGGCTAAAACCGTTCTCGAGAATTCCCTTTGACATGCGGCGAACAATTCCAGCCGCTTTCATCGCTCCGAATACGACTCGTAGAACAAAGGGTGGTTTCGGAAAACCATCCATCGGGAATCTCGCCCACTCCGCTAAATGAAAACAGGTTTGCGCCAGATCCCAATTTCCCTTTGAAATATAGCCAGTTTCAAGAAGTCGATGCGCTTCTGCGACAATATCGTCTAACGTTTTGAAGTCAAGTTGCCGCCTCTGTTGGTTATCTGCCATCGTGGTCCTGTATAGAGCTTGAAACTTAGAAGTCTACGATGCCTTCCCAAACAGGCACCCTTCACTGTACGACATCGCTCGTCTGATTCACTGCAGCAATCGCCGCTGAACGTCCGTCTCGCGCGCTGTCTCAGCGTCCTGAAGCGCGCTACGTAATTCGATGAGCATTGCAACGAATCGGCTGGCGGGAAGGCTCGTGGTGGATTTTTCTGGCGTGCCGGTTTCATGTATGAGTTCTCGGTTTCCCGTTCCCAATAAAGCGGCACGGGCATCCTCGTTTTGATCGAACTTGGCTCGCAACGCGATTTTGATCAGTTCGAAATATTCTTCTGACGGAAAAGGCACCTGCCGACCCTGTAACCAGACAGCGTTTGACTCGCGTACTATCCGGTTTCGCTTCCGAGTACTTGCGCGTTTTGCCTCAAACCCATGGCGCAGAAAGATGCGAAGTTGCTTTTCAGGATCCTCGCACTTCAATCCTTGAATGAATCCTTCAACTGAAGCGCAACAGGTACTATCAAGTGCGAATGGCGTGTGGGCGAAATTTGAGAGCAGGGCGATTTCGCAGTCCGCCGTCGACACGATGTTGATTGGCTTGAGATTCATAACAAACACAACAATCAGTTAACTTTTCAGCGGTCCTCAATGATCAGGCCGCATAAAATCCCCTCTCTGGCTGCTGACATTCAATAGATCGTTCGCGCGTCAGTGGGGACTGCACTGAATTCCCCCGGTGGCCAACTATCTCCTCCGGCAATTTTAGCACAATATCAAACGGAGCCGTTTGCGTCCTCTCAAGAAGTTTCATTGGCTACGTTCGTAAACGAATCAAAGTTCAACAGCTATAACGGCGATAAAATACAAGCGTTTGGGAGTTGATTTTTTTGAATTTGGGGGGCATGGGCGATATGGGGAATGGACTTACCGCTTCGCCGCTGACTGGTTCGGCATACTCGGGAAATGTTGTGCGCCCATCCCTGGACGTGCGAACCATAGAGAGAGATCTTCAAAACGTGTTCACGACGGTTCTTAAGCAAGTTGGTCAAGAGGGTTATGTTTCAGCGAAGCCGATAGAGACCGACGCTTCAATGGAAGTAGGTATCAGTAAAGGCTGGGATGAATGGTTTGGCGCAGTAGCAAGTACCCGGTACAACGCCAAAGCGGGCTACGAGAGTCCCAGTGTCCGCGCAGGAAAGACCCTAGAGGACTTGCATTCTGATTTTGGCGATATCCTTCTCCGTGCTTACGACGAAGGTGGATATGCAAGTCCAGAAACTTTCTTGAAGGCTCTCACGAAGGATGAGCTCGCGGCAGTCCAACAAGTTCAACACCTTGCGAATCCAATTCGAGTTGAAGGATTATCACGCGAGGCAGCATTAAACCTACTCTTACCACCGGCTACTCAAGTTGATTTGAATGATGACGGGATCACATCGGTAGGCGCGGCAAGCATGTTGAGATTTCCAGATAGTCGAACACCGGCGATTGTTCGAGACGCTTGGGAAGCGACGACTGCCGGCATGTCGGTTTCAGATCGCATGATCTACGAACTCAAGCTGACACGTGTGAATTTCATGGGAAATGATTCATCGGCGCCAAAGCCGGATGCGACAGATGTTGAATCGTTTGTTGCCAAGGCAAATGACTGGTTGGGTTACCTTGAAAATTTCAAGAATCAGATACCGCTTGAGCAGTACGTTCAGGATAAGGATTTCTGGATGACTTTTCGAAGCAATATCACAATTGCTAAAACGCTAGCTACCTCTCTCAATGAATAGACGACTGGTATTTGCGCTCGCGTACTGAGCATTTGCGATGTCGAGGGATCCTAGGAAGTCAACATCGGCACTTCGGCCGCAGCCTTCAGCGATGTTGGACGTAATCTAGAACTACATCATGTAGCGCAGTTTGTCGTAGGCCCGTTTTTCCTCCTGTTCATCATCGATGGCTTCCGTCAGCTCGTCGAAACCGAACATCGTTTTTACGCGGTGGGTGAGCAGCGCGCGGTCGTAGGGAACCTTGCCTGAAGTCCAGTAGTCGGACGTAAAAGGACTGAACTCGGAAAAAGGCGCAGGGCCGAATTCCTCGGCTATGTTTGGCAAATTTCGCCACAGCTGCAGATGCCGGCGGTGCGCATTGATCGCCACGGGCACGAGTTCGCTATAGCCATATTGCGCGAGGTCGGTGATAGCGGCCGCGTGGTTGTTGACGTGTAGAAGCCCACCATATCCTTGCCGATGAACTTTCGGATCCTGGTTGATGATCTCGTCCAGAACGGCTTCGACCATCCCCTTCACGTCCGTGTAGGGTGGCACTTCGTTATCTCCGTCTGGCAGAGTGATTTTGTTCCCGTAGATCCGGCCCGTTGCCTTTCCGTAGTAACCGCTACCGGGGTGGGCGTTGTCGAACAGCGCGATTAGTTTGCGAATGCCGTCGACGATTGATGGAGTCGCGAAGTCCGGATATTCTTTGAGCGCGTGAATGGCGATAGAGGCGAAAATCACGTTATGCCCGGACTCGCGAGGCATATCGATGTTCTTTCGCAGCGCCTCGGCGATGCCGTCAATCAGGCTTGCGTCTGGTTTCTCCTTTGGAAAGTCTTCAAACAGATCCGCATCCATGATCTTCGAGTTCTTTTTCATTTTCGAGCCGAACACCGACTCCCCTAAGATCACACGATCGAGGTCGCCTGTAATTCCCTGTTGAACTTCGGGATCGAGATCCGGACGCTGTTTCCTGATGAGAGATCCGGCTACCAGGGATGCGCCGAGATGTCCAGCCATCGCGCTCATCCGGTGGGCTCTGGCCAGCGCATTGAGGCCCTTCAGAAGATAGGAGTCTTCCAAAACAATGTCTTTATCTTGGGGCTCTGCAGCCTGGACGAGGTTTCCAAACATGCCAGGAAAACTCAGTCCACCGATGATGCCAGTGGAAAGCTTGAGGAACTCTTGTCGATTCATATGACTTTGACTCGTTCTAGTTAGGCTTTATAGCCATCGTTTATGGACGACCCACAATCGAAGAATTTACGAATGAAGAACTGGAACTCTGTCCATCCAGAAAAGTAAGTCTCTTTCGAAACTTGCAGCGAGTCAACCACGCAAAAGGGTAGCCTGGTATCAGGTTGTTGTTAACCAAGGCTGCCTAATCGTTGCGCGGTTTGCTGCATGGACGGCGCGCAAAAAGTCATCGAAATATGTTAGGGGAATGCTGCATGCCCTTAGATCGTCCTAATGCGCCAGTCAAGTCAAAGGTTCGCCATGGTATAGCATTTGCGGCCATTCGATCGGTTTTCCGCTTAGTTGTTTTTTGGTGGATTGATTCTTTTCCTCCTTCTACTTCAGGGACAACCACAACATGCACGAAACGCAAAACCAAGAACCTGCGCGAGCTTCATGGGGTGCGCGCGCATCATGGATCGAGAAGGTTCAGGGGATCAGCCTGACATCGATGATTCTGATCGGGCTGACGCTGGGTGTTGTGGTGGGCATGTTCGTCGGTGAACGCGCAGAGATTTTGAAACCGGTCGGCAACGGTTTTATTCGCTTATTACAGATGGCCGTGTTGCCGTACTTCATTGTCGCGTTGCCGCTTGGGTTTGGTCGACTGACTTATCAGGAAGCGAAGTTGTTGGGAGTCCGCATGTTTTTGTTTTCGGGGCTTCTCTGGGCGCTCGCGTTGTTGCTAGTGTTCTTGCTGCCGTTCACATTTCCCGTGTTGGAATCGGCCAGCTTCTTCAGCGCTAACATGGTGCAAACCGCTGAGCAGGTAAACTTTGTCGAGCTCTATATTCCCGCCAATCCCTTCAGTAGTTTGTCGCAAGCAGTGATTCCTGGTGTCGTTGTGTTTGGCATTGCGATGGGTATTGCATTGATTGGTGTGCCTAACAAACAGCAGTTGTTGACGGTGTTGGACAGTTTGGCGAATGCTCTGGGCAGAATCACTGCGTTTGTGGTCAAGCTAACACCGATCGGTGTATTTGCGTTAGCCGCAGGTGCTGCTGGAACGATGACGCCAGCCGAATTGAGTCGACTTCAGGTATATTTGCTCGCCTACAGTGTGGGCGCGGTGCTACTTACTTTTTGGCTCGTTCCAATGCTAGTCGCCTCGCTCACCCCTTTCAGCTATCGAGATATTCTGCGGGTGACCCGTGATCCACTGGTCACAGGATTTACGACGGGCAATCTGCTCGTCGTGCTGGCGATGCTGGCTGAGAATTGCAAACAACTTTTTCAGGATCGAGACGCACAAAGCCGGCAACATGCAGAATCCGTTATTGACGTGACGTTGCCCATTGCCTTCACGTTTCCCAACTTAGGTGTTGTGCTGTTGCTATTATTTATTCCGTTTGCAGGTTGGTTCACGGGAAATCCGGTTGGGCTAACGAGTTACCCCAAGCTATGTCTGCTCGGTTTCTTTAGTTTTTTCGGGAGTGTAGAGATCGGCCTACCTTTTGTGCTTCAACAACTACGAATTCCGACCGACATGTTTCAATTGCATGTGGTGACGCTGGTCTACGTGGGACGGTTGGCAACTTTACTGGCCGTGATGCACCTGGCGGCTGTCGCATTACTAAGTGCAGCGGGCAATGCAGGATGGCTGAAGTTTCGTCCCAATCGACTCGGTCTGTTTGCCGTTTACTCGATGGGCATCTTGTTAGTCTGTATTGGCGGAACGCGATTTGTCTTGCAGTCGACGGTCGATCAAGCGTACGCGAAAGACAGAGTCGTCACAGGCATGCAAGCGATTCGTCATTCGGTCACCGGTGAGGTTAAGCGAGAGGTTCCGCCACCGCTGGAATTAGAACAGGGCATGTCACCTTTAGATGCGATCCGCGATCGCGGGTTTTTAGTGGTCGGCTACGATCCCGAGGGTATGCCCTTTAGCTTCTTTAACAGTATGGGCGAATTAGTCGGATTCGATATCGAAATGACCCAAGCGCTGACAGATGAACTGGGTGTGGGGGTCAGATATTTCCCTTATCAGAAAAGTGAAATGGCCAAGGATCTTAACGGCAACCGCCGCTACGACCTGTTGATCGGCGGTCTGTTTGCAACGCCGACGCGGGTGGAAAAAATGCGGTTCAGCGATCCCTATCTCGACTTACACCAAGCATTTATTGTGCTGGATCACCGGAAAGATGAATTCGTCAGTTTGTCTAATCTGGCGGCAACCAATAAATTGCGAATCGGCGTGCTGGAGCGACCGTACTTCGGTGAACGCATTCGACAGGCGTTGCCAGGAGCTGAGATCGTTTTGCTTGATTCTCCCCGGAAGTTTTTTGAAGAGGAAGAGTCTTTGGACGCTTTGGTAATGAGTGCCGAAGCCGGGAGTGCCTGGACATTGCTCTATCCTCGCTACAGTGTTGTCTTGCCGGAGGATGGACAGATCACCGTTAGCGTTGGTTATCCAATGCCCGTTGATGCGGTACGGCTTGAGAATGTGGTCAGCCGTTGGATTGATCTGAAGCGAAAGGATGGGACGATTGACACACTCTATGGCCACTGGATTGAAGGAAAAACAGCCGAAAAGACGGAGCCTCGCTGGAATATTATGACCAATGTGCTGGGCTGGAAACCTAGCTGATATGCAGTTGAAATATCAGAGTATACCTTCAGGTCTTGTACGGTGCATTCTCGCTGCAAGTCCGATTCCGGTAACATCCAGTGCTCGAATTTCGCTAGTGTAAGATAGGTCCAGTCTCGCCAGACGGAGTTATTGCTCGGGGCAAGAGTGCTGTATTCTCAACCGCGGCCGCTGGAGAGAGAGGATAGGCTGTGAATCTATTGATCGAAGGCAATAATAGTCGCCTTTCGCTCCGCGAAAGTAGCGTCAGTAGTGACTGCGTTTTCCGCTACTTTCGCGGATAGGCTGTGAATTTATTAATGGAAGGCAATAATAGTTGCCTTTCGCTCCGCGAAAGTTCTGAAAAAGCAGCGAATACCAACGCTACTTTCGCGGAGCGAAAGGCGACTATCACTACTTTCGCGGAGC
>JBGTBJ010000070.1:0-12395 GCA_041749395.1 Pirellulaceae bacterium
GCTCATTGACTGGCCCCAGGCAATTGGGGCATCGACGCGGAGCAGGAACGTCGATCGCCCAATCATATTCAGTTGGCGTGGGACGAAACCACCCTGTGTGCCCCACTGGTGCGCCACGCTTTTTCGCCGGTTGGATCGGACGTGTATCGACTTCCGGTTCCGTGGCGGCCTGCTTTTGTTTGTGGGTCGCGAACTTGTTTTGTCGTTCGAGTTTGAGTTCCAGTTTGACTTGCTCCAACTCGGCTTTGAGATTCTCATTCTCAAGGAAGAGCAGGCGATTTCGTTCTCGTTCGGCATCAATTGTGCCATGCAAATATCGGTGAGACAGTTCACGGTCGTTGCCGTAGAGAACCAGCGCGGCGATCGACGCGCCGCCGGCGTGCTAACAGTGTCCGACGTTGGGGCAGGGATTGTTCTTCAGCGGGTAAAAGGTATAGCTCATGCGAATTCCATCCGTGATTTCCGCAATCTACCCGCATCCGCAGAATCCTACCAAGCTCAATTTCGCCGATCCCGCACCCCAGGGACTAAACTGTTACCGTTTTGTTCTCTGAAATCTCAAATTCTCTTTTGGAGTTGGCTGAGTGGCTGAGAAAAAGTTTTTTGTAGTCGCTTCGCCCGGGTTTGCAGACTGGCTCCTTCAGAATTCAGCAAGTCTCGCATTTTCGACTTATGAAACTGGTAAATTATTTCTGTTGGGTTTGCGAGAAACTGGAGAGCTGAGCCTTGTCGTACGCACAATCGAGAGGTGTTTGGGATTGTGGAGTGATGGTCAAACCCTTTGGATTTCGTCGAAGAGTCAAATCTGGCGTTTCGAAAATCAACGACCCAATTCGGAAAATGCGTCGCAATTCGAACTCGCCTCGGAATTCGATCGTTTTTACGCACCCATAAATACACATCACACAGGTGCACTAGATGTCCATGATCTGGTAATAGACGCCACTGGGCAACTTGTCTTCGCTAACACGCTATTTAGCTGTCTGGCAACGGTCAGTGATCGTCACAGTTTTTCGCCTATTTGGAAACCACCATTCATCACGAAATTGGTTCCGGAAGATCGTTGTCACCTCAATGGAGTGGCTATTGAGCAAGGTGAAGTTCGATATGCAACGATGTTCAGTCAGTCGAATATACCGGAAGGCTGGAGATCGGACCGAGAGTCAGGTGGTTTCGTCTGGTCCCTAAAAGACAATGTTGCAGTCTGCAACGGTCTTTCAATGCCTCACTCGCCGCGCTGTTACGACGGTCGCTTATGGGTCCTTGATTCGGGGAACGGAGAGTTTGGTTATGTCGAGTTACCGACGGGAAGGTTTCAATGCGTTGCGTATTGTCCCGGCTATCCGCGCGGTCTGGCCTTTTTAAGTCACTTTGCGATTATTGGAATATCGCAACCGCGAGATCGAACGTTTAGAGATTTGCCCATCGGAGATCGTTTGAAGTACCTTAATTTGGAACCGATCACGGGCCTAATTATCGTCGACTTGGTAAGCGGGAACGTTGTCGAATCTCTGCGAATCGAAGGGGTCGTAAAGGAACTTTATGACGTCGTAGTGCTGCCCGGTATTCGGCGGCCGACCGCGTCTACAATCCACCCTAAGGATATTGAAAGGCAGATTTGGTTCTCCGATAACGGCAAGTTGGTCAACTGGTGTTCCCAAGTCGGTGAGTGACGCAGGACGGTGAAGATTGAATGAACTGTTAGGATTGGGTTAATCCTCCTTTATTTCCGGATTTACCCATCGATAAGACGCTTTTAGCGGTAACGGGCGTTGTTGCTACGCCAAGCGTTTCAAATCCTGATAACTTTATCCAATAACGAACTTCAATGAACCGCAGTCAACGCCGTCCGGGCCTAAAATCTAATCGTAATCGCTGCAGAAACCTCGGTCGCCAAGGGAACCGGGGATTCAAAAGCTCGCCGATTCTCGGATTCGAAACGTTGGAGAAGCGGCTGTTGCTCGCGGCAAACATTTTCAGTGATTCACCGAGTGAAGTTTGTTTTCCGGTGTACCGGGACGATCCTGGAGCTGAAGCCGATTTTGGCGATGCACCAGCACCCTACCCGACCCTCATCTCCTCACATGGCGCACAGCATTCCCCTAGCGACGCGGGCCCAAGGCTTGGAGCCCTGGTACGTTATGAATTGGATGGGCAACCGAGCATTGGGGCTGATGGGGACGGCGACGAGGAGGATGGCGTCAACTTTCTGCTACTTCGAGTCGGACAACTTGACGCGGAAGTCGTTGTTAATGTTCAACAATCGGTCGGTAAGTTGGACGCTTGGATCGATTTTAATGGCGACGGATCGTGGGGAGGCGGCACCGAGCAAATCTTCGACAGTGTTGCCGTCTCGATTGGGAATAACACCCTTAAGTTTGATGTTCCCAGCACGGCGGTCAGCGGACAAGTTTACGCGAGATTCCGCGTCAGTTCGGACGGGAATCTCGGTCCAGGGGGGGAAACGACCGATGGCGAGGTCGAGGATTATCGTGTTGAGATTTTTAGCCCCGGCGGAGCAGCCAACTTCGGCAAGCGGTTGACGATCAACAACAGCATTATTGCGGGCCGCAGTATTACTACCTCCGACGTCGATGGTGACGGTGACATGGACATTGTGGCAACGGAATTTTCTCAAAGTCCTGTGTGGTATGAACAGCGCGGGGGAACGGTCTATTCAAAGCGATCGATTACCAGTACACCCCAAGGAAACAATGCTTTTGCTAGCACTGCCGATATGGACGGTGATGGCGACCTAGACATTGTCATCGCGTCTCCAGACTACAACCGAGTTACAGTTTTCGAAAACGACGGAACTCCAGCCAATGGTGGGTGGAATAGTCGAGTAATCACCGAATCGCTGGATTCAATCAGTTTTCTTGACTTGGCCGATTTCGATGGTGACGGCGATCTGGACATTGTAGCAGGTGGGGCGTCGATACAGATCTACGAAAATCCTGGTTCATGGTCGGTGGATCCATGGGCCGCTACGCAAGTGATGCCGCCGGGTTCTGTTAGCAGTAACGTTGCTGCTGTTGACTTGGATCGCGATGGAGTCTTGGACGTAGTGGCAAGCGACGGGAATGAGGTTATCTGGTTTAAAGGGACCGGCGAGCTAGGTTTTGAGAAAAACATCGTCATTCAATCCAACGTGAGCCCTGGGTCATTAAGCGTCGCTGATATGGATGGCGATGCGGATACCGACATTTTGATTTATGCATACGCTAGTGAATCAAATGCCGCCTCGATTTTTTTATTGGATAATGATGGCACGCAGAATTTCAGCCGAACCGTCATCCCATTCAATGGAGGTTTTGACGTAAGATTAATGCCAGCGGACCTCGATGGCGATCGCGACATGGACATCGTGGTTAGTAATAGGACAAAGACCCCCATCGTCCTGCAAAACCTGGGAGATAAGTCGTTTGAAAGTAAAGTACTGGAGAGTCTTCTTTCTTCTAGCAACGACTTATTTGACGTGACAGTTGCCGACATGGATCAGGATGGCGATCTCGATGTTCTCGGAATTGGATTTCGTGGCATCGGCTAGTATGCGAACCAATCGTCCATTTCCATCGATACTTCCGCTTTCGCGGACTTCGAGTCCTCTAGTTCACCCATTTCGATTTACGCGAAAATAAGGGTGCCCGTAAGTCAACCCATCATCGCGACGCTTTCATTCGGAGGCGATGCACAGCTCGGCTCCGATTATCAAATTACAGATTCCAAGCCTAGCATCCAGGGAATTCAAATCACCATTGCCGCTGGAGAACTTGAAGGGCATGCGTCGTTGAATTTCATCGATGATGGGGTGTTAGAAAGTGCGGAGCAAATACTAGTTTCCATTTCAGATGCGACCGGAGCCGATTTTTTCTTGCCGTCCGATCCCCTTGCGATCATCATCAAAGATGATGAATTCGCCGACTATGGTGACGCACCGTCACCTTTCCCCAGCGGGCAGGTATTGTTTGGTGCGGTCCACGTTCCGATTGGCCCGGTTCTCGGTTCTGGACGGGATGCGGAAATCGATGGAAACCCCAGTGAATCGGCTGATGGAGATGATCTCAATGGGGATGATGATGAAGATGGCGTTGTATTCGGAGAACTTCGGGTTGGTCAATTGAAGGCATCCGCTGTTGTAACTGTTCAAGATGGACCTGCCAGATTGGATGCTTGGCTTGACTTCGACGGTGACGGGAACTGGTCAGGAGATGACGAGCGCATCGCATTCGGACTAGAGGTACAGTCAGGAGAAAATATTCTGGAATTTGCTATCCCACCGTCTGCAGTGATTGGCGGCACAATCGGTAGGTTTCGATTAAGCACGATAGGTGAATTACCCGTTACGGGCCTTGCGTCTGACGGAGAAATCGAAGATTACCGCGTAGAGATTTTGGGTCCAAAGGAAACGCCCGGCGTCTTCCTGCCTGTGCAAACTTCAGGCAATTCCGAGGATAGTTTCACCACAATTCTCGTCACCACAGATATTGATCGTGACGGAGACATCGATATTATCCGATCAAAGCAGTATGAGAACATTTCTATTGAGTTGCATGAGCAGACGATCTCCACAGACACGATTGAGATTGAGGGAAGTGACACAGCCTATGCTGTTGTAGTAAGCGACATCGATCTCGATGGTGACTTCGACATTATTTGGGCGGACGCACCCGGTTTCCAGAATAGAATAATGTTGTCGGTTAACGAGGGCGATCTGAGCTTTTCTACTCCCATGGAACTTGCCAGCGTATTCGGATCTCAAAGTCTTGATGCCGCTGACTTTGACGGGGACGGTGATATCGACATTGTAATCGGCTCTCGCGGTGGCAGTTTGAGTTGGCTCGAGAACATCAATGGCACGTATGAACAGAGGTTGATTGCCAGCAATTTTGCGACTGAGTTTCTGGTTGCTAAGGACTTTGATAGAGACGGCAAAATTGACGTGTTGACTTCGATTGGATGGTGGAAAAGTATCGGCAATCAGAGATTCCAACAGCGACGTTTTTCAGATTCAGATGATTTCCCCAACCGCGCTACCGTTTCAGATATCGACGGTGACGGCGACTTGGATTTTGCCACTGGCAATGAGGAACTCGGTGCACTTTCATGGTACGAAAACGACGGGTCAGGTAATTTTTCCGAGCACTTGATCTCGGACGACGTTGGGGCATTCGCGGACTTGGGAAGTGGTGATTTAGATGGAGATGGTGATCTTGATCTGATCGTTGCACAAGATTCCGCGGCAGGTTTCCGGTATTATGAGAATCTTGGCGATAGTAGCTTTGTCGTTCGCCATGAATCCTGGTATGCCACCCCTACAACGCTACTGTCCCTTGCGGATTTCGATGGTGACGGAGATCTTGATCTTGTTACCGATCACAACGGCATTGATTGGTATGCCAATAATATTCCGATTACCATTACTGCGGATAAAACCCAGGGGTCTGAAAGTGAACAGACCGTGGTATTACTTACTTTAACCTCTCTGGTTCCATCTCCATCAGGTTCGATTCTTACGTTAGAGATCGACGGTGCGAGAGTTTATCCGGAGGATTATTTGATCTCGGATTCCGATTTGTTTGAACCGGGTATACAGATCGAGCTTTTACCTGGTGAATCATCCGTTGTCGTTCCCTTGACGGTTATCGACGATGGGGTTTACGAAGGTACCGAACTGGCGAAGTTGCGGGTTTCAAAAGCAACGGAGGGTGTATCACCAATTGTTCAAGACGACCTGATTGTGGAAATCCTGGACAACGACAATGGAGACTGGGGGGACCTGCCGTCGCCGTTTCGCACATTGGCTGCAGAGGACGGCGCCGTGCATGCTAGCCTGGGCCCGCGACTCGGTTTGTCTCGTGACACCGAACTCAATGGAAATCCGAGCGATTTAGCGGACGGCGATGATAACCTAGATAGTGATGACGAAGATGGCGTGCAGTTCTCAGCATCGGCTGTAGGAATGCTGGACGCGCAGGTTTCGGTTTTTGTTACTGATGGGCCTGCGAGGTTGGATGCTTGGGTGGATTTCAATGGCGATGGAGGGTGGAATGGCGCAGGTGAGCAAATCTTCATATCACGGGAGGTTTCGACGGGAGAGAATCTACTATCCTTTGATGTTCCAGGGACTGCATTCCAAGGGGCGGCATTCGCAAGATTTCGTTTAAGCACGAAGGGCGACTTGGCTCCGGTTGGGGTCGCCGAAGATGGCGAGGTCGAGGATTATCGTGTTGAGATTAGCGCACCGGGGATTGGGGGTGGATTTAAAGGCCTGCAATTAGTCGACTCGAGTCTAGCCGGAGCGATCGACTCATTGGCGGTCGACATCGATCAGGATGGTGATATGGACATCGTCGCCAGCGCTTACAGTGGGGCGCAAGTTGTCTGGTATGAGAACAACGGTAACCTCGGGTTCGACAAACATGTGGTCGCGAACAACGTGAATGGTGCGGCTGGTATATTCGCGGCGGATATCGATGGGGATGGAGATGTCGATATTATTGCGGCGGCAAGTCTCAACAATCAGGTCGTCTGGTTTGAGAACGATGGAGATCAAAATTTCGAACAGCTTGTCATTGCTTCGAACGTCAGTGTTGCCTGGGATGTCTCGGTCGCCGACTTGGATTCGGATGGTCATATGGACATCTTGGCAACTTCGATCGGACAAGGAAGTTTGTATTGGCTAAAAAATGACGGTGCCGGCTTGTTTACAACATCGGTGGTGTCGGAAAACCTAGCGAGTCCGCACAGTGTTGAACCCATCGATTTTGACCGCGACGGCGATCTGGACCTGATCCTCTCGGCTCGCGACAGCGATTCAGTCGTGTGGCTTGAAAATGACGGATTTCAACAATTTGTGCAGCGCAACATTGCAACCGGAGCCGACGGTGTTACGTCCGCGGTACCCGCCGACCTGGACGGCGATGGTGATATTGATGTTATTGCCGCATCAAATTTTGACAATTCGCTAAGGTGGTATGAGAACCAGGGCGACCAAACATTCTTGACTCACCTTGTCACGGATGCGGCACATTTCGCCTCGAATACGTCGATCGTCGATTATGACGGCGATGGTGACTTGGATCTGATTCTTGCCGCTCTCGGGGCTGACTCAATCTCCTGGTTCGAAAATGATGGTAATGAGACCTTCACGCAGCAAATACTTGTGACGGACCATGATAACGTTCGCTCGGCTTTTCCGGCTGATATTGACCAGGATGGAGATATCGATATCGTTGCAGCCTCTTTCGGAGCACCCGGCCTTAGCATTCTTCTCAATGCCGTTCCGGTATCAATCAGCGTCAGTGCGAATATGCTTCAGGAGGGGCAAACAGAACCAATCGTTTTGACGACTTCGGTTCCAGCGGCGGTATCGGAGACCGTTCGCTTTACGTTGTCAATTTCCGGAAATGGAGTGGATACACAAGACTTTTCTGTAACGGACGCGGATGAGACGGTGCCAGGAATCCAAGTCGAGATTGCGGCTGGATCGAACTCGGGATCAGTGGAAATCATTGCGCTGGATGACGTTTTGTTTGAAGGCGGAGAGTTGCTATACATATCCTTGGATGAGCCTTCAGGGATCTATGGGAAGAGCATTCGGTCAGATGCCCAAATTTTGATTGTTGACGATGAGTTGGGTGATTATGGTGACGCACCGGCGAGTTATTCAGTCAGCCAATCTCGCCTCGGAGCCGCGCACGATGCAGTTGGCCCGGTGTTGGGGGTGAGCAGAGACATAGAACGTGATGTGGCCCCATCTGGAGATGCAAGTGAGGACGACCTTTCCGGGACAACGGACGACGAAGACGGCGTAGTATTTGAAGTTTTGCATGTTGGTCAGGCGGTGGCGTCGGTTGAAGTCGTCATTTCGGACGCCGCCGGCAAATTGGACGCTTGGATTGACTTCGATCAAGACGGAATCTGGGGTGGGCCCGACGAACACGTACTCCAGTCAATCGATGTTCAGATTGGAGCCAACATTTTGACTTTCCAGGTGCCGGCCGATGCGGCTGTCGGGACCACGTTTGCAAGATTTAGGCTAAGTACCGCCGGAAATCTGGGGCCTATTGGACTTGCCGTCGACGGAGAGGTCGAAGATCACGCCGTGAGTATCCTGCCTGCACAAGGTAGTGGTGTTTTCGAGTTAGGTGGCGAAATTTCGAACACCGCGGAAGGCGTAAGCTCCATTGTTACATTTGATTTGGATCAGGATGGTGATCTCGACATCCTTTCGGCATCCTTCGACAACAATACGATTGAATGGTTTGAGAATGACGGAAACGCACAATTTATTGCTCATGTCATAACCGCCTCCGCAGACGGTGCATCCTCAGTCAATGTTGCTGACATTGATGGCGATGGTGATTTTGACGTGGTATCAACGTCGTTTTTGGCTAATACGGTCGCTTGGCATGAGAACGACGGCAACCAGCAGTTCACTACTCGGACTGTCTCGACAAATTCAATGGGCTCCTGGTCATCCAAGCTTGCCGACATGGACGCGGATGGAGATGTGGATATAGTCGTCGTCTCGCTCTCCGATGACAAAGTTGTTTGGTATGTAAATAATGGGGCGGCGGCTTTCAATGAAGTTGTAATATCGCAAAGCCAGGACAACGTCCGAGGAATTGATGTTGCGGACATCGACGGCGATGGGGATATGGATATCGCAACGGCCGCTGCTGGGGATGACAAAGTGGTGTGGCATGAAAATCTGGGACAGCGGAAGTTTCAATCACATTTGGTAGGAAGTGGTATCGATGGTGCTCTATCAGTGGTCCTCGACGACATTGATGCTGACGGCGATATCGATGTACTCACTTCTGCGTACTTTAGCGACCGAGTTTTTTGGTTTGAAAACAACGGTCAGCAACGCTTCGAGCGGAAGACCATACCAGTTGCTGTAAACGGAGCTTGGGGGATGAGTGTTGCCGATGTCGATGGGGATGGGGACCGCGATATCCTTGCCGCTTCGGTTTTGGATGAGAAGCTTTTGTGGGCCGAGAATGATGGGGCGGGGAATTTCGTAGAACGGCAAGTCGCGTCTGGACTCGATGGCATTCGTTCATTCGCAACGGCTGACCTAGATGGTGATGGTGATCTTGATGTTGTCGCTGGCGCGACATTTCAGGATCGGATCACCTGGTATGAGGCATTCCCAACGGTAACGGTTTCGCTCAGCACCGGCGAGGCCGATGAGGCGGAACAGACTGAGCTAACAGCCACTGTCGTGCTCTCACGGCCCGTCGATGTGGATACGATCATCGAGTTAACACTATCAGGAGATGGCATTTCTGATAGCGATTTCAACATCATCGACGACGATCTGAGCGCGCCGGGTATTCAATTTTGGTTTGCCGCTGGAACATCGATCCGAACTGCGCAAATTGAGGTCGTGGACGATCAGGAATTTGAGGGATTGGAACATGCGGTTTTGCAATTCTCTCAATTCCCCGATTCTTTAAGAGTCGACTCCAACGGGATACGGTTTAGTATACGCGATAATGATTTGGGCGATTATGGTGACGCACCTTACCCGTTTCCCACATTACAGGAAGTGTTTGGTGCTGCACATGCTGCGGTCGGACCAGCACTTGGATTGAGTCGAGACGCGGAAGTGGATGGATTACCAACGCCGGATGCCGATGGAGACGACCAAACGGGGAACGACGAAGACGGTGTTTCGTTTGGGCTGCTTCGCATTGGTGATCTCAATGCAGAGGTCGTCGTTGTAGTCAGTGGCGGACCGGCTAAGTTGGACGCCTGGATCGATTTCAACGGAGATGGCTCTTGGGACGGTCCGGGTGAAAATGTCTTTCATTCCCTTGAAGTGAACGAAGGGGACAACCTGCTGACCTTTGCCGTTCCCACCGACGCAAGGCTGGGTTCAAGTTATGCTCGTTTTCGCCTCAGCACTTTAGGATCTTTGACCAGGAGTGGCGTTGCTGCGGACGGTGAGGTTGAGGATCTGCTGGTGATGATCGCGGGTCCCGAGGGCGGGAATACGTTTGCAAGCTCGCAGCCTGTTTCTCCGGGGTTCGATCAAACCTACGATATCCAAGCGGCAGATATCGACGGCGACCAAGATTTAGATTTTGTGGTATCTAGTTCTAACCTTGGGACAACTTGGTTTGAGAATGACGGGACCAACAACTTTACAGCGCGCACAGACGCCTTTAGCGGAACCGAGGGATTAAGTTTTCGTACCGTAGACATGGATGGAGATAGTGATGTTGACGTTGTTGTTTCTAATTTAGGTAGTTTTGCGATCCGTTGGTACGAAAATGACGGGAACGGTTTTTTCACAGAGCGTTTTGTTACAAGCTTTAGCGGAAACAATGGCTCTCCGATCGCGGTTGCCGATCTCGATGGGGATGGTGACATGGATGTTGTGAACGCGCCAAACTTGTCTAATTCTGGTGGTATGAGTTGGTACGAAAATGATGGGAATCAAAATTTTACAAAAAGAACGATCGGAGTGATCGGTACTGATACCCAGTCGGTTGAGATCGCTGACTTCGATAGAGACGGCGATTTGGACGTCCTGTCTATCCACTCATCAGGCTTAATAAGCGTATTTAGAAACAATGGTTTATTGGAGTTCACACCGGAGGTTTATTCCCAAGGAAACGGTCCGACTTCCGATTCTCAAATCGTCGATTTGGATCGTGATGGAGACCTTGACGTGTTGCTTGCATCCAGCAGCACCAGTCGATTAACTTTGATGGAAAACGACGGCTCGGGAGCATTTACCGGAACAGTTCTGATCGATTCGTTCTACGCCGTAAGTGTTGCCACGGTCGATATCGATAGCGACGGAGATCTGGATATATTCAGCAGTAATGACGTAGAGATCTGGTTTTTCGAGAACGACGGTCAACAGCAATTCGTGGGTAGAAGCTTGTTTCCCGATGAAAGCGTTTTTGTCGAAAAAACGCTGCTTGTGGATATTGATCAAGACGGTGATCTAGATCTTGCTCAGACCGGATTTGGCAATGGTAGTGTTTTTTCATGGAGCGAAAATCTGGGAAATCAGCCGCCAAGTAATATCGAGCTGCTAAACGTGACCTCACAACTCAACGAAAACTCAGATACGACTTCATCGATCAAGATCGCGGATATTGTCGTGACGGATGATGGTTTTGGACTAAACAATCTTTCGATCGTTGGCGCAGACGCGGAGGCGTTCGAAATTGTTGGAACTGAATTGTTCTTGAAGGCTGGAATTTTGTTGGATTTCGAGACCAAGCAGGCGTACACCATTAGCGTGAGCGTAGATGATCCCGAGATCGGAGGAAGTCCCGATGCAACTACGGATTACGCATTAGCCGTGTTGGACTTAGCAGAAGTGGCCGCGATTCAAGTCGGTGATGGTTCACTTCAACGATCTCGTGTCGACCAAATCGAAGTAAAGTTTGATGGTGAAGTCGAATTTACTGCGGATGCGTTCAGCGTTGTCCAGCGACATGTTGACGGTCAAGAAGCAACTGCCGTGGACTTTAACGTCACAAGCCAGACAGTTGATGGCCAGACCGTAGTGATATTTTCTTTCTTCGGTTCTCAAACCCGGGCTGGAGGCGCATTGATCGATGGCAATTATATGTTGACTATCGACGGTGCCAAAGTCACTCGAAACCGGATCGCCTTGGACGGCGATATGGATGGTGTTGCCGGAGGAGATTCCAGATTCGGCGATTCGGAGTCGGACGAATTTTTCGCTTTCTACGCCGACGTTGATGGCAACAGAGTCGTAGACGTCGAGGATTTCGGCGTCTTCCGAGATGCTTACGGAACTTTGGAAGGCGATGAAAACCATCGCAGGGAATTCGACGTTAACGCTGATGCAGTTATAAACCTGTCCGACTTCGCGGAATTTAGACGTAGATTCGGAAGTAATTTGAGCTTTGATTAGGAATCTGAGTAAAAATCCCGCGATGTAAACGAAATCCGCCACACTGAAAGCCAGTGAATTCCGGAGCCAACAATCCGTCTGGAGGATTTCCACCTCCATTCCGTGGGAAATTATTCAAAGGTAACAGTTTAGTCCCTGGTGTGCGATTGTGGGTGATGGAAGCGGGACGCGATGCTTGCTCGGAAGGTGATGGTGACTCACTAATGATTTTTCTTGTCCTCTGCACAAGGGCGTGAGGCCGCTCTGGTGCGATTGCCTCCGGCCGATGTCATCGCTTGCCAAGTTCACTAATATCGGCGCAGCATTCAACCTCAAATGGCGTCGAAAAATCGCTTCGCTTCCAATGTTTCCAAATCGCCGTTTGGACAACTTAGAAACGTTCATTTAGCGGAGCATCGCCAGCGGCTACTTGGGCTGATGCGCGTAGAGTCGCTTCATCACTGCATTGGGAGGCCGCGTTAGTAACTCGAAATAAATGTCG
>JBGTBJ010000071.1:0-3332 GCA_041749395.1 Pirellulaceae bacterium
AGTATTGCTTCCCTAGCGAAGAAAACTGCGAATCGATCGAGCACGAGCACCGTTTCACTGAGCACGAGCACGAGCACGAAAAATCCTAAGCTGATTTAAGTCGAATCCAATTCGCACATCTCAGCTGCCAAAAAGGGTCAATCCAAAAAATTGGATCTTCCCCGCAGCGAAAAAGATAGAAAGTACCCTTCCTCCTGCTCCTGCTCGTGCTCGAAATGCCACCCCCAAATTCCGACCCGATTCCGTATCAATCCCACGCACAACAGCCAAATCGATTTTTCGTCATTCAGAGTATTGCTTCCCTAGCGAAGAAAACTGCGAATCGATCGAGCACGAGCACCGTTTCACTGAGCACGAGCACGAGCACGAGCACGAAGCAACGAAGCAACAGCCAAAGAGCGTCTTAGCGACTTAGCTCCGTTTTTGACCCCCGGCGTAGAACCCCCCGTTGAGTCGATTGGGGAATTAAATCGTTCTTGAAAAACTCGTCTTGGCTCAAGTGGGTAAGAGTCCTATGCTGCGCTTTCGCAGGAAAAAAATTCAAGTCCGACAAAGGATGGAGCCGATGTCAATTCGTTCGCTGGCAGTTGTAACTGTCATCATTGGCGTAACGCAACTCGCCGTGTTACCTGCGGCGGGCCAGTTCACGCAGCCAGGCGGGTTGACTCCTGTTCCGGGACCGGGGGAAACTGTTCCGCCGCCCGCCACGTCTCTACCCCCAACGGGGTCGGCTGGTGGGGCTGGCAATACACCACCCAGCCTGCAAGATGCTCCACGCAACTATGCGAACGGCGGGCTTTCTGGTCGTAGCGGCTCGCAATCGGGCCCTAGAGAGTTGCCTAGCGGTGCCGGTCAATTCTCCACAACCTACGACCTGACTCCCTACACCGGTTATTTAACGAAGAGCGATCGCCCGCATCAAGCTGTGGTGGATTGGATCTTGCGCGACACGGGAACCGACATGTGGTTCACCGAGCCCTTTGGATATCTCAATGCCAATCGCGATTCTTTGACTGTTTACCACACTCAAGAAATTCAAGGCGTGGTACGGGATGTCGTGGATAAATTCACTGCTGGTACCAAGGATCCGCAAGCCATTGGTCTGCGCGTACTCACTATCGGCAGCCCCAATTGGCGTTCCCGAGCCGTCGCGCTCATGGAGCACGTCAATGTGGAATCGCCTGGTGTGCAAGCATGGCTGGTAACAAAAGAAAACGCAGCCATTCTATTGGCGCAATTGCGTCAAAGATCCGACACACGAGAAATTCAAGCAATCGACATGGCGATGTACAACGGGCAATCTGAAAAGCTCGATAGTACTCGACGTCGCAATTATGTTCGCAACGTCCGCCCTGCCCCGGCGGGTTGGCCGCCGTATGAGCCAGAAACCGGTGAGATTGAAGAAGGTTATCGATTGGAAATTAGTCCCCTGTTAGCGACTGACGGGGTTACGCTGGACTGTGTCGTCAATGCTTCGATTGATCAGGTAGAAAAACTGGTACCCGTCGACTTGGATCTCCCGTTGCCTAATGGACAAATGCACCGTGCTCGCGTGCAAGTTCCACAAATCGCATCGTGGCGTTTGCACGAACGATTTCGTTGGCCGGTGGATCGAGTCCTGGTGCTTTCATGCGGCGTAATTGCCAGCCCCGATCGGCCGCAATCCTCGATACCGCTACTCAATCTGGATTCGATAACCGGGCAAACGGCTGGGCGTGCGGACGCCTTGTTATTCATTGAATTCAAGGGGCGTGCCTCGGAGAATCTCCCCTTGGGGCCGCGAGTCGCTAATCCGAATGCCACTTTTACACGTGGTCGATATTAGAGTGTCAGTTTACAATGCGGAGCAGAAAATTGAGTTTCCTGTCCGCACTGCTGCGTTCTGTTGACGCGTTTGCCCTCCCGTATTTTGCCTGATGAGAATCCCACAATCGCGTCGCGTCGTCATTACCGGTCTCGGTGTCATCAGTCCACTCGGTAATTCGCCAACCTCGTTGCTCGCCAAATTGCGTGCTGGAACAAGCGGGGTTAGGCCATGGCAAAATCTTCCGCTCGGTGCTCTACCGGTCGATCACGCCGCTGAGGCCATTGATTTTACAGGCTCGATCGAGCAATTCGGTCCGCTCGACAAAGAGACGCAGCGGGCCATTCGCAAGGGCCAGAAAGTGATGTGCCGCGAGATCGAAATGGGGGTCGCGGCGGCTCAATTGGCTTTACACGACAGTGGTCTTTCCAGGGACAAACGAGATCGAGATCGAACGGGCGTCATCTACGGTTGTGATTACATCATGACCTTGCCGGAAGAGTTCACTGCCGGAATCGAAAAGTGCCTCGATGCGAATCGGAACTTGGTATTTGAGAAGTGGGCCGAGTTGGGTTTACCTCAAGTGAATCCACTTTGGTTGTTGAAGTATTTGCCTAACATGCCCGCCAGCCACATCGCAATTTACAACGATCTGCGCGGTCCCAACAATTCGATCACTCTGCGTGAAGCCTCCTCGTGTGCGGCAATCAGTGAAGCGCATTCGACAATATCGCGTGGACATGCGGACGCTTTAGTAGTTGGGGCAACTGGTTCACGAGCACTGGCATTTCGTGCCATGCATGCCTCGATGCAAGAAGAGCTAGCCAAGGATCGCAGCGATCCAACCGCAATGTCGCGGCCTTTTGCAACGGATCGTGACGGTTCGGTCTTAGGCGAAGGTGCGGCTGCGTTGGTGATGGAAACACTAGAACATGCCGAACAGCGCGGGGCGACGATCTTAGGTGAAGTGGTCGGCTCGGGTTCCACCACGGTCACACCCGTTTTCGGTGAAGATTATTTGAAACAGTCCTTTGTGAATGTCTTGAACGCCTGTTTGCGATCGGCCGAAACAACTGAAATCGGTCATATCCATGCCCACGGGCTCGGTACACGCCGTTGCGATGCCCAAGAAGCCGCCGCGATTGCGCAAGTCTTTGGTTCGGGATCCTCCGCGCCACCCGTCGTCGCTGCGAAGAGTTATTTTGGCAACTTGGGAGCTGGAAGCGGCATGGTTGAAGTGATCGCCAGTCTTCTGTGTCTAGGAGATGATCGACTATTCAATACGCTCAACGCAGACACCTTAGCGGCCGATTGCCCCATCCGTCTTGCCTCTGCAGAGACTAGTGCTGGCGATAGTTTCATTAGCCTGAATGTCACTCCACAAGGACAGGCCTCGGGCGTTCTCATTCGCCGCCATTGAGCGGTTTCGGCGCTAGCCGCCGGCCTCGCGCATTCGCCGCCATTGAGCGGTTTCGGCGCTAGCCGCCGGCCTCGCGCATTCGCCGCCATTGAGCGGTTTCGGCGCTAG
>JBGTBJ010000072.1:0-99434 GCA_041749395.1 Pirellulaceae bacterium
ACGAGCACGAGCACGAGCACGAGCACGAGTACGAGCACGAGCACGAGCACGAGCACGAGTATTGGTACCGCTTTGCTACGCTAACGATACGAAAACTATATTGCGTTGCCGTATTGGTTACATCGTCCTGTCAACGTTCGCTATTTGATTTGTGAGATCGGGGTTTCTTTATCGCCTTGGCGAATGAAGGGTTCGCGTACTAATTCGCCTTGGGCTGGCTTGATTTCTCGTAGCCAAATATTGCGAAAGCGGACGGGATTGCCATGATCCTGTAGGGCGATCGGACCGGTGGAAGGATGAGCGACATACTGCGGTGGGCGGTTATAGGGAGTATCGCCGAGCAATTCAAAATGGTTGAGTAAAAGCACGCCGTTATGTACGAGAGTTACATAGGCGGGGGACTTGAGTGAGCCATCTTCAGCAAAGCGTGGTACTGTCCAAAAAATATCGTAGGTGTTCCATTCGCCTGGTGCTCGCATCGCATTGACCATCGGAGGTGTCTGCTTGTAAATCGCACCGGCTTGTCCATCGCTGTAGGTCTCGTTGTCATAAGAATCCAAGACTTGGATTTCATACCGACCCATCATGAATACGCCACTGTTACCTCGACCTTGCCCGCTCCCTTTAGGTGGCGTTGGAGCCGACCATTCAATATGGAGCTGGCAATCGCCGAACTCTTGTTTGGTTTGGATCACTCCGCTGCCGCAGATGAGTGAACCGTCAGCCACTTTCCATTGTTCGCTATTGGACCAAGCAGATGCATCGGTACCATCAAACAGCACTATCGCATCAGACGGTGGCGCGTCGTCTGACGTTCCCGGTTGAATTACGGGTGGCTTCACCCATTGAATACCGTTTAAGTACTCCTGGGCATGAACTGTTGAGTTAACTGTGGGAGATAAGCATACAGAAATAACAAGTAGGACAGGGGACTTCCAGGAAAAAGTCGACATGTATTGGTCCTCGGTGGGGACAATGAGGTGGGGAAACTCCCTGTACGTTAGTTTTTACCGAGTCCCTTGTCTACTGTTACCAGAGTTTGGGCAGTGACATTAGTCTTGCGGGTGGCGACGTCGGGGTTTAGCCGAAATTTGATTTTGGTTCTGGATGCGACGCTGTGAGAACCGAAAGCTGGCAACGCCCACTAGCGACCCCAAAATCACCGCCGTGGAGCGGTTTAGCCAAGAAATTCGAGGGGCGGCCCCGCGAACTTCATCAGACGTCGACGCAGCCGACCCCGCAGGGTTCAACCATGCGAACCACGAAGGTCCGCTCGCCAATTTCCCATCGACCGATTGAACGGGGCGGAAAATTCCAATGCCTCGGGTCCAGTGGTTACTGGTGGTCGGTTGGCTTTTACTCGCAGCCATTTCCAATGGATTGACATTCTGACCGAACGATGATGGGTCGTTAATGAGTACCATTTGAGACGCTTGTTCTAGCCATGCCTGAGCTACTGACTGTGTGGCCTCAGGGAGGTCGATACGAATCGTTGGACTGGAGGAGGTCGCGGATGGTTGGTTTCTCGCTTCAGCGATTTGTTGCATCAACAATTCGAGAGACTGCACGCGATCCGAAGCGTTATCGTTAAATGACAAAACGGCGTTGGCAGAACTCGCGTTTGTAACTAGTGGGTTCCACTCCAGTACTTCCATCGCATTAGCCGGGAATGCGTCCACCGTATCCATGGCAGTCGCTATGCGGAGCGAATCAGAATAAGGCAGGGGAATTGCAACCGCTGGAGCAACAAGACTGTCAGCTGAAAAACGTTCGGGAGCCGATTTACCAACCGCCAAGTCGTTGGGCTCATGTTCCACAACCGTCTTGTTGACAAGGGCCTGCCCCAGCGCAGCGCGACTGGGTGGTGTAGTCGGAGGAAGCGAATTCGTGGGAGACGCGAATGCGGATAGCGACAACAGTTGAATTTCGGGTTGTGGTGCGCGTTGCGATACAAAAACGATTCTCGTAGTTGTTTCAATTACAGGTGCAACAAGGATGAGACTGATTTCGCCGCGAACAGTTCCCAGTGGCGGGCTCGCCTGCGAGGGATTGGTTCTTGATGAGCCTCGATCTGGTTTATCCATCGGCAAGAGGCGTTCGCCAATCCGTCCTCCGATACCAAATGACATTAGAGCAGAGTCGGTGGCACGCTCTACGCCTGGATGCGAATCCTGACGACGACCGACCTGGAAGGTGTCGCGATGTTGGTTACCTGCGTCGTTTGCCAAGTTGTGCATCGCCAACGGTGCATTGTCTACTCTCGCAAAAATTTGCGAACGATCCGCGATGACTTCGGCAGCCAGCAAGCATCGATGCTCGAGTGATTCAAATCCAATCGTTCGTGTTGATTGTTTTGCCATGACTCATTCCGGGCTTGGTGCCAAGGATTTCTGCAAGCGGGCTTGGAGTTCTTTCAATCTTGTAAGGACCGGCAAATCCAAACTCTCTTGCCCCATTAGTGTAACCAAATGGGCGAGCGACTCCACAGATCGCTTTCGGCCATTCGCCGAATTGTGGGTATCTTGGACCATTTTTTCACTTAGTTCGCCGAGCTCGCTCCATTGTTCTCGGCGAATCAGGCATTGTAGCGTCGCGTCATAATGATCCGAAAGCAAGTTTACGTAAGCTGGGTCGTCCCTCGACCATTGCATGGCCTGCCTTTGATGTTGAATTGCCGAAATCAATTTTTCTTGCCAGATGTCATTTGGCAGAGCTCCATCAAGATCGAGCGTCGCCAGCGCGAGGCCCCAGTTGGATTCCATGGTTGCTAAGCGACTCAGTATGTCCGCTCGCGACGAGGATTGGTCGATCGCAGTCCGCTGATGTTTCACTGCTTCACCAGCTGCTGCTTCGGCGCCGCGTGCATTTCCATTTCCTTGTTGTGCAGCAGCGAGATTGTTGAGGGTAGCGGCAAGGTCCAGTGTATAGGTCAGTACTTCGGGTGCGATAGAAATCAATTGTCGTTGTAAAGCAATCGCATATTCGAATGCATCAACCGCAGATGGAAATTGATTGAGCTTTCGATAGGCGACCCCAAGGTTGTTGTAGGAGTTTGCCAGTTCGTAGCCCGACCGAATTTTATCGCGTGACGAGTCGGTGCCCACCAATTGCAAATCGATGGCCTGATGTAGCAATTCAATGGACTTGGCAGGTGCGGAAGCAAGTCGCGTCGAACTGAGATTGACGAGTGCTGCGGACAATCCACGCCGAATCAGTATCGATTCAGGATTCACCGCATGCTCTTGTTGTAGTTGTTCGACCGCCGGTGCGAGAATTTTTCTAGCTTGTTCATCGTCGCCACGCTGTCGAAACATCAGCCCCAAATTGTTTTGAGTTAGCAAACAGTCAATTTGAAAAGTAATGTCCTCAGGGAAATTCTCGGAGAGTGTGCTTTGCATCGCTATGGCGGCGCGGAACTTCTCTTCCGCAGTAGCGTAATCTCCTAACTCGAGGCAGGCCAAGCCAAGGTGGTTGAGATTTTCTGCTTGTGAACTGGCATAAGCGACGTTATCAGAGTCTGCTTCAACTAGCTCTCGATAGATACGATCGGATTGTTCGTAGTGGGGGAGAGCTTTCGCGCTGCCAAGTAGTTCTTGCGTCAATGATCCGATGCGGCTGTAGGTTTTGGCCAGATCGGCTTGTAGCATCGAGTTATTCCGTGCTTGAGCGACAAAATTTTCGTAGTAGCGAAGTGTTTCTTTCAGCACTGCGAGACGAGCTGCTTCGGCACCTGGCACTCCAGCCAATTCTTCTGCAACTTGGGCCCCGAATTGATCGACGGCCGTGTGCGCTTGTTGGACAAAGAAATTTGCTTTATTGGCATT
Organism: Pirellulaceae bacterium; assembly: GCA_041749395.1. Classification (GTDB taxonomy): domain Bacteria; phylum Planctomycetota; class Planctomycetia; order Pirellulales; family Pirellulaceae; genus Laterigemmans. Next base: position 3,825 of record JBGTBJ010000072.1, read on the forward strand.
GTCGGTGGCGATGCGATTTTTTGCCGCGATCAGCAGTGTGCTTGCTGCAAATCCAGATGCGGCCACGGTCAACAAGATCAGGCTAATGGCAACAGCAAATTGATTTCGCACCACCCACCGCCCCATCCGCGATGACAGAGACATGGGTCGGGCGGCGATTGGGCCACCGATCAGAATCTGAGACAAGTCATCAGCGAACTCTCGCATGGTGCCGTAGCGATCGTCGCGTATTTTGGAAAGCGCCTTGTGAACAACCACTGCCAAGTCTACAGGCAACTCGGGTGTTAGTTTGTGGAGCGGAGTTGGTTCCTCTCGTTCGATAAAGCGGAGAAGGCTGGCAGCATCTTCACCACGGACCGCTGGTTGCAGAGTGAGTAACTCATAGAGTGTTGCAGCAAGCGAATAGATATCGGTGCGATGATCGACAAGTTCTGCTCGGCCAAGGCTCTGCTCGGGACTCATGTAGCGCATGGTCCCGACCAAGTCGCCACTTACCGTGAGCGACAGTTCGTTTTGGCAACGTGCGAGGCCAAAGTCCATAACCCAGACCTTGGAGTCTTGATCGATCATCAAGTTCGATGGTTTGATGTCGCGATGAAGGACTCCACATTGATGCGTTTCATGCAGCGCATCGGCCGCATCGATGATCCATCTCAGAATGGCTTGCCAATCGGGGCTCGACGGATTGCTCTGTTCTGACGCGATCCATTGATCCAGCGCCTGGCCATCAATCAGTGGCATAACGTAGTAGTAGACGCCGTGATCCACACCCACGCTGTAGACAGGCACAATATGTGGATGCGAAAGCTGGCCTGCGGTATGAGATTCGTTTTGAAAACGAGCGATGCGTTTCGGATCCAGTAGGCCAGCCATTGGCAACAACTTGATTGCGACGCGACGCGAAAGCGATGTTTGCTGCGCTTCGTAAACAATCCCCATTCCGCCTCGCCCAAGTTCTCGCAGCAACTCGTAATCATCGAGTCGCATGCCACGGTGAGGTGAGCCTGTCGGTGATGTAGAGGAACTTGCCAGATCCGTCTCTTCGGCTACATTCGCTGCCAACCCGTAGAGATCGTGCAAGTTTCTGAGATAGACTTTTAGAATGTCGGCCAAGTCGGGATGCTGTGTCGCTAGCTGCTCCGCCGATACAGGTTCGCCACGTTCTAGACTGATGAGGTAATCGTCTAATAATTGCGTTAGTCGATCTCGATCTTCCGGAGAGAGTCCACCGAACGTTGATGGTTCGTCGATCTGGCTATCCAACATGGTCGGACTCAGGCGACAGGATCACGGGGCCTGCTGATCTGAATTGCTCTAGGGCTCGCAACCAAAGCATCCGCACCGCACCGGAGGATCTTCCCATACGTTCGGCTATTTCGTCGAAAGAGAGTCCTTGTAGAATGCGAAGAATGATGACTTGTTTGTAAGTTGGTCGCAAGTGTGACAGCTTATTCGCGAATTCAAGTTCACCTTCCCGGGTCCGCATGGGTGAGCTGGGTGAGTCCCCGCGGGCGGGCAAAAATGCGGCCAAGTTGGCGGCCGAATTTTCAATATTGGCTCCGACTCGGTCCATGGCAACTTCGCGACGTATGTCGCGTTTGCCCGCTTTTAAGTGTGCATCAATCATGCGATGCAATGTATGGATCAGTATTTGACGCAACCAGCCGAGCAACTCAGGCTGCGTTTCGCCGCGAAAGTCAAGGAAATCGCGATGCGCCGCCAGCAGTGTTTCTTGCACAAGATCCGAAGGATTCATTCGCGGGCGAAGGCGTCGATCCAATTGGGTCGAGGCAAGTAGGTTCAAGTAATTTCCATACCACTGCAACAAGACACCGCGAGCGTCAATTTGCCCATTGCGAGCATGGCGCAACAGATCCAAAAATTGGTCCGTTGATTGATCGGTTGATGAGACGCTTGTTGGTTGCACTGCGGTCGCTTCCTAGGTTCTGAATAGTCTGCCGCCACGACCCGACAGCATGGGCAGTGAAGTACGGAAGTTCGTAACGGCAGACAGTCCAAATGACTGGCCTAAATTGGCGAATATTTGATCGACTACGCTAGGGTTGATAATTGGCGTTGGTAACGCGTTATGGAAATGATGAAAACGACCATGATGCCCGTGAAGCTCGCTCCAGACAAGTTGCTCTTCTAGCGTGGCCACAAACTCTTCGAAAGTAACTGTGTCGGAGATGTTGAGTTGTTCGTATAACGCTGTTCTTGCAGCCAGTACGGTCGCGTCAATTTCTTCTACAGAAAAACTGAGGTCTGCATCGGTATCGATTTCTGCAGCCAATAGCCGTTGCCACGTCAGCGCGGGAACCTCCGCTTCGCTAAGCATACCGTCGCTGTTAGCATCGTAATGAGCGAACAGGAGATTGATAATCAGCAGCGCGTCCATCGACGACGTTTGGTTGTCTTGATTGACGTCGGTGCCATGATAGAGATGGTGATAAGCGGGAACATTCGCACTCATTCCTGGAAAGAGCCTTCCTGTGGAGAAGGGGCCGTCATTTTGCCAATACCAGCCAATATTTGGATTGGTTTTGGGATTGGATGCATTTGCGGGAAGTTGGTCTGAGGAATTCGGAGTGGCATCACTGCTGTTTGTTGTTAGCGTGGTGGTGGCGGTCGCATACAACGATTGGATTGCCGCGATATCGGGCGCACCTAAGCCTGCGAACTGTTGATTGGGTGACACCGAATCATTCATCACGGAACCGGCTGCCGATGTATGGTCCAAACCCAATGCATGTCCAATTTCATGGACGGCAACGAGGACCAAATCAAATGCGCGGCTGCCCAGCGAGTTGCCAGTCTCCCATTGTTCGGCCTGATCGAACTGGATGTCGCCAGCAATTCGGGCAGAGTTGACATCGTCTGGAAAGTACGCTTGAGCCAAGGTGCGTCCTGCACCATCGAGCGAGGTCGAAGTGAAGTCCAGTGAATCTCTTTGTCCGGCTTGGTTGGTTTCTACAAAACGGATGTCGGCCACATTGGACCAAGCATCCAAAGCCGTTTGAATGGCGGTGGTGAAGTCGGCTTGGCTGACTCCACTGGGTGCCGTGCCTACATAGTAGGAGAGCTCTGCGGAACCCTGGCCGGGCCCATCCCAGCCAAGACTGGCCGCTAGTACACGTCGCATCTCCAGCGACTCGTACCGCAGCGGCCGGCGGTCGGTTTTGCGAGTCAAATTACGTGAAAAAGATTTTGCTCTGGACATATTCAGCTCGGGATTGTCGAAAACGGTTGGAATCCACTCCGCTTTCTCCAGGAAGAATTGAAACGCCATTTGCCACAGAGATTCTACGTCGTTGGGAAAAAGTTCGTCAGAAATGAACGACGAGGAATCGTGGAGGGTGGTTTTTCGTTACCGTTGACGCACTTTTGGGGTGATTGTTGATTCCTGGTGGGCTGTTCTGCAGTGCTGGCTGGTGGGTAGAGGAGATGGCTAGGGTGAATCGAGTTGTCAACTGTGTTACCGTATGGCTCGACACCTTCTACAGCAAACCCCAGGTAAACCGATGCATGGAACCGACGAGCCCCAATCCCCGGACCGGCCATACCCACCAATTAAGAAAACTCAGTTGAGCGAGTCTGCTTTAGTGGAAGATAATGGGGTTGGGCCGTGGTGGAAGTTGTTGAACCGCTATCACTGGTTTGTCTTTATTGTTGCCGCATTAGGGTGGGTGTTCGATTGTCTCGATCAGCAGCTATTTAATTTGGCTCGCGTTCCAGCGATGCGTGAATTGTTGGTTGTCGATGGGCAGGCAGCCACGAAGGAGATGATCGCCGCATATGGTGGTTATGCGACATCGATCTTTTTGATTGGCTGGGCAACAGGTGGACTATTTTTCGGAATACTGGGTGATCGTGTTGGTCGTGCGAAGACCATGATGGTGACCATTCTTTTGTACTCGGTGTTCACTGGGCTGAGTGCACTATCGACCGGGTTTTGGGATTTTGCCTTCTACCGATTCTTGACGGGCTTGGGTGTTGGAGGAGAATTTGCCGTGGGTGTGGCGCTGGTGGCGGAGGTGATGCCAGAGCGGGCGCGTCCTTACGCGCTGGGAATGTTGCAAGCGTTGTCGGCAATTGGAAATATCACTGCTGCATTTATTGCCATGGCATTGGGCTACGCAGCGGAAGGGGCTGCCTCAGGGGCCGTAGAAGGGCAAACGGTTTGGTTAGCCGAGAATTACTGGCGGATCATGTTTGTTGTGGGGATTTTCCCCGCCTTGCTTGTTGTGCTGGTGCGACGAAAGCTCAAAGAGCCTGAACGTTGGCAGCATTCGGTTGCAGAAGGAGGACAAAAGAAGCGTGCTGGTTCTTACGCGGAGTTGTTTTCGGATCCTCGTTGGCGGAGAAATGCGCTCGTTGGTCTAGTGCTGGCCTTTACGGGTGTGATTGGATTGTGGGGAATAGGATTCTTCAGTATCGACTTAATCCAATCTGTTTTTCGCAAGCACTTTGAGGAGCAAGGATTCAGTCCTGATGAGATCAAGGGTAAAGTCACTCTGTGGGCTGGGATCACATCCGTGATGATCAATGTGGGGGCGTTTTTTGGAATGAATGCCTTCAGCTGGGTGACTGGCATTATCGGGCGCAGACCGGCCTTTGCGATTTTCTTTGTATTGGCTGGCGCATCTACGGCGATGGTCTTTTTAGAATTGGACAAATTCTCCGAAGTCTTTTGGATGATCCCCATCATGGGTTTCTGTCAGCTTGCTTTATTTGGAGGATATGCAATCTATTTTCCAGAGCTCTTTCCGACACACCTAAGATCGACGGGGACGAGCTTTTGTTACAACGTGGGTCGATTCGTGGCTGCCTCGGGTCCCTTGGCATTGGGACTGCTAACATCGGTGGTTTTCAAAGACTATCCCGAGCCAATGCGATATGCGGGGGTAACGATGTGTTCGGTCTTTGTTCTTGGGCTGTTGGTATTACCTTTTGCACCAGAGACCAAGGGCCAGCCCCTGCCCGAATGAGCTCGGGATCTTTGTTTGGCGAATGAACCGTTCTAGAAAAGCCACGACCTTATGTGCAACATTGTTTTCCTTCGGAATTCGAAACGAATGCTTTTTGTAACGAGATCACTATGGAACATGTTGCTGGTTGCGTTCGTGTTGCAACTGGGTTTGTTTTGCTCTTCATCGTCGGGGCAAAATTCGACTGTTAAGGAGCAACCTTTTGGAGACGAATTTCCGAAGCTCGATTCACTTGCCGTAGGGCGATGGTGGGAAGTCCCTGCGCCGAAGGGGCCCAATGCGCCTCCTTCGATGCATGTGCTTCGTGACCAAGTAATTGCCTTTGCGATATATACGCAAGACGCAGGTGTGCTGAAGATGACAGCGCAGCTCTTCCCGCTGATGCCGGATGAATCGCAAGAAGTTCGTCTGGAAATGCAGCAGGAAGGTCGTTGGGTTACCGTGGCGAAATCCGAGGTGGTTTATCCTGGCTGGAGTGCACATTTTCGCATCGAGTCGTGGGATGCTCGTGTCGACGTTCCCTATCGGGTTCGTCATGGTGAAGCGGCCCAGTTCTCGGGGACGATACGGCGAGATCCAGTCGACAAAGAAACGATTGTGATCGCCAACATGTCGTGCAATTCCAGTCGAACGACGGGGATGCGACCCGAGATAATTGAGCATCTTAAGCAACAAGATCCCGATCTCTTGTTTTTTGCCGGAGACCAAACTTATCGACACACCGAGCATACTGCGGGATGGATTGAATTTGGTTTACAGTTTCGTGAAATCCTCCGCGATCGTCCGGTGGTCACCATTCCCGATGATCACGATGTAGGGCATCCAAATTTATGGGGCGAGAATGGCGGTCGATCGACGCTGAGTGGCAATGCCGATGGTGGCTATTTTTACCCTGTCGACTACGTGAATATGGTCCAGAGGCAGCAAACTTGGCATTTACCTGATGCCATCGATCCTGCTCCCGTTGATCGAGGAATAACGGTTTATTTTACCCGTTTGCGACTGGGGCAGATTGATTTTGCCATCCTAGAAGATCGTAAGTTTAAGACGGGCCCGGCAGGTACCATTCCTCAGATGGGGCCGCGTCCGGATCATATTAATGATCCTAGCTACGATCCACGTTCCATTGATTTGCCAGGTTTGCAATTGTTGGGTGATCGTCAACATCGCTTCTTGGATGCTTGGAGCGAGGACTGGAAGGGTGCCAGTATCAAAGTGGTGCTTTCGCAGACTGCGTTCTGCGGCGCCGTGCATATGCATGGTAAGGTAGACGATCGTCTTTTGGCGGATTTGGACTGCAATGGTTGGCCGCAATCGGCTCGCAATCTGGCCTTGGCTGCGTTGCGACGGGTGCATGCTGTGCATCTTTGTGGTGACCAGCATTTGGCCGTCGTCGTGAAACACGGGATCGATTCCTTTGGCGATGGTCCCTATGCCTTTACTAGCCCTGCGCTGGTAAACACCATTTATGGTAGATGGTGGCATCCTGAGGACGAGCATGCAGGGCCCAATCCAGTCCCCAACAGTCCGCTCCCCTGGACAGGAGATTTTCTGGACGGGCTAGGAAATAAGATTTCCATGATGGCCTATGCGAATCCTGGAAACATCAACAATGAAAAAAGGCGAGCGGATGGATATGGAATCGCTAAGTTTAACAAGACGACCCAGCAAGTAACCTTCGAATGTTGGCCCCGTTTCGAGCAAGTTGACAAAGAGGGCGAGACAAAGAATGGCGGCAAAGAAGCCGCTTGGGCACAATTTCCTGGTTGGCCTATTACCGTAGCGCTGGCCGACAATGATGGTCGTAAGCCCATTGCCTGGCTGCCGACATTTAAATTCGAGGGTTTTGAATCTCCGGTAGTGCAAGTGATCGAAGACGCGAGCGGCGAGGTTCTCTACACGCTCAGAGTTGTAGGAGAAGAGTTCCAGCCACCCGTCTTCAGCGCTGGTACATTTACGGTTCGAATCGGTCGCGACGGTCCAACGGAGAAAGCTATTTCCGGAATCCTCTCGGGCACTCAAGATGCCGTTGGTGAGCGCGTACTAACGTTGTAAATGTCGATGGATTCGCGACTAGAAAAGCTCCACAGAGAATTCATCATTGCTCGCTGCTGACATTGAATCTGCTCCGTTGCCAGAAAGGGCAACACGTTCTGATTCCATAGTCGAACGTGAAGCGATAACCTGAAGCCACTCGCTGCAGCACTCGTTTGCTAATTGTTGTTCGTGAGGTTTGAGTTCAGGCTCGATCTTATGAGCAAGTAAAGTGAGCGATTCGGAGATATGAGCCAGTTGTTGATTGACTCGATCTTGAAACTGCATTGACATGACCGCGTGTGAGATGTCTTTTTGAAGTTCGCCGCTAATTTCACCCATTGAGCTAAGGCTGGCCGACATTTGCTGCTGGCTAGTGTCGATATCCTGTAACAGATTACGAGATTGGTGTTCGAATTCTGAAAAGCGTGTAGAGTCTTGAGCGGCTCTGACTTTAATTTCGGCGGAAGTAGCTTTTAGTTCATCTGCAAGTTCACAAACTTGTTTGCGGATCAAGTCGCTTGTTTTGGCTGCGTTGGCGGAAAGTGATTTTGTTTCTTCTGCGACCACGGCGAAGGGTAGCCCTGCCTGTCCCAAGCGGGCCGCCTCTATTTGCCCATTGAGTGCCACGAGTTTGGATTGGCTAGCAAGTTCCTCAACATCATTCAAAATGGTTTCAACGGCAGCCAATCTTGTTTCAAGTCCGCTGAGTTTGGCGGAGGTTGATTCCGAGAAAGTTCGAGACAATTCGATGTGCTCGATAAGTGCCCCCAGAACGGTATGCATCTCTTCGATTAACTCGATCCCGCCGCGGTTGTTCACGCGACCCCCGATTGCTTGGCTGGCCGTTTGGACCACCGCTTGAGCACGGCTAGCCATACCCTGAAATCCTAAACTCACACCGGTGACTGAATTCTCGACGTCAGCAGCAACTTCGCTAAGTTGACGCTCCAAAACGCCCAAAACATGGCAAGTTGCCGAGGCTGCAATGGCTGCCTGATTTGGCACCTTCGCTTCCACCGTGGATGTTGTAGGGGCAAGGGAAGATATCGGAAGGGAGTCGAAAGATTTTCGAGGAAACCAATTCGAGATGGGTTGAAAAAGGTGATTCATGATCGAGGCCGAGTTCGTTTTAATTTCGAAGACGAGAGTACAACAGAAATCAATTTAGTATCTAGACGAGGGTTTCGCATCGAGCGGCGTCCAGCGCCGCAGACGCGATCTTTTTGAGCGGCAGAATTTCGTCAATACCACCAGTCGCAACAGCTTCCTTGGGCATTCCGTAAACTACACAAGTTGCTTCATCCTGAGCGATGGTCGTTGCACCGGCTTGATGCATTTCTAGTATCCCCGCAGCACCATCATTTCCCATTCCAGTAAGAATGGCACCGACGGCATTGGGGCCAAGGTATTTTGCGCACGAACGAAACAGCACATCAACACTGGGCCGATGACGACTAATGGGAGGTGCAGTGAAAACACGAACTTTGTAGATTGCGCCACTGCGGTAGGCCTCCATGTGTAAACCACCAGCTGCCAAGAGTGCATGGCCAGGAAGAATAGTATCGCCATCTTCAGCTTCCTTGACTCGGATCTGGCAATGGCGGTCTAAGCGATTTGCAAAGGACTTCGTGAATCCTTCTGGCATATGAATGACGGCAACGACGCCGGGCGCGTCTGGAGGAAATGCCGATAGGACTTCCAGCAATGCCTCGGTGCCGCCGGTTGACCCACCTATTGCGATTACCTTGTGAGTGCTCGTGATGAGCGCAGCAGTGGAACGTTTTGCCGAGTTTGCATAAACGGGTCGCGCTTGGCTTGGCTGGTGTTTTTGAATGCGCGCGGTTGCAGCCTGTTTGACTTTATCGATAATTTCAGTGCACAAGGACTCCATCCGTGTGACGACATCCAATTTCGGCTTCGTAATAAAATCAACAGCACCCAACTCCAACGCTCGCATTGTTGTGTCACACCCTCTCTCTGTAAGAGAAGAGAGCATGACGACAGGCATCGGCCGCCCGGCCATTAGTTTCTCGAGGAAAGAGAGTCCGTCCATGCGTGGCATTTCCACATCCAGAGTCAAAACATCTGGATTGAGCTTTAGGATTTTCTCTCTCGCAACATAAGGGTCGCTGGCCACACCCACCACTTCGATATCTCGATCCTGTTCGAGAATCTCAGTGATCAACTGTCGCATCAACGCGGAATCGTCGACAACAAGTACGCGAATTTTGGACATTTATGCAACAGCCTAGAATAAGGTAATATCTTTGTGTTCGTATTGGGAACGCACAACTTCTTCGGCGACTTTGTATTGGCTTTTTTCAATACGGATGCTGGTCGGATGATCTAATAGTCGAACCAGGACTTTCGTGGAATGCGTATTGAACTTGATACTCATACCGACGTTTCCACCAGTATGGCAAGCAACAATGGGTATCTGCTCTGTCTGCAGAAAAGCCTTAGCAAAATCAATGTTTTTCTGTCCGATATTCCAGCGATCGCTTTGACGTTCCAGCACTTTTCCGCCACCAAAGATCTTGGCTTTCAGATTTTTGCGCGAGCCACCCAGCTTCATGATTTGATTGATCAAGAGCTCCATGGCATGGACACCGATGCTCGCAGTTAACTTCGAACCCATGGACGAATCGGGTAGCATGAAGTGATTCATACCACCTATTTTCTTCACATCGTCATAGAGACATGTGGCAACACAAGAGCCCAGCAGCGTTGAAATCCATTCTGCTCTCTCACTAGCGTAGACTTCGCCCACAATGATATTATGCTTGGGGTCGGTCCCAGGTGCAGCAGTGGGTTGACTTGATTGAGTTTTGAAGGATTGCTGCGACTGCATTTGTGGCGCTGGCAACGCACGAGAGACAGTAGAGGTAGGGCCCCTTCCAGCTGGCGAATTATTTCTTGTTGCTGATTCTTTAAGTCGGTACGTCGTGTCACCACATGGCATGTACTTATCTGTCAAACCGAATAGAGACTCGGAATGTCCGATAAACAAGTAACCTTCTGGATGAAGGTGATCAGCGAAATGATTGACCAATTTCGTTTGGGATGGAGCATCAAAATAGATCATGACATTCCGACAGAAGATAGCATCAAATTCTGTACGAATAGGCCATTCTGAGTCTTGCAGATTGATCCGCCGAAAGGTGATCAGCTCTCGCAATGTTGACTTTGCTGAGTAGGGCGAATCGGGATCTCGCGATTCTTTGGAGAAATATTTCTTGAGGAGAGCAGGGGGAATATCGACAACGCGATCAGCCACATAGACGCCGTCAGCTGCACTGTTGAGCACATTGGTATCGATATCGGATGCGAGGATTTTTATGTCCCATGCTGAATCGAATCCGAAATACTCTCGGACGCACATTGCCAATGTGTACGGTTCTTCTCCGGTGGAAGAAGCAGAGCACCAGATTCGCAGTCGTTTGGCGTTGCTAGCGTCAGCGCGTCGCTGCAACTCGGGAAATACGGTGCCAAGCAGATAATCGAAGTGATGTTTCTCGCGAAAGAAATCGGTCTTGTTGGTCGTCAAAGCATTGATGAAGTTGGTCAGTTCTGCAGATGTTCCGTTGGAGCGGAGTAGACTCAGATAATCTTCATACGAATCAATCTCGAGCGCGCGCAGCCGTTTGGCCAGACGCCCTTGAACCATGATCAATTTTGTATCGGCTAAAGCGATACCCGCATGATCGTAGATAAGGCTTTTGAACGACTTAAACTCGCGCTCTCGCAGCTTGGGCTCTCGCAGTTTGGGCTCTTGCAGGAGTGTCATTCACGTTTCCAGAGAAATTTAATGGTCGAATTAGAGAAGTTAGTTGCGGGTTCGACGTTTATGCGAGGGTAGTTGCAGTGTTGTCGGTTAGCAGATGCTCAATATCTAGTAGCGTGACGAGCCGATCATTCGACTTAGCGAGACCGCGAATAAAGGAGGTGTCGATAGCTCCAAGATCGGGAGCATCTTCAATAGCGTCAGCGGCAACATTGAGCACATCTGAGACGGCATCGACGACCAGTCCCATAATGCGAGAGCCAACATTCACCACGATAATGACCGTGAATTGGTTGTATTCTGCCGACGGCATGTTGAATTTTTTGCGGAGATCAACGATGGGAACAACGGTCCCTCGAAGATTCATGACTCCTTTTATGCACTCGGGCATGTTAGGAATCGGAGTGACGCGCGTAAAATTTTTGATCTCCTGAACACCGAGAATTTCGATTCCCATTTCTTGATCATTCAGTGTGAACGTCAGGAATTGGCTCACGCCGTGATCAGTGCTTGCGGATGATAGTTCGGGGGAAAGGACGGTGCTCATGACGTTTCTCTACGAAAGAAATATGACAGTGAAAGTTTGAAAATTTGAAAGGTTGCAATGAAACGGTGTTAGGCTTCCAGTGGCTTAAATCGATGGGTATTCTGCGAATCGATTGAAGGTAGCGTGGAAACGCCGTAGACGTCTAAGATTAAAGCCACTCGGCCATCGCCAAGAATGGTGGCTCCCGCTACTCCGGGCACTTTACGGAAATTGGCTTCGAGATTCTTGATCACCACTTGTTGTTGTCCAAGCAATTCGTCGACCTTCAGTGCGAGTCGTCTCCCTTGGTCTTCCACAATGACCAGCAATACTTGTTCATCGAAGTTTTGTTGATTCTCAATATTCAGCAAACGATGCAGTCTGAGCAGAGGGACTACTTCGCCGCGAAGCGTAATGACTTCTCCGACACCTACAATGGAACGAATATCACTGGGGCGGATGCAGATAGATTCGATGACGGACAGCAATGGGATAACAAAGACCTCTTCAGTCAAACGGACTAACAACCCATCTAAGATCGCTAGTGTTAATGGGAGGCGAACAGTGATAGTGGATCCCTGGCCTTCGATAGACTTGATGCTGACGGACCCTTGCAGAGATTCAACATTTCGACGCACGACATCCATGCCCACGCCACGACCCGAAACGTCCGTTACGGTCTCCGCAGTGGAGAATCCTGGCTGAAATATCAAATTACAGATCTCAGCATCCGAAAGATTGGCGTCCGCATCCACCAGTCCCCTTTCGATTCCTTTTTGGAGAATGCGCTGTCGATTGAGACCTCGTCCATCATCTTTGAGTTCGATGTAGATGTTTCCTCCTTGTTGGTAGGCACGCAGGGAGACAACTCCTTCCGCTGGTTTGCCTGCTGCAATTCGATCTTCGGGGGGTTCGATACCATGATCGGCAGCATTGCGAACCATGTGAACCAGCGGATCACTGATCTGATCCACCACTGATTTATCCAATTCGGTATCGTCGCCCGTGGTAACGAATTGAATTTGTTTGCTGAGTTTCTTGGCAACATCTCGAACTACGCGATTCATTTTTTGGAATGTTGCATCGATGGGGACCATGCGCAATCCAAGGCTCATCTCTTGAAGGTCGCGAACGATCTTCCCAAGTGCTGACATCGATTCGAGACCACGTCCCGCAGCGACCGAGAGCAACTCTTGTTCGACCATGGATGCACCAATCACCAATTCACCGATCTGGTTAATTAGTTCATCCAAGCGAAGGCGGTCGACTCGTACGGTTTCATTCTCTCCGCTTCGTTGCTTAGACGGATTCTTGGCTTCGCTGCTACTGCGAGGCATGGGGTCGTTTCCTTTTTGAATATCGTCGAATCCGCTGGCCGCTGCAGGGCTAACCGAGAGGTCCGCAGCCGGGGAAAGTGGATTGGCGTTTGATGTTGTAGTCGCAGCAGCTTCTTCAGTGCTTGCAGCTTGGACTGAGAAACGGCTATCCTCGTCGAGGAACATGAACACATCTCGCAGCGTTTGTTCCGACGCATCGGTTTCTAGATCAATTGTCCAGGCGAGGTAACAGTCTTCGGGTTGGATTTCTGACAGAGGAGGGAGTTGGCTGTCGTCAACATGGATTTGAAGGACTGTTCCTAGTTCATGGAGTTCACGCAACAACAGAAGAGGGTCTTGTCCGAAGGCAAAGAAATTTCGTGACGGATGCAGTGAAATGCGGTATCGGCCCGAGGTCGAAGGGGACCGCGAAGAGTTAAATGACGTATCTGCGGCTACCATTGGATCTTGCCGTTCTCCGCTGGACTGAGAATTGAATCTTTGCAATTCGCGAAACACGACATCAAGGTTTTCAGGCAGGGGCGCGTTGTCTCTGGCGTTTGCGATCAGTGCTTCGATCACATCAATGCTGGTTAGCAGTAGTTCAACGAGTTCAGTTGAAGTGCTCAGAAAGCCATCTCGCAATCGTTCCAGAAGATTCTCCAGCACATGAGTGAAGCGACCGACTTCTTCAATACCGAATGTTGTACTAGCCCCTTTAATGCTGTGAGCCGCACGAAAGATTGTGTTGAGCAACTCAATGTCTCGAGGCGCATTTTCAAGCTGTAGCAACGCGGCTTCCATGCTCTGAAGGTGATCGGCAGCTTCTACGAAGAACGCAGCTCGAAAGCGACTAACATCAATTTGCATCATGAGATTCCTTGTACAAACGAAGTATCCGTTTTAATCAACGGACCACTTTTTTTACTGTTGCGAGCAATTGCTCAGGATTGAAGGGTTTGACCATCCAGCCAGTTGCCCCGGCCGCTTTGCCTTCTTGTTTCTTGGAGTCCTGAGACTCTGTTGTTAGCAGAAGAATAGGAGTGAACTTAAAGGTGGGACGTTTGCGCAGTTCTTTGACCAAAGTGATGCCATCCATTTCTGGCATGTTGAGATCAGTTACCACGAGATCGACCGCAGTATTAGCGCTGACGGAGAGGGCTTCGACACCATTGGCCCCTTCCAATGTGGTAAATCCAGCGGATTGCAATGTGAATGCAACCATTTGACGCATCGATGTTGAATCATCAACGACAAGTGCAGTTTTTGACATGGTTTCTAATATGGGACAGAGGATAGGAGTTTTTTGATGCGTTATTGACAGAGCAATAGATTGGCTAGGCCCGAGTATTGAATCCAACCGATTGTTTCATGATCGGAGGGAATCATGATTTGCAATTTTTCTTGTGCTTCGCGTTTCGCTGCGAGGAGCAATTGCAAACAGGCCGCGTCAATCGATTGCAATTCGGTGCCATCGAGCACGACAAATTGTTTGGTAGCCAATAGATCGGTCAACTGTCGCTGCAAATCCGCTGCGGTGCGAACGTCTTGGTTTCCAGAAAGCGAAACGTGCGTAGCTTCCTGAGCGATGGGCTCAGGTGTTGCCTTTAAGGAGTCCGTCATTTTTTGAACCGAAATGCGTTTTCAGAAGATAACTACGGCAGTGACGCGATCCATCAAGATCACGTATTGTGAACGGTGTGATACACAGAGTTGTCTCTGTGTATCACACTAATTGGCAGGCAGGTTTAGAATTCAAGCATTTCTGAGACGCCTTCGTAGGCGCGTTCGAAGGTTCGTTCTGGTTGGAAGGATTCCGTTTCACGAGCAGGGCGACGGTTGGTCGCCTGAGAGCTGCGCGAGGAATTGTCTGCTCGTCGTTGCTTCGCTTTACTTGCCCCATTTGCGTTGCCAAGTTGGAAGCGAGAAATTTGTTCCTGCAACGTTTCGGCTTGCGAGAGCAATGACGCAGCGGTTCCGGATACTTCTTCCGTTTGAGCTGCATTGGCTTGCGTGACGCGATCCATTTGCGCGACCGCTTTATTGACTTGTTCGATACCAGTCAATTGTTCTTTACTTGCAGCAGCGATTTCCGCAACGATATCGGTGACTCGTTTTACCGATCCGACGATTTCGCTGAGGGTTTCGCCCGACTTGTTGACGAGCTGCGTGCCATTGTCGACCCGATGTACCGAGTCTTGAATAAGCGCCTTAATCTCTTTGGCTGCACTAGCGCTTCGTTGGGCCAAGTTTCGTACTTCGGCTGCCACTACAGCGAACCCACGTCCTTGTTCTCCAGCGCGGGCCGCTTCGACAGCCGCGTTAAGAGCCAGCAGGTTTGTCTGGAAGGCAATTTCGTCAATGGTAGTGATAATGTCAGCGATTTTCTTGGAAGACTGATTGATCTCTTCCATGGCAGCAACTGCATCGCTAACTACGGCCCCGCCTTTTTCTGCGATGTCCCGCGAGCCATTGGCAAGCTGACGCGCTTGTTGGGCATTGTCGGAATTTTGTTTCACGGTGGAAGTGATCTCTTCTAGGCTGGAGGCGGTCTCTTCCAAGCTTGATGCTTGAGTCTGTGCTCCGCTGGAGATTTCGCGTGAAGAGGAATTGAGTTGTTCCGCCGCGCTAGCCACAGTGGAAGAAACTTCTTGCACTTCGAGAAGTGTTTGTCGAATGGAAACGATTGCATCACGCAGTGCCGCGGCAACTTGTCCGACGGCATCGTTACCCAGATCGGGTACTTCGGTTGCAAAGTCACCTTCAGCCAAGGCGTTTACCGAGCGCAGTACTTTTGCCACTTTTTCACGTTGCTCGGCGGCGAATTCAGCATCGGATCGTTGTTTGGCTGCCACTTCAAACTCAAGCTGTTTTTGTTGAGAAATATCACTCGCGTATTTCACAACCTTGACTGGTTTGCCATTGAGGTCGAAGATGGGGTTGTACGACGCTTGGATCCAGATCTCGCGTCCCCCTTTACCTAAGCGTTTGAACTGGCCGGCTTGGAATTCGCCATGCCGAAGGTTGTCCCAGAAGTTGCGATATTCTTGCGTCGCTGCGTAATCCGCGTCGCAGAAAATGCGATGGTGCTTTCCTTGGATTTCGTTCTCCGAATATCCAAGTGTAGAGCAGAAGTTTTCATTCGCAGTGATGACAGTACCATCGAGCATGAACTCGATCATCGCTTGCGATTTGTTGATGGCCTTGAGTTGACTCTCGTAGTCAGCGTTTTTTTGTTTTGTTGAAGTGATGTCGGTGGCGAATTTGACCACGCGGATCACGTTCCCTTGGCCATCGAAAATGGGATTGTAGCTGGCATTTAACCAAAGACTGTTACCCGATTTGTGGAAGCGTTCGTATTCACCCGCATCGAATTCACCCCGTGCTAATTTGTCCCAGAAGCTACGGTACTCATTGGATGCTGCATAGCTTGATGAGACAAAAATTCGATGGTGCTTACCTTGGATTTCGTCCAATCGATAGCCGGTGGCTTGGAGGAAGTTATCATTCGCGGTGATAATTGTGCCATTTGTTTCAAACTCGATGGTCGCTTGCACACGCTCCAGAGCATTTAGTTTTCCGAGCAGGAGTATTTGTGCGGTATTTTTGGCGGCGCGAGACGCAGTGGGTTTGGTTGCAACAGCTTTGGAGCGTGTGGTCGTTTTTCGCTTGGTTGGGGTTGTGGTAGCTTTCACTGCTGGTTTCGTTTTTGCAGGCGCCATGTTTGACTTTCTCTCGATTGGGTAGGGACGAATTGTTCGTGTGTGCGCGGAGGTTGCGGAGAGGAAATGCGAGGTGGGAATTGATTTTCGCAGCTCGGTCCTGGCCTACTTGTCTGTAAGTTGCCTTGCAGAGTGAGGCAGTTGGAAACATTCCAATGGTCTGCAGAATGTGGAAAACCCATGCGAGAAAGTCGCTTCAATCGTTGAATTGGGAGTTTTTTTGCACGGTTTGCATAGTTTGCGTGGCACGACAACATGCGATCGCGCAACTAAAATCGGAAATGTTTGCAACAATTGGAATTTGAAGAGCATCATTAGGTCCTGGAAGGAAGTAGTTCTCGTAGATGAATGAACAATTCCTCACCTGTCGAGAAGCGGGAGAGATGCTGCGCGTCAGCGAGTCGACCATCAAGCGTTTGGCCAATACAGGTCAATTGCAGTCGTATCGCACTCCGGGGGGACACCGTCGTATTCTGCGGCAATCGATTTCCCAGTGGATACTGAAAAACAATGGCGAAGGTGGTGCCAACGATTTGAGCCCCGATGAAATGGTCGCCGAATCGCTAGCGACGTTGGTGAGCCCTGCGGAATTGTTGGAGCAGATGCTAAGAGACAATTACGTGGAAGCATTTCATCAATTGGAGTGTTTTCGTCTGCGTCAAGGTGTCACCGCAGTACTTGATCAGTTGCTCAGCCCTACCATGGAAGAAGTCGGTGTCCGCTGGGCTGCCGGGACGATGAGTGTTTTCCAGGAGCACCTGATTACCGATCGAGTGCGTGAATATTTGCATCAATTAGGAGCCAAGTTGCCTAAGAATGAATCAGCCGTTCGCAAGGCAGTCGGTAGTGCCCCTGCAGGCGATTTGTCCGATTTGGCCAGCAAATGCATCGAGCTCTGTTTCCGCGAACTGGGATGGTTTGCCAAGTCGTTTGGGGCCAATTTGCCCGCTAGTGAACTCGCCAACGGAGCTCTGGAGATCCAAGCAGATGTGGTGTGGGTCTCGTATTCCCATCCGCCAGAAGAATCGCAACTGATCCGCGACAATATGCTCCTTCGCGAACGCCTGCCCCCGCACGTGCGATTGATCGTGGGTGGCGGCGGGCTAATGAGTCGCTATCGAAAATTGATCTGTTTTGATTTCGCGGGGGATACGCTGCTGCATCTTCGTAATTATGTGTTGCGTCACCCCTTTCCGTAGGATTGATGGAATGCGGGATTTGGCTGTCGCAAGTTGCGATAGCACCTGGGAATAAAAATGGAGTAGTCTGTGGTCTTGAGCGGCTGCCGTTAGTGATTGGGGCGAGCTGCACTTCCACTTCGCTCTGCGGGAACTTCAAGATGTCAGATGGTGGTGTTCCACTGAGTCGATACTGGGCCTTCATGCTGATCTGCGCTGGTGGTACGACTGCCGATTTGTGGACCAAAGCGGCCGTTTTTCAGTGGCGTGGACTGCCAGGCCTGGAGCCACCTTATTGGGTCGTCGATAAGTTGTTAGGCATTGAGACCGCAGTCAATATTGGTGCCGTTTTTGGTATGGGTGCAGGGAAGGGGACCCTCTTCGCCGGATTGTCGGTGTTGGCGGGGATCGGCGTTCTCGCCTGGCTTTTCTGGTTTGGCGCGGCAAAAAGCTGGTGGCTGTGCGTCACTCTAGCGCTAATCAGTGGTGGGATTCTGGGAAACTTGTACGATCGCCTGGGTATGTGGTGGGAGCCAGGAATGCCCATCGAATGGAAAAGCGGAGTGCGAGATTGGATATTGATGCAGGCCGGGGACGCCTATAAGTGGCCCAACTACAACATCGCCGACAGCCTGTTGGTAATCGGGGCCTGCATGTTGGTTTGGCGGTCGTTTTTTCCTGGACCCGACAATGTCATTGTTGAAGAGTAATAATTAATGAGCAATTCAGGATTGGAGCCGTCGAAGTGGGGGTCCGAGCACGGAGGTCGACTGGTCAAGCTGATCGAGGGGGCCGACTTGGCCGCCGCAGTGACCTTGCAATATTTTTGTGGTGACTCGCTGCAAGTGGAAGCGAAAGCGGATGACTCACCCGTTACGGTGGCGGACCGCACGGCAGAAGCCCAGTTCCGGAAGTTCATCACGGAGAGTTTTCCTGATGATTCGTTGCTGGGAGAAGAGTGGGGGGAAGTTCTCGGATCCAGCGGATATCGCTGGGTAGTCGATCCTATCGATGGCACTAAGTCATTTATTGCCGGAGTGCCGCTTTACTCGACTTTGGTGGCACTGGAATGGGACGGCGAGCCCATTGCGGGTGGTATTTGGATTCCCGCTTTGCGAGAGGCGGTTGTGGCAAGCCGCGGTTTGGGATGCTGGTACCGGTCTGGGAGTCAGCAGGATTGGAAGCGAGCCGCCGTATCGCAAAAGTCGGAAATGGGCGAGTCGATTTTTGTGACGACTGCCATTGATTCGTACAGCCAAGTCAACGCGTTGGCCAAGTTTGAATCGATTCAGAGCGAAGCTTGGTTCACCAGGACTTGGGGGGACGGTTACGGCTATTTACTTGTCGCCACCGGAAGGGCCGATGCCATGGTTGACCCCATTGTGAATCCTTGGGATGTGGCAGCGATCAAGCCCGTGATTGAGGAGGCTGGGGGCCGATTTACCGATTGGGAGGGGGTCGCTACTTCTAGGAGTAGTAATGCGGTTGGAA
This sequence comes from Pirellulaceae bacterium, assembly GCA_041749395.1. Classification (GTDB taxonomy): domain Bacteria; phylum Planctomycetota; class Planctomycetia; order Pirellulales; family Pirellulaceae; genus Laterigemmans. The sequence continues at coordinate 22,867 of JBGTBJ010000072.1, forward strand.
CGAATGGACGAATTCACGACAGAATCCTAGGGATATTGCGGTAGGCATTTACAAGTTCCGAGGGACTGGTTTACACTTCGGGACTTTCCCTACCCAAATACCCGTTTTGTCTCGGTTTCGGAACTTCGCTTTATGTTTGAATCGCTTTCGGAAGGCTTGCAGTCGGCCTTCAAGAGCTTGCGCGGAAAGGGCAAGCTTACCGAGAGCAATATGCGCGAAGGGTTGGAATCGGTGCAGCAGGCGATGCTGGAAGCCGACGTCAGTTATCCGGTAATCCAGAAGTTCATGGGTCAGGTGACGGAGCGGGCTTTAGGGCGCAAGGTCCTGTTGAGTCTTCGTCCGCAAGAGGAATTGGTTCGGATAGTTTATGAGGAGTTGGTAGAGCTCCTTGGGCCGGTGGATTCGTCTTTGCATTTGAAGCGGGATGGTGTCACGGTCATTATGCTGTGCGGTTTGCAGGGTTCGGGGAAAACGACCACCTGCGGCAAGCTCAGTCAGTTATTGTTGGAAGAGAATGTCAAGGCTGTTTTGGTAGCGGCCGACTTGCAGCGCCCTGCGGCGATCGACCAGTTGCATACGATTGGCAATAAGTTAGGAGTGACGGTTTACAGCGACCGTGCGGAGAAGGATCCCGTCAAAGTATGTCAGGCGGGTGTGGCACTGGCCGAGCGTGAAGGGGCTCGGGTGGTCATTCTCGATACGGCGGGTCGGTTGGCGATTGATCAAACGCTGATGGCCGAATTGAGCCGGATCGACAAGAAATTGAATCCCGATCAGGTCTATCTGGTTGTGGATGGGATGACGGGGCAGGACGCGGTGAATAGCGCGGGTGCCTTTAATGAGACGCTGGAATTAGACGGCGTTGTGATGACAAAGTTGGACGGTGATGCTCGCGGCGGAGCATTATTGTCGGTTAAGCAGGTGACGGGCGTACCGATTAAGTTCATTGGTACAGGCGAGCATTTTGATGCGTTGGAGCCCTTCCGGCCTGAGGGGATGGCGAGCCGCATTTTGGAGATGGGCGACATTGTCGCCGCCGCGCGAGAAGCTCATCGCATTGTGGACGATCGAGAGCGCGAAGAACTTGAAAAGAAGATGGCAGCCGGCGAGATGACGCTGGATGACTTCAAGGGCTTGCTCGAAAAAGTCGCCAAGCCTGGATTGATGGGCAAGATGATGGGGTTGATGCCAGGCATGGGGAACATGCGGCAAATGCTCGATTCGGATGAAGCGGCCGGAGGAATTCGGCAAACGATTGGTGCGATTAACAGCATGACAGCTGCGGAACGTCGCAATCCCAAGCTGATCGATGCAAATCGACGGAACCGCATTGCTAAGGGAGCAGGGGTGCAAGCACCTTTGATCTCACAATTGGTCAAGCAGTTCGAGATGATGAAGCCCTTGATGCAGGGTTTGGCGGGCCAAGGAATTGGTGATCGCATGGCCATGATGCGTCAATTGCAACAAAGTGGTGCAATGACGGATCCTTCAATGCGGGGGCTGAAGGTCAAGAAGGGAACTGGGAAACGCCTGAGCAATGATGAGCGGGCGAAGATCAAAAAGGAACGAGAGAGAGAATTGCGACGAAAACGTCGCAAAGATGGCTAGTGGGGATGAATTTGCATTCCAATCTGTTCAATCATTGTTTAAATATTAACGAAGCAATTACCGGTTCGTTCGAGGAGTAGATACCTGTGGCAGTCAGAATTCGACTGAAAAAGTTTGGCCGTAAGCACCGTCCGTATTTTCGTTTGTGTGCAGTGGATGTTCGTCGCCCACGCGATGGTCGTGTGATTGAAGAGTTGGGTCATTACGATCCAATGTGTCCCGAAACGGATGCGCGCGCACGTCTCAATGGCGAGCGGATTGATTATTGGAAGAGCGTTGGTGCGCAGCCTAGCGAATCGGCCGCCGTGTTGATCAAAAAATACGGTACCAATGGAACGCATTTGGATGCACAAAAGGCTGCCTTGGAGCGACTAAGCGTGCGAAAAGTTTATGCGCCGCTCCCGCCGCTTCGCGTGTCCAAGCCAGCGGCTGCCCCAGTCGCTGCGGAAGAAGCACCGGCTGAGGGCTGATGCGATTCGATATTGTGACGCTCTTTCCGGCAATCTTTGAGGGATATCTCACTCAGAGCTTGCTCGATAAGGCGATCCAGAAAAGACTTGTCGAGATCCATTGCCATAACCTGCGCGATTGGTCCGATGATCCCAAACACCACAAAGTGGACGATCGTCCCTTTGGAGGTGGGCCGGGAATGTTGTTGCAAGTGGCTCCGACCGTTGATTGTGTCGAAGCGGTCGAGCAACATGATTCCCGACCAGCAAGAAAACTATTGATGACTCCCCAGGGAAAAAGACTGGATCAGCGACTCGCCGAAGATTTGGCGACCTCGCCGCGACTAGTCCTGCTCTGTGGTCGTTATGAAGGGTTTGATCAACGAGTAATCGATATCCTCCAGCCCGAGGAGGTAAGCATCGGGGATTTTGTGCTCAACGGAGGCGAAGTGGCCGCAATGGTCGTGATCGACTCAGTTGTCCGGTTGTTGCCCGGAGTCCTAGGGGACGAACAAAGCAGCATCGAGGATTCGTTCAGCCGTGGTAACCGGATGCTCGAGTTTCCCCAATACACCCGCCCGCGAGAATATCGCGGGCACCAAGTTCCGGAAGTTTTGCTTTCGGGAGACCACGAACGAATCGCTGCCTGGCGGGCGGAGATGAGTCGAGAAAGAACCCGCCAGCGTCGCCAGGACCTCCTGGACGATTCACCCAACTAAACTTGAAACGTATCCAGTCTTTGCAGAGGATCCGAGCAATGAGCCAACAGATAATGGCCCTGGTCGAAGGCCCAAACCTGAAGTCCGAAGTTCCCCAGTTCTCGGTCGGTGACACCGTTGATGTGCACACCAAGATCCTTGAAGGGGATAAAGAACGTATCCAAATTTTCTCCGGTACCGTCATCGCCCGTAGTGGTTCCGGTAGTCGTGAGATGTTTACCGTTCGTCGTATCGTGTCAGGCGAAGGTGTGGAACGTAAGTTCCCGCTTCATAGCCCACGTGTCGCCAAAGTCGATGTCAAACGAAGCAGTGTGGTACGTCGCGCCAAGCTGTACTTCCTGCGCGATCGCGTTGGTAAAGCCGTTCGCTTGAAAGAAGCTCGTCGATAGTCGCGTTCCTTGAACGCAATTCATTAGCACTGCCAACCAGCACTGCCCATTAATGGGCGGTGCTGTAGTCTTTTTTGTCGCTACCCTGTTGAAGCCAGCGAGAGCTGCCGATGCCGGTTCCATTTTGGCATGCTTGGCGCGATTTCTGGAGGAGTCGCTGCCTGGGCAGTTGGGGGCAGGGCAGTTGGGGGCTGGGCAGTTGGGGGCACCGCTATTGGGAGCAATGGGACCGTTGGCGATACGGCGCCATCGATCCGTCGGCGTCAATTGGCAAACGGGGTGAGCAGGCAGCCGCTCGTCTGCTGCGCCGTAGTGGTCTAATGATTCTGGCTGAAAGCGAAAAAGATCGAGCCGGCGAAATCGACTTGATCGCTTTGGAACGAAAACGCAAGCAGCCAGCCACTATCGTTTTTGTCGAGGTCAAGACGCTATCCTCGCGCTTGCCCGGGCATCCTGCTGACCGAGTCGATGACGAGAAACAGCGTCGCCTGACGCAGGCTGCCTTGCGTTATTTGAAGCGACACAAGCTATTAGAACATCGCGCTAGATTTGACGTCGTGGCCGTTTGGTGGCCTTATCCAAGTGATCCATTTCCTGAACGAATGGAGCATTATATCAATGCGTTTGAGGCAGTCGGTCAAAACCAATTCTTCAGTTAATAGAGTTAGCATGGAAGGGAAATATCCTTCGGAATGGTCGGTGAACTGGCAGCGTCTTCTGGCGGAGGTAGATCGCTTTGAAGGGACCTGTCGTGGTCTCCGTGTCTCTTCGGAAGTGATTCCGCAAGACTTGCGCAATGAGCTCGCCCAGCAATTTGCCTTTCGTGATGGGATGGGCTCCGCGGAAGTGATCGATCGAGTTGAATCGCTACTGCAAAAATTCAATACTCATGTGACCCATCCTCGCTATTTTGGATTGTTCAATCCGAGTGTTCGCCCTATTTGTGTTGCGGCAGACGCAATGGCGGCGCTTTACAATCCACAGCTGGCAACATGGTCGCATGCGCCGGCCGCTTGTGAACTGGAGCGGTTTACGCTCCGTGCGTTGGCTGAGAGAATCGGACTAGAGCTAGAGTCGCTGGTCTGCAATTTCACTTCCGGTGGCGCGGAAGCCAACTTGTCGGCCACTTTGGTTGCGATGGCTCACAGGTTTCCTGACTCGTGTGAAATGGGGATAGGTAGTGTCCGCCCACGAATCTATTTAACGAGTGAAAGCCATCATTCGTTTGTGAAGATTGCCAAGATGACTGGCATGGGGCGGCAAGCGATTCAGGAAGTACCCGTCGATGGTGCGTTGAAGATGGATGTTCACGCACTGGAGCAAATGGTCCATCAAGATCGTGCCGCCGGACTGAGCCCGATGATGGTGATAGGTACCGCTGGGACGACTGCAGCAGGCGTTGTGGATGCGTTGCCCGCATTAGCGAGCGTGTGCAAAGAACAACAGCTTTGGTTTCATGTGGATGCAGCTTGGGGAGGGAGCGCAGGGCTATCGCCCCGGTTAAAACATGTTCTCGATGGCATCGCTGCAGCCGATAGTGTGACGTGGGATGCACATAAGTGGCTATTTGTGCCGATGGGAGCAGGCATGTTTTTCTGTCGGCATCGTGAGGCGGTGCAGCGAGCCTTCGCGACGCAGGCCTCCTACATGCCTAGTCAAGTTTCCTGTGAAGCAGAGGATCCCTATCAGATGACCACACAGTGGTCGCGGCGGATGATTGGCCTAAAGGTATTCATGGCAATTGCCGAATTGGGCTGGGAGAAGCTAGCCGCATTGATTGATCATCAAACGGCAATGGGGGATGCATTACGCGTTAAGTTAGAACAATCGGGATGGATCATCAAAAATCAAAGTGAATTGCCAGTTGTCTGTTTTACCCATCCAAAGATTCAACGAGGCGAACGGACCACGCAGCAAATCTTGCAAATGATTTATGCGCGTGGTTCGGTTTGGATCTCCGACGTAACGCTGGGAGGCAAGGAACGAGTCTTGCGTGCGTGCATTACGAGTTACGCAACGGAGAGCGAGGATCTCGATTGCTTAATTGACGAGATCGAAGCAGCACTTGTCGGGTAATAAAAAGGTCTGATTTCAGTTTGCAGATGGCGAGCGAGGGTCTTCCATTCCATTTTCTGCGAATCCTTTGCGACGCAGCAGGCAGGCATCGCAGTGATTGCAAGGGACTCCACCTTCGCCTGGATCGTAGCAAGAAAGAGTCTTGCTATAGTCGACGCCTAATTCCAGCCCTTTGGCAATGATTTGGGCTTTTGTCAATTCGATCAGCGGCGCATTGATTTTTAACGTGTGATGTTTTTCTATCGCTGCCTTTGTTGCCAAGTTTGCCAAGGTTTCAAAGGCACGGATGAATTCCGGACGACAATCGGGATATCCACTGTAGTCGAGTGCATTGACCCCTATAAAGATCTCTGCAGCTTGGCGTGCTTCGGCGAGGGCCAGAGCAAGTGATAGAAAAATCGTATTGCGGGCGGGGACGTAGGTCACGGGGATATCAGTTCCCATCTGTTCGATGGATGCCGACTTAGGTACGTCGATCGAAGTGTCGGTAAGTGCCGAATTACCGAAGACTCCTAGATTGATGTCGAGAATGGTGTGCGAGGCAACTCGATAGTCCTTGGCAATTTGAATCGCTCGGTCCAATTCGTATTGATGCCGTTGCCCATATCGAAAACTCAACGCGTGAATCTCATATCCCCCACGGGCCGCGATGGCCAAGCAGGTCGTACTGTCGAGCCCACCGGAGAGAAGCACCACTGCGGGAACGATGGGGTCAGGAATGGTCGACATGATTCTATATTCGTTTGAACAAAGGATTATTGAGGCGATGCAGGAGCCGATTTCCAAAGCTTCCGCCCTAGAGCTGGGTTGTAGTTAGTCCAATGTCCATCGGAGGCGACATCGCTTTGGATAATCGAAGTGGCGGATGCAATTTTAGCATCGAGGTTATCGAGATGATGAAGCACGATAGCCTCTAAAGTGAGTGGAACTTTGGGGCTGCCGTATTCCAATTGACCGTGGTGGCTGAGAATGAGATGCTCTAGTTTCCAGCGAACGACTTGGGGAAAATCAGTCCCCAGTTGCTCCTCCACAACGGCAATTTTCTCTGCCAGCATTTGCACACCAATGACGATGTGCCCGACCAATTGCCCGCGATCCGAGTAAGTGGTTTCTTCACCCCCTGTGAGCTCTTCGATCTTGCCCAAATCATGCAGGAACGCGCCCAACATCAAGGCCTCGGTATCGAGCTGTGGGTAGCGTGGTCCAACCCATTGAGCCAGCTCCATCAAGTCGATCGTATGTTGTAGCAATCCGCCTGGGTAAGCATGATGATTAGAAACCGCCGCGGCTGATTGTTTGAAGCGGCTCATAAAGGACTCATCTGCCAAGAAGGCTTGCCCAACGGCGTTGAGGTAGGGGTCCGAGATGGACCCTAAAAGCTCGTGCAAGCGGAGCGCCAGTCCTTCGGCTCGCGGCGCATCAAAGCGAGCGTAATCCGCAGCATCGACTTCATTCGCAGCAGCGCGGGAAATGTCTGTGACAATCATTTGGAGATTGCCATTGTACAGCTGCAGGCGACCTTTGCAGCGTATGAAGTCGCCACGATCAAAAGTCTCAAAAACAGAGTCCTCGGCATTCCACATCATGCCGGTTAGCACACCCGAGCGATCGCTCAGCTTCAAGAGGATATATTTTCCTCCTTGGCGATTGGCGCGCAATTGCTTGTCGGCAGCCCGGAAGATTTGGTCAATCTGTTCTTGAGGCTGGAGTTCAGTTATCAGGCGGCGAGACATGAGTCAGTCAATGGTCTGAGGAAATCGAATATATCAATCGGGGTCGTAGCCAAGGTTGGGTGATAGCCACCTTTCGACTTCTCGCAATGGAATGCCCTTCCGCACCGCGTAGGCCTGAGCTTGGTCTTTGGTAATGCGATCGACGGTAAAGTACCGGGATTCGGGATGCGCAAAATAGAGCCCACTGACGCTCGCTGCGGGGGTCATCGCAAAGCTCTCGGTAAGTTCCACGCTCGTTTGCGCTTCCGCATTCAGCAAATCAAACAAGGCTTGCTTTTCCGTGTGATCGGGACATGCAGGGTAACCGGCCGCCGGTCGAATCCCACGATACTGTTCATCAATCAATTGCTCGGCCGTCAATGTTTCATCATGACCGTAAGCCCATTGCTTGCGCACTTTTTCATGTAGCATTTCCGCAAAGGCTTCGGCTAGACGGTCGGCAATTGCCTGTACCATGATTGCGTTGTAATCGTCCTGTTCGGCCTTGTATTGCATCACTAACGCTTCAGCACCGATACCTGCCGTTACGACAAACCCGCCTAGGTAATCTTTGCGATCAGAGTCAGCTGGCGCGATGTAGTCTGCCAAGCAGCGGTAATCGGTTTGCCCTTTCCTTTCCCACTGTTGACGCAAGAAATGCAACCGCATGCGTTCAACTTGGCGAGTATCATCTTTATAGAGTACGACATCGTCTCCAAGGCTCGCAGCCGGAAAGAATCCATAGACCGCTTTGGCCTGTAGTGAATGATTGGCGATAATCGTGTCGAGCAAGACATTAGCATTTTCATACAGTTCTTTTGCATGGACGCCAACGAACTTATCTTCGAATATCTTGGGGTACTTTCCTTTCAATTCCCAAGTCATGAAGAAAGGAGACCAGTCGATGTAGTGCCGGAGTTCTTCTAGTGATTGGTCAGCGATGGTCCGCGTACCGAGAAACTCAGGGTGATCGATGCGCACATTGGTCCAATCGGTCGCAAAGGGCTTCGAGCAAGCGTCTTTATAGGGGACCAACGTTTGTTGTCGATCGCGATAGCTGGCGACTAGCTGAGACTGTAGGCTAAAATTCTCGTCGACGAATTTTTGCTTGTTCTCTTTGTTGAGTAATTTCTCCACAACGCCCACGCTGCGGCTGGCATCGAGCACGTGCACCACTGGCCCGTCGAAGGCTGGTGCAATTCGCACGGCTGTATGTTTCGCGCTGGTTGTTGCACCGCCGATCAGCAACGGGATTTTCATCTCGCGACGTTTCATTTCGCGAGCCACATGAACCATCTCGTCGAGGCTCGGCGTGATGAGTCCTGAAAGGCCAATCATGTCAACATTTTGAGCGACGGCCGCATCGAGAATTTTGTCGGCAGCCACCATTACGCCTAAGTCGATAACATCATAATTATTGCAGGCGAGTACCACGCCGACGATATTTTTGCCGATATCGTGAACGTCGCCCTTGACCGTGGCAATCAGGAATTTTCCTCGCGCTGACTGTGCTTGCGTGCCAGCAACGATTTTTTCTTGTTCCATATAGGGTTCAAGATAGGCCACCGCCTTCTTCATCACGCGGGCAGATTTTACGACTTGGGGCAAGAACATTTTGCCTTGCCCGAAGAGGTCCCCAACGACTTGCATGCCGTCCATCAAGGGTCCTTCGATCACATCTAGGCAACGGGTCACTGTTTGACGAGCTTCTTCGGTGTCTTCGACAATGAACTTATCAATGCCTTTTATCAGGGCGTGCTTCAATCTTTCGCGGACAGGCGCCTCGCGCCAAGAGAGGTCTTCACCGGCTGCTTTCTTGCCAGCGCCTTTCACGGATTCCGATAGGATGAGCAAACGGTCGGTGGAATCCGCGCGTCGATTCAGCAGGACATCTTCCACGTGTTCGAGCAAGTCTTTGGGGATTTCCTCGTAGACCTCCAGTTGCCCTGCATTAACGATCCCCATGTCGAGTCCTGCTCGAACTGCATGGTAAAGGAACGCGCTGTGCATCGCTTCCCGGACGCGATCATTTCCACGGAACGAAAAACTGATATTGCTGACGCCACCGCTGGTCTTTGCCCCGGGGCAAACCTGTTTGATTTTACGCACCGCCTCGATGAAGTTGACGGCATAATTGTCGTGCTCTTCGATCCCTGTAGCCACGGTGAGAATGTTGGGGTCGAAGATGATATCTTCAGGCGGGAAGCCCACCTGATTTACTAACAAGTCGTAAGCTCGTTTGCAAACGGCCACTTTGTGATCGGACTCCGCAGCTTGGCCATGTTCGTCGAACGCCATGACCACAGCAGCGGCACCGTATTGGCGCACCAGGCGGGCGCGGCGAATGAATTCTGCTTCGCCATCTTTCAGCGAAATCGAATTGACAATCGCTTTACCTTGCGCGTTTTGCAGTCCCGCTTCGAGTACCTCCCACTTGCTGCTGTCGATCATCACGGGAACGGTGGCCACCACCGTATCCCCAGCGATCAGTCGTAAGAACCGAGTCATCGCCTCGGCACCATCGAGCAACGCATCGTCGAAATTGATGTCAATGATGGTGGCGCCATTTTGAACTTGCTGGCGAGCCACCTCCACCGCATCATCGAACCGGTTGTCGCGAATCAGGCGAGCGAATGCCTTGCTGCCCGTAACGTTGGTTCGTTCGCCGATCATCGTGAAGGGGATTTCAGGTCGCAGGGTCAGTGGAAGCTGGCCAGAGAGTTTTGTGTAAATCGGACCGGAGGGTGCCTTACGCGGAGCGATGTTCTTCACTGCATCGCTAATTGCATGGATGTGATCGGGGGTGGTCCCACAGCAACCTCCCACGATGTTGAGCCAACCATTATTGGCGAAATCGGCAATCATCTCGCTCATCGGCTTCGGTCCCAAATCGTACTGACCCATGTCATTGGGTAAGCCCGCATTGGGATAGCAGCTAATGGGAAACGGACTGACGTTGGACATTTCTTCTAGGTGAGGCCTCATCACGTCGGGGCCCATGGCGCAGTTCATGCCAATGGTCAGCAGCGGGAAATGCCCCAAGGAAGTCACAAAAGCTTCGATGCTTTGGCCGCTAACGAAGGTTCGCCCACCGATATCAAAAGTCCCACTCGCCATTACGGGGACGACTCTTCCCCCAGCGTCGAAGTAATCGCGGATGGCGAAGAGGCACGCTTTCAGGTTAAGGGTATCGATGGCCGTCTCAGGCAGCAGAATATCGGCGCCCGCCTCGACCAACGCGGCCACTTGGCGGCGATAACTTTCCACTAATTGCAAAAAAGTAACATCTCGATGAGCCGCATCGTCTACGTTGGTGCTAATGGCCAGTTGTTTACTGGTCGGTCCGATAGAACCAGCGACAAACCTTGGCTTTCCCGGTGTTTTCTTGGTCCATTGGTCGGCCGCGCGGCGGGCACATTGAACAGCTGCAGTGTTTATTTCCTCGACCAATTCCAGCGGAAGCTCGAAATCCAGCATCCCGACCGGTGAGGCACCGAAAGAATTGGTCTCGACAATATCCGCTCCAGCTTCGTAGTAAGCACAATGGATATCGGTGATCTTCTCCGGATGGGTCAGGCAGAGGATGTCAGAAAAGCGATTGAGGTCCTTATGGTGATGCTTAAAACGATCGCCGCGGACTGCTGCCTCATCCAGGTTGAGACGTTGAATCATCGTACCCATGGCACCATCGAGCACCATAATGCGGGTCTGGAGAAGTTCTGCGATCTGGTCCGAGGTCGTCGAAGTTTTGAGCATGCGCGTTGAGTGAAAATAAGCGGACAGTTGTAAGCACTAGAACAAACAATCAGTAACGGAAGGCTTTTGCCCTCTATGGTCCCATGCGGGCGGCGTTTGAGCAAGGATGTGCTCAGGCCTGACGCAATGAGAAATGAAACAAACAACGCAATAGTTAGATCTTGCCAATGCTACGCGGATTCGCTATCCCGCAAATTGCTCAAGATCAGAACATTGAGAACCGATACGGAAAGCATCAAGTTGTATCTGCATATTGGCGGGGCAACCTTTTGTTCGGCTTAGGCCGGCAGTCAAGGAAGACAAAATATGACCGCAGCGACACCAGGAAATCCATTTAGCGGACAACGAACGCGGACCACCAGTGGCCAGCCGCAGCGAGTCTTTGTCAATTCGTCGAATCAAGTCAGCCGTCCGCCAGTGTTGTTTCGGATGCCTTCGGTAAAGAATGAGACAACATCGATTCCCGAGGGTTCTCTGGAAACCCTTGCAGAGTCTCCGACCAGTGCGGAGCATTTAAGCCAAACATCGCGACGTGCTACTGCTGACAGCAAGTTGGCTGTTGGGAACAAATCGCCCCTCCGAGCGCCCCATTTTTCAATAGCGCCCAGCGATCGCCCCGAACAGAGTCGCCCCGATCAGAATCCAAAAAATAGCCCCAGTCCGATCCTAAAGCCGGACCCGGTCGCGGTGAAGGCGGTCGAGGTGCTTGTATCGTCCGGTGAGAGTGAGCTTGAGAAGGCGCAAGAGCGAACCTCCAAGTCGCGGCCGGCATCCATTCCTCCAGTTGCTCCCCTGCCAACTAGCAAATCATGGATGGAGATAATTGGCTCGCGCGTCGTTATCCTGTTGCTAATTGGTGCGATCACTGCCATTGCATTCTTTGCGAATCGCCAACCTGTCTTGGACAACGATGACAGTTTGACCACGATTCAATTGGATTCAATGGATAAGGAAGAATCCGCGCGATCCGCTGCTGATCTTGCGACTTCGAAAACAGAGATGGTCCCAGCTAGCACACCTGACGCAGCCAAGTCGCCGCAACCAGCGAGCGGGGCAAGTCCCACTTCAACTGGTAACACAGTCAAGGTCGAAGCGGTTGAACCCACTTTTGACATTGCTATGCTCAACGCGCCACTAGTGACGTCGAGCGGCAATCAGCCCACCGCCGAGTCCGCATCGCCAAAGTTGAATCAGCCACGCATCACTGTGGCGGCTAGCCCTGCTAGCTCACCTATTTCAACAAGTAATAACCCGCCAGCCAATAACCCGCCAGCCAATAACTCACCAAGCGGCAACGCACCAGTCAATAACCCGCTGTCGAACAACGCTAGCCTGCAGAGTCCCAATTCATTAGGAGATTCAGGTAGTTCACCTAGTTCGGCTTCTGGCGATTGGCGAGATGACTTGCGATCTATGGAGTGGATGGCAAATAGTCAACCGTCGCGCGGCGCACTGAACAGCCAGTCCGAGCCGGTGATTCAACAAAATCAACCCGCTTACAACCCGTCGCCTGTCCGCTCCAACTCTTGGGCCAATTCACAACCGACCTCGGCAACTGGCGATTATCCAACCGACTCTGGCCGCCTTGGTGCTAGTTCCGGTGGTAATGCGATATCGCCTGACGATGCAATTCGCGCGGTTATCGATGCTGCGATTGTCGCTCCGATGAATGTCGATGCGGGATACCCAACGACGAGCCAGCCTCAAGGTGTGCCTGATTGGCGACGTTATTTACCGACAGATCCTAACAGCGGTGCGGGAATCTACTCGCCGACCGTTCCAGGCTTTCCTGCGGATGCCTATCCTTCGACGAATTACCCGACAAACACCTTCCCTGGTTACAACGCGCCTAACTACAACGGCGGAACAACGCCACTCGTTCCTGCCAATTCGATGAATCCGCCAGCCGGACAAGGCGCGGAGGCACAACGAGGCTTCTCGGCACTTCCCGGTCAATCGCAGTTCTATGGGAATTCCCAGTACAACGGCAACACGGTAAATGGCAACGGGTTCAATGGCAACGCGATTCCGTCGACTCAACCATTACCACCCGGCTACATGTTCTCGAATGGTGTTGCGAGTCCCGCGAGTTATGGGACTGGCGCGGCTGGTTATGCACCGACGAATTTTGGATTTGAAGGCCAGACTGGAATGGATTCCTCGCCTGGCATGATTGGTCAATAGGTTTGCAAATTTTTGGTTCCCACAGAGGCTGCGATCACAATGAGTAAGCTCGACGATGCCTTTTTGAAGGCATATGCCAAGGTGCGTGGCGGAAGCGTTCGCCATGAATCTCGCGCTGCAGTAGAGCCTATAGCAGAGCCTATCGAAGGTGAAGTTTGGGTTGACGCGGATGGTCAACGCCACTTTCGCGCCGACGATGGCGTGGTGAATGTGGCATCTTTTATTGCGCGAACTTCGAATGGTCGCACTCGCGGTACTGCAATTCGACCGGGCGATGAATCGCATCCGTCCGATGGCCCATGGGATCCCCGGGTGCCACAATCTCATGCAGTACCGGCAATGGCAGGTGAGAGAACTTTCTTAGTGGATGAAGTGCATGACCTGCGTGCGCCCCATTTCCAGCCGATCGCACTAAATCTAGCTGCCTTTGATTTGCTTGCGCCGCAGGAGTCCGCAGCGACATTGCATGCAGGACTTTCAGAATCGAATGTCCGGTCGCAGATGCAAACCGCTGCTGACCACAAGGCGTCTGAAATGTCCACTGCCTCCTTTGCGGCACCAGCCACGATTGCGGAAGTCGCACGACAGCGCACCGTATCGGGAGTTCGTCTGGGACGCACTCGCGGTACCGGCAGAGGAGCGTCAAACTCGGACGCGTTTTTCCGAACCGATGATTCGCATCCTGAGAATCGCTTTAGTGAACGCAACGATCAGCCTGCCGTCAGCAGCATTGTAGAAGACACTGTTAACGACACTGTTAACGACATTGTCGAGGAATCAGTCAACGGCACTGTCGAGGAAACTGTGAACCACATAGTAGTCCAGGGCACTGTCGATGACGTTGTTCACGAGAAGCCCGTATCAGTAGCTGCCCCCGAACCGCTGGTGTTGGCGGATTTGAGCGAATTCGATGCAGTACTAGCGACTGCGGACGTTTCCGAAGTGGCAGCATCGCCTGAAGCGGACATTGCGGAGTCACGAGCACCGTTTCAAGCGGCATGGGAAGTCGATCGCTTTGAATTTGAAGATATTGTTTGGGATTTGAGTAGTGAGACAAGTCCACTGTGGATGGCCGCTGAGCAGTTGCAGTCGGCCTGCAGTGAGGGGCTGAGAGTTCTTGCGATTACCAGTCCGGGACGCGAACAAGGTCGATCCACATTGGCGATTACCATTTCTCGGATGTTGGCTGCGACGGGCTTGAGCGTGGTATTGCTGGATGGTGATATCGATCGGCCTGCGTTAGCGGATAAGCTTAGTCTTGAGATCCGCCTCGGTTGGGGCGACGCCGTTCGCACTGGTATTTCGGCGGAAGAAGTGGCTGTGCACTCCGTTGAGGATGGCTTCACTGTTCTGCCCTTGGCTGCACCGGACTCTGCCAAAGGGATGCGTCCCTCGGCAGCCGCAACGACCAAAATGTTGGCTCAATTGAGCAGTGCCTTTGACTTAATCGTCATTGATACGGCTAACGTAAATGTGGTAGGAGGATGGATGCCGGGAGCCGACGCACCCTGCATGATCGATGCCGCCCTTGTCATCCAAGATCTGCGTCAAGAGGATGCAGATGCGATGCAAGCTTGCCTGCGTAGGCTGAACAAGATTGGCATCGAGAATGTTGGCTTGGTCGAGAACTTCTCAGGCGAGTAATTGGGCAGGCGTTTTTCGATCATTGAAAATACGACACGGGTAGAATCAATATGTACGAACGGCATTGGAATCTCAGTGGTCGGCCCTTTGAAAATTGGTGCGATAGCCGCTTCTTTTTTCCATCCGACGTTCATCAGACGGCGATGCTGAAGCTTCGTTATGGCATCGAAAACCGCCGTGGGGCGATGAGTCTGTGTGGTGACAGTGGCATGGGAAAAACCATGCTCATCGAGTCGCTGGTTTCGCAATTGCCTGAAGAATTTTCGCCGGTAACTCGCATCGTCTTTCCGCGACTCTCTGGGGACCATCTCCTCGGCTATGTGGCCGACGAATTAACGGGTCTGGAAACAAGTGGCGACGAGTCGCCACTGCAATCATTGCGGCGTATTGAGCACTTCTTGCGCGACAATGTTGAGGCAGGACGGCACGCGCTCGTGGTGATTGATGAAGCTCACCTGTTGACCGTTCCCGATCAGTTGGAAACACTCAGGTTGCTGCTCAATATTCGTACGGCTTCCACAAATGCAGAAGCTGCCTGGACGATGTTGCTGGTGGGTGATGCTACGTTGCTAGGTTTAATTGAACGTAATCATGCGCTTGATCAACGCTTATCAGTCAAGAGTATGTTGTCGCGATTCACGATCGATCAGACCGGCGGCTATATTGCGCACCGCTTGCAAACGGTTGGCGGTCGGCCTGACAAAATTTTCACTGATTCTGCCATCGAGGCACTGCATATCCGCGCTGCAGGGATTCCTCGCCGCATCAATCGGCTTGGTGATCTCGCCCTAATGGTCGGTTATGCAGAAGACCTCTCCATCATTGATGGACCGCAAATCGAAGCAGTCCATCATGAGTTAGTCGCAGTCGCCGCATAACGTGCGTTGCCATGCCGCGCTATCGCAAGGGCGGGGTGGGAACGGCTTCCTGTGGAGTCGCTGGTGGACGATAGAAGTTCATCATCCCTTTAGGCAAATTCTGTCTCCACGGTATTTCATCGCCCGGGTCCGTCGGGACGAATTGGTTGGCTTGGTCTAAGTACGATTGTACCAGCAGGTGAGTCATCGTCGTTTGAGCGATGCTCAGCATGGCTCGGTCTCGAACGACTTGCTGTGACATGGTGGCTGGCCCGCCCAATGCTTCCCAGGAATCGGGTGCAATTGCAGTCTCGATCGCATCCATCAATGACTCAAAGTCTGTTACCGTTTTGCCGTCAAGGTCTTTACGCAGCACTATTGGTGTTACGTCATAAATTCGGATGGAAGCCTTGCTCGGATCCTCTGCGTCATCCGTCGTTGTAATAATGATCAGGCCGCCCGAAATGCAGTAGGTCAGATCAACGCTTTCCAGCAACGTCCCCAGTTGTGTCCCCAATGGCAAAGGGTGAGGCGACGGTGGCAAACTCACCGGCATGTCAATTGTCAGGCCCATGACCTCTAAAGCGCGCTTGTTGACGACAATGGGAAAGTTACTCGCGAGTTCATCGGCAACCTGCTGCAGCGTTGTCTCACTCCAATTGACCGTCTGTGGTCGTTCAAGCATGGCAAACAGCTTTGCTTCCTGTTCTGCAGTCATGAAAGGGTCGACCGGGAAAGACACAATCTTGCCAGCCGGCACTGAGCGCGGATTCGCCATGGAAGGTGGCACTGCGTGTAGGGAGTTAGCAGCGGTCCCCAAGGATATTGCTATGGCAAGAATCAACTGCTTTTGGGGTCGAAGAAGCATAGATTTGTGCATCCCAAAAATAGAGAAGAGTAGAGGGCATTCCAGTATAGGAGTGCCCAACGATCCCAGTAAAGCAAATTTTCGGAGCCACAATTCAACGATAAGCAAATGAGCGGTTTTGGCGCTAGCCACCGGCCTTTCAATGTATTCAAGTGAGCGGCTTTGGCGCTAGCCACCGGCGTCGCACTGCATGCCCGCAATTCGAACCCATCGCCGTATGATTTGTTGTGAGGCCGGTGGCTAGCGCCAAAACCGCTTATTGGTTGTGAGGCCGGTGGCTAGCGCCAAAACCGCTCATTGGACGTTTAACAACATCCAGGACCGCAATGTTGATGGACGTCGGTCGTGGGCTCAGCATCCAATAGGACAAAATGCTCGCCTGTGGGACCATCTATCAAGCTTTCAGCTCGCTCTCTTGGTAGGGCAACTCGCAGGCCTCGTCCGTACTCTTGTCCTTGGTCGTCCATAATTGCAGCAAACGGTCCACGATACATGACCGACAACTGGTCTTCATCTGCTTCGTCGTCTTCGACTGGAGGCGTCTTATAGGCGATCACCGTCATGCTGCGAAACTTGATCGATTCAACGACCTGCCAAGGTTCCTGATCGTATTGAGCAATGTGCAAGTTCGCAAACCCAGCATCGCCAAAGCGCTGTAGGAATTCCTTTTCTTCAAAAGCACCACTGATGCAACCGCTCCACAAATCGGGATCTTGCTGAAGGTGCTCTGGAACAATTTGATCCGAAACAATATCGCTGATGACGGCTCGACCTCCAGGACGCAGGACTCGAAAGATTTCTTCAAAGAGTAATTCTTTGTCTTGAGTATCCACCAAGTTCAACACGCAATTGCTCACCACGACATCGATGGAATCGTCTGCGATCATGGGTTCATTATTGCGAATGTGTTGCAGGAAAATTTCCATGCGTTGAAAATCTTCTTCACCGCTAATGGGATTTGCTTTTAAGTAAGCGTTCAGCGCATCGCGATTAATAGCGAGATCCTGGATTTTTCCCTTCAAGAAAACGACGTTGTCATAGCCAATTTTCTCGGCAACAGATCTTTGACTACGACGGGCCAATTCCAGCATCGAATCGTTCATGTCGACGCCGATTACTTGACCTTCGGGGCCAACGATTTGGGCTGCGATGAAACAGATTTTCCCTCCACCACTCCCCAGATCCAGTACGGTCTCACCTGCGCTTACGTATCTCGAAGGATCACCGCAACCGTAGTCTCGTTCAATCACTTCAGCCGGGATCGCTTCGAGTAATTTGGCATCGTACTCCACGGCGCAACACAAGGCAGGTTCAAATGATTTGGCCGCGCGACTGTAACGCTCTCGCACGGATTCTTCTGGGGCGGTAACAGAAGTTGCTGGGGGTTTGGTGAGTTGAATCTGAATAGGCTTGGAGACGCTCATAAGGGGACTTTGGTCCTTAGGCCAATAGTTCTGGAATGATTTTCCCGTGAATGTCCGTTAGTCGCATATCACGACCACCGAAACGGAAGGTGAGGCGTCGGTGATCGACCCCCAGCAGATGCAAAATCATAGCGTGTAGATCATGTATTTGCAGGGGGTTCTCGATTGCCTTATAACCGAACTCGTCCGTCGCACCATAGACGGTCCCGCCGGCAACTCCGCCTCCTGCCATCCACATGCTAAAGCCGAATGGATTGTGATCGCGTCCGTTTGATCCCTGGGCGAAGGGCGTGCGACCAAACTCGCCTGCGAATACCAACAATGTTTGATCCAACAGGCCGCGTTGGGCCAAGTCTTGAATCAGTGCACCAATCGGCTGATCGACCGCCAATGCATTGTTTTGATGGCCTGTCTTTAGATCGCTATGTTGGTCCCAGCGATCATGTCCACCGACCGAAGGGCAGGTTAGTTCGATGAAGCGAACGCCCCGTTCAATCAATCGGCGGGCCAACAAGCATTGGCGTGCATAGATTGCGGTCGGCCCATTGGGATGATTGATTCCATAGGCTTCCTGAGTCGCAGCCGACTCGCCAGTGATGTCGACCAGTTCAGGTACGGCGGCCTGCATGGCAAATGCCAGTTCGTAGTTTCGAATCGCTGCTTCGATACCATCCGGTGCACCTAGTTGGTCCGCTGCCGCACGATCTAAGTCTTTTAGCAGGTCTCTTCGCCCGGGAAGTGAGGTCGAGGTCAATTCGCGAAGGTTGGCGATTGGATTCGCACCAGAACCAAAAACGGAGGCTTGAAAATCGGCGGGAAGGAAACCACTCGCAAAGTTGTCGAGTCCACCTGGCGGAGTCAGTCCGCCGTTGAGCACAACATAGCCAGGCAGTTCGTTGCATTCGCTCCCCAGCCCATAGGTCATCCAAGCACCCATGCTGGGTCGGCCGGCAAAACCCCAACCTGTATGAAGAAAGTAATTGGCACTCGTATGCTCGCTGAATTCGCTGGTCATGCTGCGG
Source organism: Pirellulaceae bacterium (assembly GCA_041749395.1). Lineage (GTDB taxonomy): Bacteria > Planctomycetota > Planctomycetia > Pirellulales > Pirellulaceae > Laterigemmans. Next base: position 41,575 of record JBGTBJ010000072.1, read on the forward strand.
ACGACGCACAATCGGTCAGCGTGCTGGGCCACATGGGGAAAGAGATCGCTGATTGGCAATCCACTCTCGCCATAGTTGTTGAATTTCCAAGGGCTTCCCAGTACCGAGCCATTATTATCGAACTGGGTCTTTTCCTTCTTCATTGTGAAGGGTTGGCCATTGAGCTCCGTAAGTCGTGGCTTGGGATCGAAAGTATCCATTTGGCTGGGACCCCCATCCATGTAAAGAAAGATCACATGGCGAGCACGCGCTGGATGATGGAGCCCTTCGCTGGATGTGGGTTGTGCGTTGGGTTGAGCTGCACCCATTTCCCGGTTGCCGCTTAACGCAGCCAAAGCAACAGCACCGAAGCCACAGGCCGCATCCTGCAAAATTTTCCGACGGGACAACATTACGGGACGAGTACGTCCACATGGATAGCAGGACCGCAATGATTTTGTGAGTGATTGTTTCATGGTAGAAAAATAAACTCCTTAACATTCATAAGCGCGTGTGCTAGTTCTCGCCATGCATCCGGGCGTTGTTCCGCTGGTGCTGATGCAAGAAAACGAAGCGCCGTAAGACGTTCGCTATCCGTTGGTCGTCGGGAAAATGCTTGACGATACATGTGCTCGAGTCGCTGCGCGTCGTCCAGTTCAGGTAGTGAAAGGACGCGGTCAGCCCAAGCATCGCTGCAAGTTCGAATCAGCGGGTCATTCAACATCACCAATGCCTGGGCGGGCACATTGGAGATGTTGCGTTTGCCAACTGTGGTAAACGGAGCTGGGGTATCAAAGGCCAGCATCATCGGTGATAGAAAGTTGCGACGAACTTCGATAAATGTGCTGCGACGCCCCTCGCCTAAGAGTGGACCGCTGCTACCTGGACGACCGCGACCCGTCATTGTTTCGGTTAAGTGAATAGGAACCGATGGTCCAACGATCCGCTCGTCGTTCAATCCCGCTAATTGCAGTGCTGTATCTCGTATGACTTCGCCTGCTAGTCGTCGCAACCGCATGGCATGACTCATGGAATTAGCCGGATCCTTCGCGCTGGACTCCGCAATGGGTCGGGATGACATTGCATAGGTCGAGCTGTGAAGCATGCGGTGTAGTGAATGCTTCATCGACCAGTTGGCGCGAATCAAGTCGTTCGCCAAATAATCCAATAACTCAGGATGGTCCGATGCGTCACCAAGAACTCCAAAGTTGTCACAAGAGGATACCAGGCCACGTCCCGTGAGGTGATGCCACAGCCGGTTCACTGCGACTCGCGGTACCAATGGATTAGTAGCAGAGGTCCAGTCTTGGGCCAAATCCAGTCGCGAATAATCGTTGGTATGGGATGAAGACAAGGCGGTCAAGTTACCCCGTTGCACTAGATCACCAGGGGCGTTCGCATTGCCTCGGATGGACAAGGGAATATTGCGTGGAACAAGAGCAGCCGACGCGAGAATCGTATCCGGTTGTGGAATACTTGCGACAGTGCTGGACCATTGATCCGATGCGGCTCTCGCTGCCGGCAAGACTTGTTCCCACGGAATCATTAAGCTCGGCACCGGCTGTCCGTCAACAGGGCTGAGTTGTGAATCATGTGGATCGGGCGAACCCTCCGGCACCCAACGGACTTCAGAGAGCCCTACATAACCGGCTCCCTCGTCAATCATCTCAATATGAGCAGTATGGCCAATGTAATGATGGAGGTCTCCTCGCTGCACTTGCCATTGCCACTGACTGTCGGTGTTCGGTTGAAAGCGGCTTCCTGCAAACAACAATTGATGATAGTCGATCATGAAGTGACCATCGATGACGATGCGTATTTCGCCTCCGCCGTCACCTATGGCACGATAGGCGAGTGCACCGTGTTTGATTTCAAAGGGAGCGGAGCGCCAGATCCCCACCGCAGGCTTGCCGAGCCGGGCAGAATCTAACCATCCAGCCGGCTCAATATCCAGCCTCGCCGTTTGATTGTTCGCTGTCCGCAAACGCGCATCGAACAATCCATTCGATACCGGCTCGAAAGCCCATCCGACCTGAGTGCCCCGGCTGGTTTGCGGATCTGCAAAGTCGAATAGTGTTAACGGATCCGGGTTCGCAATGGGCGCATCAGGAAGGGGTTCGATGGCGGCCAGCACTTCCGTTCGCAGGTTGTCGGCTGCATGCCGCACCTGTTCGATAGCTAGCTCGGTTTGCTGATGGGGGTCGAGCCAGTTTTTGGTGCGTGTGGTGGATTGCAGTAGTCCACTGATCGCGTAGTAGTCTTGTTGAGAGATTGCATCAAATTTGTGATCATGGCAGCGAGCGCATGCCAGTGTCATTCCTAAGAACGACTTGCTGAGCACATCGATTTGATTGTCGATGCGAATCGCTTGATCGGCTCTTACATCGACCGGTGCATGGACTGCATCGCCAAACCACAAAAAGGCACTGCCAACGATCGAACGATTGGTCTGATCGTGCGGATCCAATCGAGGTGTAGGAAGCAAGTCGCCAGCGATTTGTTCACGCACAAATTGATCGTAAGGTAGATCATCGTTAATCGACTCAATTACCCAGTCGCGATAACGATTTGCATAAGGAATTGGAAAGTCAAATTCGTGTCCATAGGTTTCCGCGAAACGAACCACATCCAGCCAATGTCGTCCCCAGCGGACGCCCAAGCGTGGATCTGCTAACAGACCGTCAATGACTCGCGTCAGCGCCAGCGGCGATTCATCTTCGAGGAAACGATCCAGTTCTTCGACAGTGGGCGGGACACCGACCAGATCAAAATACAGCCGGCGAAGAATTGCGGTGCGAGAGGCGGGAGGAGCGGCACTGAGGTCCGCCTTGTCGAGATCGGCACGAATAAAAGTGTCGAGAGGCTGCTGGTATGTGTATGGAGTTGCCGAGTTGGGGGCGTGGTTTTTCGTCGATTCAACGGGTGGCTCGGATTGACGCAGAGGTTGCCACGACCAGTGATGCTCACGTCGGCTATCCAAGTCAAATCCGCTGGGAGTTGCAGATTCCGTAGGCCAAGGGATACCTTGCTCTATCCATTGGCGAAGTATGGCTTGCTGGGACGCACTGAGTGGTTCATCGGGGGGCATATCCATTCCCGATTCATAACCAATAGCATCTAGTAGCAAGCTCGCATCGATGTCCCCTGGGACAGCCGCTGCACCACTATCGCCTCCCGCGAGTACCGCTTGGCGTGAATCTAATCGCAGGCCGCCCTGCGGTTCCGCCATGGCGTCGCTGTGACAAGCAAAGCACTTACTCGCCAGCAACGGACGAACTTCCCGTTCAAAAAACTCCAAGGATGATGCTGTGAAGTCTTCCGCATGGACTGGGCTACCAGATACGCAGCCGAACACGCAGCAAAAGAGAAGCACGAGGCGGGAAGTCCAGTTTCGCATGACGCCGTGTGGGTTGTGGTGAGGTGGGAGGGCAGGGGAGGGAGCTCAGGACAAGCTGGAATTCTGCCGAGAGCATTGACCATTGTACCATGCAGCGACTTCGGACTTGCTAAACTTTGCTCCCAAAACACGTGTAGCGTTTTATTCGCGAAGGTACCAAAGGAAGCACCAATGAAGGTGGAAATTGTTATCCCGGCCCGGTTGGCCTCGACCCGTTTGCCAGAGAAATTGTTACTTCGCGCCGGAGGTAAGTCTGTTTTACACCATACATATGAAGCGGCTTGTCGATCAAAGCATGCGTCTCGGATAACAGTCGCAGTGGATGACACCCGCCTGGCTGAGGAAACGGAAGCGTTTGGGGGTTCTTGGGTGATGACAGATCGACATCATGCCAGTGGGACGGATCGCATCGCCCAGGTTGCTAAAGAGCTACCTGCTGCAGACATTATTGTCAACGTTCAGGGAGACGAACCTGGCATTGATCCGGCGGCGATTGATTTGGTTGCCGAGTTGTTAATGACATACCCGGATGCTGTGATGGCTACCGTAGCAACGCCAATTCGCGAAATGAACCGTTTGCAAGACCCTTCCTGCGTGAAAATCGTGATGGGAGCCAACGACACAGCACTGTATTTCAGTCGAGCGGCAGTTCCATATATTCGCGATGGAGTGACTAATGAACACTTGATCGCAGAGCCACCATGCTTTTGGCATCACTTGGGTTTGTATGCTTATCGTCGGGATTTTTTGATGTGGTTCGCTGCTCAGCCTCCAGGCCGATTGGAGCAACTAGAGAAATTGGAACAGCTTCGCGCTGTGGAAGCTGGATATAGGATCGTTGTGGGCCGGGTCGAAAATGCCGCGCGAGGGATTGATACACAAGAAGACTTCGACCGATTTTGCGAGCAGATGGGGTCATAGAGGTAATGAAATAGACTTGTGCCGGTTGCTTCAAAATTTAACCCCTCCCGCATCAGGGAAAATCGAGTTATGCTTCGATCCCATGACCAAACATATTTTTGTGACCGGTGGTGTGGTGAGTTCCCTTGGAAAAGGGCTCACTAGTGCGTCAATTGGGATGTTGCTAGAGCAACGGGGCCTGAGGGTCCGGATGCAGAAATTGGATCCCTATATTAATGTGGATCCAGGCACGATGAGCCCCTATCAGCACGGCGAAGTCTACGTGCTGGATGACGGTTCTGAGACCGACTTGGACTTGGGACACTACGAACGCTTCACGTCGGGTCAGTTGACACGAGATTGCAACTACACCACCGGGCAAATTTATTTGTCGGTGATAGAAAAAGAACGTCGTGGCCAATTCTTGGGCAAGACGGTGCAAGTGATCCCCCATATCACCAATGAAATCAAATCGGTGATTCATAAGATGGGTGGCGAAGATGTGGACGTGGTGATCACGGAAATTGGTGGAACGGTAGGGGATATCGAGAGTTTGCCGTTTCTCGAGGCAATTCGCCAATTTTCGCTCGATGTGGGCCGCGAAAATGTACTCTACATGCACCTTACTTTGGTCCCCTACTTGAAGGCGGCCGATGAACTGAAGACCAAGCCTACGCAACACTCGGTTGGACAACTGCGCGAGATTGGTATTCAGCCCGACGTGCTGATTTGTCGGTGCGAGCGCAGTATTTCTCGCGATGACCGCGATAAAATCGCCCTCTTTTGCAATGTGCCGCGAGAAGCAGTGATTGAAGAGAAGGACAAAGATTTTTCGATCTACGAAGTGCCCCTGTCTCTAGTGGATAATGGCCTTGATGAACTGGTCGTGCGTCGCTTGGGACTCAATGCTAAGGCATTGGACATTTCAGCTTGGAGCGAACTATTGCATGGCTTGCGCAATCCTCGGCACGAGGTATCGATCGCTGTCGTAGGAAAGTATGCCGAACATAAAGACGCCTACAAATCGATTTACGAATCGTTGGACCACGCAGGCATTCAACATGGTGCCCAAATTCGTATCGGCCGCATTCAAAGTAGCGAGATTGAACGCGAAGGAGCCGAACGGTTGTTGTCCGGTTACCACGGTATCTTGGTACCAGGTGGTTTTGGAGAACGGGGCGTCGAAGGGAAACTGCAAGCCGTTCAATTTGCACGCCAAAAGGGAATTCCCTTCTTTGGTATTTGCTTGGGGATGCAATGTGCAGTGATTGAATTTGGTCGCCATTGCATGGGACTCGATGGGGCTCATTCAACAGAGTTTGAAAAAGATACTCCTCATCCAGTCATTTGTTTGCTTGACGAGCAACGCAATGTGACCAACATGGGCGGGACAATGAGGTTGGGCAGTATGCCCTGCCATCTAGATCGACACAGTTTGTCGGGTAAGGCGTATGGCAGCGATTCCATTCACGAACGCCATCGACATCGCTATGAATTCAATAATGTGTATCGTCAACAATTCGAAGCGAATGGGATGCGATTCGCAGGTACAAGCCCCGATGGAAAGTTAGTTGAAATTGTTGAACTGGCTGACCATCCCTATTTTGTTGCCGTACAATTTCACCCTGAATTTAAGAGCAAACCGTTAAAAGCTCATCCGTTATTTGCTGGCTTTATCGGCGCTGCTATTCAGCGACGGAAACGCCGAGCGGCTGGCGATGAAACTCTAGTAGATCCTCTGGTAGTGAGCGACGATGTCTAAGCCTAACGACGACGAACCCAAGCTGATCATTGACGAAGACTGGAAGACGCAAGTCCAACGCGAGAAAGAATTGGCCGCTCAAGGAGCTGACCAAGCGAATTCCACTGTCGAAGAAGCGAGCACGGAAAAAACGACTTCCGAGGCCGTCATCAGTGAGTCCGACGACGATCAAGTCGACGACGATCAAGTCGATGGACGCGAATGGCCTCCAGCCAATTTTGATTTCCTGGTTACGATGCTGGCTTCGCAAGCCATGATGGCGCTCGGTCAGTTTCCTGGACCGGATGGGAAACTGGCGGAGCTCGATAAGCCAATGGCGAAACACTATATCGATTTGCTCGGCGTGATCGAAGCGAAGACTCAGGGTAACCTTGATGCAAGCGAAAAGAGGATGTTGTCAGAGATTCTGCACAATCTACGGATGACTTTCGTGGGTCGATAGTCTACGGGCAATCCAATGACTTGCGCTAAGCGAGAAACGTTGTGCCTGTGTCAGGGAAAATTCTAGATTTCTCTGTTTTTTTGCAGCCCCACAAATCTGCCGATTCTTCTTCATAAAAGGAAGGGGAAAAGGTGGACTTGGGCCTCTTATCTGCTGCATACTCTGCATTCAAACGATAGTTGCCTTTCGCTCCGCGAAAGTAGCGTTTGCCATCACACTACTTTCGCGGAAAGGCTGTGAATTTATTAAACGAAGGCAATAATAGTCACCTTTCGCTCCGCGAAAGTTCTGGAAAAGCAGCGAATACCAACACTACTTTCGCGCTACTTTCTCGGATCGGCTGTGAATTTATTAATCGAAGGCAATAATAGTCGCCTTTCGCTCCGCGAAAGTTCTGGAAAATCAGCGAATACAAACGCTACTTTCGCGGAGCGAAAGGCGACTATCACGCTACTTTCGCGGAGCGAAAGGCGACTATCACACTACTTTCGCGGAGCGAAAGGCGACTATCCACAATTCGCGGCCGTAGAGAATGATGCAGTTCGACATGAGTGAATCCAATGACCATTCGTCGGAACTACAACGCAAATTTGCTGAGGCCAGCAGATTGGAATCCGAAGCGTCCATTCGTGAATACTTAGATCGCGAATGTCAGGACAATGAACAAGAAAAAGAACTGCTACTACTCATGCTCCATAACAGGGCGGCGAGTGATGCGAATCCGCTGCTGATTGCCGATTTGAAACTGCGAGGAATTGGTGAGGCAGTATCGAGTATTTCCAATCACCAGCAATATAAAGAGCATAGTGTCGATGGTTATCCTGAGGTCCCTCGCCATCGCATTATTAGCGTGTTGGGCGAAGGTGCCATGGGAACAGTATATCGCGCGGAGCAACTGGAACCGATTCAACGAGAAGTTGCGCTCAAGATCATCAAGCCTGGTATGGATTCGCGACAAGTTTTGGCCAGGTTTGACCGAGAGAAACAAATTTTGGCAATGTTGGATCATCCACAAATTTCTAAAGTCTTTGATGCAGGGATGACCGCCAATGGTTATCCCTATTTCTCAATGGAATTGGTGCGTGGCGAGACTATCGAAAAGCACTGTGCAAATCATGAATTGTCGATTGAGTCTCGCGTCCGTCTGATGATTGACGTCTGTCGTGCCACGCATCATGCTCATACACGAGGTATCATTCACCGCGATCTGAAGCCATCTAACGTATTGGTAAAGATCCAGGATCAACAACCGCTGATCGTGGTCATCGATTTTGGCGTTGCGAAGGCGCTGGAGTCCGATCTCTCGCAGCCCAGCTATGACACTTATTTCCGGCAACTTGTCGGCACTCCGTTATATATGAGTCCAGAGCAACTGGATTCTCGCCGACGAGATATTGACGCCCGAAGCGATGTCTATTCGCTCGGCGCATTGCTTTACAAACTCCTCACTGGATTTACTCCAAAAGAACCGCTTGCCCATTCCGACAAAAGAGACGAGCGGATGGAACCTATTCGGGCATTCGAATCCATTTGCCCCAGTCGACGCATTCGGAGTCTGGCATCAACGCATGAGGCCGCTGAGTGGGAACAGCGTGTTGGCGTTGCGTCATCGCAACGATCACTTTGGATCCGCCAGATAAAAGGAGACCTAGAGCATGTTATTATGACCGCGCTTGAAACGTCTCCTCAGGATCGATACTCATCCGCTGAAGACTTGGCGAGTGACCTGTTGAATTTTGTTGACGGAAGGCCACTGTTTGCCAAGAGGTCCAGTCGGCTGAAACGTACGGTCACGCGAATTGCTAAGCGGAAGTCGATACTTGCTGTCGCAGCAGGCATCGTGCTGTTGCTGGTGGCCGGCAAGCAAATGTTAGCCACTAAAGATGTGCCCGCCAAACCAGTCGAAGAGTATGTGACTAACGCGGAAACTCGCGCACAGAATGAACTCGAAGCATCGAGTTTGCGAAATAGGATCCGCGCATTCTCTGAGCACAATCTTCATGGGTTGAACCAGTTCTCGCTGCCAAAGGACGAGGCTGGTCAGTATTTAGGGAGTGTAAACATTGAACGTGAATCGACATTGCCAACCGGTTCGCTCAGAAAACTTTTGGAGTCACTTGGCACGCCCCTACCAATATTGGAAATGGACAACGGATCGGCTGTCAGCGATATTTCGCTTTCGCCCGATCACCGTTATCTAATTGTAGCTTGCGAAGATAGGTTCGCTAGGATCTGGAGCCTAGAAACAGGGGAGCAGATAGGTCAAGTGGGGCCACACTTTGATGGCGTAACAGCAGTCCTATTTTCTCCTGATGGAACGAAATTTATCAGTGGAGACCGCGAGGGGGCTATTGCGATTTGGGATTTGAATGCGGTACTACAGAATTGGCCCAATTCGTTAAGCGTCGATGGGTCCAGCTTTCACACAACCGAAGACGTAGCAGGACCCGAGAGTTTCGCTTGGTCGCCCGATGGTTCCAAGATTGCAGTAGGATTCCGCTACGAACCCGTTGTGCTTCGATCAGCGAGCGGCGAATATCTTTCCAAATTTGATTTGGGAGAGCCTTATGGAAGAAATGAATCTTTGCAGTTTACTCCAGATAGTGAATGCTTGTTTCTAGTCAATCGTCAATATTTCCGAATAGAGAAGCGAAGAGTGGATACCCATGAACTTGTTTGGGCTTCCAAACCAGGCATTTCTTTTTCGCATGATCAGTATCCGAGGAATCTTGTTTCGAGGAACGAGTGTTTGTTCCATTCATTTAGAGAGGCACCGTTGCTGGCGCAAGTCGACCTTGTGACTGGACAATACGCTGGCTTTGTCCAGCTTGAGGCTCCGTTTGTTAACGATGTGTCGTTCTCGCCCAACGGAAAAATACTGGTTACTGTCAATGGTCAAGGACGCATAGTGATCAGCGATGTCATCGATCAAAGGGAAGAGGTTACGCTGGCGATTGGTGAGACTTGGATTCACGCGGGGGATGAAAACGAAAACCGTATCCCACCTCGTGTAGTGTTCGTTGATGATCAGAAGTTTGTAACTTCCGGAAATGATGGTCGAGTTTGTCTATGGAATGTCCATGGTCTTGATGCAATATCCGAATTCAGTCATGTGTCATCAAATAGTGTGCTGATTGATTCTCGTGGGGAAATGGTTGAATTTCAATTCAAGGCTAACAAGACGATCGTTCGTTGGCGTGGTGTTCAAGTGGACGAGGGAGCAGGGTTTCAATTGGAATTGCCCTACTGCACGGGACGACCAGGAAAAGATGGTCTTTTGCCGTACTGGGTTGGGTCAATTGACTTCTCAGCCATTGGTTACAGACGTGAACAGCAGTTGTTAGCGTTTCCGATCACCGGTGGAATTCAGATTTGGGATATGCGCAGTCGAACCCAGTTAGGACATGTTGGCTTCACGCCGATCATTTCTCGGCTTGCCTTCTCGACCGATGGTCAGTATCTAGTCATGGAGACGCCTCTTAGTATTGTTCTGTTGAAATCTAAAGACGGTTGGAAAAATAATGAACTTGTCGCTGAGTTTGATCTCGCTGACTTCCCACCTCGTGGTAAAGGTTGGAAAGTAGCAATTTGTGATGATGGCAAGTCGCTCTTAGTTTGTTGCTCGAATTGTGTAGTAATTGCGGACGTTGCAACGGGTAAGTTGCTCAAGACCTATGACTTTTTATACACTCTTCCTGCACAGCAGTTTGAATTTAGTGCGAGCGAAAAACTTGTTGTTATCATGGACGACAATGGATTTCGAGTTATTGACCGCGATTCGGATGCCGTTGTGTTGAAAGCTCAAGATCTTCCTTGTCTCCGCGCGCAGTTTTCGGACAACGAGAGAGTCCTTCTTACCCAGAGTCAGCCCAATCAGATTCAAGCGTGGCACCTGCCCACCGCATCCTCTCTCGGGGTGCTGTATCAATCGGATCGAGGCTGGCAGATTCGCGATTTCTATCTGACACCTCAGTCGAAGTTGGTTGTAGTAAACGCCAGAACGGACGATGCTTCTGTTAGGAACTTCGTCACTGTCGGCTTCTGAGGGTTTGGCGTGCGACAAATTGTCGCTTTCTGCGGATAAAAGCTCCCAATATCGCGTCTGGAAATTTCACCGATCTTCACTAAAAAAAGGTGGTTAACGTTTTTCCATGACGTTAGAATCGCAATTCTTGAGAGGGTGTTCGATCCTTCATTAGTGTGGCATGGTTTCCTGCGAGACAGGGGTTTTGGGTGTCGATAATGGTTGAACTGAATTCAGAAGGTACAACCGACGAGCTGTATTCGCAGTTGTATTGCGAACTGCGCCGAATTGCCCAGCGTTTGATGTTGGGCGAGCGACTCGAGAATACGCTGACCGCAACTGCTTTGGTAAATGAAAGTTACCTGAGGTTCGGTTTGCACGATGCACGAGAATACGTTTGGCACTCACGTGCTCACTTTGTTGCCAGTGCCGCCGAAGCAATGCGACGCGTTCTGATAGATCGGGCTCGCGCGAAGAATGCAAAAAAACGTAGTCGTACTCGTCAATTGATCGAATTGGATTCGATCAGTCATCCGTTGAATTGCGATCTCGACTGGTTACTGGATGTTGATGCAGGATTGACCGAGTTAGCGAAGCATGATGCGAAGGTGGCGTTGATGGTGAAACTGCATTTATTTGCAGGTCAATCAATACATGAGGCGGGGCAGTTGGTTGGGCTAACTCGCTGGGCTTCGTACCAAGGCTGGGAATTTGCTGTAGCGTGGTTCGCCGCGCGCTCCGCTCAAACAGCGATTTGAGCAAAGTCGCCTTTCGCTTTAAGGCTGTGATTTAATGAAGCGAAGGCAATCATAGTCGCCTTTCGCTCCGCGAAAGTTCTAAAAAAGCAACCAATACCAACGCTACTTTCGCGGAGCGAAAGGCGACTATCCCTAAGGAAGTGATACGACTTCGCCGCCGTGCATTGTTGACAGAGCTTGGTAGGTAACCATATCGATAGTGTCGGCAAGGAAGTGGACACTTCCGTCACAGTGCACGAACTGCGCACCTGCGGGATGGAAGCTACGGAAATTTGAAATACGGTGCGTTCCACCATTCCAACTGGGCAGGAAACTGTTGTAGTTGGCTTCGTCAAAATAGGAGTCGGTCACCGGATACTTGTTAAGCTTCTCTACTGTGCAAGCGTAGGAACCGGAATAGCGAAAGCCTGATGCATAAAACGAGGATGGGTTGGATGCGCCGACAAGCCATCCGAAGATGGCGGTGTTTTCGCCAGGCGCTTGATTCAGTTTGACGGTGCAGCCTTTGCCAGTACACATGTCCTTTCCTGATGCGGCCTCGCCAATGGCGAATGTATTGCTTGTGCCGTCGACTATCGATGACATTCGAGGCCAGAAATTCGTTGAAAAGACTCCGGAGGAAGGTAATACCGGACGGGCTGTATATCTTGAAGTGTAGCCAATTCCATCGTGATGCCCGACGCTGAAGGCATAAGAGCAAGTCGCGTACGTATCGCCAGCTGGTGCACCAAAAGCCGAAACAAAAGAATAAGTATGCAAAGGCTCGGCGATGTCGGAAGGGCATAGGTAAAAGGACTCCACAACTGTGACCGCTTGAGCAGACTGTAGGTACCATGGAATAGACGGGTTAATCAATTGCGCCACGTTGCTTCCCTCGAGCTGGGGCAGAATCGCGATAAATCCTGTACCTGCTCCGTCAATGGTACTGCCGCCTTGAACCCAGGTTAGTCCCGCGGGAAATCGCTGAAAGGTTGCCTCGTAATTCATGATTGCCAGCCCCATCTGTTTTAGATTGTTGGAGCACGACATGCGTCGAGCGGCTTCACGTGCCGCTTGCACTGCGGGCAGTAATAGCCCCACTAAGATGCCAATAATGGCAATAACCACTAACAGCTCGACTAATGTAAAGCCCCGCTTAAAACCTGACTGCCTAAATGTTGCTTGTGTTTTAGTGTGCATTAATAAGGCCTATCTCTAATTTGAAAAGTTCTAAACGGAATTAATATGAGGCAGTGCCGCACTACCATTATGCGTAAGCCTTAGATTTCCGTAAGGGAAAATAAATAAATTATTTAAGACGCTCAATTTCACCTAAGGTTAGACCTCAGGGGTTCCCTCAAAAGCCGACTGGCTGCCTAATTGAATGTTGCTCAATGCATTCGCTAGGATCGAATCTCGTCGAATCTCGTCCCCGAGGCTCCGCCCGGGGACGCAATGTCTTCCGGGCTCCGCCCGCCTACGCCATCGTTTGGATGTAGGGAAATGAAGATGGAAGGCGGAGCCTTGGGTGCAGTGTGTCCCCGGGCGGAGCCCTGGGACAAGAAGAGACGCAATGTCTTCCGGGCTCCGCCCGCTTACGCCATCGTTTGGATGTAGGGAAATGAAGATGGAAGGCGGAGCCTTGGGTGCAGCGTGTCCCCGGGCGGAGCCCTGGGACAAGAAGGGAAATGAGGATGGAAGGCGGAGCCTTGGGTGCAGTGTGTCCCCGGGCAGAGCCCTGGGACAAGATGAACAAGATATTAAGATGATGGACAAGTCATTGTCCCAGTGTTTCTATAAAATCGTACGAGTATTCATTCGATGAATGACGCCCAGCAGGTTAATGCGTTCGACGAAATCCAATCGATTTGTCGAGACTTTCGCAAGAAGCTCAAGTACGGTGAAACCAGTTCCATCGAAAGCTATCTTGGTCGATGCAATGCTGAATCAGGGGAGATGCTGTTTCAGAATTTACTGCACATTGAGCTAGAGTTCCGTAGGCGACGTGGCGATGACCCATCATCCGAAGACTATATCAAACGCTTTCCGCAATTTGCGAAGCTTATACGCCTAGTATTTTTTGAATCGACAATGATGTCGCTTGATGCGACAGGGGATGCCGAGGGGAGTAGCATCGATACTCTCTCGTTTTCGCTGCCGGCAGCAAGAAAGCTTGGTAATTACGAACTGATACGTGAGATTGGGCGTGGTGGGTTCGGTGTTGTCTATGAGGCACGCCATCTAAAACATGCGAACCGAGTCGCGCTTAAGACTCTTCCTACCGGTCAAAGTAGCGAAGAAATCAATGTCGATCGACTCCATCGTTTTCGCAATGAGTTCCGACGTCTCAGTGAAATCAACCATCCGAATCTTGTCGGTATGCAATCTCTGGAAGTGGACGGTCGCCAGTGGTTCTTTACGATGGATTTAATCGAAGGAGTTGATTTTCTCAGCTACGTACGTCCCGTGGAAGAGTCTGGCAGCAAAGTCGACGAAGAACGACTGCGGTTGGCGATGAAGCAACTAGTCAAGGGAGTCACCGCATTGCACGAGCATCGGATCGTGCATCGCGATCTCAAGCCTTCGAACGTCTTGGTCGACCTCAGTGGCCGACTCATGATATTGGACTTTGGCCTCGTTGCCGAGCTTGAACAGGTATCCGATCAGACAGCCAGTATGCAGACGAAGCATTTTGTGGGAACACCACGTTATGCGGCTCCTGAACAACTCTTTGGGCAACGTGTGCCAGCCACAGACTGGTATGCCGTGGGAACGATGTTGTACGAAGCATTAACCGGTGAAGTACCGTTTCGAGGTACTGCTGCGGAAGTACTGATTAAGAAGCGAGAGCAGGACGCGCCTGCGCTCAGTGGGCGTACCGATTTACCAGCCGACTTGGCACTGTTGACGGACCGCTTGCTACAGCGCGAACCGACGCTGCGTCCTGGCGGAGCCGAGCTTGCCGATGCACTAGGGTTAGCAGCGGGTTCGACCATTTTAGGTTCGACTTCGCATGGCTCTGAAGATACGCGGAGCGGCAGTCAGGAGGACGAGTGGCCGGCGAATGAGCCAGTAACGCAGCTCATTGGTCGAGAAGAGCAGTTGGCACAGCTTGAGGTGGTTCGAGAAGAGCTTGCTAGTCAGTCGCGTCCCCTAGTGACATGGATATCCGGTCGAAGTGGAGAGGGAAAGTCCTCTTTGGCGGAGAAGTTTCTTGCTCCCATGCGCGTCGGCGCTGAATCGCTGGTGTTATCCGGACGTTGTTATGACCGGGAATCGGTTCCTTTCAAAGCAATCGACGGCATTATCGAACCATTGGTTGCCTTTCTCCGTTCAGGAACCGGGCGGACGTTTTCCGATCGTATGCCACTGGATATTCCATTTCTCGTTCAATTATTTCCGTTGCTTCGCCGCGTTGATTACGTCGCCGAACGTTGCGGGCGGGATATGAGTCGCTTCGAGCCCGACATGATACGAGCGCGAGGATTTATCGCTTTGCGAGAACTATTTCGGATGATTTCGCAATCGACTCAACTGGTCCTGTTTATCGACGACTTGCAGTGGGGTGATACGGAAAGCGCTCAGGCTCTCATGGGAATGCTGACCGACGAAGCAGCTCCTACGTTGCTCTTTTTGGGCTCCTACCGTAGTGATGAAGCGGACGACAGTCCCTTTCTGCAAACATGGCAACGCCTTGCTGAAGCAAATCCCGGCAAACTGGAAACGACACATGTCAAAGTAGCGCCATTGACGTTGTCGCAATGTATCGATTTGGCGACTGCGCGGACCGGTGTCAGTCGGGAGCTGATTGAGAAGCATGCTTCAGAGTTATTTGCTGATACGAGCGGAAATCCCTATTTCCTCGAACACTTAACCAAAGGATATGACGCACAGAGCGCGACCTTTAAGCACCTGACATTGACTGAGATCATTTCCACCCGTCTGCAGCAACTTCCTGAGAGAGCAGGAGAGCTGTTAAACTTTATTGCGGTATCTGGCCAACCGATTTCGATCGAAGAAGTTTGTCAGGCATGCGGCATGGATCGCGTGGACCTGGGAACTCTGACGCACATGCGCAGTGAGCAACTAGTGCGGCTATTGGGTTCAGGCGACCAGAGTTTTGTGGATACCTACCACGATAAGATTCGTGAGTCGGTGGTGGAAACATTGAGTGCCGATCAATGCAAGTCAATGCACCTAAAACTAGGGGAAACGATCGAGTCGATTGAAGGCACAAATGCGAGCAAGCTTTTTGTAATGCTGAGCCAATCGTCTAAGGTAGGAGAATACAGCGAAGCCATTTCGCCTCGCATCTTTGACATGGCGCATCATTTTCTAGAAGCCGAAGACGACCGAGCGTTTGTCTATCAAGTTTTAGCAGGAGAAAATGCTCTGCTTGCATATGCTGCCGAAGACGCATTGAAAATTTATGAGATGGCTCGGACACTCATACCCGAGAATACCTCTAGTACCCTGCGTTACCGCCTTTGGATTTCTCTAGCCCGCGCGGCATATTGGAACCACGATTTTTCGAAATCCGAACATGCCTACCTAATGTCATTGGAATCTGCACAGTCGGATATTGAACGGGGTAAGGCGTGTACTGGTCTTGCTGCAGTAACTCGACACACCGCAGACTACGGCGTGGCAATTCTGCACCTCGACAAGGCGCTTCAGTATTTTGGTACAGCGCGTTCCAAGTGGTTCTTACCTCAGTTTTTTTCGTTTTACCTACGAAGTGCACTAGTTCTATTGATTCCCGCGCGTTGGCTTGCGGTCAAAGACGAAAAGCATAAACAGGTCCTGCTGGAGGCGCATGACGCGCTCTATATTGGCCAGCTGTTCTTAGAGCGAAGTCTTCCTGCCGCATTGGACTGCTACCTTCGCTCAGCCTATACCGCGATTCGCACGGGCGATCCACGTCGCGTTGGCCTTGGGTACGCGGAGGCGGCTTTTCTATGGTCATCATTTGGTATGCATTGGATCGCCAAGATATTACTGAAGCGTTCTTGTGAGACATCCGTTGAGCGTGCAGATCCTGAGTATCGCGGTTTATTGCACTATTGCCAAGGTTGGGTGATGTACACCCAGGGGAAACTACCAGAAGCCGCGACCTACTATGAAGCAGCTGTTCGCGAGGTGACTAAGAGCAAACGTTCGTTCGAGTTAATGATGTGTTACCATTTTCAACGGCATGTTTTCGCATTCATCGGAACTGCTTCTGAAGAGTTAGAATTAGCGAAGAGAGGTTATGAATATAGTTCTCATATAAATATGACGAAGGGGATTTGTTGGGGAGACTATGACTTAGCGTCAGCTCTGGCTCGTAAGGGACAGGTCGTGGAAGCAATGGAGCATTTGAAACATGCTTATTTAGTACTTGGTCAACAGCGTTTTTACGCTACAGAGACCGTTCTCGCGTGCACCGACGCATTCGTGCAAATACAGTGCTCCAACTATGCCGCCGCTGACGAGCGTACAATGCATGCCTGGAGTCTGACTAAGAAAATTTGGGAGTTTATGGATTTTACGCTGTTTTGTCTTCCACTAATGATTGAGGCTCGCGTAGGACCCCGTTGGACCGAGCCAGCAGAGAAGGAAAAGATGAAGGGTATCAAGCAGGCACTGCGTCTTGCTGCAGTGTTCTATTCCGTTCTACCTAACCATCAGCCCCATATTTTGCGCGCATCGGGTCGCGCACTTTATGCCCTTGGAAACCAGCGCAAGGCGATCCGCAAACTTGAGAAAGGGGTGCGTCTGTCGCAGCAGAAAGGGATGGCGTTTCAGCAAGCCAAATGTTTGCTTGATTTGGCAGCAGTCAAAGAAGAGGGTCGCGCCGAGAACCGCGCCGAAGCGATACGTCTTCTCAAGGCTCAAGAGTCAGTCATTCCTTATGCCGAGAGTTGGCTATTGGGCGATAGCTTCGATCCCAGCCTAGTCGCGCCCCTGGCTGACTCATAAGACGTCCCCTCGTCCCCGGGCTCCGTCCCCTCGTCCCCGGGCTCCGCCCGGGGACGCAATGTCTTCCGGGCTCCGCCCGCCACCGCAATCAGCCCACACCCAGTCGCTGATTTAGCGGGCGTTGCGAAAGTCTGCGTTTGAGTTTAGAAGGCGGAGCCTTGTTTGCAGTGTGTCCCCGGGCAGAGCCCTGGGACAAGATGTGACCCATTCGCTGATTTTGGGGGCGTAGCGAAAGTCTGCGTTTGAATTTAGAAGGCGGAGCCTTGTTTGCAGTGTGTCCCCGGGCGGAGCCCTGGGACAAGGATCAAGGATTGAAGAATTTGCGTTTTCGCTTTACCAGGCCGTGCAAATCTCCATGATGCCGTTTTGACCAGCATAATTCCTGGCGCTTGAATAACGCCAGTGAACCGGATCGTCTACGTATCCGCGACGAAGTGGATTATTGTGAATGTACTCAATCTTCTGCCACATCATCTCGTCCGACCCGATCTGTTGCGGATGACTTCCGTCCTGCCAAAGCTGATGGATTTGGTCCGTTTTGTGGCGCGCCTTGAAGTATTTCAACTCCTGAAGAAGTGTCTGGTAGCCCCTTTGTTCCATCTGCTTCAGTATCGTGGTCGCTGTGAAAGATTTGAACTCCCCAACTCGTTTCGCAATCTGTGGACCAACACCAATCCAGTGCAGATGATTTTCCATGATGACAAAAGCTAGAATCCGAATTGCGCGCTCCCGCTGTAGAAATTGCCAACTCTCGATCATCACGCTAGCAAATTCAGGTCGGCAAAATACGGGTAACCATGCGACAATGGTGTTGGTCATAAAGTATGGATAAAAGTCTTCGCCGAATCGATATCGAGACCGTGACATGGTGCTACTCGTGAAAAATACGGCTGGTTTAAATGCCTAAGGGGTGTTTTTTTGATCAGTGTATTTTTGCCTCGTTAGGAGTGCCGTTGCAAGTACTGTATGAGGGAAGGCGGAGCCTTTGGGGCGATGGCTCCCTCGTCCCCGGGCTCCGCCCGGGGACGCAATGTCTTCCGGGCTCCGCCCGCCAGCGCAATCAGCCCACACCCATTCGCTGATTTAGCGGGCATAGCGAAAGTCTGCGTTTGTATTTAGAAGGCGGAGCCTTGTTTGCAGTGTGTCCCCGGGCAGAGCCCTGGGACAAGATGTGATCAGCCCACACCCATTCGCTGATTTAGCGGGCGTAGCGAAAGTCTGCGTTTGAATTTAGAAGGCGGAGCCTTGTTTGCAGTGTGTCCCCGGGCAGAGCCCTGGGACAAGATGTGGGGCGGAGCCCTGGGACAAGATGTGCGGAGCGACGATGCTGCGAAAGGCGACTATCGCTTTCTTGGCTACTGCGTCTGAAAACGCGTGAGGCGACGGATGCGGTCGGCCACTTGGAAACGTGCTCTAAGAGAATCGGGTGCTAATACTAGGGCTGCCTCTGCCGCTGCCAATGACGCTTCGAGTGCAGCAATGGCCGCGACATCGTCATCTTGTCGGATCGCATTTTTCCATGCCTGTAAGTGTGCTTCACTAAGGGAGAGCGTAACGTTTATGTCATCGGGATATTCTCTTTGGCATGCGTTTGCGAGCGAGAGAAAGCCGAATTGCCACTGCTGGGCTGTTGATAGCCGAGACTCACGTCTCAATTCGGTAGAGATGCGAGCGACAGGACGAATCAATTCTATATGCAAAATCGATGGCAGTAGTTGTTTGTCGAACTGTTGCGTTTCCATAAAGTCAAGCGTGGATCGTAACACCATGTCGCCGCAATCCGATGCTGACAGGTCATTCCTGCCGACAGCATCTTCTGGATTTGTGGACTGTGCCGTAAAGCTCCATAATTGCTCAGCGAGATAGCAGAGTATCGTTTCTCGCATGAGATCACTGCGACTGTCGCTGAGTACCCAGCCTTCGATGGGAAGTTTCGGCCAGCCTGCTGTGGTAACCTGAGAAGCTGTCAGCGCATGTCGCACAGCAAGATCTCTGCATTGCCGCGCATCGCCAAGTTCATTCCAAAGCTGTGCTTCAAACTGCTCAATCAAATGAGATTTCGCTGGATCGCTTCGCCAGCGAAAGTGCCATGAGGCTGACCTAAGCAGGTCCTGGAATTGCGACATCCAGTGAATTTGTTGGCGTCGATTCTCAAGGCGAAGGAGATAAGGAACTGTATCGATCGTGATGGAACCACTGATCCACGGGTGTTGGTTATGGTCGGGGTCACGAATCGACTCGTCACTAAATTCACTGATTTCGGACAACCAGCACTTGGTATATCGGGCAGCGATTAATTCATTGATCGCTAGTTGGTCATTAGGACGCAACTCGGTCGCTTGAAATAGCAAACCAATACACTCGGTAAGCAACGTATCGGCAAAGGGATGGAGCTCGCCGTTTAGGCTGGCCGTAAATCCTTCTGCAGCTTGCAATTGTAGTTTGCCATATTGAAGGCAGTGCTCAAAGGAGATTGGGTTCTGGCTTAAGACATGTTGATTCAATCGGCGAGTCGAATCGATCAACCGCGTCGCACGTTCCACATCGAATGTGGCCACTTCTTGGGTAATCTCATCCGCCCACTCGTTGATCTTACGTTGATCGGGTAATTCCACGGTAGCGTTTTTAGTTGGCAGGGAAGGGCTAACCAACCAGATGGATGCGAGAATAACAATTGTGACTGTCGGTATTGCGAATAGGAATGTGCGCAGTCCGAACGGTAGGCCACTTGGTGATGTACCTGTTCTCGTAGACGGATCATGCCAATTCTGAAGTGCATCTGCGAGCTCTTGCATGGATTGAAAGCGATCCTGAGGATGCTTCTCGAGGCACCTTGAGGTGATTTTGCGGAGCCCCTGTGGAGCTTTCGCTAGAGCCTCATTGCTTGTTGGAACATCAGAATTCAACAACTTCTGAGTAATCTGAGTGTCAGAGAGTCCTCGATATGGAGACTCGCCGGTGAGCAAAGTAAATAATACGCCACCGAGCCCATAAACATCCGTCGCTGGAGAAAGGAGCGAAGGTTCACCAAGCAGTTGTTCGGGCGCCATATACGCTAGCGTGCCACGAGGTTGGCGATGGTGAGGATCTACATTATTCGGAACGCGATTCCAACTTGAAATTCCAAAATCGGACACTTTGGGCACCAAGTGGTCCCATGAATTGCCAAGCGATGTGTCGATTAGAATATTGGACGGTTTCAGATCCAAATGGAGGATGCCGCCGCGATGAATGTGTTGGATCGCTAACGCGATGGTTCGAATAAATTTTACGATCTGAACAGGGGACGCCGCTTTGTCGCGCCAGTCTCGCAGCGTGCCCCCGGGGACATATTCGAAGACTAGTGCAAAGTGGGAAGAAGTCTCGTCGACTCGATAAAGTCTGACAATATTGTGATGTTCCATTCGTGCAGCAGCACGTACTTCATCACGCCATTGGTTACGAAGCGATTGCTTATCGTCTCCAGTGATAGCGATTAACTTTAATGCGACGCGACGCTGAGTCGTGAGGTCTTCGGCTAGGTAAACAACTGCGGCCCCACCACGACCCAGTTCGCGATCAATGCGAAAGCCGGACAATTCTGGTAAATTGCTAGGTGCCTGCGAACAGGTTCTTGAGGTGTTCTGCAAATTAAGCAATTGAGTGACCACTGTGCGTTGGTCACTTGCCCATTGTTCCAGTTTTTTTTGACACCGTTCGCAAGATTCAATGTGCAGAATTACTTGGGGATCAGCGGGGTGAGTATCAAGGTCGATACCGCTACATAATTGTCGCAGCACCGCTGCATCGGGACACAGCGGACCTTGCTCCAACTTCATTTAGTCGCTTCCTCATGCAGCATGCGGCAGACGCGCGAGTAAGCCGCAAATGCAGAAGTATACCGCATGGCATATCGACGAGCGGTATCGGCAACCGTTTGTCCGTCGATCGCAACCTCACAAAAGATCTTCCAGGTTTGCGGACTAACTCGCGCTTGGACCCGTTGCTCGATAGCTGCGACTTGAGGACGAATAGCATGGGACGAGAGGGCATGGGATGTAGACGACGTTTCTCTTGTTTTACCGATAGAACGCTGTTGCAATAATTCAGCAAATGCAATCGTTTTGCCCATTCGACGCTTTTCGGATTTCAAAAAGTCGAGTAGTCGACTGCTATGAATTGTCCGGAGCCAGCCTCGGAAGGATTTTCTGTGATTGTATTCAAAGCTAGTCAAGCGTTGAGCCAGTTCGCACCAAACCTGTTGATTCACTTCGTCCACGTCGGCCGAACTGGTCAAGCGATTGCGAGACCAGCGTTCGAGCATCGGACTGTATTGCTTGACGAAGTGGCTCCAGGCTTCTGAATCGTCCCAGAGTTTTAGGCGGTCCAACAGGGTCGCGCTGGTAACCGGTCCCGAATCTGGCCCCGAACAAGACTGCTGAATTGTCCCCCTTGCAGGCTGAGTCTCGCGGGCCATGTGGGATTTCCTGTAATTATTAAAAATTCGATTTCCGTGTAGATGCCTGTCGTAAATCTACTAGGGCATTCTATCGACGGTCTTGCATGCAGTCGAGTTTACTCAGCCACAGCAAGGTGGGCAATCTGTGAATGGAGGCAAGCAGCGCGAGCGGAAGTGCTCCCGAAAATCATTTTTTTGTAATAAACAGCTATGAGCCATTCGGAACAAGGGAAACGCTATCAAATGGGTCGCTCTACAATCTACCATGGCAGTCGTAGACCGAGAGTACGCAGGCTATTGGCTGAGCGACTTGAATCACGGGCAATGCTTGCCGGTAACTCTGATAATTTCACTAAATTGGAGTCTGGCAATTTTAGCTGGGGTCGTCTTCCCGATGCGCCACTGCCGGATGGATCCTTTTTTTCAGAGGGCTCCTACTCGCCGGACCGCGGCCGCGCCCCACGCACCACTCCGAATATCCGCGTCACAAGCACGACCATATTGCGCGACGGGGACGGCTCTTTGGTCAGCTCAATTCCCGTTGGCCAAATGATATCGGTTCAAGTTAACTTCGTTACGGAAGCGGTGCCGCCGCAGAGTCGGTACGACATCCTGTTTGCCGTCAATGGTTTGATTCTAACCATGGACAATATCAGTTGGGCTACTGGAAATGGGAGCTGGTTCGCGATTGCTAAAGGGTGGTATGCACAGCCTGGCCAGCGTTCTCTTGTGACGGTCGTCGATGCCAACAACGAGGTGGTGGAGTCTCTTGAGAACGACAACTCCGCGCAGCAGACGTTTTTGCCTACATCGCCTGCTGAATTGCAAGGCCAATGGATTTTTCCCGTTGGAGATCGTTATCGCTTGGATGTAGCGACCCAGTACTATGCCGATGTGGATCCTCGCACAACGCACACTATCGATTTTGCTGGCAACGCGTTCGCGCGTGCAGAAGGAACCGGATGGAATATTCGCGCGGCCAACTTTCGAGCTCAAGACCAGGGAATTCCTATCCTTGCCGCAGCCGCTGGAACGGTGATGGAAACAGTCGATGGCAATTTTGATCGTGAAACTAACATTTTCTCCAGTGCAAACTCCAACTATGTAACAATCGACCACGGAAATGGCTGGCGAACCACGTATAGCAGTCTAGCGCGAGATTCGATCACTGTAAGCGTTGGTCAAACAGTCAGGGCTGGTGAAATCATTGGAAATATGGGTGCCTCTGGTCCAACGGCAGGTAGCCAGCTCTATTTTCTGATGACGCGCAATGGCATGCCTATCGAGCCCATGTGGGCGGCCGGTCAATATTTCTTGGATCCGTCAACGGTCACATATCAAGAGGACTTAGTGCCAACAGTGCTTGATGCGGTAATGACTCGGAACGAGCCGTCATCGCATCAATGGGCTTCCGGCCTAGCCGAGCAATCGCATTTTTTTGGACACACAGGCAGTAGTGCGACTCTGGCCGTTTCGCTTTCTCACCTCCGGCAAGGCGACATTTACACTTTCGAGTTTCTCGAGCCCGATGGCACGGTCGCAGCAAGCTACGATCAAACTGCCACGGAGTCTCAATTGTATGTCCAAGTGGCAAAATTATTATCTCCTTCTTACTACTTTACTGTGCCAGGGCAATGGCAGGCAAGATTCTTGTTAAATGGCGAGCTTCTTGTGAGCGAGCCATTTGTATCGGTGGTATCACCTTATAGTAATGGGCCACCGCAAATGCAGCTCTCGGTCTCCGGTGCCCAAGTTTCGTTTGGG
Source organism: Pirellulaceae bacterium (assembly GCA_041749395.1). Taxonomy (GTDB): domain Bacteria; phylum Planctomycetota; class Planctomycetia; order Pirellulales; family Pirellulaceae; genus Laterigemmans. The sequence continues at coordinate 64,979 of JBGTBJ010000072.1, forward strand.
CAGGCGACGGCTGTACTAAGGGAGGTCATCCTAGACGTCGGAATATTCAATCCGGGTGGACAGCCATTGACTCTGGGCAATTGGAAAGTGCCCGAAGGATTCGAAATCGTTTCCGTCCCCACTCAGGTTGCTGCCTTCGATAGCGGGCTCCTTCGCCTGAGAGCTGTTGATCGATTCGAAAGCAAGGCATATGGCGAGGTTCGCTTCACCACCAACGACCCTCGATACCCCGAATTTTGGTTTATGATCGAAGCGGAGGACTCCACTCCTAATCCATTCACGGAAGTCATCCTGCCGGGGCCGGCGTTGGCATATCGAGTGGGTGACGACCCGGTTGCCTTCGATACCTCTGCGGAGTTCACTTCGCTCTTTGCAGTTCCACACGAATTAGCAATTCACTGGGAAGGGGGACGACAATTGGGCGATCAACTTTTGGTGCAATCTTCTGGAAGCGGTGACGGGCAGATCGAAGTAGTCAATGATCAAGTTCGCTACCAAGGGGTGACAATCGGAGCGATCACACAAACCGGAAATGCGCCGAATCCTTTGGTTTTTGACTTCAATAGTTCGATCAGTAACGAGGCAGTGACCGCTCTGTTGCGGTCCATTCAATTCAATACGAGCAGTGTTGACGCGGGCCCACGTTTCTTGCGAGCAATGGCTAAGGATACTTTTGGATTCTCTTCCACGAACGCAGTGAAATCCGTGCGCGTTCATCCTGCCTATACCGAACCGGCTAAGGTTAGCAATGTTCAAGTGGGTAGCGGGGATGCCGCTCGCAGCCTCGTCGACGCGGTGAATATACAATTTGATGCTACGGTGGTTGTGCCTTCGGATGCCATTCGTGTTGTGCGTCGTTCGGATCAAGCCATTGTGGACACCGTTGTTCAACTAACTCAAGGCCCGGAAGGGACGCTGGCTCGAGTTGTGTTCTCAGGTGCTCTAACGGAGTTTGGATCATTGCGAGATGGCAACTACATGCTGACCCTGGACGCATCTCGCATCTATCGAGCCGACGGATCATCGCTGGATGGGGATGGCAATGGAACCGCGGGAGGAGATTTGATTGTAGGAGACGATGCGGCAGACGGGTTCTATAGGCTATTCGGCGACACCAGCGGGAACCGCGTGGTCGAGCTTGGCGAGTTCAATCTATTTCGATCATCCTTCGGACGCCAGACTGGCAACGCTGGCTTCATCCCAGAATTTGACTTCAATCAAGACGGCAATATCACGCTTGCCGACTTTAATAAGTTCCGCTCTAACTTCGGTCAAAACCTGCCCTTCGCATAGCCAGTAAGTCTTCGTCCCTGGTCTCCGCCCGGGGACGCACTGTCTTCCGGGTTCCGCCCGCCGCTACATGTTGGAACTGCTTCGCTTTAGGTCTCTCTGCGTCTGGAATCCCTGGCAGCGTTCGACAATGGCAATGGTGTTCGTTTGTGAAAACGGGCTGGTGCGATTGCATTTGACATTGAGCCCCCTCGACCTACCTTAGCACTGAGACATCACATGATGGATTTCAGCGTTCTGGTCAGTTTGTAGAGGTTGTTCGGCAATGCTCGATTATATCGCACGAATTGAATCGGCCGTACGTGGCTACGTCCGTTCTTTTCCTGCTGTCTTCACGACTGCGTCTGGGGCTTGGCTGACAGACACTGAAGGCAATCGTTACCTCGACTTTTTTGCAGGTGCTGGGGCACTCAATTACGGTCACAATAATTCACTTGTCAAAGCTGCTTTACTGGACTTCATTCGTCGCGACGGGCTGCAGCATAGTCTTGATATGGCCACAGAAGCCAAGATTGATTTTCTAATTGACTTTGAATCGATTATTTTACGCCCCCGTAACCTGGACTATAAAGTCCAATTTACGGGTCCGACAGGAACCAATGCGGTAGAAGCGGCGATCAAGATAGCTCGCAAAGTGAAGAAGCGTTCTCACATCGTAGCTTTTACCAATGCCTATCATGGTCATACTTTGGGCGCGTTGGCGCTCACCGGCAATCGATTCTATCATTCCGAATATTACGGCTCAAACAGCAATGTTACGCATCTGCCCTATGATGGTTATCTGAACGAGTATGACACGACGAAATTGCTAGACAAGCTTTTGCATGACAAGAGCAGTGGGCTCCCTCTACCCGCTGCCGTTATTTTGGAGACTGTACAATGCGAAGGTGGGGTCCAAGTGGCGAGTGTCTCTTGGATCCGCAGAGTCGCTCAACTCTGTCGTGAGCATGGCATCTTGTTAATCGTTGATGACATTCAAGTTGGCAACGGCCGTACCGGGACTTTTTTTAGTTTCGAGAACGCTGAAATTACGCCCGATATCGTTTGTCTTTCAAAGTCCATTGGTGGAGGGTTGCCGATGTCCCTCGTGTTGTTACGAGAGGAATGGGATCAATGGAAGCCAGGTGAGCACACTGGAACCTTCCGTGGCAACAATCTAGCATTTATCGCAGCCCGTGCTCTTTTGCAATATTGGACTACACCCCATTTAGTGCAAGCAATTGCTCAACACGAGACGACCATCAAGAACCATCTACATCGAATCGCCCAACAACATGGTGAGCATAATTTTACTGTTCGTGGACGTGGAATGATCTGGGGTTTGGATGTGAAAAATGGCCAACTCGCAACAGCTATTTCTCGCCAGGCGTTTCAGCAACGGCTGATTATTGAGACGGCTGGATCGGATGACCATGTCGTCAAGATTATGCCACCACTCACGATTGACGCTCACGAATTGGAAATGGGATTAAAGTTGCTTGAGGTAGCGATTGAGTCGGTACTCCGCCTCGGAACGAGCTCTAGCGTTCTGCCCTGCGATGCTCAATCGGCGATGATGAGTCGCGATCCGACTAATCAGAACATGATTGTTCAAAATGCAGGGAATAAAATCTGATGGATCGGGCCGCCATAACGATCAAAGCAGTAGCGGACTTTCCACAAGCTTTTAGGTTGCAATGTCAAAGGAATCCGCAAGCAACTTGCTTGGTATTCGAAGCGAGAGAATGGACTTATGCAGATGTAGATGCTTGGGCTGATCGGATAGCTCATTGGTTTATCGAGCACGACTATGCACCGGCGAGTCCTATAGGAATGTGCCTTGATCGATCTGCATTCTCGATCGCTGCGATGATCGGCATTATGCGAGCCGGCTGTGTGTTTGTTCCGCTCGATCCGGAGTATCCACGGGATCGCTTGCAGTTCATGGTGGAGGATGCCAATATTCCAGTAGTTGTCTGTGAACCGCAGTATCGAGATTTTTGGGATGAACTAGTTATTGGTCGTGTTGAGTTGAGACTGATCGAGCCCCAAGAGTTTGACTCGTTTTGTGGTACGAGAGGTGATAGGTTCGATTTTCCATCGACGCCTGAGCTGGATGCCGATAGTCTCGCCTACATCATGTATACCTCTGGCTCAACTGGCAAACCGAAGGGAGTGCAGATCGAGCATCGCGCCATGATGACGTATTGCTATGCCGACATAGAGGTATATCGCTTGACCAGCAATGATCGAACCTTACAGTTCTCAACGCTCAACTTTGATATCGCCATTGAAGAGATTTTTCCTCCGTTGCTAGTCGGCAGCACAGTAGTGATTCGACCACGGCAACGATCGAATAAAGAAAATGAACTGTTGCACTGGGTCGAGTCCTATCAAATTACGGCTCTCCATTTAGCCACTGCCTACTGGCACGAATGGGTCGACTTGCTTGACGCGAGCGGGCAGCGAATTCCATCGACGCTGAGAATGGTGCTTGCCACTGGCGAGAAGGTATCGCCCGGTCATTATGGTAAATGGTTAACTTTGTGCGACCACGAAGTGCTGTGGTGCAACGCCTATGGACCCACCGAAACCACGGTGACTGCAACCGTTTTTATTCCAGACGCGGGCTGGACCGGTGAAAGCATGCCCATTGGTAAGCCTTTGCCAGGTTACGAGGCGTGGATCTTAGGCGAGGATGATCGACCGTTAGGAGTGGGTGAAACCGGAGATCTGTATATCGGCGGTACTGCCTTGGCACGCGGATATCTGAATCGTCCAGAGAAGAATGCGGCCGCATTTCGATTTATCGATTTGCCAGGGCTACCCCAGCATCGGCTTTACAAAACCGGAGATCTGGCTCGTTGGCTTCCCACAGGCGATATCGAGTTTGCAGGACGTATCGATCATCAGATCAAATTGGGCTCCTATCGAATTGAGCCAGGGGAGATTGAGTTTCAAATTGCAAGTTGCCCTGGCGTCTTGGATTCACTTGTCGTTTGTGTGGAGCTAGGCGGAAGGCGAACACTGGTCGCTTATGTCGCCATCGGAGACTCGCAAATATCTGCATCGCAAGTAGCTGATCATCTTAAAACTCGCTTGCCCGCCTATATGATCCCCTCGCGATACTGCCTAGTGCGGTTCTTTCCCAAGACTATCAACGGAAAGATTGATCGCCCTTCTTTGCCGCCACCGGAGTCTGGGGAAGTCGTCCGTGAAACAGTTCTCCGCGTTGGACGCACTCCGATAGAGCGACTCTTAGTGGATATTTGGCAAGAGGTACTGGGGATCGAAGAGATCGGAATCGACGATGATTTCTTTTCACTAGGTGGAAGCTCGTTGCTGATAACACGTGTGATTGCCGGAATTCGCCGGCACTATGATCTTGCAATTCCAGTTCGAGACTTCTTTGCCAATCCAACGATTGCATCCATAGCCAATCAGTTGCAGCGTCGATTGAGCAACCAGCGTGAGTCCAGTGTTGACGACGTGTTCGATACTGAAGCAGCGCGATTGCGTGAGCGCTTGCCCGTGATTAGGCCCGTCTATTTTGAAAGTGATTCAAACAAACTGTTCGGCGTACGCTATGAACCGCGCAATAAATTGGCTGGCGTAGGAACTGATGCAAAGTCAATAGCCGTTCTTGTATGCGGTTCGCTGGGGCACGAATATGCGCGCGCTCACCGCAATCTCCAGCAGTTGTCCGTTCAACTAGCTCAAGAGGGATGCGATGTGTTTCGATTTGACTACTCGGGAACGGGCAATTCCACGGGGCACTGCAGTGACGGGGACACCAATACTTGGGCACGGGACATTGCTGCTGCGGCCTGCCATCTTCGATCGACTGCGCAGCCATTGTCCTTGGTGATCTTAGGAGTTCGACTTGGTGCGACCCTTGCCGCGCACTTCGTGTCTAGCGCTCAGCTCGATAGTTCAAGTTCGTGCAAACGAGCTGTCCCGGATCGACTTGTGTTTTGGGACCCAGTGGTTCGCGGTGAACAATTCCTCAATACACTTGATGCATTCCATCAGCAATCTTTGTCGTCGCTTGTGTACTATAGCAAGCGTCGTCAGGCCAGCGGCGATCAGCTGTTTGGTTTACAGTTGTCAGAAAGCAAAGCAGCAAGCTTGAAGCAACTCGACATGACGTCATTGCTGAACTCGCCCGTTCACCCAACTCTAGTGGTCACTAGTTGCGATTACCGGGAACTGGATTTGAAGCCCGAAAGTTGCCCAAAAACTGGGGATAAAGTTGTGCGTCTTTCGCATATTTCTACTACCGATTCAATCCATTGGGACCAACCTCAGTATACCGAAAACGCGTTCTCGTCTCCGCAGATTCAGCGGTCCATTGTCGACTGGATTACGGGAGTTCGATAATGAACGATAACCCAATTGTATTTGGCAAGTACGATCATTTAATGGGTGTGTTAACCAACCCGAATTCAGAAGATCCACCAGCTCGCGTGGGAGTTATTTTTTTGACTTCTGGGATGCTGCATCATGTGGGGCCCTTCCGGCTCTATGTGCTGATGGCGAATCAATTGGCGCGGTCGGGAATTGCATCGCTGAGATTCTGTCTTTCTGGAATTGGCGAAAGCCTGGGGGTTGGCGACGGTCATTCATCATTGGAACGCGCCGTGCTGGAAACTCGCCAAGCGATGGATGCAATGCAAGATCGTTTGGGTATCAAGCGATTTATCCTCTTCGGACTTTGTTCGGGTGCCGATGATGGCATGCATGTAGCGACTCAAGACACACGAGTCATTGGCGTCTCGCAAATGGATGGATGTGGATATCCTACTTTGGGATTTTATTGGCGAAGGTATGCCTTACGAATCCCAATGCGGCTGCTTAATCCTCAGTGCTGGAAGCTCTGGGCAGGCCGTTTGCGCCGACGACAGATGGTCCACTCGAAGACGTTAACAGGTGGTGAAGATATTCGCGAGTTCCCACCTCGTAAAATTGCCGAGCAAGAACTGCAGTCGTTGGTCAACCGAGGAGTAGAGTTGCAATTTATTTACACCGGTGGGGTCCCAAAGTACTACAACCATGCGGAGCAATTCTGGGGCATGTTTCCAAGCTTGCGATCCCAATCAAGGATTCAAGTTCTTTACCTTCCACAAGTTGATCACGTCGCCCGCTTGGCTGAAGACCGCAAGCAAATCATTTCTGAGTCGATTCGATGGATGGAAAACGTAGCACGACGAAGCAGTTCAGCTCATCGCGAGATGTGTGAGCAACCAGGTGAAGTCAGTTCTTTCTTTCAATAGCGCAACGTGCCTTCCAACCACGGCGGGGACATGAACCACGCAACCACCCACGGCGGGGACATGAACCACGGGGACCAACTTGGCGGGGACGTGCACGGCGGGGACATGAACCTTGTTCTCGGCAGCTCGGCGGGGACCAACTCGGCGGGGACCAACTCGGCGGGGACGTGAACCCATTTTTTTAAAGTGGTCGTAGTGAAGTTTCTGCGCGCTTTTGGTTCATGTCCCCGAAGTGTTTGGTTCATGTCCCCGAAGTGTATGGCCTGAGGATCCGTTCTTTGACTCAGATATTTGAGCTATCAGCGCCGATTGCGGATCTTATCAGTAAGCAAGCGAATGGTATTCAACGAAATTGAATTTGCTGGCAATCGTTTGGCTCATCGAGATGGGATGAGCATTTGTGAGATCGCCGCCGTTAATTCGCTTGCAATTCTCGCTGTCACCAGGGAAATATCGCTAAGAATCAATCGGAAAACAGTTGCATAAGCGAATGAGGTTTAAGCAATGCTGAACCCCTACGATAGTATTCCCCGCTCGGACTAACGTTGACGCGTTTTCTGTGTTGAAGAAGTAAATGTCAAAATGGCCTAGTGCGTCTCTAGTGGCTTGGGATCCATTTTCGTAGCATCGGAGGCCGTATCGAGAAGGTGTCGGCCCGGTGCTTTTATGCGATGCCGTTGGCGTCTACTTGTTTCCCTTTTGATGCTTGCAGTGCAGCCCATCGCGGAATGAAAGTGATTTGTATAGCCAGCCAGGATGCTGACTATCGCAGCAGGGTCCAGTCCTTGTCTCTTAAGTACAAGTTCCCCAACGTCGTTCGCTTTCAGTTCTGGCGCTAATTCCGGTCGGCTTTGCGAGGCAAGCCAAGTGAGCATTGCGACGTATTCTGGCAGGGTCATGGAGAGGCAACCCCGTGCATTGCTCTCGTGTTGAGCCTGAGAAATGACCTTTGAGCCTTCCGCATTATTCAAGTGGTCATCGATCGTATTTGTTTGGTGCTTCACTTCTGGAGCTATGGCAATAGGGGCAAGCCATGAAGAAGAGTCGACCTTGTCGCCACTTAAAGTCTCCAGTCGAAGTGCTAAAGAGACTTCTTGGTAGTCACGGAGATTGTTGGCGAGTCCGGCTCGCAGGGGATTGAGATCGACATATGCCATGCAGGCGATAACCGCAGGTTCATCGAGCAGTGCAATCATCTTGAATCGCTCTTCAAAAAAGCGACCAGAGCAGCCATCTTCGTTGTTGCAGCGACGACTGATGTGCTGACAGAGCAGGCTCATCAGCCACGAGGGATTGCTGAGTCTGAGTCGCAGTTGACTGACCGTGTCTGGGTTGCTGAGCACGGCTTGTATCTGGGGTTCTGACGGCGGGAGGGGGTTGCCGTCTCTGTCTCTCTCTATGGGGCAAATCATCAGCCAGCGAGTTACCACTTCGCGATCGTCGAGTTTTTCGACAAGGTCTGGCCGATTGCGGACGACCAGATGGAAGTGATTTGACATTATGGCAAACGCGAATACGTCGATGCTGAAATGTTGCGCAAGACCCCGCAGTCTATTGAGCACGATCAATCTGCGATGCGTATAGTCATTTCCGGAGATCGGGTCTATTCCAAATAAAAGTGAACGACGAACCACTCTGTTAAATATATGATAAGTGCCAACGTTGTACGGGTCGAACACTTCCGCCCTCGATTTTCGAGTCATTTCCTAGCTCCTTCTTCGTTTATTGAATATCTGTTCAAAAGATAGTGAGTGTTTTTGCGGATACGTGGCTGTTTGTCAATACGGTTCTTTGTGTTTACGTTCTTATTGTGGCGGAAGATTCCGTATTTCTCGACGTGAGAGGATGGATTTTATGGGCCAGGCCTTCTTAGAAGCTGCGGACGCTCCCCCTAAAAATTACAGAATCGAAAATATCTGGGGTCCGGATTCAAGTTCGGAATTCGATTCGCAGGGTCGACGGCTTAGCCACAGTTTTTCCGCAGTCCAAAGTTAAAACGTTTCGGCTAACGCCAGTGTTTTTGCTGTCCAATCCGCGGTTTCTCTCCTTGCTTTGGGCGAGGCCTTGGTTTGTGTCCACTCGCGAGTCGCGACGACCTGGACGATATGGTTCATGTCCCCGTTGAGAGATGAGGATAGGTTTGGTTCATGTCCCCGATGAGACTTGTCCCCGATGAGACTCGCGAGTCGCGACGACCTGGACGACATGGTTCATGTCCCCGATGAGAGCTGAGAGATGAGATGAGCATGGTTCATGTCCCCGATGAGTGTGTCCCCGATGAGTGGATGAGTGCATGTCCCCGCTGAGAGAGGGTCCCCCATGATAGTTTGGTTTGATCCCTGGTGAGATTGCCATGTCTTGGGGATTGGCGTCTTTGGGTGGTGATTGTTGGTACAATTAGAATCATGTACCCCCAGTCGCCATGGCTCATTCCCCCCCACCTGCCCATACCATGGATCAAAAATTGCTTGCCAAGTCTAGGTGCGGCTTCAAACATCCTCGCTTGCATCGCCGCGAAGCGCTGCAAGTCGGTGCAATCGGACTTCTCGGTCTCGGTATGAACCATTTCGCGGGTCTGCAATCGGCCCATGCTGTACCCGCTACTAATCCCCACCCTTTTCCCTTTGGGCGTGCCAAAGCATGTATCTTCGTTTTTCTCTCTGGCGGTCTGTCTCAGCACGATAGTTTCGACATGAAGCCCAACGCGCCAGAGAGCATTCGGGGTGAATTTCGCCCCATCGCGACGCGAACTCCCGGTATTCAGATCTGTGAGCATTTGCCCATGCTGGCCGATCGCAGCAATCTTTGGGCTCTTTGCCGTTCATTGACGCACGCCTCCAATGATCATTCCGTCTCGCATCACGTGATGCTGACGGGCCACTCGCAGACCCCGACGGGTTTCAATCCAAATCAACCTGGACCTGCCGATCGGCCCTCCATTGCTGCGATGGCGGGAAGAATGGTTGAACAGCTCGCAAATCGCCAAAATAATCTACCGACGGCGATCGCTATTCCTGAGCGATTGGTGCATTCCACAGGTCGCGTCCTGCCGGGGCAGTTTGCAGGCGAAATGGGTGCCCGGCATGACCCGTGGTTCATTGAAGCTGCCCCTTTTCACAGCTCCGCCTATGGGGCCTTTCCCGAATATGGCTTTGACCACCAAGATCGCGGTAATCCCGATCAACGCCTTTTTCAAACACCTCGGCTGACTGTTCCCGAGGGCTTGGGATTGAGAGAGCTGGCCGGCCGCTTGCAACTGCTGGACACGCTGAATCAACAACGAAAAGAGCTCGCTTATTTTGCTGAAATAGAAAACTTTGATCGCTTTCGCGATGGTGCCGTCTCACTACTCACCGACTCGACGATTCAACAAGCACTGAATGTGACTGAGGCGGACGAAAAGACTCAAGAACGCTACGGCAAGAATTCCTTCGGCTGGTCCATGCTAATGGCGCGGCGTCTGGTTGCCTCGGGGGTAACGCTTGTGCAAGTCAATTTGGGCAACGACGAAACATGGGATACCCATGGAAACGCCTTTCCTCATCTCAAAAATAACTTGTTTCCGCCGACCGACCGAGCCCTTTCAGCACTGCTAGACGATCTCAGCCAGAGTGGCCAACTCGACGAAACGCTCGTGGTGGTCGCCGGCGAATTCGGACGAACGCCAAAAATCACTTTACTGGACCAACATTACAAATTGCCTGGTCGTGACCATTGGGGAGCGGCTCAGTCTATCTTGTTGGCCGGTGGCGGTGTGCGGGGCGGGAATGTTGTGGGGAGTACTGATGCGCATGGCGCATTTCCTACAAATACCCCAGTAAAACCCGAAAACTTTGCTGCCACCATCTACCATGCACTCGGTATTCCGGCCACTGCGAGCTGGCTCGATGCGCTCGATCGGCCGCATCATGTTTATCATGGCGAACCGATTCCCGATTTAGGTTAGAATGATTCTCACCCGCCGAATTATCCCACCCCCCAACTCCCTCCTTTTGAATCCCACCGCTATGGTACGAATCATGGTTCAACGCTGGTTCTTGACCTGTTGGGTCGCGCTGATTCTCCCTATGACCGCTTGGGGACAAGTCCAGTTAGCGCCAACTCAGGTACGGACTTTGTCCCCCGGTCAAATATCGCGCGTGCAGCTCACGGGCCCCGGTTTTGCCGGACCCGTGCGAGCATTTTCCAGTCCTGTCTTCCCAGTGACAGTGGTGAAAGCCGAGGGCCAGTTGGCCGAATTGGAACTGACGCTGCCCAGCAACGTCGCTCTGGGCCCGGTGGCCCTGTGGCTCGCTCATGGCAACGGTCCTTACGAGCCCCTGCCGCTGCTGATCGACGACTTGCCAGTGGTGTTGGACAATAGTTCGAATCACGCACTCGCTAACGCACAAGAGCTAACTCTTCCCGCATCCGTTGATGGCACCAGCGACGCAACCGTCAGCGACTATTACCGTTTCACGGCGACCGCTGGTCAAAGAATTGCCTTCGAAATTCAAACTGCCGAACTCGGCTCAACGCTCGACGCAATCTTGCAACTGTGGGATGAGTCAGGAAAGCCGATTGCCGCTGCAGATGACAACTCTGTAGGTGCCGATACTCGCTTCAGTCACAGCTTCGCGGAGGCAGGAACCTTTGTTCTGGAAGTTCGCGACAGTCGATACAGTGCCGGGGGAGCGTATCACTTAAGAGTAGGTGATTTTCCAATCATCGATTTTCCCTTTCCCGTCGCCGTACAGCGAGGAGTGAAGACGATGCTGCACTTCGCGGGCCAGGATGGTTCGCAAGTGGCAGGGCAAGAAGTTGAAGTACCCACAACCAACGATCAACCCGTTCATTGGATTTCTGCTCGCCTGCCCGATAGTCGCGCCTCTGCGACGTTGCCCTTGCAAGTTCGCTCGGTTCCTCAGTTCGTTGAAGGTGCCATACCAGGTCCAATTGCTGGGGCAGCCGGCATTCACGGTCGACTATCAACAGCAGGTGAACGAGATTCGTTTGAACTCAGCGGCACCAAGGGGCAGGTCATTCGCGTCGCTTCACGCACTCGAAGCGTTGGCTGTGCTTCGCTGTTGCAAATGCAGATCATGAATGCGGCTGGGAACAAGATCGCAGAAACGGCGATTGCCGACAGCGATGAATGGAGCATGGATGTCACGTTTCCCGAAGATGGTATGTATCGCTTAGAAGTAGGTGACTTGCTAAAACGAGGCGGCGATTCCTTTGGATATTGGATCGAAATCATACCTGCAGGATCGTTTGCGATTGCGTTGAAAGCAGACGCTAAAGTTCGCGAAGTGCATGCACTAGAGAAACAACAAGGTGCCTGCGCTGTGGATCTCACAGTGCAGCGATTTGGGTTTGATGGTGAAATCCGACTTTCGATCGTGTGCGAAAGTACCGAGTCGGAAATAGCGGGCCTCAGCATTCGAAATCCTGTTATCCCCGCCGGTGCCGCTGAGCATCGTGCATTCATCACTGTGGAAGAAGCGTGGACACCTGAGTCGATGGCCGGCCTTCGTATTTTAGGAACCGGAACTGGTGACGCGCCCTTCACTTCGTTTGTTACTAGTCGTGATTTACGCCGCATCAAAGTTCCTCATGTTCCATTCCCTGTGGGTTGGAACGATGGCTTATTGTTTGCCAGCGGGGCTGCGGCAAGCGAGCCCTTCTTCGGATTGGAACCAACGACGCCTATCCTTTTTCCTCGCCCTTTCGCCGATCAGCCCATTCCATTCAGTTTGAAGAGATTGAAGCCGGAATTTACCGAAGCTATCCAGATCTTTCCTCAGGCAGTAGAAAAAGAATGGTTGCTGGCAGTCGCAGTCGACAAAGACACCTATACGGTGACTTCATCGCGACCGATGAGTGATGGAGACGCCGCGCCAGTGGAGCCTGCGACATTGACTCTCGTGGCATTCGGTGAGTTTCAACAGCGAGGCCGAATCGAGCAGCTTCAATTTCCTGTCCAGTGGATTGATCCGGTCCGGGTATCTTTGGACGAAGTAACGTCATTGGTGGCCGGCCAAACAGTTGACTACCCCGTTCGAATCGACCGTCAAGGAACAGATCCACAGCCGATTACATTGCGTTGGTCCAACCTGCCCCAAGGCATGACGGGTATCGAAAGTGTGGTGGTTCCCCCAGATCAAACACAGGCGACCATGAGCTTGACTTTGCCCAACGAAATGCTGGCTGCGAACGTGTTGCTCGAGGGTGGTGTGTTGATCCAGGTCGCAGCCACCAGCACCTACGGCGGCCGTGAATTTTCCGTTACCAGCGAACCACAACGCATCTCCTGGACTGAGTCTCCGCTACGCACCGAAGTTTTTCCGACCTCGATTGCCTTAGTGGGACCACGTGACCAATCGCAGTTGGTGGTTACTGGGTACGATTCGACCGATGTGCCGCAGGATTGGACTCGACGAGCAAGAATTGTTTCATCGAACGACAGTGTCGCAAAAGTAGTAAACGGTGTCGTTCAACCGACAGGCAATGGTTCAGCCGAGGTCCTTGTCAGCGTCGGTGGTTTGCAGCAATCGATTCCTGTAGTGGTCACCAGTTTTGAGGTCCCGCAGAGAATCGAGTTTGAAAATCATCTGTTGGTGGCGCTTTCCAAACAAAACTGCAATTCGGGAGCCTGTCACGGTTCGCCCAGCGGCAAGGGTGGTTTTCGATTGTCCCTCCGCGCCTTCGATCCGAAGCTCGACACGCTGACGCTAATACGCGAGGAATTTGGTCGACGCATCAATACATTGGAGCCCGAGAAGAGCCTGTTGTTGGAAAAACCACTGATGAGCGTAGCGCATGGTGGCGGTACTCAATTGCGCAAGGAGGATGCGGCTTATGAGATCATGCGAGATTGGATCGCCTCGGGTGCTCTTGGTGATCCGCCAGGTGCTCCTCGCGTAGTACGACTGGAAGTCCATCCGTTCGGAACTCGCACGATGAGATTGAAGGATAAGGGGCAACAACTGGCTGTAGTGGCTCATCTGGCCGATGGTACTCAGCGAGATGTCACGAGATTGGCTGCTTACGAGACATCAAACACTGCGGTCGCCACCATTGACGCATCAGGGTATGTCACGCCGCATCAACGAGGTGAAGCAGCCATCTTAGTTCGATTTCTAGAACATATCGAATCGATCCCGTTGATGTTTATTGACGATGTGCCTGGTTTCGCTTGGCGTTCTCCAGAGCCAAATAATTATGTCGACACATTAGTCAATGACAAACTTCGTCAATTGCAATATGTGCCCAGTGATACTTGCACCGATGCGGAATTCATTCGCCGCGTTACCTTGGATGTGGTTGGGTTATTGCCAACAGTGGAAGAGACTCGCCAATTTTTAGCGGATACGAGTGCTGACAAGCGTGCGCGTCTCATTGATGAACTACTCGAACGGCCTGAGTACGCTAAATTTTGGGCATTAAAGTGGGGTGATCTCTTGCAGATGACCAGCAAAATGGTCGGTGATGCAGGTGTTTACAAATATCATCGCTGGGTGGAAGCGGCGATTCGCGACAACATGCCCTATGATCAATTTGCTCACGAATTGCTGACGGCATCCGGTAGTACTCTGTCCAATCCACCAGCCAATTTCTATCGCACTTCGACCGATATGAATGCTTGTGTGGAGACGATATCGCAGGTCTTTCTCGGGGCCCGATTGCAATGTGCAAAATGCCACAACCATCCATTCGAACGTTGGACGCAGGATAACTACTACGGTCTGGGTGCATTTTTTCAGCGAGTTCAGCGCCGTCAAACGCAGCGACCTGGCGAGATGTTTGTGTATAGCGCAGAGGCGGGCGAGGTGACTCAACCTCGCACTGGTCAAGTAATGAAGCCATGGTTGCCGAAGCAAGGAGAGATCGATGGTGCGGGCAGTGGCGATCGTCGCAGCGCTTTCGCCGAGTGGCTTGTACAGCCCACAAATCCCTATCTGTCGAGAATAGAAGTTAATCGCATTTGGAGTCAATTGTTCGCTCGTGGTATCGTCGATCCAATTGATGACTTCCGCGATTCCAATCCACCAACGAACGTGGCGTTGTTAGAAGCATTGGCAGAAGATTTTGTTACGCACGGATTTGATAGAAAGCACATACTGCGAGTCATGCTTAATAGCCGTACCTATCAGGCCAGCTATCAACCCAATGAATTCAATCAACAGGACTTGCTCTATTGCTCGCATCAAGAACCACGCTTGCTCAGCGCTGAGCAGTTGCTGGATGCGGTTAACCAGGCCACAGGTTTATCACAGACTTTCGGACATTTTCCTGCGGGAACTCGCGCTACCCAATTGCCCGCACCGGATATTGTCAAAGTGGATTTTTTGAAAGTCTTTGGGCAACCCGAGCGAAGTACCGTTTGTGCTTGTGAGCGAGCGGATGATTCCAGCTTGGGGATGGCGATTGAACTCTTCAATGGACCTGTAATTCATGAGAAATTGCGAGATGCGAATAATCGCTTTCGCAATGCCATAGCTGCGGGTAAGAGCCCTGAAGAAACGATTCGCGAAATGTACGTTGCGGCGGTCTGTCGTGAACCGGCGGCGGAAGAACTGAACGCGGCGCTAGAACATTGCAAAACACGTGAAGATGTGGTGGCCGGCTTGGAGGATGTTTGCTGGGCTTTGTTGAACACTGACGAGTTCCTTTTCCAGCATTGAGTATCCGTACGCTCCCAAGGAATGAACATCATGAAATTAGTGCATCAGAAACTTGTCGCGTCGCGTCCTTACCGATGCTTGTTGTTGGTGAGTCTTGGCTTGCTGACATATTTTAGCGTCGCCAGTTTGAGTGTCGGACATGCTCAACCGCCCGCCGATGCGCCAGTACAAGAGACGCCTCCGACGCCCGTCAGTTTTCGCAGCCAAATCGCTCCGTTATTGCAGGAACATTGTTTGGCATGTCATGGCGCGAAGAAAGCAGAAGGAGGATATCGAGTCGATAACTTTCAAGAGCTGCAGCGCGCTGGAGACACGGGGGAAAGTCCCATTCCTCAGGGAGAAGAGCAGGGGGCTGAGCTACTGCGGCGATTAGAAACGGACGATGAATCGGAACGTATGCCTGCCGAACGAGACGGATTAATTGCCGAACAGATCGACTTGTTTCGTCGTTGGGTGGCTGAAGGTGCGGTTTTTGATGGAGCGGATCCTGCCACTCCATTGTTGCTGGTGATTCCACCGCTGCAATACGACAACGCGCCGGCAACTTACTCTCATCCCTTGCCGCTGACGGCAGTTGCATTTACACCTGACGGGAATCAAGTGATCGTAGGCGGCTATCACGAACTAACAGTTTGGGATGCAGCGACAGGTCAACTCGTGCGTCGCATTCCCAATATGGAACAGCGAATTTTCTCTGTAGCTATCAGCCCTGATGCAACAACGTTGGCTGTTAGTTGTGGCGAACCGGGGACAGAGGGAGAAGTTCGTTTAGTGAAATGGGAAACGGGTGAAGTTATTGGCGTGATTGCTCGCTCAGGTGATTCTGCTTTGGATGTAGCATTCCGGCCTGGAACGGATGAGTTAGCAGTGGCTTCTGCGGATGGCTTGATTCGTATTATTCAGTGGCGAACTCTGACCGAGGTAAGGACTATTGCGAGTCATGCGGATGCTGTGAATGCAATTGCCTGGAGCGACGATGGAACACGCCTCGTGTCTGCGAGTCGTGATAAGTCGAGCAAGGTCTTTGATGCCACGAACGGTGATTTGTTGGCTAGTTATTCGGGACATGCTGCTGCCGTACGGGGCGTTGTGATGACAGCCGATGGCACTCAAGTGATTTCTGTGGGCGGAGACAACAAGCTGCATCGGTGGAATGTGGAGGGGGCAGCGAAAGTGGCCGAAGTGGCGTTGGGGGGTGAAGCTCATCGTCTGGTGCGAAATGACTCCAATATTTGGATTCCGTGTGCCGATCATCGTGTACGTCGATTTGATTTGACGAATAACACTGTGACCTTGGCGCTGGAAGGACATCAGGACTGGGTATTGTCGCTGGCCTTACACCCAGCAAGTGGGAAGGTGGTCAGCGGAGATTATGCGGGCAATGTTCGCACGTGGAGCCTTACCGATGGTGCCACTCAACAGCATTGGTTGGCCAAGCCCTAACATTTCCCTAGATAATTTCTAAATGGGAATAGGAGTGCCGGTGGTAATGGGGAAGGGGCGTCCGACCCCATCGAACATTTCCGTTTCGGGGGGCAGACCCATTGCGTTATAAAGCGTCGCAGTTATGTCTTCAGGTCCGACGGGGTTGTCGGCCGGATAGGCACCATGGGCATCGCTAGCGCCGTAGATTGCGCCACCCTGAACACCACCTCCAGCCATCATGACGGTGTAGCACTCAGGCCAGTGTCCACGACCCTTCCCATCGCGGTCACCGATCTTTGGACCGCGTCCAAATTCACCCATCCAGAGAACGAGGGTTTCATCCAGCAAGCCACGTTCCTCAAGATCTTGAATAAGAGTGGGGACGGTCTGGTCGGTGATGGGCAACAGTCGTTCGCGCAGGTCCTTGAAGTTTTCTTGATGCGTGTCCCACCCCGCCGAGCCTTTACCGCCGATTCCACGGGCGAAATAGACAGTAACGAAGCGCACATCGGCTTCGATCAAACGACGAGCGAGCAGGCAAGATTGCCCGTAGGTTGTGCGCCCATAGGCATCTCGCAACGAGTCAGATTCGCGACTCAGATCGAATGCCTCCTTCAATCGGGGTGAACCGAGAATGCTAAGTGCTTGTTGCTGGAATTGGTTGAGGCCGATGACCTCGCTGGTATTGTCGAGATGTTGGGATTGCGCGTCGATCAGGCTGAGAAGTTCGCGTCGCGATTGTAGACGATCCAAGGTCAAAGACTGAGGTAGAACCAACTCGGGCAGTTGGAAATCTCCTGAGTTAGGATCGCTTTGAAAGAAATAAGGATCGCAACCTTTGCCCAGGAAGCTTGCGTACTGTCCTGGTGAAACGGAGCCATCGGAGAGGCGGTGTGGATAGGCGACAAACGGGGGCACGCCGGCCGCGGCCGGACCAAGGAATTTAGAGACCACCGAACCATAAGCAGGAAATAACTCCTGCGTGTCTCGTAGGCGAATATCATCGCTCGGCGGCGCGTGTCCTGTAAGAGAATAATAACAGGCAGAATTGTGATTCTTCATGCGGTGGTTGACGCTGCGAATCTGCGCCCAGCGATCCAAAGTGGCGCCCCAGCGAGGTAGATATTCGCAAACCGGTGAACCGGGGACGGCTGAGGAGATGGGCTGAAATTCACCTCGTATGGAATCGGGTGCTTGGGGCTTCATATCAAACGTGTCGATATGGCTGGGGCCACCGAATTGATGCAAGAAGATTACATGTTTGGCGCGTGCCACACGTTGAAGTTGATCCGCGGGTGACTCCGCACTCCTAACAGTGTGGATATCGAATCCACCGAGGGTTAATCCACCCAAGGAAAGCGCGCCCAAAGAACTCGCGCCGTGCCGCATGAACTGGCGACGCGAATTCACCGTCTGATGATAGCCGGCACAACCGTTCATAATTGTCCTATCGGATCCAGGGGAATTCTTGGCTATTGAGCAACGCCCAAAGGATATCTTCTGCGGCCGCGCGACGGTCAGGGTTATCGACAAGATGTTGTACGAGTCGTGTCTGTTCTTCGTTGCTGGGATGTCGAGAAAGTGTCGAGAGGAAGATCTGGGCAACAAACTCTTCGTCAGCAACTTCGTTGAGGCGACACCGCTCGATCACATTGGGGCGCTGGGAGATTTTGGTACGAATTTCTTCGCCATTGAGCATCTGCAATGCTTGGCTGAGCGACCCGTCTGCAGAACGTTCGCATTCGCAGGAAAGGAGTCGGTCGGGTTTGCCAAAGGTTCTCAAAAAGCCATCGCGTGGGACCGAGGAAAACGCGACGGCACGCATGGTAATGGGGTTTTTCTCTTCAGGGATGTTGAATTCGGACGGCACACCTGTCGCGTCGCTCAAGGCGTCCAGCAGTACTTCGGCAGACATTCGTCGCAGTGGATAACCAGCGAAGACGGGCGCGCCATCCAAGGCGTCGAGAGATGGATTCTGGGAAATGCTGCTGCGGGAAAAGGAGTCGCTCAACAGGATTTCGCGAACGAGAGCGCGAGTGGAAAAGTCAGATTCGATAAGCCGATCGGTTAGATACTCAAGCAATTCGGGATTGCTAGCCGGGTTGCTGCTTCGGAAGTCATCAGGTGGATCGACGATACCTCGGCCCATAACATGAAACCAGATGCGATTGGCCATGTTTCTCGCAAAGGCTCGGTTGTTTTCAGTAAGCCACTGCGCCAGCGACTCAAGCGGGTTGATGAGCGTGGTTTCGCGATCGGCATTTTCGTTCGACCAACCAATAGCATCGAGCGGCTTAGGTGGTACGCGACGCGACAGGCCCGGATGCTGCACCAGTGGCCGCTGATCGTTGAGCGAAATAATTTCGTCGCCGGTAATCACATGGGAGTCAAGGCCATCGCGTGGTTTATTATCGATCTGCTTTCGTTCGATCGTTGTGAAGTAAGCTGCCAAGCCATAGTAGTCGTCTTGTTTCCATGAATCGAAGGGATGGTTATGGCATCGAGCACATTGAATGCGAACACCTAAGAATACTTGGCCCAAGGCTTCGGCAGCCGCTTCGGGTTGGCGGTGGGTGCGATGGAAGCTGGCGGCTGGATGCTCGAAGGTGCTGCCAATGGTTGAGATGGATTCACGAACAAACTGATCTAGAGGGATATCGTCGGCAAACTGTTGGCCAAGCCATTGGTTCCATCGCTGTGCACCTTCAGGGCTCATGACTTTCTGTTCGTTGCGGAGCAGATCACTCCAGTGCATAGCCCAACGGTCGGCATACCCCGGATCGTTCAACACTCGCTCCACCCAAAAAGTCTTCTTGAGTGTCTCGGGTGTTTGCTCATACGCGCGTACTTCATCGGCCGTAGGGAGCCTACCGGCGACTGCCAGATAGAGTCGACGTAGAACGAGCTCTGCCGGCGCAAGAGGTTGGGGGGTAATTCGCATTCGCTGCAGTCTTTGGTCAATCAAACGATCGATGTTCGATGCGTAAGAATGGCCTTGTTCGTTTAAAGACGAGTCCATTGCGGCAGCCCGCTCGACAGCGGATGCTGGTTGCAGAAAAACGAGCCGAGTTTGTGCTTTGGCGTCGAGATAACTTATGGAGATGCCAGTATCGATTGGCCGCGACGCCGTAACGATTCCTTCGCTGGAGACCTCGATCCCCGAGACAACGCTAGGCTCGTAGCGGGCCCAAGGGGTGACATCATGCGACGAGCCATCGGCCAATTCAGCAACTACGATCAGCGGCACCGTTCGGGAGGATGGCGAGATCCACGCTTGCTCAGGATACACAGCAAGACGGTGTACACGAGTGGGCGAAGTCTTTATCGCCTGTGAATCATTCGTCGGGTCTGCGGTTTCTTGAGAATCCATTTTCGCGCCACTTGCAATCCATGACTGAAGGCGTGCGAATCCCCTACTCGCCACGGGCAATCGCACGCCACCGCGATGGGTAAGGAGTCCGGCAGGCTTCCGCAACAACAAGCTTTGTTCCACTGCGAAGCGGTCGAGGCGCCGGCCTTGTTGAGCTTCGACGATCGAAGTCCAGTCGAAGGCAGGGTCGTCTCCACGGAGGCTAAGACGGAAGCCACCTTTGCCGTGCAGGTTGCCATGGCACGTTCCCAGATTGCACCCCGACTTGGTTAGCACGGCAGACACGTCGCTGCTGAAGCGAGGAACACGCCGTTCCGCGGCGATGTTCTGTACGGGTACTTCCGCAGCAAATCCGCCCCAAGAAATTTGCAAATGGGTGTTGCCCATGCTTGCCCCGGCTGCAATCAGTGGGGCGGCTGCGTCCGCGTCCAAGGGGGGAACGTAAGTGGCGATTGTCGGATCGTCGATGACTGCTAACAGGGCTGGATCGTTGGAGATATCTCGTTCCGTTCCATCAGGAAGTGTCACAAACGCAGTGACGCGGGCAGGGTCGTCATAAGAGGTTGCGATCGATGGAGGAAAAACTCGCAGCGAGACTGGCTCCAATGAGGATGATTCGACTGCAGGTGCGTTCTCAGTGAGACTCGCAATGGGCCCCTCCGTTGCGGCCACCACCAAAGGCCTCGAGCCAAAGCCAACAATGCTCGACAAAATTAGACACATCGTCAGCGGACGTTGGGGCTGGCGAGAAGGACAAAACCAAGTGGAGGGCAGGGGACGCATCGGCGAGACATTCTGAGGGTGGAAGGCAGGTCGAGGGCATCTTGAGTATAACGGGTAGTGGCCCGTGGCGTCGAATCTTGAAGAATTCGTTAAGTGCTTTCCCCTTTGGTCCGTTAGTGATATGTCAATAAGTCGACGATTTATGATACCGATCCGCGTCGGGAAATCGCTGCAAAACGTAGTGATGTTTTGGGGATGTTTGTGGGGACTAGCGTTCGCGCCAGGCCAATGGATGCTGGCGCAAAACGTCGATGATTCTTTTGGGAAGGAGATTGCGCCTATCTTGGTGCGCAATTGTTTGGCGTGTCATGGTGGCGATACCGTCGAGGGAGGCTGGGATATTCAGCTGATTCAAGGCATTTTCCAAAGTGGCGATTCGGGGCTGGCGAGTGTCGTGCCTGGTGCTGCAGCAGAGAGCGAATTGCTACATCGGATGCGGACCGATGATGAGTCCCTGCGGATGCCCAGTGGTGGTCCACCTATGACTGAAGAGGAGATTCAAAGCATAGAAAACTGGATTGCGCAGGGTGCCTTGACGGATGACCCCAATCAGTCCGAATCTGCTACAAGGTTGCTAGTGGATGCCGTGAAGCTCCGCCCCAAAATGGTTTCAGCCCCGACGGTCTATCCTGGTCCGATGGCGATTATTTCACTTGCTCTCTATCAACCAACAGGAGCATCGTCTGAGGGTTTGGAGACGATATTGATTACAGGTGGGTACGGGGAATTGCTAATTTGGCATGCGGCCAGCGGGAAGTTGCTCAATCGTCTTGACGGTTTTGGGCCGATGATTGGGGCGATTGAGATCGCCGATCGGAACTGGGTGGTATCCCATGGTGTACCGGGTGAAGTGGGCGCTGTAAGCCGATTGACGATTGCCCCGGCTGACGGATCCGGCGCGGAGGGAATCAGGATTGTATCTCGGGTCGATTTGAATATCTCGACCGATGTGCAGAACGCGATTGCTGTGGACGAGAGTGGAGGTCATGTGGCGATCGGTTTTCATGATGGCACGATTGAAGTCTATGACTTGGCATTGGGGCAACGCGAGCACCGCCTGAATTTACATGCCGACGCCGTCGTTGATACAGCATGGAGTCGCGATGAAGGGGTGTTGTTAACTGCTTCACGCGATCGCACGGGAAAGGGAGTTGATATGCAGGACGAGCGAACGAGAGGGAGTTATGCCAACCACGAACGAGCGTTATTAGGGATTGGTTCGACACGTTCGGGCCCCATCACTTTGGACGAGACGGGGACATTGCGGCTATGGAGCAGCGAGGGTTCAAATGAAAAAAGTTCGCGCGGAGGTATTCGTGGAGCGTACTTGCCTTGTGTTTGTTCAAAGGACTGGATCTTTGTTGCGACAGGCAACCAAATACATCGAGTGCGAGTGGAATGGGAAGAGGTAGAGGATGGGAAGAATGACAAAGGGGATGTGAAAAAGAAACGGGTCCCGCGATGGCAAGAGAGTCCTGCATTGGAGACAGACGCTGAGGAGACCATCGCCTCTTTCATCGTGACTCCGCTAGGAATGGTCATTGCGGGCACACAGGCCGGAAGAGTCTACGAGTGGACCAATGGATTTTTGCAAGACAACGTTCATCATTCGCATTCGTTTGTCGCCCTTCCCTTGGCCGGACGGACCGATCAATGAGTTACGTGATCGGCCCTTGACGAGTTCGGCGGGTGGAATCCTAATGCGGTGGCAGGGAGTTTCGTCCTAAAGATATGTGGTGAAGTAGAGAAATGATCGAGTACATTTTCTTTGATTTGGGCAATGTACTAGTCCATTTTGATG
Organism: Pirellulaceae bacterium; assembly: GCA_041749395.1. GTDB lineage: Bacteria > Planctomycetota > Planctomycetia > Pirellulales > Pirellulaceae > Laterigemmans. The sequence continues at coordinate 87,566 of JBGTBJ010000072.1, forward strand.
CGGCCGTCGCCTGCAGAAATGTAGCCAATTTAGTTGGATGCTCCGAGCGCGACGCGGAGGACGCCCTTTACGGGTCTGGGTTGGAGGTTCGCTACGAGCGAGGCGAATTTAGCGACATTGAGTTTGCTGATGCGATTCGGCAGTGGTTGAAAGTTGATTTTCGTACAGAAGACTTGCTGCACGAGATGTCGGCAATGTTCACCCCCAATAGCGACATCGAACCGTTATTGGAAGATTTGCAGCGATTGAACCTTACGTTGGGAGTTCTTTCCAATACTTGTGCAGCGCATTGGAACTGGATTCAGCAACAGCGTTGGGCGGTGGCATCGGGCTGGTTTAAGCACGCTGTGTTAAGTTATGAAGTGGGATCGATGAAGCCGGATGAATCGATCTACTCGGTGGCGACTCGACAAGCCGGAGTGTTGTCCGAGCGAATTTTTTTTACCGACGATCGTGAAGAGAACATTGAAGGAGCTCGTCGGGCTGGATGGCAGGTTTCGTGGTTTAGCGGTGTTTCGGGTCTAAGGGGTGATTTAAAAAAAGCAGGCCTAGCCATCTGTGGTTGAAAGTGTTTTATTCAGTCGACTGAGATTCTTCCCCCTAACATTCAGCCATCATGCCCGATTTGTCCACTAATGAACTGACTTCCGCAGGTGTGCCGCCCCGTCGCGATACGCCGGCAGAAGTACCCACACGAACGGTGGCGGTTATTGATATTGGTGCGACCAGTATGCGAATGGTGATTGCTGAGATTCGGGGTGACGGTACGATCCATCCGTTGGATGCGTTGGTGCAGCCCGTTGGTTTAGGCAAAGACGCCTTCACGACTCGTCGATTTCGTCGGGCGTCCATTGAAGAGTGCGTTCGCGTCTTGCGGTCTTATAAACGTGTGTTGCGCGAATATGGAGTGACCGATGATCAAGTGCGAGTGGTAGCTACGAGCGCAGTTCGAGAGGCATCGAATCGGCTCACGTTTTTGGACCGCATGTATATTGCCACTGGATTGAATGTAGAAACGATCGATGAAGCGGAAGTCAATCGTATCACCTACATGGGTATCCAACCTCATTTGGATAGCGACCACGATTTGGCTTCCGCAAAAGGGGTGGTTGTCGAGGTGGGAGGTGGTAGTACGGAGATGTTGGTTGTACGGGGTGGCAATGTTTTATTCTCTGACACCTACCGCTTGGGGTCCTTGCGGTTGGCGCAAACGCTCCGATCTTTAGGAGCGCCGACGGGTAAACGTCGTTCGTTGATGGAGAGTCAGATCCGTCGCACGGTCGCGCAGATTCGCGAAGAAGTGCGTGCCGACATGCGGATTGAGATGATCGCGATTGGTGGGGACATTCGCTTTGCGGCGCATCAGATTGTTGGTGAATGGCAACCGGACACGCTGGCCCGATTGAACGTCGAAGCGCTCGCAGTGCTAGTGACAAAAGTATTGAAGCGGAGCGTGGAAGAGTTGGTGCAACACTATGGTGTTAGTGCTGCGGATGCAGAGACACTAGGTCCCGCGCTATTGACCTATCTCATGTTGGCGCGCGGCTTTGAGCTGGAACAGATATTGGTCTCTGATGCCAATCTGCGTGATGGTTTGTTGCAAGACATGGCTGTTCGGGAGAGTTGGAATGCGGAATTCCGAGCCCAGATCTTGCGAAGTGCGATTAGTCTTGGGAGAAAGTTTGAGTTTGATGAAACGCACGCGCGACAAGTCGCCTTGTTGGCTAGAAAGCTATTCTTTGCTTTAGAGTCCGAGCACCAATTGGATCCACGCCATGAGGTGTTGTTGTATGTTGGCGCGTTGCTGCATGAGGTAGGATTGTTTGTCAACGTACGTAGCAATCACAAGCACGCTATGTACTTGATCCGCAATAGTGAAATTTTTGGACTGAGCCGACAAGATCTGCTGATTGTTTCCCTGCTTGCACGGTATCACCGCCGTGCCTATCCGCAACCAGGTCACGAAGGATATGGCACATTGGGTCGAGATCAGCGCGTTGTAGTCGCCAAGTTGTCCGCCATCCTCCGACTAGCCATTGCCTTGGATGAATCGCGTGGAGCGCGAGTCAAGGAAGTCCATTGTGCGCGGGAACGAGATCGGTTGGTGATTCAGATTTCTGGATTGGATGATATCTCGTTAGAGCAATTATCGATGAGGCAAAACGCGGGACTATTCGAAGAGGTCTATGGATTGAGCGTGCTGTTGAGAACCGCCAAATAGAACCTCGTGATTCGCAGACGGCGTTGTTTATTCCCACTGCAGTACTTGCCCTTGGGACAATAAACGTTGGCGAAGCAGGGGATAAGAAACGTGTTGAACGCTTGAATGGTTTTCGATTGACAACAGCGCGGCTTCTGCGGCCGCATGACCCAGTAGCATGAATACGGGTTCCATTCGAATGGAACCGTAGGCCATGTGCGATGCGGAGAGGCAGACGGGAACCAGGAGGTTTGTTGCTTCTGACTCGCGGGGTACAATCGATCGATAGCTAATCGCATAGGGGCCTCCGGGAGAGACTTGAATATCTCCTTCGTTCTGGACGTGGCCACTGGCATCTACGAATCGTTGGACGTTATGAGAGTCAAGATTGTAGCTTCCCAGTCCAATGCTCTCTTGGGTAACGCGTTTGCGGAAACAGTCGGCTTCGGTCATCACGTAATCGCTGATCATGCGTCGCGATTCGCGAACATAGAGTTGATAAGGCCAGTGTCCATGCGATGCGAATTCGTCTCTGGCGAGACCCCATTGGCTCATTTCGTCGCGAATGGATTGTGGTACGCGGGGGTGATGGGCCAAAGTCCACATGAGGCCCTGTTGATAACGCAAATGATCCGCCACAATTTCTTCGCGCTGTTGGTAACTGGCTTCGGGATAGGCATAGTTAGCGCCGATGAAATCTGTTGATACTGCGCCTTTGTTGTTCACATCGCTCTTGGCGTTAGGCATTGGATCAATTTGTATTGGTAGCATGGTGTCGCCCGCTTCGAAATGGCGGAGAAGCAGTTCGTAATCAGCATCGCGATAGTCGTCTGGTTTCGCGAAGGGGACGCGGTTTTCGGGCGCATTGGTTAGGCACATGCGAAAACAAAATGCCTGGATGCGATGATCCCCTGCGCCGCTTGCTGGGGTAGGGCCTGGGGAGATTCCGGGGAGGAGGCCGCTGGCAGGTTTCCCCGGCGAAACGTAGGGATCGACCGGTTGGAGGAAACGATGGTAATGGGAATTGAGCGTTGGTTGAAACCCTGCGGTAGCCTCATCGTATTGAGAGCTGGGTTCGCGTCCGCAGGTGTAGGAGACACCGACTGTGGCCATCAAGTCGCCTTCATAGGAAGCGTCGATGAAGACTTGTCCTTCCACGCGTTTTCCTGATTCCAGTAGAAGCGAACGGATGGCCAAATTTTGTTTCGTGACAGCAGTCGGTTCACGAAGGAGGCGTTCGCGGTAGAGAACTCGAACACCCGCAGCTTTGGCCCAGTCGACGAAGAGCTGTTCCGTCACATGGGGTTCAAAGAGGCTCATCACGCCTTGGTTGGCCAGAAGCTTGCTCGCGTAGGGGCGAATGGAGCGAAAGTGATGCTCGAACTGGTTGGCTGATTGCTGAGTCCACGCTGACGGTTTTTGGTAATGGTCATGGACGCGGCGATAGAACTCGAGAGCCCGTCCGCCGAGCGTGCCATCGCGTCCCAGGTCGGTCCAGCCAAGTCCATTGCTGGTCATGCCACCTAGGTGTTCTGTGGGTTCGATCAGCAGCACATCGCGACCGGCTTCTGCTGCATGGACAGCCGCGATAACGCCGGCTGAGGTACCGCCATAAACGACGATGTCGGCATTGATAGTTTCGGGCTGGTCGATTTCGGCGGCTTGGCTCGCGGTGGAGGTTCCCGGAGGAAGAGTGAAGGCAACGAGGACCAGGCAGGCGATTCGGCTGTTTATTAGGCGGGTTGTGAGAGATGTTGGGGGATGCATCGGAGGCTAGGCCAGAGGGAGGGGGAGATTTTGTCGAGAAAAAGCGGACGTGGCCGGGCGTAGGTGTTAGGCTAGAAGCTGGTCGTCATGATTGCTGGATTTGTTGGGTTTTATTGTGTGAGGCTGAAGCGATGTCAGTCGTTCAACCGGTTGTTTGGCTAGGATTCATTGTGGCGTTGATTCTACCGGGAGATGCGGCCTTTGCCGACGAATTTGCCGAGGCCCGCGAGCGCCTGGTGAGAGATCGTGTGCAGACAGCGGGAGTAAAAAACCCGCGTGTTCTTGAGGCGATGTTAAAGACGCCACGCCACGAGTTCATTCCGAAACAATATTGGGACCGCGCTTATTTTGATATGGCCTTGCCAATTGGAGATGCGCAAACCATTAGCAGCCCGTTTATTGTCGCGTCGATGACGGAAGCAATCGAACCGCAACCGACGGACAAAGTTTTGGAAATTGGAACCGGCAGCGGTTATCAAGCGGCAGTGCTCAGCCCGCTTGTGGCCGATGTCTACACGATTGAGATTGTCGAGGCCCTTGGGAAACAGGCAGAGAAAGATCTAAACCGCTTGGATTACAAGAATGTGCACGTCCGCGTGGGAGACGGGTTTAAGGGCTGGCCGGAAGTCGCCCCCTTTGATTCGATCATTGTCACTTGTAGTCCGGAATCGGTCCCTCAGCCTTTGATCGATCAATTGCGTGAAGGGGGCAGGATGATTATTCCTGTCGGCGAGCGATATCAGCAGACCCTTTATTTAATGACCAAGGAGAAGGGTAAATTGGTCCAAAAAGCACTGCAGCCCACCTTGTTTGTTCCGATGACGGGGTCTGCGGAAGCGGCCCGCGTCAAACTGCCGAACCCCGAAAAACCTGAAGTTCTCAACGGGGATTTCGAAGCCGACCCTCGTGGTACCGTGATCGAAGAGGCGAACTATGTGCCGGGGTGGTATTACGGTCGGCAATTTCGACTGGTTGAACCCAGCAAGGGGAGTCAAAGCCAGGGGAAACCCAGCCCTGGGGATTCGCGATTTGTGCGATTTGAAAACGATTTAGCAGGCCGCGACTCGCACCTCCTGCAGGGGTTAGCGTTGGACGGCAGGGTGGTGTCACGCGTGCGGATCAGTGGTCGCATTAGAACTGAAAATGTGGAAGCAGGCATTCGCCCCGATCAAATCCCCACTTTGGCGATCAGCTTTTACGACGATCAACGGCGCGACCTGGGGACCTATTGGACCAATACGTATCGTGGGACTCGTGACTGGAAGACCGACAGCAAGACCCTACGCGTACCACCTCAAACCAGGGAAGCGATTGTTCGGATTGGCTTGTTTGGAGGGACCGGCGTGGCAGATTTTGATGATATTTTATTGGAACCTCTGAAGTAATTTTGGTACTTCAGCACGCCGCGTCACTAATTCGCAGCTAAGCTGTTGATGTTTGCCGAGCTATCGCATTCTGCCAGATCGGCAAAATCTTCCTAAACCAGTTGATCGGCGGCTACGGCGCGTTATCCTGGTTAATGGATCCCCACAGACGGTGACACGCAAGCTAGGAGAATAGGCTTCAATGGTACGACAACACAAGATTGCGATTTTAACAACTGTGCTTGCAGGCATGGTTTCGGGCGGCTCGGCTGAGGCAGGCTGGGGCTTATTGGGTGGCCATGGGTCGTCAGGTGGATATGGATCTGCCGGATACGGATCTTCCGGTGGATATGGATCCTCGGGAGGATACGGATCGTCAGGCGGATATGGTTCTTCCGGTGGATACAGCAGCAGCTATGGTAGCTCAGGCTACTCGGCTGGATACTCTGTCGGTTATCGCGCCGCCTACGGCAGCAGCGGTGGATACGGCAGCAGTGGCGGTTATGGCAGCAGCGGTGGATATGGTAGCAGTGGAGGCGGCCATGTCGGACCGCTCCGTCACCTTGCCAACAAGATTCACAATCACATCGCGGCAAAACACGCGAAGCACGCATATCGCGCCAGCTACTACGGCAGCAGCGGATCCAGCAGCTACTACGGCAGCAGTGGGTCCAGCAGCTATTACGGTAGCAGTGGATCGAGCAGCTATTATGGCAGCAGCGGCGGCTATTCCAGTCGCTCGTACTCTGCAGGTTATGGATCTTCCGGTGGTTATGGATCATCAGGTGGATACGGGTCATCGGGCGGATACTCATCGTACTCAGCGCCGGTTTACTCGTATGGCAGCAGTGGTTCGGTTCCCTATGGTCAAGTAAATTCCGGCTATGGCAGCGCGATGCCGATTTACGAATCGCCCGTGTATGAAAGCGCCCCCATTTACTCGGCACCCTACGAAGCTCCCGTTGAAGGTGGCGAGTCGGTTATCGACCCCGCACCTGCAAACGGTGTCGATCCTGTGCCAGTTCCTGAGCCCGATGCTGCTGTGGAAGCACGTTTGCAAGATGATGCAGCCGTGTTGACCGTAGCGGTACCAGAAGGAGCCAAGGTTTACGTTAATGATCGGTTGACCAGCAGTGAGGGTATGATTCGGCAGTATTTGTCGACCGGCCTGAAGGCGGGTTACTCCTACACTTATGTCGTTCGCGTCGAGCAAACGGTTGACGGTGAAGTGCTGGTCAAGTCGCAAGAAGTTCGTTTGCGAGCTGGTGCGATGGAACGTTTGGTCTTTGATATGCCAGCATCGGACGTTCAGATTGCTGCTGAAAAGCAAGAAACCAAACTGACGCTCATGGTTCCCGAGGATGCCAAGGTCACTTTGGCAGGGAACCCAACGGCTGTGGAAGGTTCGACCCGAACTTTCCGTACGCAACAATTGGCTGCTGGTCAGGCTTGGGAAAACTACACCATTCGCGTTTCAGTGAATCGCAATGGTCGAGAAATGACCAAAGAACAGACCATCCGATTGCTAGCAGGCGCTGATGAGAGTCTTGCATTTCAATTTGATGATGTCGAATTGGCAAGTCGATAGTCGCGTCTGACCGCGAAGCGAGTTTGCAATAATCTCTTCAACCCGCGACAGTTTGTGCTGTCGCGGGTTTTTTTATTCAATCATCGAGATGCTGTGGTATGCCGAGTGGCATCGTTGGGGTATACATCGCAACGGCAGGGAATGGACCCCGGAGAGGAAAACAGCGATGGCATTGGTACCGAAATCTAAACTACAGAGCCCCGGTTGGCGATTTGTCTTTAGTTGTTTGATCATTGGTCATCTTTGGGCCATCGTGGCGCGACCATTGGACTTTGCAACGCAGGGGCCGAATGGGTCGAGTCCTGCATCGGGTGCGTTCTATGCTCCGATTCGCAGTTATGCAGAATTTGCGTATATGAATCATGGTTATGCTTTTTTTGCGCCTGATCCGGGACCAAGTCATCTGTTGCGGGTGACGGTGCGAAATGGAAACGGGGATTCAAAAACAATGCTGTATCCCGATCGCGAGGAGCAATGGCCGCGCTTGCTATACCACCGTCATTTCATGTTGACTGAATTTCTACACACGCTCTATCAGGCACCTCTGCAGTTCTCTGAATTACCGGATGAGGTACGAGGGGATGTCGCCATGATTGAAGATTGGAAGATGCGGCGAAATCGATTTGAAGCGATTCGCGATTCGATGCTACGGCATTTGCGAGTTGTATATGAAGGGGCGAATGTGGTCATGCAGCGGATCGAACATCGGCTGGTGGGGTTACCCGAGTTTCTGGGAGAGCGTGTGCGGCTAAATGATTCACGACTTTACGTGGAGTTGTTGGACGGGCCCCCACCGACCAGCGAGTTGCCTCGTTTTGGTCAACCGCCCGGTGTAGGTGTGCGTGCTGAGTCCCAGCGATAAAGGCCAGTCAGGGCGATAACCTGCGGAGAGAGAAACAATGTTGGGCGAATGGATCAAGGCGATTGTGCAATGGATGCTAGAGTGGGTGCAGAGTTGGGATCGATTCTGGTTTACTCCGCGCAATTCACAGACCCTGGCGATCATCCGAATTGCCACGGGCGGAATGCTGACTTACACGCATATCGTACTGGCATCGGACCTGATGTCGTTTTTGGGCGCCGATGCCTGGATCGATCCAGCTGCGGCTCGGTCGCTGCATGATGGAACCTATGCACCGGCGGAAGCTGTGTGGAGTTACCTCTGGTCCATTGATTCACCTAACGTGCTGTGGATGCATCAAGCGTTTGCCATAGTAGTCTCGTTGATGATGATGATAGGGCTTGTCACTCGTATTGCCGTACCCCTGGCGTGGTTTGTGCAATTGATGTTTGTGCATCGGTTAACTGGCGCGTTATATGGTTTGGACCAGGTAACCACGATGCTGGCGATGTACCTGATGATTACTCCATGCGGTAGCCACTATTCGGTCGACGCATGGATCCGTCGTCGATGGTGGAAAGATTCTCCGCAGTTAAAGTTTTGGTTGCCCGAAGACTTGCCGAGCGTGATGAGCAATGTGGCGACAAGATTGGCGCAACTGCATCTTTGCACGATTTATCTGTTTGGAGGATTGTGGAAAGCGCGGGGGCAATTGTGGTGGGATGGGACGGCGATGTGGTTTGCTGCGGCAAGTTATGAGTATCAGTCAAACGATTTGACTTGGATCGCTAGGTACCCACTCGTGTTTGCTACGCTAACGCATATGACGGTTTTTTGGGAGACTTTTTACTGCGTGCTTATTTGGCCCAAGCGGACCCGTCCTGTCATTCTCTTGACTGCCGTGATGGTGCATGGAGGCATCGCGATCTACCTAGGGATGATTACCTTTGGGACCATGATGATTGTTGCCAATTGCATTTTCTTAGAACCTGAGTGGATCAAGCATTTGCCTGGGCTTGGTGGAGTACATCGTAGATCGCGACAGACGCCTGCACTAGAAGAGGCTTAGGATTGGTTTGCCCTCTTCAAGCAAATTGAATTTGCGACCTCGTGAATCAACGGACTGTAAGTCATGGATACCAGCCGCGTGGTAAACCGTCTTGGTAATGTCAGCGGGGGTGACAGGGTTCGCTGCCGGATAGGCAGCGTAGCGATCGCTGGCACCGTACACTTGGCCGCCTTGAATCCCGCCACCTGCCAAGAGTCCACTGAGGCAATGTGTCCAGTGATCACGGCCAGCTCCCCCTGAGCCTCCGGAGCGTGGGTCACCAATCTTGGGTTGCCGACCCATTTCGCTGGTGACCAGCAGCAGCGTTTGGTCCAAGAGGTTGCGTTCGGCGAGATCGGCGATCAGGGTAGCGAAGGCCCGATCGAATTCGGGTAACAGGTAATCTTTGAGACAATTGAAGTTATTACCGTGAGTATCCCATCCGCCAGCGCTCTTGCAGCGATCAGCAATCTTTTCGTTTTCGCGCCAGAAGACGGTGATGAAGGGTACTTCCGCCTCCGCCAAGCGTCGCGCCAGCAGCAGGCTCATCGCATTGACGGTTGTTCCGTAGCGGTTTCGCAGTGATTCGGGTTCTTGGGACAGGTCAAAAGCTGAATTGGTGCGCGAAGACAACAGCAGGTCCATCGTGCGTTGCTGGTGTTGTTTCCATGTATGGTGATTTGCATAGGGTTCGAAGTTACGTCGCGCAACATCGAGCTTTTGCAAAAGTTGCTCGCGCGAACGAAGTTGATCAGGCGTGATGTCGTTACTCAGAACAAGCGATGGCGCTTGGAACTGGAGTGGTTGGTCGACGCTGCCATCAACATAAAGTGGATCAAATTCTACGCCCAAGCGAGCAGCAAATTGACCTGGGCGAGTGTAGGGCGCTTTGCTGGGCTTATGTGGCAAAGTGATCGCGTTGGGGAGATCGGGATGCAGCGGTCGTTGGGAGGCGACCACCGAACCCATGAAGGGCCAGTCGTCGGAGTAGGGACGACGGTCGTTGCCGAGTGACAAAAAGGTGGGATCGGGAGCATGGCCCGTCAAGTTGTAATAGTAACCAGCATGATGATCGTTTGTGCTGACAGAGCTACCGACGCTGCGGACAATAGCCAAGTGGTGCGCTTGTTGAGCGAGTAGGGGCAGATGTTCGCAGAGCTGGATATCGGGGGCCGATGTAGCGATGGGCTTAAACGGTCCACGGTATTCGGAAGGAGCGTCAGGTTTCATATCCCAGGTGTCGATATGAGACGCGCCGCCACAAAGGAAAAACAGAATCACTGACTTTGCTTTTCCGCCATTTAAACGAGGTGTATTCGCTGGTGTTTGGCCAAGGCAAGCGGGGCCATAGGTGGCTCCCGCAAGTCCGCATGTGGAAGCAACCAAAAACGCACGGCGATCGAGTGCGGAGCGATCAAGTGCGGAGCGATAGGATGCGGAGCGATCGGATGAAGACATAGTTGGCAATCCTCCGGTGCCGAATTCAAAGAATGGCCGAAATGGGTTGGCCTTTGGAAATGACCAACGGCCGACCCAGGCGATCGTAAATTTCTGTGCCAGCAGAGAAACCGAGGCAATGGTAGATCGTGGCTGTTAAATCTTGCGGTTCCACTCGTCCGTCCAGCGGAAAAGCACCTTGGCGATCGGATTGACCGTAGACGCTGCCACCACGAATACCGCCACCGGCAAGAGCCGTGGAGAAGACATGGCCCCAGTGGTCGCGACCGCCGCTGGGATTAATTTTGGGCGAGCGACCGAACTCGCCCATCCAAACCACGAGCGTTTCATCGAGCATGCCACGCTGTGCGAGGTCTTCTAGAAGTGCCGAATAGGCCTGGTCCATGGGCGGCATGAGGGCATCTTTAAGACGCTGGCTATTCTTGGCATGGGTATCCCAGGCAGGTGCGACGTCTTCATCGTTATCCCAGCGCGTCCAATTGACTTGGACCAGCGAAACTCCCGCTTCGACCATGCGACGCGCCATCAATACACTTTGGCCGAAGCGATTGCGTCCATATCGATCTCGTACGGTATCCGGTTCGCGATCGACAGCGAAAGCTTGTTGTGCTTTCTCCGATCGGAGTAGGTCGATGGCCTTATCTTGCCACGCGGTCCAGCGCTGTACCCGTGGACTTTCCTGCATTGCCGTCAGACGCTGATTCATCAGCTGACGCAACTGGCTTCTTTTTCCAAAACGATGCTGATCAATCTCGTGTGGCAGGGCGATGGCGGGGACCTTGAAATCGGGTTTGTTGGGATCGCAAGTCACCAACCAAGGTTCTGCATGACTACCGAGCCAGCCTGCATCCTGTCCGGGCCAAACAATGCGCCCGGTATTCCAAATTTCTTCGGGCAACCGCACGGAACCCGGTAGGCTAGTCTGGTCCCCTTTCAGATGCCGTACGACGGCCGCCATGCTGGGCCAATCATTGGGAGCACCCGGTAGTGCATTTTCTTGATTCTTGGGTGCGTGAGGATAACCGGTGAGCATCCAATAGCCGCTGGAAGAATGGGCGTTGTCGTCCGTCGCCATGGCCCGCAAGACGGCAATTTGTTCGGTCAATTTTGCCGTCATGGGCATCAGTTCGCCTACTCGAAGGCCTGGGGTTGCCGTCGAAATGACACCAAAATCGCCACGAATTTCTGCCGGCGCGTCGGGTTTGGGATCCCACGTTTCATGTTGGGGTGGGCCGCCAAGCAAAAACAAAACGATGCAAGCTTTGGCTTTGCCGAATGAAGTGGTTATGCCAGAGGGCAGGGGAGAGGCAGCTGCTTGTTGTGATTGCAGTATCTGAGGAAGGCTGAGTCCAAAAGCACTGAGTCCACCCAGGCGTAACCACTCGCGTCGAGAAAGACCATCGCACAATTTTGTGCCACGATTCTGAAACGAGAGCATGGGATAACCCCAGGAAAAGGCGGGAAGGGTAGGGGATGGGGCCCTTATTGTAACGCCAAGGGGAATGGCTGTGTTGTTAAAATAGTCGCCTTTCGCTCCGCGAAAGTAGCGTTTGAAGAAATGTGGTGAAGTGATGTGGGGATACAGACGCTACTTTCGCGGAGC
>JBGTBJ010000073.1:0-4560 GCA_041749395.1 Pirellulaceae bacterium
AAATTCCGAACAAGAATTGCGAGCCTGGTTGCGACGGATCATGGCCCGCAATCTGGCTGACGAAGTGCGCAAGTTTCGTCGCGAGAAACGCAACGCTGGCTTGGAACAGTCGCTGGAAGCCAAACTCACCGAATCCTCTGACGGCTTGGAGCGGTGCCTAACGGGTAATATCTCAAGCCCAGATAACCGCGCGATGCGCAATGAGCAACTCGCCCAATTAGCCTCCGCCATCGAAACCTTGCCGGACGATCAACGCGCGGCTGTGAGCCTGCATCATCTGCAAGGACAGACCGCGGCTGAAATCGGAAGAGCGATGAACAAAACGGAAATCGCTGTCGCGGGGCTGTTGCGAAGAGGACTCAAGCGATTGCGCGAGGTACTAAAGGCGACAGACGCAGAATGAAGCATGTCAAACCCTGATTCCGAACAGAGCGAGCGAGCATGCCGATTCGATGAGGCTGCCTCCAAGAATTTCGAACTTCAAGCTGCGTAAAAAGTAGGGCTTGCCCGAAAGGCGGGACCGTGCATACGCATGTTACTCGGTGATCAATCGGTCGTGGCGGTTATGGGTATAGCGACACACTATCCCTTTACCGTTAGAATAGGCGTTAGCTCGACGACGGGGCGTGCCATCCCAGAGTCAGATATCGTCTCGACGACTGGACCAATTCCCTTGTAAGCAAATGGTGCTTCTTGTCTGAGGTCTGCAAGTTTCTTTTCAACGATGTCGCGACGCGCGCGAATGTCCTGACGGCGGAGATCAACAGGAGTGACGACGCAGAATCGCTCTACAAACTCCTCGAACTCCTTATCAAAGCCTTTCATCGAACTACCGCGGGATAAAGCGCGGCCAGCATCGTGGGCTGCGATTTGATTTGAACCGTCAAAACCTCTACCAACAAGAATGTAGCTGCTAGCGCCCATCGAACCGGAGACAAATACTGGCTCTCCGTAGTAGGCGGACGGGGTAGCAACCATCGCGTCAAATCCGCGCGCAGGGCAAGCCCCTTTTCGGTGAATAACAGTTGGTCGACCATTTCGCTCAGATGCCCAAACCATGTTGTGAGGTGCATCTTAGCGCAAATCGAAATCGATGTTGCCGCAGACGCTCTCAAGAGAAGACCATGCCAACAACGCCAAGAACATGCGATTGACGTAGGCAAAGTTCACCGCATTGTGCATCGAATCCCAAAAGACCGAAGCACTCTCGTTGAACCTTTCCGTGAGTGGAAGCACAAAGATTTCATTCTCAGGGTATTTTGCATTTGGAGGGTATATCTGCCGCACTTTGTCCTGGTAATAGGATCCTCCATTGTGTCCTATTCCGACGGATCCCGTGCGCACCATCACAGTCACCATGCCTTCCCTATGGCCCCACGCGTGAGCGACAGTCCCGTCGATGATCCGTTTTACCTCCTGGAATTCGACGAAGTGATTACCGCCGCCAATGGAACCTATTTGTGAATCGCGATGCAGTTGACCCGGACTCCCAACCTTATCGATTAACGTCTGAACACTACTGGCGATTAAGCTCTCAGAACGATCAATCCGATCCAGCGCGTCAGCTCGCGAGGTACGATGAAAGTAGCTCCATAGTCCCTCATTAAAATCGCTGACAACAGCGTCACAGAGTCCCTGAATGCCTTTCAAGAGTAGTGCTTCGCGATGCGCGTGTAGGGTGGGAATCCGCTTACCACCCTCAAAGTAAATTCGTCGGCAGGCGGTTTCTAGTTCGTCCAGGCAAGAACGAACCTTCCCCTTGTCGAGCGAAGTTGTATGAAGTCGCATACCGCAGTTGATATCGTTTCCAATCGCTTGGGGCACAACGAAACCACTGGTCTCAGAGATCCCTCGGGCTTTATGGAAATCGGGAGTAAGTGAGATCCTCTCAATTCGAGGTGGCTCTGCAAACGCTTCAGAATCAGCGGAATTAAACTGCTCCAGCGTAGAGTGCAATCCAAGCAGACCCTTGAGCTCCTCGACAGCCGCAGCCTCAATGGGTACTTGTTTGTTTGCGAATACTCTAACATCAATTTGCTCTTCGTTCTCCAGTCGAAGCAAATTGTCATCGATGCGAATCAAGCCGTAGTTATTTCTCGCTTTCATAGGTGATTTTCCATCTCGACAGGGACATTGATTGGTGCGCAGTGGTTCGCGCCTAGAAGCAAGATTTCCCTTGACAATAGTTCACCAAGTGTGACACCGGTCATCATTAGCGGATGCCTAGTCCCGAAGGGACGTAATGTTCCTGAACAAGCGATTTCGGCGAAGCATGCGAAGACCTACGATCGCGACTAGTGGGATTATGCGACCTGCTCAGCGGGTTGGAAACAGCGTTGGTTATCGCTGGTTTGTTGGTTTTTCTATCGCGATGCCATCTATAACGACGAAAAACCTCCGTTTGGCGTGATCATCACCTTACGGAGGCTTTGCGGGAAATTTGAGGTTTTGGTGGTACTCATCGGGCCTTAGTTCAGCCGGCGAAGTCACCGCCGCCACCGGCTTTCACGTTTGTCTTGATTTTCATGTGTTTTTCCCTGAGTTAGCTAAATTGGGATGGAATCTGAAGTTTTCGAACTGCTTGGAACGGACTAGCCGCCCCAAATGCTGCCGCCGCCAGCCTTGACACTTGTCTTGACTTTCATGGTCGTCTCCTCGGGTTGTGTTTTTGCGATTCGTTTCGGCCTCACTTGGCCACTAATTACAAGGCGTCGCTGCCAAAAAAACTGACCGCGAAAATCAAGAAGAAAATTGAAACTGTTTCGTGCCACTCTCGAGTCGAGTGAACCAACTTGCTAAACGGCGACTTGCAACGCAATCCAAGGGAGATTAACCCAAACCACCCAGGACACAGTTGGCTGTTGTAGAATGCCTGGATCCCGCGATTAGAAATTTATCGAAGTGCGCGACTGAGGGTGAATTTAGTTGCTATTGCTGCTGGAGGTCGACGTTAGCACGGAAGGAGGAGAAATGCTTGATCCGCGAAACACTGGGTGGGCTTATCCGCAACTTCGTAACACGATTAGCCTGTACAAGGAAGAACCTTGGTATTGGATTAGTGGGATTACGTTCCGTGAATTCATGTTAGGGATCGAACGTCCTGTGCGTTTGCTTCTTCTCAATCACGACTACCACTCTGCCGAAGACGAGTACGGCACCCGATTAGAGTACGTTGATGCTGACCTGGATTCGCTCATTACGGATAGTGTCAACTATGGAGATTTTTGGTGGATCGATTTCTGCTCGCAGGACGCCTTGGCAAAGCTTCCGACGCAAGAGTTCCTCGGACTTCTGTATTTGAAACAGCTCGGAAAACCTCTTACGTCCCTTCACTTTCCAACGCTGCAGAATCACTTTGCTTACGTCGGCCATGATGATGGCTGGGCCCTTCAATTGTGGGTCGATTCGCCAGAGCGGTTGGGACGAATCCTGGCACAGGTTCTTACACTCAAGTACGTGGCTTTCTCCGGGAGAAGAAGTTTTCCCAAGCCGGATGAGGCGATCACGAACGGCCTGGTTGCCCGCGCTGCGGAAGGGCTGTTACTCGATTTTCGGGATATAGATGCTCACGCAACCAGCATCCCGATTTATAGTATCGGTGCCGTGAAAAACTTTGACGACGCTCGGCGGATTGGCGATGGGTTCATCCACTGTAGTCCAAGCAAGGAACGACTCCTAGTTGCAGGAGACCAATGGCGACACGATCGCGGTTCCTAACTAAGCGATGGCCCTAGAGTCGCCGACCGGCCCCTTTTACCAATGGATGATGGCTCGCGCTGGTCAGCGATCCCTTTTCGTTGTTACGCGATGCCATCCAATGCAACAAAAAACCTCCGTTGGGTGTGATCATCACCGTACGGAGGCTTTGTGGGAAATTTGAGGTTTTGGTGTTACTCTGCAGGCCTCACTTAGCCACCGTTTCGCCCGTGCCACCAACCGCCGCCACCGGCTTTCACGCTTGTCTTGATTTTCATGTGTTTCTCCTTGAGTTGACTAATTCGGAATGGAAGTTGAACTTCTCGGACTGCTTGGAACGGACTAGCAGTTCCAAATTCTTCCGCCGCCAGCCTTGACACTTGTCTTGACTTTCATGGTCATCTCCTCGGGTTATTTTTTTTGATTCGTTTCGGCCTCACTTGGCCACTAATTACAAGGCGTCGCTGCTTATAAAACTGACCGCGAAAAAGATGCGGAAATATTTATTCGTGGTTATACAATAGCGCGGACACGGTTTTTCTCCCTTCGCCGAAGATCTAGCAGCATGTCGAATTCCGAAAACGAACCGCTCTCGATGGAACACCTCCGCCCCTATTTGCGGACTTTGGCGAGGATGCAGGTTGAAACGCACCTGCAAGCCAAGATTGATGCATCGGATATCGTGCAGCAAACCATGATGGAGGCGAATCGAGGAGCTGAGCGCTTTCAGGGAAATTCCGAACAAGAATTGCGAGCCTGGTTGCGACGGATCATGGCCCGCAATCTGGCTGACGAAGTGCGCAAGTTTCGTCGCGAGAAACGCAACGCTGGCTTGGAACAGTCGCTGGAAGCCAAACTCACCGA
>JBGTBJ010000074.1:0-13238 GCA_041749395.1 Pirellulaceae bacterium
CGGTGAGCGAGCAAGCTTGGTAACGGTTCATCCGCTGAACCCAAAGCTCGTGTCGGGAAATAGGCATGGTGATCTCCGAGGTTTACAGGAAACCTCAACAGCATATCGCTCACTGCATTCATACCCACGCCGAACGCTTACTCGCTTGTAGCAGTTGTTGTTCTGCGCTGAACAAATCCTTCAACTCATGAACGTATAGTTTGTGTAACGAGTCTAATTTCATGATTTTCCACTTCAAGAGGAGGAATGACTGCATAGGATGCAGTCGGCAAATTCAGTACGAATGGCGATTGACACTATGCCGACGCCTTTCGACCGTATGCTCATCGCATCCAACGATCGCGCCAAGTCGCCTCTCGCTCGCGTTGCCCGCCGACAGCGAGTCCAATCAGCAGACCGGCGACTAGACCCACGCCGAAGGCAGTGCCAACGGATTCAAGTGGATGGCGTGACAAAGTCTTTACGGACGCGTCGTAGCCACGCCTGGTTTGTTCCGACAAGTGGTCGTAACCTTCTTTCAACGATTCTGTAGCCGAAGATGCATAATCCGATACACGCTCAGTCATCGAGGCGCATGACGCACCGCATTCGTCGAAAAAGGCTTCGATTTGCTCGCGAGTCTGCCCAGTTTTTTGCTGGACCAAACCAACCAGTCGATCGACGTTACCATCGAGCCGATTCAAGTCGTTGTCGGTAATCTGACCGTATTTCTCTTTCACTTTTCCGGTCAATTGCTTCCACTTACCGCTGAGTTCTTGTTGCGTAGCCATCTATTTTCTCCCAGTTTGTAATTTCTGATCGAAGTGATCTAATTGTGGATTGAAACGCAAGTCGCGTACCAACTGTTGGTGACAATGATTTAGAGTTAGGGAAAAGCTCCGGCTGAATTACCCGCAGCTCGCAGAAGCTTGGTAATTGCTAGGAGTTAGCCTTTAATAAATTCCCCTCATCAGCTAGCGCGCCGTCCCCTTCAGTGACTCGTTCAATTTCGGCGCGATCGCTCGAGAGGCCACCTTCGGCTTGCGTTGATTCGATTGCCGCCATGTTGTTCGCTACCGCTCCAGTTTGGCCAATGCTCTTCGGTGTTGCGTTCGGCACTCCACTCGTTGCATCATCGCTCCTTAGCAGCGTAACGGGAACTCCTTGCGGGAAGATCAACTCCCGTGCCTCGTCTGGAAGTGATACTCCCTTTTCGAGAAGTCGTTGTGTTACCTGCCGAATGAGGGAACTGGAAACCTTGCCCGCTGCATGTTTTTCTTGGTCTAGCCAATATTGACAAAGCAGGCTCACAGTTGCAGAACGGAGGGAGTCCACCAATACAACGGGCGCAGGCTCATCAACCACAGCCGTATGTTGATTAAAAACATCCATAATCAGCTGTTGTGCGTCACTGATCGAATCATCGATTCCGATGCCGATAGAAAACTCCCGACGCGTTAAAGGTGTTGCGGTGTGATTCAGTATTGTGCCTTTATAGACGGTGCTATTAGGGATTTGTATTTGATTGCCATCCACAGAATTCAGCACCGTCCCTCGTGTTGTCACCTTGCGGACGTAGCCCATGTGGCCAGCGATTTCGACGAGATCACCAACTCGAAATGGATTGTTGAGACTGATCAAAATGCTTGCTAAATAATTCTCTGCGATATCTCGGAACGCAAACCCCAGCGCTAGGCCGACAAGCCCGGTACCACCTAAGAGCGTCACAGCGAGCCGGGTTAAACCAGACACGCGTAGCGCGATATAGACCCCCACGATGAATATCGCTACACCAATTACATTGCCGGACACTTGTCGTAACAAACCGCTTTCGATGCGATTTCGACTGAGCCAGCGGATTAGCCGAGCAGCAAAGAGGGCAAGATAGTAAAAAATGATTGCGATCACGATAGCGATAGCAACCAAGGGCAAAACACTTGTCGCATCACGGGCAAGCTCTTTGAGAGAAACAATCGCAGGAGAAAAATTCCAAATAGGCTTTTCTGCGACGGTCAGACGATTAACGACCGCCACCACGTCGCTCGTATTCATTGTTGTCTGTTCAGACCATACACGGTGCGAATCCGTGTCGGCCTGGCCCGTGAGGAAAGCCACACCACCATCGACCTTCACCTCAATGTCCTGAAACCAGCTGGTAGCCTGAAAAATCGAAGTTAAGCGAGCCTCGATCTCTTCATCACTGTTAATGGGATCGACCTCAACTTTTGGAGCCACCTTTACTTCATCTGCAGTCGCCGATTCATCGGTTGTTTCTGTCGCTGCGGGTGGCTCTTGGGCAATCCCAGTCGGCGATGAAATCGCCAACAAACTCAATGAAAGAAGGAGAATCCAAGTCTGCATGGCATGATATTATAATGGTTGTTGAATAAAAAAAGCCGATGCGGAAACATCGGCTTCGGGATCAAAGCATTCGTATATAAACATTGAGTTCGCGAATGGCCGCCAGAGCCAAGTGCTATCCCCGCAGTTTCCAGCCGACCATAATTCCAATTCCAAAGGCCCACATGGCGGCTACGTCGGGTTTGTCCTTTGCATAATCTCGCAGCAATCCGAAGATGTCACCGGCGGGTTCAGAAACATAATGCGTTCCAGCCTCGCGCATAGTGGAAGCGGCCGAGTTGGCAACATCTGATATTTTATCTCGTGCCGCGTCGCGAACGTTGTCAGAAGTGGACGCTGTTGAGGAAGTATTCGTAGCCATTTGTGTTAAGTCCTTAGTAAAAGAAAGTTTCAGTGCTAACAAACTGGATTTAATTGCAGTGACTAATTCTGGTAACTAGTATCATCAAATTTCCCCCGCGGACCTGCGTTTCGAGCAAAGGCTGTCGCTCTGTTTGGCGGGGAGTTATATTCATTTCCTGACGATCCTTGCGAAGGTTCCGGCGTAGTGACCACCTCTTTGATCCAACGAAGATTTTCCGCTAGCTCACTACGCGTCTCGTCCAGTGCCGTCATCGCACTCTTCATTACGCGCGAGCCAGCGTAGACCAGTAATCCCCCAATAACCGCAGCGCCTGCAGCAGCGACCAAAAGGGAGTTGCTGACCGTCCACTGGGCCTGCTCATGCAATAGCGATGCCAATGCAAACACTGTCGCTGTAGTTGCCGACAATCCAAATACTGTGGCAATCATGAGCAGCGCCGCGGCCATTCCGCTGCGGCGTGCGGCGGCCTTGCCATCGACTGCTATCAGCTCGGCCTGCAGCTCACAGAGGTCTGCGATATCTCGTGCGACGCGGCGAAATCCAGATGGTTGGGTCATAGTCTTATTTTCAAAGTGTTTAATGACAGTTGCGGTCAAACTTGAAGTTTCTTTGGAATCGTTAGCACACCGGATGACGGCGATTTTGGCCCTAAGCTAACGACCCCGGCGTTTGACGAAATAGCCGACTAACAATCCTGCAGCCACACTTGCCACCACTGCGATCGTCGGGTTCCTTGCTACCCAACGTTTAGTCGCGTCCAGCGCTGCCTCGGCCGCATTGGTGTCACCATTACTATTGTCGTCTTCAAGCACTTCAACGACACCTAGATTGCGGAGGCGTGGTGCATGACCACGGGATTCGATTGGAGCAATCACAATGAAATACCTTTCAGGCTTGATTTCTGGGGCCGTGCAACATCTGCGACAAATGACGGGCCGCCATGGTACTGCCAGATCGAAGCGCCATTGCCAACATGGAACTCACCAAACCGGCCACGATTGATTTCTTTGGTACCGTATCCTCTACAAGGCGAACACGATGGATACCCTTTTCATCATCAAGATAAGCAACCTGGCCAGTCGGAGTTTTTTTCGCGGACGGCACGACACTGAACGCGACTGCTGCAACGGCGGGCAAGACAAATTGCGGGTAGGAACGTACGTAGTGCTTCCAATCCGTCAACTTGCTGACATCTTCGCGTGCTTCCTCCATCCCGAGGGGCAGGTCGCTGCGAATGGCTCGCATCCGCTGTCGAATTTCGGCTGTGCGTTGCTTGGTTGCAGAGACGGTGGTCATCTTCAGTCATGCTTTTGGTTTGATAAACTTTTCGTATTCCCATTTCGCATCGCGAAGGAGGCGAAATATTTGACGAATCGGAAAACACTACTTTCGCGGAGCGAAAGGCCACTATCCGCTAGCGTCGACGCTTGCTGAGCAATACTACTGCGCTCACGACGATGCCGACTCCGAAGGCAATGGCAAGCGACTCCACGGGCCGCTTCTTGACTGTTTTGGCTACCTTCTTCGAATACTGGGCCGTCGCAGCCGCGAGCTGATCGTAACCATCGCGAGCAAACTGACTCGCCTGCTCTCCGTACCTTTCGGCCAACCCGCCCATTTGGTGCGAAGCGGAACGACACTCGCGTAGCGCAGCCGACAGGAAAGATTCGACTTCTTGCCATGAAGCACCGGTGGTCCTCTGAATAGCTCCGATAAGGTCGCTGGGAGTGCCAGTAAATTGGGTCAACTGCTTGTCAGAGAGCTCGCCCCAGTTCCGCTGCAGGCGATCCTTGACTTCCTGCCAGTGGCTCTTCAGCTCTTCGTGATTGACCATGTTGTGTGCTCCGATATGTCCGTTAAATTGTTGTGTCTTCCCACGGTGCAGCTGGCTTTGGTAAGCCGGTTGCGTTTTCTCGACGCAAGCTGCTACACACGTTTGTTACTTCACAACGATGCATTCGGCGTACCAAAACACTTCGCTACCAAATATGATCGCTAAATCGCATCAACACGGCCTCAAAGTGATCGCCAGTCCCTCAAGGAGATCGGTTTTCAACCAATCGAGTTAAGTAAACCTGATAGGGGGCAGAAAAAATGAGGATTGGCAGTAGATCCTGAGCAGGGAAGGGCGACCACCCATGTCGGCAATTTGCACTTTCCAGACTAGAATAGGCATGAAGAGATCGAAGCAAGATCTCTTCGTAAACCACGCATGGATTGACGCTAATGCCCAAAGTACTCGTTGTTGATGATGACCGTTCCATCCACCTGCTTGCAGAAAAAGCACTCGCGCCGATCGCGGAGGTCCTAACGGCCGATACTGCCGCACGCGGCTTGATGATGGTCCGTCAGCACGATTTCGATGCGGTACTACTGGACATAGTACTACCTGACCAAAATGGAATGGCTTTGTACTGTGAGATTCGCGAGCTCGACCGTCGCTTACCAGTTATTTTCATGACCATTGAAGCGACCAGCCAAACCGCAATCGAAGCGATGCAACTGGGCGCTTTCGACTATTTGGCGAAGCCTCTCTCTGTGGTTCCATTGCGCAATTTGGTCGAAAAGGCAATTGATCAACGAAAGATCAGCAGTGTACCAGTTGCAATCGCGGCGGAAGATGATGTCGCCCATAGCTCTAGCGAACTATTCATAGGCCGCAGCGGTTCGATGCTGGACGTGTTTAAAGCAATTGGGCGTGTGAGCAAGCAAGACGTTCCTGTATTGGTGCGTGGCGAGAGCGGTACAGGTAAAGAATTGGTGGCTCGCGCACTCTATCAATATAGCCATCGCAGTGACGAACCCTTTCTAGCAGTCAACTGCGCAGCTCTACCGGACAATCTTTTGGAGAGCGAATTGTTCGGTCACGAGAAAGGCGCCTTCACCGGTGCGGAGACTCGCCGGATAGGCAAGTTTGAACAGTGCAACGGAGGCACACTGTTCTTGGACGAGATTGGAGACATGGCACCCTCAGTGCAAGCGAAGGTGTTGCGAGTCTTGCAAGACCAGCGGTTTGAAAGGGTGGGCGGGAACAATGAACTGAAAACCGATGTAAGAATCATTGCTGCTACCAATCGCCCTCTGGAACAGATGGTCAAGGATGGCGAATATCGAGAAGATTTGCTGTATCGACTCAACGGAGTAACCATCGAATTGCCCCCACTTCGAAATCGTCCAGGCGACGTCCCGATCTTGGTGCAACACTTTTTAAATAGAGCAAAACGCGATCTCAATAAACCGGATCTGGAGGGCATCTCACCAGAGACCCTATCGCTGCTGGTCGCTTACGATTGGCCGGGAAATGTCCGTCAGCTTCGCGCCGTAATCCGCCGATGCGTACTCGATTCGGTCATGCCAGTTATCGTTCCGGATGTATTGCCGGGTGAAATTACGGGCCGCAAACGGACGGAAACGGTCACATCCACTCAGACGGAAACTTCGCAAGATTCCGCTGGCGCAATGCTGCCGACATTGATTGATCGCCTGCTGACCGAAAAGTCTACCAATGTCTACGCCGAAGCGGTCGCGTATATGGAACGTTATGTGCTACTGAAAGTCCTGAGCGCAACAGGGGGAAATCAAAGTCAAGCGGCCGAGATTCTTGGCATCACGCGTGGCAAGCTTCGCGATCGCATTTCAACCTACAACATTGTGCTCGAGAGCGCTGTGACCTTGAAAGAATCAGACAAGTGAGAACGGTGTGACTGAAGAACAAAAGAGACGATTTTCCGAAGCGTTATCACGCGTTGCAGGGGACTGCGACTTACTGAGTGCGATGGCTGCGATGGTTTCTGAAGACGCACCAGACGTACTAGAAAGCCTGCGAGCGCAAGTCGCCGCAGACCAGTTGCCATTAGTGGCTTCCACTGCGCATAAGCTGAAAGGAATGCTGAGCACCTTTGATACGGCTGGGCCTGTCCTTGAACTTGAAGAACTTATCGCATCTGCACGAGAAGGCAAGCCGCATCAAGTAGCGATCTATTTCCAGTCGGTCGAGAGCCACGTGGAAGCGTTGCTTCAGGAAATTTTGTTGCTCAATTGATCTCCAAGAACCAGCACCTGTGCTTGGTTGGTACGAAACATGCCTATAGGTTCGCTGTTGCGTTTTGATCTGGTCTGAGTGTTAGTGCACCAATCAAACAATCCGCAACAGGAACCCGATCGACCAGCCTGGTCGATTGTCGATCATGTAGCCAGAGGTTTGCCACAGCCACTCTGGACGGGCATAGAAATGAGCAAAGCAATCGTGTCGGCATCTAACATCAATTTATCCCAGGACGATCAACTTAGGGACGCAGGGAGGAGCCCGCTAAGGGGATCTGGAAACAATGTCCCGTCGGTCCTAGTGATCGATGATGATCGGACAATTCTGTTGCTTGCAGAACGTTGCCTCTCTCCGATAGCAGATGTAATTGCCGTAGAAACTGCTGACGCGGGAATGGCAGTTTTGAAGCAACGAACGATTGATGCCATTTTGCTTGACATTCAACTGCCCGATCGAAACGGTCTCGCAGTGTATTGTGAAATCCGCGAAATCGATAGCAAGCTTCCTGTGATCTTTATGACCAGTGAAGCAGCTAGCAATACAGTAATTGAAGCAATGCAGTTAGGTGCATTTGATTATCTGGCTAAACCTCTGGCAGTCGATCAGCTACGGGATTTGGTGGATAAAGCAATTGCGCAGCGGAAGATGACGTCGGTACCCGTGGCGCTTTCTGCAGATGAAGCCGCCACAGACGCTTCAGGCGAATTATTCATCGGTCGAAGCGAAGCGATGTTAAAGGTATTTAAAGACATCGGGCGCGTCAGCAAGCAAGACGTGCCCATCCTCGTCCGCGGAGAAAGCGGCACCGGCAAGGAACTCGTCGCGCGCGCATTGTTCCAATACAGCCATCGCTACCTAGGCCCGTTTCTGGCCGTAAATTGCGCCGCACTACCAGACAATTTGCTGGAGAGTGAACTCTTTGGGCATGAGAAGGGGGCGTTTACCGGCGCAGAATCGCGAAGAATCGGGAAGTTCGAACAATGCAATGGAGGAACGCTTTTTCTCGATGAGATCGGCGATATGGCTCCGTCGGTACAGGCGAAGGTCCTGCGTGTTCTGCAAGATCAGCGCTTTGAACGTGTTGGTGGAAACAACGAATTGACGACAGATGTTCGCATTGTGGCCGCTACCAACCGTCCTCTAGAAGAAATGGTGGCCAATGGAGAGTTCCGCGAAGACCTACTCTACCGGTTGAATGGAGTCACGATTGAACTCCCTCCACTTCGTGAACGCAAAAATGATGTGAAGTTATTGATTCAACACTTTCTGAGTCAGGCAAAGAAGGAATTAAAGAAGCCGGACCTCGAGGGTTTAGCACCAGAAACGCTCGAATTACTATTAGCCTACGACTGGCCAGGCAATGTGCGGCAGTTGCGTGCGGCGATCCGAAGATGTGTATTGGATGCATCGATGTCTGTAATCTTCTCCGACATTCTGCCCAGGGAAATTCAACGACGCGATACCGGCAGTGAAGGCGGCTCAGGCACGTCTACCACAGAGGCCGCCAAAGGTTCCGAGCTGCCCCAATTGGTCGAGCGACTATTGCGCGAAAAGTCCTCTAATATTTATGCAGCGTCGATGGAATATTTGGAACGGTTTGTGCTAATAAGAGTACTTCGTTTCACAGAGGGAAACCAAAGCCACGCGGCCGAAATTCTAGGCATTACTCGCGGCAAGTTACGTGATCGCATCAATAGCTACGGCATCATTCTGGAGAGCGGCGTCTCTTTGAAGGAGAATCATTCATGTGATGTGCATGCTTAGTCTTCAAATGAACCGTCTGTGCCCTGCGACTATCACGGAGTAGAGGTTATCTCGTAACATTTGGAGTCAATTCCGTGTATCCTCTCGCCCTTTCAGTGGTTGTTCTGCTATGCGTTATTGCAGGGGGCGCGTTACTTACAATCAGTAACCACCCTCATTGGTTTATCCGCGGCTGGGATTTCCCGCACGTTCAGATGGTCTTTATCACAGTAGTCGCCGCGTTGATTTATGCGATCTGCAGCATTTGGATATTTGACCCTGCGTCTATTAATTCCGCGTGGCACTGGACGATTGCAACATTATCGGTGCTTATCGTTGCGGGGCTTTCTTATGGAATTCTCCCCTACACACGTTTGCTGCCCGTTCAAACAAAACTGGCAACGAAAGTTGAATTGAGTGGCCGCATACGTATGGTGATCAGTAATGTGGAAATGGAAAATGATCAATACGATTTGTGGATGGGAACCGTTAGCAATGCAAATCCTGACTTGGTAATCTTGTTGGAAGTGAACAAGACATGGCTAGAAAAAATCCGACCTTTCACTAGTCAGTATCCGTTCGCAGTTTCCTACCCGCAGGACAACTGGTATGGAATGTTGCTGATATCACGATTCCCAATTCTGAATCACGAAATTCGCTTCCGAGTCACAGACGATGTTCCCTCCATTGACGCGAGATTGGAGCTTCCCTCTGGCGAACAGTTCCGCGTATTGGCGGTTCATCCGCGTCCACCTGAACCTATTCGCGACAACGACTCTGCTCAACGTGACGCCGAATTGACGCTTTATGGATTGGAACTGCAAAATGACCCAAGTCCGGTGATCATTGGAGGCGACCTTAACGATGTCGCTTGGTCATCGACGACGCGATTATTCCTAAGGTTGAGCAAATTGCTGGATCCCCGACGCGGGAGAGGGTTTTACAACTCGTTTAGCGCCCGCCATTGGTGGATGCGATTTCCACTCGACCATGTTTTTCATTCTAGACATTTCACTCTCCACAATATCGCACGACTGGGCTACGTAGGCTCGGACCATTTTCCGATGCTGCTTGAGCTGCAATGCGAGCCCTCTCGCAAATCGGAACAATATCCGCTGGAGCAACGAGAATCCGATGATGCGGAAGCCGAAAAACTAATCCAGCGCGTGTAAGCCAGAGAACTACTCTTATTGCTCTGCCGCATTCGACATCATTAAATACTTCGCAGACTGTGTATGAATCGCAACTTACCGGTAATGGTGTCATTGAATACTTCGGGGACGAGATCCTGCAGCCCCATATCACGATTCAGTTCATTCACAAAAATGCCAAGTTCACGGTAACCTTTTACCATTGCATCAAGATCGGTTAAGTCAGCGTCCGACGCATTGAAATGCGAGTTGGTCGTTAGTACAGCGTGAATGTCTTGGTACAGCCCGAACGTTTCAGCGAAGTCCTCCCAAGGATGCATAGACGCGTATGCTGACACAAAGCTGAGCTGCCAACGCGGGAGGGGGCCGTCGGAATAGTATTTCGCCTGTGCAGTAGCATATGTCGGGTTCGTTTCATCGCCAAATACACTACGGAACTGACTGATAGGTCCAGGGGCGACAACGCGGTCCCAGAAATAGTGCCCGAGCTCATGTCGAAAATGACCGATAAGAGTTCGTTGGGCCTCACCAAACTCCACCCTATTGACCTCGCGGAAAACGCTATCGGCTTCCTTTAAATAGATGGTTATGCAACCATTCAGATGCCCTGTGGTAACAGGACCATTGAGGTCATCCTTGAATTCAAAATAGAGCATCGGACCCTTGTCATCATTGCTGGGTGGAACAGGAAAGCCCGCCTCTTCCATTGCCGCCAAAGTCCTATGTTTGGCCGCCTCGAGCAACTTCCACTGTTTCAAGCGAACGGGATCATTTAGGTTGGGAACTACTCTGTTCAGCCGGCAGTACCGGCACAGGGATTCCGCCGCTTCAGAAGCTAGTACAGCTTGATTGCACGCCCCATACTGTAATTGATTTTGACAGACCTTTAGTCCTACACCGCACGACGTATTGCTGCACTTCAATGAGCCACCCGCGTCGCTTTTCGGCGGACCAACGAATTGACAAACGGGACAACGTACGGTCATTTGACCACAGCGCACGCATTGCCGACTGCCAAAGAATAGAGTGTTAGAACAAGTACAATGAAAAGTCTTCAAGGTAGGTCTTCCCAGTTCATTCGCTTCGTCGCAGCAGCAAGGACGAAACTATGATCGAGCAAAAGGTGAGCGAACACGGACGCAGACGGACACGATGCAAACATTCTCAGGCCGTTGAGATTGCAGCAAGGGAACCCTGATCAGGCGTAGAATCCGCGTTATCTGCCCAGACTTTTTTCTCTAATAGCGTCGCTGCACCTGTCATTGTAGCAAAGGCGACATCCGCAGCGTCGCGTCCCGCACCGATTCGCACCAATCCTTGAGTGCTGGCAAGTTTGGTAGGGTCGAACAAATACCAATCGCCATCGAGGAAGGCCTCAAAAAAACCATGGTAATCGGGCGGCTGAAGATTCACTGCATATCCAGACACATAACGGGCTGGAATACCGATACCGCGGCACAAGGATATTGCCAAATGCGCGTAGTCTCGGCAAACGCCCGTTCGTTGCAATAACACGTCAGCTGCGGTTGTTGTTGCGTTGGTGCTACCCGGGGTATACTCCAAGTGATTGTAGACCCAGTCAGAAATCGCTTGAACGCGTGAGTAACCGGGCGAAAGGCTACCAAATTCCTCATAGGCAAATCGAGCCAGTACGTCACTTTCGCAATAACGACTAGGGTTCATGTAAGTCAATACATCCGGTGGCACGGACGAGGCGCTCGACTCCGCAACATCACCAGGAGACTCCATGTCGGGATTCATGGCTGTCGTGGCTTGATAGTTAATCGTCAATTGACACGGCTCAACGACGATCCTCTGACCTCGACTCCCTTCCATCCCAACTTGATAGTATTCGACATCCAACCCTGGATCAAAAGTCAACTGTTCATGTCGTATTGTCTGATGCGGAGTCGATGCGACAGCGATCTTCAACAAAAATATAGTCCGCTGCCGGACTTCGTATACGAGCTTACAGCCAATGTTTATTTGCTTCATAATTTTGGGGTAATCGAGTTTAGGAGTGGCGAAGCCCAATGCATGGGTAAATTCGCGAGAGAGTTTGTCAGGTCTTCAGCCCATTGATGGGTCGTTTCCGCCAGATCTGCTTCGCTATATCGATGGAAACGGAGTGTCGTATCATGGTTTTTTAAAACAGCTAAGTCGATGGGGTAATCAACATCGGTAACACTAGTTCGCGTTGCATCAAAGGCCAGCAGGGCCAACGCAATCGCAGAGGATAACTTTGTATCGCTACGAAGCAATCGGTCAAGAATCGGCTTTCCATAGTAAGTTCTGCCAATCAGAAAGTAGGGTGAGTCAATAGCCACTTCAACCCAATTGCCTTCCGGATAGATGTAGTACAACTGCGGACTCGCATCCTCCGATAAACGGCCACCAATAATCGCATGGAGATTGAATGTGTGACCACTCGATGCAAGGGATGGGCCATCTTCTTCCTTTACTCGACGAAGTTGATCGCCAAACAAATTTGCGAATTGATATAAGCGATCGCGGACCACTGTTTCGGTACGTAGAGTCTCGTCGATGTAGGCAAGCGTCTTATCACGGACTGAGCGCAAGCCGCTGGTCATGGTAAACAAGGCTTGCCCGTTTAATTGAAACTCAGCCAGCTTTTGCTTGTTAACTTGCTCGCTGCCCCGAACGATCCGAGTATCTGCCAGCGCAACAATCCCTTCGTTGACCTTGATTCCGACACAAAAGGTCATTTCTAAATCCATTTTTCCAAATAGAGACTCGACAACATAATGACGATCGTTCCCGAGCTTCCACTACATATATACATTAGGCTCGTCCCTCAATAACTTGTCCGAAATAGGTAGATACTGGAATCAGTGCACGCATCCATGTACATCACCATGCTTATCACCATGCACCTCACCATGCACATCATGCGCCAATTACCTCAAACCGATATCAAAACTATTGACGAAAAACAGAGTAACATGCCGAGGCGGTTTTGGCACCCGTTTTCCAAGTCGCAATCTCACCGGCCGTTGTTCACTGATGTGGCGGTGAAGTTCTGCTACCGTTCAGTTGGCCTGCGATGGCCTCGCGAGGAATCGACAGCAGTTCCACAGCGATCTCGGCAACAATGACGTTGCCCTTGGTTAACCATGCCGCGGCAAACGACCAAACGGCAACCCATTCCATCCAAAAAAGAAAATTGTAGTCATTCAGTTGGTTTTTCCAATCATTTGGAAGTGCCACCATGTAAGTCGCCATCGCGATCATGCTCAGCAAGATCACAATCCCGCTCATTCGATAAACAAAGTTTCGCTCCCAAGGATGAGATTCCTGACTTTCAAGCCCGCTGACCGCTCGGGGAAAATGATAGAGAGAGTAAAACGCGAGAGTGAGAAAGAACACTCCACCACTGAGTGTATGCAAATAGCCAATAACGGATTTTTGGTACAACGGATCGCTGTTTGCATCCAAACTGCACTTTAGGGAAATGGATCAAAGGCTCCTCGCAATCAGACCGCGAGGGCGAGGAGCCTCTCGAATCGGTCTTGGATTATTGATTGATCGGTGGCGGTTTGCAGATCGTTCAAAAATACTTCGCTCAGCATTTTAC
>JBGTBJ010000075.1:0-45106 GCA_041749395.1 Pirellulaceae bacterium
GACTATCAACGCTACTTTCGCGGAGCGAAAGGCGACTATCTGCGACTATCTGGCTTAGATTGCTGCACACACTTTGATGGCCGCGTCGATGGTTTGATCGATATGTGCATCGGTATGAGTGTTACTGAAGAAGAGTGCTTCGTACTGACTGCATGGCATGTAGATACCGGCATGCATCAGTCCCCAAAAATACTTGGCAAATCGTGCTGTGTCACTTTTGGATGCAGACGACCAGTCGGTAACGGGATCAGGATTAAAGAACAAAGTCAACATACTTCCCACTCGCTGGACCCGATGAGGAATCCCGGCCAACGATGCTGCTTTGGCCAGTCCGAGAGCAAGTCTTTCCCCTAGCCTTTCTAAGTTATCGTAGGGTGGCGATGTTTCTAGAATGCGCAAGGTTGCAGAGCCGGCTGCCACAGCCACCGGATTTCCGCTCAGCGTGCCTGCCTGAAAAATCTTACCTGCCGGCAACACACAATTCATAATTTCGGCGCGGCCACCGTAGGCGCCCAGAGGCATGCCTCCCCCGACAATTTTCCCTAAGGTTGTCATATCGGGAGTCACCTGAAATCGCTGCTGAGCGCCTCCGAATGCCACGCGAAACCCGGTCATCACTTCGTCGAAAATCAGGACTGCGTGATGGCGAGTGGTGAGCTCCCGCGTTGCTTGCAGGAACCCATCTGCGGGTGGCACACATCCCATATTGCCAACCACTGGCTCCAAAATGATCGCAGCGATTTGATCGGGATAATCAATGAAGGCTTGTTCGAGTGCCGGGATATCATTGTAAGGCAAGACGATCGTATCCCCTCCGGCGCCCGGCGTTACGCCAGGAGAATCGGGAACACCTAAGGTTGCCGCTGCACTTCCGGCAGATACCAACAGGGCATCGACATGCCCGTGATAATTCCCAGAGAACTTGATGATCTTATTCCGGCCCGTGTAGCCACGAGCCACGCGGATGGCACTCATCGTTGCTTCGGTGCCACTATTAACCAAACGAACCTTTTCGATACTGGGGACAGCTCGCACAATACGTTCCGCCAATTCGCTTTCAGCCTCGGTCGGCGCACCATAACTGGTTCCGCGCGAGGCCGCTTGCTGAATGGCGTCGACAACTTCGGGGTGGGCATGGCCTAAAATCATCGGTCCCCAGGAACCGATGTAGTCGACGTACTTTTGTCCATCGATATCGTACAGGTAGGGGCCATTTGCTCGCTGGATGAACAGGGGCGATCCACCAACTGCACCAAAAGCACGGGCCGGGCTATTGACCCCTCCTGGCATCAATTGGCAAGCGCGTTCGAAAGCAGCACGGCTGAGTCTTCCAGCCAGTGGTTGGTGGTCGGATAGCATGGCGAAGTTGGGAAGTAGGCGTGAATCTTAGGGGAATGATCGATCAATCCTAACAGATCGTTACGACACGACTACTACTCGCAAATCACAAACATTTGTGCCAGTGGGACCGCTTTTGAAAAGCCCCTCCGTTTGTTCGAAAAAAGAATAGGCGTCATTTCGTCGCAAGTAGTCGCCCACATCCAAGCCGAGCTGCTCGCAACGCTCCCAGACGCGGCCGTCGAGTATCGCTCCTGCTGCGTCGGTGGGACCATCCTCTCCATCGGTTCCTGCGGCAAGTAGGGCAAATTGATTTCGTAGATTGCGATCAAGAGGTGGATCGAGGGCCACCAAATGCTGTAGGGCTGCGAGCACCAATTGCTGGTTTCGACCGCCGCGACCACGAAGCCCTTCAGGTGCTAACGTCACAACCGGTTCGCCGCCAGAAATCAAACAATTGGTGTGCAATTGACGATCCTCGCGCGACAGCATGGTTAAACACATTTCTGCCAGCTGTATCCCAACGGCTTCTGCAGACCCTTCACTTTGACGCGATGAGGTCATTGCATGCGACAAGCCTAGTTTTTCAGCAACCATGCCAGCCGCATCCACGGCCACTGCGTTGTTGCCGATAACGGTTATTTGGTCGTCACTGCGTTCCGATGCAAACTGTTTTCGTTGCGAGTCTCGAGTAGCGGCATTGACCATTTCTCCGGCGAGCAAATCATAAACAGCCTGCGAGACGCGCTGCTCTGGATCGAATTGTCGTAAAATTTGCAGAGCATCACTCGGGGTGGAAGTGTCGGCAACGGTTGGCCCCGAGGCAATCAAATCCAGTGGATCTCCAAGCACATCCGAAATTACCAGTGTTACGCACTTCGCCGGTCCACAAGCACGAGCAAGTTTGCCACCTTTAATCGCGCTTAAGTGCTTTCGAACCGTATTCAATTGTTCGATATTCGCGCCACGCGAACTGAGCCACCGCGTGACGGCCAACTTATCTTGCAGCGTGATACCTGGGGAGGGAAGCGGTAAGAGGGCAGAGCCGCCACCACTGAGCAAGGTCACAACAAGATCATTCGCCTCAAGATTTGACAACTGACGAACGATTTCTTGACAACCCTTAACGCCGCGTTCCGTAGGTTCATTAACGCCAGCGGGTCGCGCAGATTCCAAGTGCAAATATTGCAAGGGCTTTTTTGTCCCCTCGGGAACATTGAGCCAACCCGATAGGTGAAATCGGTTGCACCAAGTATCTCCCAGGGCGGCTTCAAAACCAGCCGCCATTGCGGCAGCCGCTTTGCCCGCTCCCACGACCACCATGCGACCGATACTCAAGGGATCGATGAGGGCATCTCCAATCATAAGCCATGAGTGTGGTGGTTCCTCCACAAACCGCACGTTGTCAATTACTAGTTGGTCGGCGAGTACGCCTCGCACGCCTCCCTCCCAAATTTCCACAGCGATGGAGCGATGATTCATCATAGGAAAAAATGAAGGCTCGACTCAATTGGCTAGAATATCGTCGCTGCGAACGATGGGAAAGAAAGGTGCAGCTGGAGTCGCAGGGGGTTGCCACATCGAAACGGAAATGGAATCGATTAACGCCTCGCCGGCACCCAGTGTTTCTGCAGTGACGTGCAAGGAGCGATTTGCCGTAATGACTCGGTAGATCCTTACCGTGCGCCAACCGGAATCGCCGCGAATCAACGTACCAACTTCTGATCCGGCATCGCTATCGTAGATCAACAATCCTTGGTGGGGGCCACCAAAGCCAAGTGTTTTGACTTTAGCTTCAATGCGAATCCAGCTTCCCACAGGAATGGCGACAGCCGCGCTGCGAACGCGCGCGGTGGTTCCTGCATAGCCACCGGGAAGCGGTTCACCTCCCAGTCCCATCGACTCGATCCGCAACGCGCCGGTTCCAAATTCTCCAGCAAGTGGATCTACACCCACCGCAGATGTTGCTAGGTTTTCCAGTCGTCTTTGATAGGTCCAGCCCGTTTGAAGCATGGCTTGCGAATTTTCTAAATCGCCCCCTGCCAACAGATTATTGGTCCAGTTGCCATCTTCGAGGCTGGGCAGCCAGGCCAATTGCAGCTGGGTGCCTCCTGGCGCCAGTAGCGTAGGCATTCCAGTGTTCGGAACATTGGCAGGCTGTAAGCGGGAACGCAGCAGCCCATTGCTTCGAGCGATTAAGAGATCGGCACCCCGGGTTGCGCTCATTGCCGCACTCCATCGTTGCGCGCCAATGTGAGGCTGCACACTTGCCAATTGTTCCGCTGCCATCCTGAGCATATCGCTGGGATAGGCTGTCCGTGGTATGACACCGCCACCCATGGCCGAACTCCAATCATCTCTTGCCCGCATGGCAGAGTCGGTGGCCAGTTGCCATCGTTCTTGGTTCATCAACAACGCTTGGGTACGAAGAACTCGATCGATTCGACCTCCCAAGCTCGGGTCGTTACTGGTCAAAATCCATTCGACCAGATCGGGACTGTCAATGGTTACGCTCTGCGAGGTTGCATCACCGCTCATCGACAATTGCTGAGCGGTTGTATCCGTCATTCGCCAAGCCATGTTGGCGTTGCCGAATGGGACGCGGAATTGCAAAGGTGCGGAGGACGGAGCTGCGACACTCGGTTCGCTTGCCGACCGTTTCAAGACAGCTACCACTAGATCAAATTGTGGAGTTGACAAATGGATCGCTTGGTAACGGTCGTCGTTACAGCGAAGCATGCCTCGAAATTGCGCATCTTGCAGCATGGGTCCTACCGACAAAATCCAGCGATTGATATACCCCAGCGCTAACGCTCGTTGACTATCCGCTTCAGCACCGCTTGCCAGTGAGCGACTGGACCGAAAGACAATTGCCCGCGGCGCTATGACTAGCGATCTGGCAACTTGTTGGTAGAGTGCATGCCAACCGTAATCGGTAATTTCGGTGGCACCGAATACGCGACTCAGTCCGTCAAGCTGGTTAACCAATCGCTGAGGTGGCTGCGTGGCAATACCAACCGCAGTTGCGATCGGGCGGCCGGTGCGTTGAACCTGATCGAGGAGGAGCTGCGTTTCTTCGCTACCGTCCAACCCGCGGGTCGCCAATGGCATGTCATAGACAATCGATGTGGCAACCCCGGAGTATCGCCCCCACGCTTCCGCCGGCGCAATAAAGACCGGTCGACGCCAAAGGCTTGGTAAAGCGGCAATTCTCTTCTCTTCTTGTGCGGCAATCGTTAGCTGCGATTCGTCATAGGACGTGCCCAAGTACCATCCGGCAATCGGTGCCAAGAAGGGTTCAATTGCGGGATCGGGCGCAGTGGGTGCTGGAGCAAACACAGTGATGGAATGGTGCATGGCCCCGCGCAACAGCTCAGCGGTCGGCGGTTTGCCAAGCAACACAGCATCGAATCCGAGTAACTTGAGGTACTCCAATGACTCGCCATTGTATTCAAGTATCCGGGAAACACGTCCTACTGGGAAAGCTGATTGAATGGCAGATCCATCGTATTCCAAGTTACGCGGTTCGGCAGCTGCACCGGACGGAGATGCATCTCCCGTGAGAGACACACTGCGCGCAACCACTCCGCTCGGCTCCGCGGGGACAATGCCATCGACACGCAAGTTATCTATCCGGATCGTGGAGGCACCCGCTCCGGTGTAGGCGTTGATGATCATCGCATCCACATAAGCACCATGCAGATCGACTCCTGAACCATGTTTGTTTCGGATCGCCATTTCGCGGACGCGTTGAGAATTCGTTTCGGGAGAGACCGACAGCATCTCCCATTGGTTGCGACCGCGATGGGTATGCCCCCAAATGAACACCTGCAAAGGCGCGCGTGTGCTGGGATCAATGACGCGTGGATAGCGAACCCGCAATCCAACGCGAACACCTTCACGAACAGATTGCGCAGATACCGTTGCCTTGAATTCGTCGAACAGATGCGCCGGTTCGATACGGTATTCAAGGATGATTTGCGTGCCATTACCTGCCGCAATGGTCATTGCTTCACAGGGCCGTCGATCCAGACCGCCCGTTGGATCGAGCCAATGGGCGCGAATTTCGACGGGGCAATCAGCATCACTCAGCTTCCAACCCAAGGGCTGGCTGTCCATATTGTCGATCAGCGGACCGCCCGCAGGGGAATTCGCTGGATAGAGAAAAATAATCGCCCAAAAAACTAGCACCACAAGCTGAAAGGCTGGTCGCTTGTCAGGAGTACGTGCCGTTATATTTTCGCTGATGATCTCCTGCGACACACGATTCTCGAATTTCTCGGGGGGGGGCGACTCAAATTGTTGACGGTTTGTCGTGAGATTCCCACACTCGTTCCACGTAGCGAACGGAAGCGTTGTTTTGGCACCTTCGGCCAAGGTTCCGCGACCAAGGCGTTGGGAAATTCCAAATAACATTGTGGGTGATGTAAGAAAGCGGCAGTTGTGGCGAATTCGCATCAATCGACGTAAAGGCTTTAACTACCAAGGTTTGCGTACAAATGCCACGTCGATTTGTTGATTTTTCTCCACAAGTTGCGAAAATGAATCATCGCAGTAAATGTTTGCTAAGTGATTGCCCTGATTAGACTTGCGATCGATTGCGACAAAATGTCTGAGACTCGGTACCGCAAGTGCATTTCCACTCCTTCACAAAACACGACCGACTCTTCGAACCCCAGCTTTTTCCGGAACATCACCCATGGCATTCGCAGCACAACCTGTTGGCAATCAAACTGAAGACACGCCAGTCGAATTGCAAGAACTGATCCAAGCTGTCAACGCACTTCCCGCTCGTTACCGCGACAGCTTGCAGCCATCGCTATCGCGAGTTGTGGAGTGCAGCACCCGCCGCCGCCGCATTCTGAACCTCGTTCAAGAAGCATTGGCACAGCTTCGCCTGGATATGAAGTACCTCGTTTTCGACTTGGAAGCCACCCGACGTGAGCGTGACAGCCTGCGTCAGCGATTTGAAGACCAAGGTGAGTAGTGTAAAGGTTGAAGTAATGCGGGGTGAACTTTGCTTCAACGGCAAATACAATAGGAGCTCCTCTCAACTAGGCTCTCCAGTGGAACTTGATACACCAGTTTCATGGGCCGCACCCTAATCCACCAAGAATCGAACCGCTTTGATGCCGGACTACACCCCCGAGACCCTCGCGCAACGTGTGATCCAGCTTGGCCTGGCGGAGCCTCGGCAGATTGATATGGCTCGCTCGGAACTCGGTTCCGGCGAAATTACCACCGAGGATCTGGTTCGGTCGCTTCAGCGTCACGGTCTGTTGACCACGCTGCAATACGACAAGATTCAGCGGGGAGATTCAGCCGGTTATTTTTTTGGCCCCTATAAAATTTTGTATCTGATTGGGGCAGGAACTTTTGCGCGAGTTTATCGCGCAGCCAAAGGAACCGAAGGGGAAGTCTTTGCCATCAAGGTATTGCGAAAGCGATTTCGCGATGAGGTGGCCCAGCTCGATCAATTCTTGCGCGAAGGCCGAATGGGATTGCGTTTGCGTCATCCTAATATTGTCACTCTTTATGAAGTGGTACCCGATATTCGAAGTCCTTACATGGTAATGGAGTTTGTCGAAGGGCAAACGCTGCGTGAATTGGTGCAAATTCGCGGCAAATTGGAAGCCGATATTTCCTTGCGCCTGATGCACGACGTGGCCGCCGGATTGGCTTATGCGGCAAGTCTTGGAATCAGCCACCGCGATATGAAAATGTCGAACGTGTTAGTCAGTTCGGAAGGCAGAGCTAAGCTGGTGGACTTTGGCTTGGCGGCACTCGCCGACCGCAACAACCCTGATAAAGTGGCCGACTGCCCCAATGCTCGGGCCATCGACTATGCCGCATTGGAACGAGGTACTGGGGTTCGAAAGGACGATCCTCGCAGCGATGTCTATTTTGCTGGCTGCATGCTGTATCACATGCTCTCTGGAATATCTCCACTGACGGAAACCCGCGACCGCATGGCGAGGTTGAACGTTAGCCGTTTCCAAGAGGTCAAGCCATTGCATCAACTCATGCCCGAAACCGCCTCGCCCGTCGCCCATATTGTGGCTAAAGCGATGGAATATGATCCGGAGAAACGCATTCAAAGTGCTGCAGCACTGCAGGCGGAAGTCAAAGTTGCCATGGAACGACTCGCTTCCGGGGACCATCGACGGGTCAGCGAAACTGGTTACGACCCATCCTATGAAGAGGAATCGCCCAGCAACGAAGGGAGCGGTTGGACGATTATGCTCGTGGAGTCGAAGCTCGAATTGCAGGATGCGATTCGCGAGCGATTGAAAAAACGTGGCTATCGAGTTCTGGTGATCAGTGACCCCGAACGAGCGATCAACCGATTCGATCCAGTCGAAAGCCCGCCGGCAGACTGTGTCGTCTTCTCTGCCCATGAATTGGGAAATTCAGCACTCGAAGCATTCAATCGATTCGCTAGTGATGAACATACCGCTGCGATTCCAGCGGTCCTCTTGGTGGACCAAAAACAGCAGCACATTATCGGCCGAGCCCAAATGGATACACATCGGCGTATGCTCAGTTTGCCGCTGAAAGTGAAAGAACTGCGTGAAATGCTTCGCAAACTTTTGGCTGGTCGAACGAAACGCGAACCCGATTGATCTTTTGCGAGGTTCATTTTCTGCTTACCGGCAATTTCTGACCCGTTGGGTTGTGCGCAGCGGTGCCTTTACGGGTTACAATACACGTCAACTTCTTGGCATCTCCCCCCCACCTACGCTCTGGCAGCGTAGCTTCCTACCCTGGATTTCGACATGACGCAGCATTCGCCGTGCTGGAGATCAGCTCCGATTCGACTATTGGTGCTGGTATTCTCCCTTGTGTTCTTGAATACTTCGCTGTCTCGCGGCGACGAAAAAAGTGCTAATGGTGGCAAACGAGTTGTATTTGTGGCTGGTAGTCCAAGTCACGGTTATGGCTCCCACGAGCACTACGCTGGCTGCAAGATTCTAGCCGAAACACTTCAAAATTCGGGGCTTGGAATTGAAACGGAGGTAGTGCGTGGTTGGCCCACTGACCCACAAGTGCTCCAGCGAGCCGACTCGATCGTAATCTATTGCGATGGAGGTGGAGGACATGTCTCGATCCCTCATCGAGAAGAACTCGGCAAGCTCATGGATGCGGGGAAAGGGCTCGTTTGTTTGCACTATGCGGTCGAAGTTCCCAAAGGAGAAGTGGGTGACGATTTTCTTGCTTGGCTGGGTGGATATTTCGAGACCGATTGGAGCGTGAATCCGCACTGGGATGCGGAATTCAAGACACTCCCTGAGCTGGCAGTGACACGAGGGGTGAAGCCCTTCACGGCCAATGACGAGTGGTATTTTCACATGCGATTTCGGCCAGAAATGGCAGGCGTTACCCCTGTCCTGTCTGCAGTAGCACCCGAATCAACGATGCTCCGAGCCGACGGCCCACACAGCGGTAATCCCGACGTACGAAAAGCGGTAGCCCAAGGGATTCCACAAACGGTCGCCTGGATATTCGAACGGCCCAATGGCGGTCGCTCGTTTGGTTTTACAGGTGGGCATTATCATTGGAATTGGGGGCGGCCGGAAATTCTCAAACTGGTCACCAATGCCATCGCTTGGACTTCCGGTGCCACGGTTCCTGAGACGGGTGTCACTGCAGGCTCGATTCCTGTTCGTCACTTGCTAGAGAATCAAGATTACGACGTTCCCACAGAATTTGATCCGAAGAAAGTAGCCGAAGAATTCAAGCTAAGTTCCCTTCCTACGACTCGTAGAAATGCATCGCCGGAAGAAAAAGCCGTCGAAGATTCCAATGCTAAGAAACTATACGCCTCACCGGTTGTAACCAGTGCAACGAAGAACCACAGTGTCTCCATCGATGTTGCCCTGCAAGGCACTCGCGATCTCTATCTGGTAGCCAATGATGGTGGTAATGGGTTTGCCTGTGATTGGGCGGATTGGGTCAACCCGCGACTCGTGGGCCCGCAAGGCGAGCTCTCACTGTTGGATCTAAAATGGGCAGACGCTTCCAGCCAATGGGGCCAAGTCAACAAGAACCGCAACGCTGGTGGCCAACCATTATCAGTTGCAGGTAAGCCGATCGCCGTGGGAATTGGAACTCATGCAAATAGTGTGATTCACTTTGCAATTCCGGCAGGATACGAATCGTTTCGTGCTGAGGGTGCTTTGGATACCGGAGGCACTTCGCAAAACAACGGCGGTGGAACGAGCGTTCAATTTCTGGTTTATGCGAATGCTGTTCCCCGCAACGTCGGTGGTGGTGACACGGCGGACAATTCCCAGCACGCGGCAGCAAATGCACTTACAGGTATTACATTGCCCGATGATTTGGAAGCAACCTTGGTCGCCAGCGAACCCGATTTGAGAAGCCTGACCAATCTCGACATTGATGATCGTGGTCGTATCTGGGTTATCGATGTGGTGAATTATCGCGGCAATAATGGGCAAAGACCGGAAGGAGATCGGATTCTGATACTCGAAGATCTCGACCACGACGGGGTCGCCGATGATATGAAAGTTTTTTATCAGGGACGGGATATCGACTCGGCCATGGGTTTGTGTGTGCTTGGCAATCAAGTGATCGTATCAGCAGCCCCTAATATTTGGAAATTCATTGACGAAGATGGTGACGATCGCGCCGACAAAAAGATCGCCATGTTTACTGAGACCGGACAGCCTCAGCATGACCATAGCGATCATTCATTCCTCTTTGGGCCCGATGGCAAACTCTATTGGAACGTCGGTAATACTGGGCAGGTCGTGAAGGATGCGGAAGGCAAAGTGGTCGTGGATATTCATGGTCGCCCGATCATCGACAATGGAAAGCCATTTTTTGGTGGAATGCCATTTCGTTGCGATATGGATGGCAGCCATATGGAAGTCCTCGCCCATAATTTTCGTAACAATTGGGAAACAACTGTCGATTCCTTCGGGAGCTTATGGCAGAGCGACAACGATGATGACGGTAATCGTGGGGTACGCATCAATTTTGTGATGGAACATGGTAACTACGGTTATCGTGATGAGATGAATGGCGGTTCGTGGCAACAGTCTCGAATTGGCATGGAGAAAGAAATTCCCCTGCAACACTGGCATCTCAACGATCCAGGGGTGGTTCCCAATTTATTGCAAACGGGCGCGGGCTCGCCGACTGGAATTTGTGTCTATGAAGGACGAATGCTGCCAGAGAGATTCTGGGATCAAGTGATTCATTGTGACGCTGGTCCCAACGTTGTTCGCGCGTACCCTGTGCAAGCCGACGGCGCTGGATATACGGCAACCATGGAAGCGGTGATGACGGGCGATACTGACAAATGGTTTCGGCCAGCAGATGTTTGCGTTGCACCCGATGGCTCCCTCTTCGTAACCGATTGGTACGATCCCGGGGTCGGTGGGCACCAACAACGCGACCTGGATCGGGGGCGGTTGTTTCGAGTTGCCCCTCCCGGTGAAAAATACGTAGTGCCGAAGTTTGACTACTCAACGCCGGAGACGGCAGCCGACGCGCTGCGAAATCCAAACCTCTCGGTTCGTTATCGCGCCTGGACCGCCTTGCATGAGTTCGGCAGTAAGGCAGAACCTGCGCTGTTGAAATTGTGGGAGGATTCGAATCCTCGCATTCGTGCTCGTGCGCTGTGGTTGCTGGGCATGATCGAAGGTCGAGGCCCGCAATACGTGGATGCTGCGCTTGCTGACCAAGACAGCGACATTCGTATTACGGGTCTTCGTTTGGCCAAGCACTTGGCATTGCCGTTGGAATCGGTCGTGGCAAAAGTCGTCGCCGACCCATCGTTCGCAGTGCTGCGCGAGGCGGCCATTGCTTTGCGATATTGCAGTGCACCTCAAGTTCCCACGCTCTGGAGCCAATTGGCAGTCCGTTACGATGGTCACGACCGTTGGTACCTCGAAGCCCTCGGCATTGGTGCCGATACCCACGCCAGTGAGTGTTTTGCTGCGTGGCTGAAGCAAGTGGGCAACAACTGGAACACACCTGCGGGACGCGACATCGTATGGCGCTCTCGCGCTCCTGAGGCGGCAGACAGACTCGTGTCGTTGATTGCCAATCAAGATCAATCATTAGAAGAGACCGATCGCTACTTCCGAGCCTTGGAGTTTCATGCGGAAAGCGTCCGGCAAATTGCCTTGCAAAAAGTGATTCGAAGCATTACTGACGCATCGTCTGGTAAAAATGCGACTGAATCGCAGGAACGCAACGATGCAATTATCGTCCGAGCCGTGGAGCGAATTCCGGGTATGGATTGGCGAGCGGATGACGCAGTACGCGAGGCTGTTCTGCGTCATCTGGCAAGCTCCGTTGAGACTCCACAATTTTTGGATTTGGTCAAACGTCTTAAACCGGATGGAATGGAAGCAGAGATCGCCAAATTTGCGTTGGCCCATG
The DNA here is from genome assembly GCA_041749395.1 of Pirellulaceae bacterium. Lineage (GTDB taxonomy): Bacteria > Planctomycetota > Planctomycetia > Pirellulales > Pirellulaceae > Laterigemmans. Next base: position 11,752 of record JBGTBJ010000075.1, read on the forward strand.
CGGATGCTTCGGGCGGTGTGGAAGCAATTGGAATTCTGTTGAATAGTCAACAAGGGAAAACGCTAGTGAATGAGCTGTTGGTAGCTGCTGATTCTGCTCCACGAATTGCCAAATTGCTCGGTTTGCTAGGCAACCAAGCGGCCATTGATTGCTTGCGTCCAATTCTTAAGGACGAAATGCCTGCCTATGACGTTCGAGCGGCCGCAATCCGCGCCTTGAGTTCCAATAATTTGGGTAGCCAACTGGTTTTGGAATTGGCAGCAGAGAACACTTTACAGCCCGACGTGCGTTTGTTGGCGAGCGATCTCTTGTCACGACACAGCGATGAAGCGGTTCGGCGCAAGGCTGCTGAAGTGCTGCCTCGCCCCACCGAAGAAGGACGTGAACCGTTGCCGTCAATGGATCAATTGGCGGAAATGCGTGGTGATGTGGCCCGCGGACTGGAACTATTTCGCAACAAAGCCACTTGTGCAAATTGTCACATTGTGAGCGGATTTGGCAAACAAGTGGGCCCTGACTTAAGCGAAATTGGTGACAAACTGTCTCGCGAAGCGCTCGTAGTCTCGATTTTGGACCCGAGTGCTGGGATCAGCCATAATTATGAGAACTTTGTCTGTTTGCTGGATTCAGGCCAAGTCGTCGCTGGCGTTAAAGTCAACGAGACAGAGGAGTTTGTCACTTTGCGAACCGCGGAAGCGATCGACCGACAAATTGACAAAAAGGTGATTGAAGAGCTGAAGAAAAGCGACAAATCGATCATGCCTGAAAATTTGCATCATGCCTTCGATACGCAGGGGCTCATCGATGTCGTGGAGTATCTGACGACGCTGAAAAAAGTAAATTGACCCCAGTTCCCTCGGTGATGGCCGATTGATGCGATAGGGAACGAGGGATAAACTCTGGCACCGTGGCGGAGTCGAGGCATAGGGTCCTGGGCGCGCCACATTGTTGGGACAGCTTGACCATGGTGGGTTTGGTTGTCCCTCAGCCTCTATCCTCTCGTTCGCTCATACGCATGGCACCCAAGCGAAATATGATCGTCGCCCAAAGCGGCGGTCCCAGCCCGGTCATTAATAACACCCTTCGTGGGCTTATCGAAACGGCTCGTGATATGGGCACGATTGGCACTGTTTACGGTGCCCGACACGGTATAGAAGGAGTTCTCAAAGAAGAACTCCTCGACCTGTCGGCCCAGCCCGCCGATGAGGTCGCCCTGCTGCGATACACACCGGCAGCCGGCTCGATTGGTACCTGTCGGTACAAAATCAAACCGAATCAAACCGAGGATATCGAGCGAGTTATCGAAGTCCTCAAAGCACATGACATCGGTTATTTTTGCTACATCGGCGGAAATGACTCGATGGATACGGCGAATAAAATTGCCAAATTGGCCCAGGAGCGTGGGCTGGATGTTGTTGGCATCGGTGGTCCCAAAACGATCGATAATGATGTCGGGGACAGCGAGTTCAAGCTGATCGACCATACGCCCGGTTATGCCAGTACCGCCAAGTATTGGATGCATGCGGTCCAATATGCCAACGAAGAGAACGGTGGTTCTTGCCCCGCCGATCCCGTATTGGTGATGCAAGCGATGGGACGCCGCATTGGTTATATCCCCGCCGCAGCGCGTTTGGCCGACCCCTCACGTGAAATGCCGCTGCAAATTTATCTTGCGGAGAGCCCCTGCACCATCGAAGAGATGACAGACAATATCAATGACCAATTTCGTCGCGATGGACGTTGTATCGTCGTTGTCAGCGAAGGATTTGATGTCGGTTCATTGGGTGAAGTGAGAGACTCGTTTGGACACGTTAGTTTCAGCAGTAGCCAAATGACGGTTGCTCAAAAAGTCGTCAACCATTTAAACCAAGTTGGTCTGGCCGCCAAAGGTGCAGCGCGTGCGAATGTTCCCGGCACCGATCAACGGCATAGCATGGCTTATGCCTCCACTGTGGACTTGGACGAGGCCTATCGCGCTGGTGAAATGTGCGCTCGTCTCGCTGCAGCGCATGAGTCTGGTTACATGGCCACTATTCTTCGAAATGACAGCCCCATCTATAGCGTCCGCTATGACAAAGTTCCTTTGGAACAAGTTGCCAACAGCGAACGCACGTTCCCCAAGAATTGGATTGCGGAGAGCGGTTTCGACGTGACTGATGACTTTGTCCGTTATGCCATGCCCTTGGTGGGTGAAGATATGGTAACGCTGCCCATGATTGGTGGACGCCAACGGATGACTCGTTTTGAACCTATTTTCGCCTCGCAAAAACTACCAAGTTACACACCGCAGGCTGATCGAGCCGGAAAAACTAAGGCATAAATCATGTACGTTATTGAACCAAAACATGACTTCTTCGTCGGAATCGACTCCGATGGATGCGTTTTCGATTCGATGGAATTGAAGCATAAAGAGTGCTTTATTCCTAACATCATTAATTACTACGAACTGCAAGCGATCAGCAAGTACGCGCGTGAAGCAGCCGAGTTCGTCAACTTGTACAGCAAAAGTCGTGGCATCAACCGCTTTCCTGCCTTGATTGAAGCGCTCGAATGGCTGCAAAAACGTCCTGAAGTGAAAGCTCGCGGTATTACCATTACGATTCCCCAGTCGTTGCGTGAGTGGGTTGCAAAGGAAACCAAGCTGGGCAACCCGGCTTTGGAAAAGAAAGTCGCCGCTGAGGGTGACAAAGATCTGGCGCACGCACTGAAGTGGTCTGTGGCTGTCAATGAAGATATTGCCGCAATGGTTCGTGGTGTGCCACCCTTCCCCATGGTTCGCGAATCGTTGGCGAAACTCGCTTCTCAGGCCGATATCGTGGTCTGCTCGGCAACTCCGAACGAAGCACTCGAAGCGGAATGGGAAGAGCACGACGTGAAGCAATTCGTCGTCGCAGTTTGTGGACAAGAATCGGGAAATAAGAAAGAGACGCTGGCGAACGCGGCCAAGTATGCCCCAGACCATTCCTTGATGATCGGTGATGCGCCTGGCGATTACAGTGCCGCGAAAGCAAACAACACTCTGTTCTATCCCATTAATCCAGGCAACGAAGAGCAGAGCTGGCAGCGGTTCTTTGATGAATCCATTGGCAAATTTTATGATGGTACTTTTGCGGGCGCCTATCAGAAAATGTTGTTGGATGAATTCGATCGTTACTTGCCAGAGAAACCCAGTTTCAAGCTGATGTAATTGACGCAATTTTTGCTGGCACAATTTTTTTCGTAATATCGCAGAAGGACTACAGCGGCTATGAGCGAACTATGTGATTTCGGCCTGATCGGGCTGGCCGTAATGGGTGAGAATCTTGCCCTGAACGTCGAAAGCCGTGGGTACAAAGTAGCGGTCTATAACCGCACCACAGAAAAAGTCGACGACCTGATTGCTGGCCGTGCCAAAGGTAAGAATTTCGTTGGCTGCCACACGATCGAGGCTTTTGTCAAAGCCGTCAAGCGTCCTCGCAAGTTGATGATGTTGGTCAAGGCGGGGCCTGCGGTCGATTCGCTGATTGATAGCCTGATGCCATTGCTAGAGCCGGGTGATATCATCATCGATGGTGGCAACACCCACTACTTGGATACGGAACGCCGTACGAAGCGTGTCGAAGACGCAGGCTTCTTGTTTGTTGGCACCGGTGTGAGTGGTGGTGAAGAAGGCGCGCTGAAAGGCCCCAGTCTGATGCCGGGTGGCTCGAAAGAGGCATGGCCGCACATCAAAGAAATGTTCCAGTCCATTGCAGCGAAAGTTGGACCCAACGAGGATATTCCTTGCTGTGAATGGGTTGGCCCTCGTGGTGCGGGGCACTATGTCAAAATGGTGCACAATGGCATTGAATATGGCGATATGCAGCTCATCTGCGAAGCCTATCATTTGCTCAAAGACATTGGCGGGCTTACCAACGATGAACTTTACAACGTCTTCGAAAATTGGAATCGTGGCGAACTGCAAAGTTACCTGATCGAAATCACTCGAGATATCTTCAGCGCCAAGGATGACCAAGGTGGTTCGGGATTCTTGGTTGATACCATCCTCGATGTCGCAGGTGCCAAGGGGACTGGAAAATGGATGAGCCAATTGGCACTCGACTTGGGCGTGCCGAGCACATTGGTGACAACGGCTGTGTTTGCTCGTGGGCTCTCCGCTCAGAAAGAGGCCCGCGTTCGTGCTTCGAAGGTACTAGCGAGCCCTGGCAAAGGAGACAACGATCAATTCCATGCCGCCGCGAAGGCTCTCTATGGTGATAAAGCTGCCTTCATCAATGCAGTAATGAGCGCACTCTATGCGTCGAAGATTGTTAGCTATGCACAAGGATTTGTGCAACTGCAAGCCGCTTCGGCAGAACATGATTGGGGACTCGATTACGGTCAGTGCGCACTGCTGTGGCGCGGTGGCTGTATCATTCGAGCCCAGTTCTTGGATCGTATCAAGGAAGCGTTCGATAAAGAGCCGAACCTAGAAAATCTGCTGATCTATAGCTTCTTCCAAGCAGCCATTGAGAAGGCACAAGCGGAGTGGCGAGCAGTGGTCGCCACGGCCAGCATCTGCGGCGTACCGGTTCCCGCCTTCAGCACTGCGCTTAGCTATTACGATGGCTATCGAGCAGCTCGTTTGCCTGCCAATCTGCTGCAAGCACAGCGAGATTACTTTGGTGCTCACACGTACCAACGAATCGATCGCGAAGGCACTTTCCATAGTGAGTGGCTTGATCTGAGAAAGCAACCTAATGCCTGATTCGGCTTCGTTTCTTCGTTCCCTCTTCGGACTTGATGGTCAAACAGCCTGCGTCATAGGTGGCGCAGGTGTGCTGGGTGCATCCTTTTGCAAAGGCTTGGCCGCGGCCGGCGCCCATGTAATAGTCGCGGGTCGCGATGGGGAACGTGGCAATGAACTTGTCACCGAATTGACTGCTGCGGGATATCATGCGACTGCCGCATTTGTAGATGTTGTTGATCCCGATTCCATGCAATCACTTGCGAAGAGTTTGGTAGCGAGCCATGCAAGTGTTGATATTCTAATCAACGCTGCGGGAATTAATGACGGAACTCCCTACGAAGAATTAACGCTCGATGCCTGGGAGCGAGTGCTCCGGGTTAACCTGACAGGGACCCATCTTGGCTGCCAAGCGTTCGCTCCCATCATGGCTGCACAGCATCATGGCGGCTCCATTCTCAATATCGGATCCGTTACGGCCCACTTGCCACTCTCTCGCGTTTTTGCTTACTCCGCATCCAAAGCAGCTGTGATCAACCTGACGAAGAATGTGGCTCGTGAATACGCGCTCAAAAATGTTCGCGTCAACGCTATGTGCCCAGGGTTTTTGCCTGCTGAACAGAATCGTAAATTGCTCGATGCCCAGCGGACGGCAAGCATTCTTGAAGGGACTCCCATGCAGCGATTCGGCTCCCCCGATGAACTTATTGGAACCATGCTCTTGCTGCTCAGCCGAAATGCTGCAAGCTATATCACTGGCAGCGTCTTTTATGTGGATGGTGGGTTTACTGCGATGCGATTTTGACGCTAGGTAAAGCCACGCCAATGCATGCGGCACATACTACCAATACGCTTTCCACAGACTTGGCGATGATTCCGCCTGGACGTGACTTTCTCGTCTCAACTGCCGCTAGACTCCATTTCGGGTTGCTCGACACGGCAGCGCCCTTTGGCGGTGTGGGGATGATGCTCTCCGGACCCAAGACGGAAGTCATGTTTCAAAAATCGCGTCGCTTCGAAGTGGCGTGTCCAGCCAATGATGAACAGTGTAAAGAGCGTGTGCGTGCAATCGCCAATCGCTTGCAGCACGTACTCGGTTTAAGCGAGCTCCCACAGTACAAAGTCACGATACTTCAGCGTCCTGAACCTCACACCGGATTGGGAACCGGAACGCAACTTGCCATGGCAACTGCTGAAGGACTTGCCCTATCGGTAGGTGCAGGGGTCGAGATGGAGGTGCTTGCATCTCAAATCGCGGGTCGTGGACTACGCAGCGCCGTCGGCATACACGGCTATTACTGTGGCGGGTTCATCTACGAAGCGTCCCTCCATGGGCAGGCGTCGCTCAACCCCGTCGTGACGCGCATTGCAGTGCCAAGCGAATGGAAGATTGTCATATGGCGCCCTCGCCAACTCAGTGCAATTGTGGCTGGAACGGAGGAAGTTGCCAAATTCGCTGAATTGCCCCGACCGACAGCACAGGAGCGAGCATCATTGCGTGCGATTCTCCTTGACCAAGTCATCCCCTCGCTACAACAAAACAATTTTATCGCATGGGCCACTTCCATCACTGAGTACAACCGTTGTAGTGGTATGTTCTTCGCCGCAGCGCAAGGTGGACCGTACAATGGCGAATCAACCGACCGATTCGTGCGCCACTTACAGACACACGGCGTCGTGGGGGCTGGGCAAAGCTCATGGGGACCGTCGGTCTTTGCACTCTTCGATAGCGACACGGCCGCGCGCGGGACTCTTGATCTTGCCAACGACGAATGGGAACCCATGGCAATCTATTCACCGAGCAATACTGGTCGGCTGATTAAATTACTTGATTGATTTTCAACACTGCACCGGTGTCACAGTCATTGAGAATTGCAATCTTTAGCGGGCTGGCAATGTTCAGCGGGCTGGCAATGTTTCTGTATTACCTGTCCGCGTAAGGGACTGATTAATGGGGCCTGCGGGACGAGAATCATCTCCCACCCGCCGTACTAAATACCACATCAGAAAAATAACCACCAAGATGCCAACGACTGCCACAGCTCCGTAGGCAATCAGCTTTCTGGCTAGGTCGCCAACCGGAGCGATCACTTCGCTCCATCGATACTGAACCAACACCAGTAAATCCGTAGTCTCTTGCTCATCACCTCGTTCAATTTGCGGCAATGAAACAGGTTGCACTGCAGCGATCCAGGGCCCACGATACTGCTGGCCATTTTTTAATGCTCCCATAGGGTCTGTGTAGTCATCATCCGTTCCCGCCAACAAAGCGTCCAGCGTTTCGGGTGCAACGGCGGGCGTATTATTATTTACGAAGTAAGGTTCAATTGCATCGGGATCTGTTGAGTTGGAAATTTGCGGACGGTCAATCAAAGGGTGTTGAATAATCGTGCCCCGCTTGTCGCCTGGGCGAGAGTCGACCAGTACCGCAATCTGATTCACTTTGACGTTTTGTTCTTGGTTGGCACGCATCAAGTCAAAATCGCCCAAATTGGTTGTGGCGACGAAGATCGCGTCCGGTGTGGCATTCTTATTGACCGGAGACTGAAAATAAATGGGCGTGCTGACAGCCATTTTCCATGTCTGTGTTGCCGTACTAAAAAACGCCGGGCTCAAGTGGGTTCTTTGCAGGGGACGAACGCTAAAGGGATCGGTCGCGCTTGGCAAATCTTCTCGCCCTCCATGAAAATAGGCCCGAAAAGCAAAGTTCTTGGCGATGCTATTTTCATCTGGTGTGACAGGATTTTCATACGAAATTGAAACAATGGTTCCATGGGAATCGACAATGAACATGGTTGCCAAGTCAATGCTTCCTGTCCCTGTCTTGCGCCCGTCATATAACTTTAAACGCTGGTTGAGCGCGTTCCTCAACGGCTGCGTCAATTCCGATTGCATCCACTCCAGTCGTGCCTTCGCCGCATCGTCGTTTTCCGCAATGCGCATTCGTAATTTAGTGAGCTCCGGGTTGTCGAGAGCCTCTCGTAAATGAAACAATAAGTTCTCATCATGAGCTTCACGCAGCACCAATTCAAAGTACTCGCGCAATTCCAGTTCTAGCGTCCTGGAGGCAAACATCGCAGCGAGATCATTGGATTCCTTTGCTTTCTCCCGCAGAGCTTTTTCAACGGTACCACGAGTCTCAAGAACGGTACGTGTTGTGAGAACGCAGGTCATCAGAAGCAACAGCAGTGGGCCAACAATGCCCAGCAAAAACAAGGGACGGCGCTGCTGGTCAAGCTTGCGCCGCTCGAGTGCCTCAAGCACTTGTTGGACGTTACCAAAACGTTTGTCGGGATCGACTGCCAAGCATCCATCGATGATTGCAGACAATTGTGAATCGACGCCGCGCATCCCATGATGGTCCTGCGGCGGACCATCACGCAGAATCGCTTGGCGATATTGCTCAAGTCTCTTGGGCAGCGTTCCCGCAGTGTCGATCCGTTGCAACAACGCACTACTTCGGTGTGGCGCGTTGCCAGTGAGAATGCGATAGAGAATCGCCCCAAGCGCGTACACGTCCCAGCGAGCATCGGGCGCTGCATCCAGGTTGGCTTGCTCTGGAGCCATGTAGAATAGTGTTCCCAATGCGGGTGTCTGCTCATTGGACATGCGACTTTGCCCAAAGTCAGCCAAGCGAGGGCGCAGATCTTCGTCTAAAAGCACGTTGGCAGGTTTTAGGTCGCAGTGCAGGACCCCTTTCCCATGCGAATGATTCAGACCGGTACAAATCCCATGAAATAATTCGACCGCTTGACCCACTGGCATGCGGCCCTGGGCTGCCAACAAGTCTTCTAGTGAACCCGATTCAAGATACTCCATTACATAGTACGGGGGATTTGCATCCCAGCCCACACCCAGCACTTGCACGATATACCGGTCGGCAGAGAGCTGGACCAGATGTTTTACTTCGCGCGCTAGCAACGACCAATTCACTCCCCCACGATGCAAATAGAACTTGATAGCAACGCGACGACCTGTATTTAAGTCTCGGCCAACCCACACTTGACCAAAAGCTCCCGCACCAAGAAATTTCTCCATCCGATATCCAGGAATATCGGCCGGTGGAGTGGTCGCTTGGAGACTGAGTCGCTCAGCCTCCAATTGCTCGCCCATCGATTGGTGTTGAGTAAAGTCTCCCGACATGCCAGCTCAGAAGGGGGAATGAAGGTGTCGAAAGAAGGGACTGGATACAGTGTCTCGGTTTACCCAACTTACTTTAGCCAGGATTCGGTCGTTCGGGTCCGGCAATTTAAGCTGGTCCCTTACAATTCGAGCTATCGCCGCAAAAAGGATTGCCGATATAAGCAGACAGGAAAACCGAGCGGAGTGTCCCTCGGTGTTCAAGGACGAACCTCCACCGCAGGAAGTGCTGATGATGCCTGCTTTGCATAGCGAAATATCGCACAATCTGGAAAATAGCGCAGTTCGCTGCCGACTCGATTCGATGTTGGAGTCCATACGTATTGAGTATGCGGGAATGGTCAGTGACCTACAAGGTGCGTGGGAAGGTGATACTTTGCACATCTCGTTCAACGCATACGGTTTCGAAATTGCTTCAGAAGTCCATATTAGCCCGCAACGTATCGAATGGGATGGACATGTACCTAGTCGCGCAAATTTGTTTGTAGGAAAAATCCAACGAACGATTCACAGCAAACTATCCGATATGCTCCACGCCGCACACCGCGATCAAGTTGCAGCCGTTCGCAGAGCTGCCTGATGGAATTGGCGGCAATGGTTTACGGCTCGGGTGATGCAATGCGAACTTTGGATGACTGCAGGATCGCCTGCAATCCCGCAGATTGAGCCACCTTGGCAATTAAATTTTCCAGCGTTTCTTTCTCGGCCGTAAGCGAAATGACCGTTTCAAGCCGCTGATCCATGGGATTTTCGAACTCCAATTCGAGATTTCCTTGTCGACAGAGGGTCTCTAGCACGGCTTTCGCAGGCTTGTTCTCCAAACGCAATGAATAAGTTTTTTGGACCCCCTCTACTCTGCCCCGTCCTGCCTTAGTTCGATTGCCCGCGCGAAGTAACAGCTGTTCCATTCGCCCATGGTTTTCCGCACTACCACTGAGCAACCATCCGCCGGCAGCTCTTTTCAGCACGGTGACATCCGATTCAGTTATATCCCGCACAACGAGATTGCGGTCCGCGATGCTAAGCGATACGTCTGGATACTTCCTTTCCAGTCTCTTATTGGCGTACTTTTCCGTGGGTAAAATTTCGACCACACCACTTTCAGGAATAATATGAAAGCCAAGCTCGAAACCCGACAGCAGCGCACCTATCGCTGTGGTCACTCGAACTTCACCCAAATCGGTTTCGGGAAAATGGTCGTGAGGTAATTGGACATTCGAAACGTCCAGCTTCCATGTGTTGGCAATTTCCTTTAGGACCTCGTCGGGCGTGGCGAGTTTCGGCCAGGAAACAGCATGCTGTTCTGTTAGTCCGCGTCGAACCGCGCTGGAGGATGCGGATAGATTGTGCCACTCGATCAGCATATTGGTCCCTGCAATCCCGATTTCAGCTGCTGGGCCGATGATGACCAATTCGTCCACAGGACACCACGAACAGCTCAGTGGGAGACAAATCTGAGTTAGCGCGTCGGCCACTGTTGGCCCGGCAATTTCCGCCGCCAAACGCTGGTCAGGATCAATGCGGCGGTCCAGGTAAATGACCAGGTCGCAAGCCTGTGACATAGATCCGCATACTTGCCTGAGGGTCTGTCCTTCCGTAATCGAACTGAAGGAGGCTGCTAATGACACCGCAACAGGTGTGGGAAACTGGTCATCACCTGCGTTAACAAAGCCAATTCCGCCCAACCAAAGCAGGCACACCAACGCTGCGACTCCATATCGCAGAGGGGGATGGGGTATTCGAGTTTTCATCTCGACATCCGGGAGTCCGTACGAGTCAGGCCAAACCATCTGAGCCAAACACCCAGTATAGGACACAAATAGGACCCAGGTCCCCTTGGTGCCCCAGATTTGCTTCGATTCGTCGGAATATTGAGTAGAAGAATCAGGAAAATCGATTCTTCCACCGCTCTTGGCAGTTTGAGGATCTCGTAGGTCGGATTAAACTCAACAAACTGAGTAAATCGCTTGCCCACAAAGTTAGACCGCGTAGGATGCAGCAACCGACATGGCTGTCGGCTCCGCCATCGGCGGTCTTTGAGCCTCGCCTTCAAGGTTGAACACGTGACCGCTCCGGTCCTAAGAACTGCCAAATTGGTCAGCGCCTACCGCCGCTACCTAATGACTGCGGACACGCCACGTTTTGCTAACGAGGTGGCTAGTTGTTATTCCGTGTCGACCCTCACGCGATTGCTGAATGACGGGGGAATTGAATTGCGTCGGGCTGCTGCACTCTCCCTGGGAGTGCTCGGCGATCGCGAATCCATCGAAAACCTGGGTAGACACCTTGGCGATGCCGATCGCGGCGTGCGCATGGCGGCAGATGATTCGTTTCGCGGCCTGTTGATTCGAGACTCTGCACCCACACATCAACATCAATTGCTGCAAGTCATGCATTTGAATGATGGTGGCGAGTTCGCAGCAGCGCTTTCCCCTGCGCTTATTCTTGCCGATCAAGCCCCCGCATATGCCGAAGCACATCATCAATTGGCAATCTGTTGGCAAGGCCTAGATGAACTATTTGCTGCAGAGTCAGCCTATCGAGCTTGTCTCTGGCAATGTCGTTTTCATTATCCGGCTTGGGTCGGATTTGCCCATTGTCGCCTGAAATGTACCGAGCCAACAGAGTATGATTTGCGGGTTGGTTTGTCGGCGCTGCAAAGGGCAGTTTCAATCTGCCCCGACCTAGAATCCGCCCGCCTGGAAGCGAGAATCTTGGAGCGATCCCTCGGTGAAGGCTTTTGTTCCGACGATCACCTCGACGTGGACCAAATCGACGATGATTGGTTTACCGAAGACTCGGAATTGGACGGCGAGTAATGATCGGGCAGTGGAGTGACTTGCTAATCGGCTCGATAGCAATGGCTTTCGCTATTGTAGTCGGCAGTGCAGCGATGGGTTTGATTCCCTTCGCGAATCAACTGAAAAGCATCCAAGCCATACGCAACCGTTGGGGAGACCCAGTAGCTCGACTGGTTTTGATTCTGCTGGCGCTATTGATGTTCGTCTGCGGCGTGTCGATTCTCGCTGGTCTTCGACCGGTGCAGCGTAGCCTTTCGCCCGTTGGCATTCCGCAGCAGTAAAACCTGCTAAGAGTGAAGTGAATCGCACGTTTAACGCCGCCCATTTGCCTCAAACGCTGCTCTCTCGGTCAACTCAATTGCTTTGTTCGTGTATCGCAGGTAGTCGCTCTCATAGCGGCTCATGCTTTCGGCACTAGAGAAAAAGAACATGCGATTCGAGGTTGGTTCGACAAAACCCCATTCGCGCGAACCACGCACGATCCGGTGCTCGTCGAAAAACTTCACCACATCCAGACCGTTCATTACCGGTGCATATTGATTGGGTGCCGCTAAGAATTTTGCTTGAGCAGCTGCATCTGCAAAATAATAGAGCTCTCCGAGATGAATCACACCAAAGCTAGGGCTGCCTGGAACCCATTGTTCTGCTTCACTGAGTGACACGAGGCAATAACCGTCCACGAGGGGCTCAGTCGGCTGTGGTGCGGTGGCCGGGGCAGATTGTGTTGCACCGCTGAAGTTAGCATTGCTTGCAAAGCCAGGGGCTGCAGCATTCATGTTGACGGGTGGCGATAGAGAATTCACTTCTCCCGTGCGCTGACTAACAAAATTCGCATTTACGCCGCCAAAAGGCTGGCCTTGCATGCCGTTATTCGGACTTTGTACAGAATTTTGTACAGCGGACTGCGCAATATTTGCGGTGCTGCTAGATTGCCCCGAGAGCATGGCAAAGTATCGGGACGGCTCTTGTGGGCTAATCTGATGACTAATGATGGTACCATCAGCAGTCACGATTACGTCCGTTGGATACCGTTCCACACCAAATTTCTGAACGAGTGTTGGAAACTTAGTCCCGTTTATCTTGACGGGAACATAGCGTGCGTGAATCGCCTGGACAATCTGAGGGTCCTGGTAGGCGCCGTTCTCTAACTTGGCACAAAACTGGCAAGTGTCGGAGTAGAAATGCAACAGCATGTTTTTGCCGCTGGCCGATGCTTCCTCGCGAGCGTTCTTCAGATCGGCCCGCCATTGGACTTGTGCGTGCAGTTGTGACGCTGACAGAATCAACATCGCTGACATCAGAACGGTTCGCATCTCGATCACGCTTGGGATTGGATCGCTGACAAAATAGAGAAACTTGTTGTTAGGGTTCGGCTATTCCGGTTGTCAGACTTGAATCAATTATTAGGGTCCTACCACTAACGGGTTTGGTTTTAAGCCATTGCAGTTCCGCAGCACAATCAGAAAAAAGTTCCTAAAGTTTCCTTTTTGTTCCCTAGGGCACCCAAAGATCGCTTGACAGACGTGCGGCGGTGTGTAACATTCCGCAGAGAACTGAAAAACGTGTTTGGCAACTGCTGAACTCCGTACTGAATCATTGGGTGTCTGACCCTTGCCGGAAAAGCTGTTTTATCCAGAAGCGATTGAATAGTGAGCGAGCGGATTGTGACACCACCCCCCGTGACGGTTTCTTCAAGCTAGAAATCGTCGATGCCCGGATTGGTAAGTTGTAAAAGCTACCGGGATGCATCGCGCTGGGAGGCTAGATGAGCTGTGCTTATCTAACTGGGCCCCGTAGATGCAATAACAAGCGTGTTTATTGGATGTGAGCCGGTTGTTCTGGTTTTCATCTGCTGTTTTGTGTTTTGGTCACTAGGGCCGTTGTTGCCGCTCCGTCCTAGTGGGTATTGTGAGTTTCTACAGGCGGCATCTCTCTGTGATAGCAGTCGGCGATGGACTATATGGCATACAGGCCATTCTTCTTGTGCTTTCGACCGACGCGGACCTTCGGGTGACGAATGGCAAAGAAGAAACGGACTTATCGCAGTCGCGGCCCCAATGGCGGCACTGGCAGCAACGTCGGCTCCGGCAACGGAACCGCACCCCCTAATGGAAAGCCAAGAGCGCGCCGTAGACGGCGAACTCCGAATCCAGATGGTCGGGGTCCCGAAATGAGGGACGACGAACAAGTCGAAGGGGGCGAAGAAGGCGCACCAGCTCCCGGTGTGCCCGAATTACCCATGGAAGAATCCATCGGTATCCTCGAACTGCACCCCAATGGCTATGGGTTCCTGCGGAACTCCGATCATAACTATTCCCGCGAACGAACCGATCCATTCGTTCCAGGCACCATGATCGATCGCTACGGTCTGCGACAAGGAGTGATGATTCGCGCCCTGGTGCAACAAGCGCGGCGCCAACAAGGTCCTCGCGTCCGTGAAATTGTCGATATCGATGGCATGCTGCCTGACGAATACACGAACGTTAAAAATTTCGACGACCTGACCGCGATTAACCCCGAACAATGGTTGCGATTGGAAGTGGGACGCGACCCCGTGACCAATCGAATCATCGATTTGTTGTCACCTTTAGGAAAAGGTCAGCGAGCCCTGATTGTAGCGCCCCCACGCAGCGGTAAGACAATGATGTTGCAAAACATTAGCCGTGGCATCGCCCTCAATCACCCCAGTGTGAAACTGATCGTTCTGCTCATCGACGAGCGTCCTGAAGAAGTAACCGATATGCGTCGCAATGTAATCAGCGGCGAAGTCATCGCAAGCAGTTTAGATGAAGACGTCGATAGTCACGTACGTCTAAGCCAGCTGGTCATCGATCGGGCGAAAAGGCTCGCTGAAATGGGCAACGATGTCTTCGTGCTGCTCGATTCGATCACCCGGTTGGCTCGCGCCTTCAATAAGTGGGTTGGATCGACCGGGCGCGGCCGTGCAACCATGTCCGGCGGACTCGATGTCAAGGCAATGGATATTCCTAAAAAGCTGTTTGCGACCGCGCGTGCCTTCCAAGAAGGTGGTTCGCTGACCATCGTCGGCACAGCTTTGGTCGATACAAACAGCCGCATGGATGAAGCCATTTTCCAAGAGTTCAAAGGGACGGGAAATATGGAATTGGTCCTCGATCGACGCCTCGCTGATCGCCGTGTCTGGCCAGCCATCGATTTGTCGCAAAGTGGTACCCGCCGAGAAGAACTTCTGCACGATACAGAAACTTACGAAGCAGTCACCATGCTTCGCAGGACCCTCTCAAGCATGCACCATATCGAAGCCATGGAGCAGCTTACAAAACAGCTGAGCCGATTCGAAACGAATGCCGAGTTTATTAAACTGATCAAAGGTGTTAAACTTGGCTAACGACAGGACCCCAGGATGTCGAAAATCAACATCTAGCTACCTATAAACGGCGGCTCTCACTACAGAGAAATCGCCTTAAGTAACGAGACAATAGATACGTTTTTCCGCATCACTAAAGCTCGCACTAGAGATAGACCCTAATAAAGCGGAGGGTAAGCGAGTTGGTGAGCGGCCTCATTGGAACTGAGGTACCCCGTAAGGGGCTGTGGGTTCGAGTCCCATGCCCTCCGCCTTCGCGACCTGATTGCCAGGTCGCAAATGAAAACGCCGCAGGCCTTTCTTAACAAAGGGTCTGCGGCGTTTTTTTATTCGACTAGGGTTTTTCTTCCTCGCCCGCGCAACTGGTCTCAGCTACTTTCCAATGTGATCAGCATCTACGGCGAGAAGTCACTACTGCTCGTCATCCGCGGTCTGCAGCAGTGTCGGTTCGTAGGGTTCGTCTAGTCTGACGCCAAGCCCTATCAGAACTGCTTCCACCTTCGCATTAAGCTCGTCGAGCTGAGCAAGGACTTCATCCTGCCGTGCCTCCAGTTCCTGCAATAGTCCACCTGGGGCACTGTCCTCTTTAGGAGAATAGCAGCGAAGCTGTACCATAGCATGAAAACCGATCGACGAGCCGAATTGGTGCGTGGCAAGGAGATGCCATTACGCAGTCGGTATCGGGCGGTTTGCGCACCAGGAACGAAAGATGTTCCTCGATTTCCTGTTAGAGAAAATGGGTAATGTGGTTAACTCAGGGTGACTTTGGCGGTAAATTAGTCCTACAAATCATCCCAGTCGGCGGAGTTTGTCAGAATAAATGCCGAATGAGCATTGAATTGGGGAAAAAACGCCGAAAAATAGTCGTCGTGCCGTTGCCTAGAAACGGGGTGGATTGCTACTCTGTGGGGCTTGTAAGTGTCGTTTGTTACCCGCCAGGTACCTTTCATTTGGAGGGCCCTACCGAGTGATGTCCAGGGAGAATCGATGGTCAAGCTAGTAGTCCGAGATCGGGAGACAATCCAAGAAGCCGTACGCAGATTCCGCAAATTAGTGGAACGGAGCGGCATCAAAAAAGAAATGCGCCGCCGGGAATATTACGAAAAACCCAGCGAAACACGTCGGCGTTCCCGTTTACGGGCAGAGCGTCGTTCGCGTCGCACGCGAATGTTAGCTAACTAGGTTCCACCGGCCCCTGAAATTCTGAGGCCCGGTTACAAGACACATTCAAGGCATCGTAGTCAGCGGTAGCAAACAGGCTGCGATGCGGAACCACCCTAAGGGCGATTAGCTCAGTTGGTTAGAGCGCCTCGTTTACACCGAGGAAGTCGGGGGTTCGAGTCCCTCATCGCCCACTAAGGCTCCCATCAGTAGCCCTCCTGAATCCATCAGAACCCCGGTTTTATCAGTATTCCGGGGTTTTTTCGTAGGCCTTGCTGGCTAGCCGTCCCGTCAAAAAACGCATCCGAAGCGATTTTAAGTAAAATCGCGACGAAAATTGGTAATTCGACGCTGAAATCTCGGTCGAGATTCGGGGCCGGTTGTACCGATTCGGCAAGGATTGCTGGCGAAGATTTTCCAGCCGCGCAGCAGCGACCGATTGGAGTTCTCCTGTGGAATTGAGTTGCTCCCCTGCCCCAAACAGTCGACTACGCTGCTGCCCATCGATAGTAACGAAGCAGCCCATCAAATCGCTCTTCCTCAATAACATCACCTGAGTTCGAATCCTCTTCCAGTGGTTCCTCGATCCGCAGATTATTGAGTCCTTGGTGATTTCGTTCCGCGTGATAATGCGTGACGTACTAACAGGCCGCATTTCGGAGCGAGCTTTTTCCGAACAAGATCAGATGGTCCAAGCATTCCCACTTCAGTGAACCGAAGAATTTTTCAATATGCGCTTACATGTTGGGAGCCTTGGACGGCAAGCGAATTGACTTCGCTCCGCCGTGGAGTCCACACTTCCACGGTGGCAAAGTCGATGGAAGCCAGCACGTCCCAATGAGCTTTGAGGAAGGTTTCCCAGGAACCCGAGCGTTGTCGTTTTGGATCTGGCTCGATTCCGTTGCGTTTGAGAGAGTTCTCTTCGGTCGTGTCGCTGATGTGACACCCAAGATTGGAGAGCGCACTTTGAATTCGGTCGCCGCCCCAGCCAGGATTCTCGCGTGCCATCTTCAACGTAAGATCAGTCGTCTTCGCTGGTCGTTATTGAGCACAATGGGGTTTTTGCCAAGCTTCTCTCGGAGTTCTTCGTTCTCGGTGCGACGCTATTAAGGGCTAGCAAACAACGTGGAATTCGGGTCGGCTGAGTTTTTGATAGGATGTTATGTTTCAATGGTCACAGCAGTCGTCCGCCATCATTCCAATTGCCAAACATCTTTCCAGCTTCTGTCTTGGATATAAAGTTTTGCAAACGTCGGTTAAATTCGTCTGGTTGCCTTCGCACCTCTTCAATGTAGCCAACTCGGACACGTATGTAGAGGTCTGGGAGTTCTTTGAAAAACTGCCAAGCTTTGTGCCGAAGTTTGATTGCCGCGAGAATATCGCTGGCGATCTTGAAATTCGCCGACAGATCCGGAAGGGTGCGCGTACCAGCGTCCATCATCAACCCAAGCCGAATAACTCGACGAGCTCGTTCCTTGTTCAATTCGGTCCAATTGCTGCGCGCACGACGTGGCGTGAATCGCTGGGCTTTCTCGGTTCCTGCAATACGTTTCGCGATGCCATCGATCCAACCAAAGCAAATGGCCTCTTCAACCGAATCCAGGTAGGTAATGCTTGGTTGTCCCGCGCTTTCGTCGGAAACAATCCAGACTTCCGTTTCCGTTGCATGGTTTGCCATAAGCCAAGATCGCCATTCGACCCGGCACGAGACTCTGATGGTCGATGTTATCTCCATGATAAAGTACCGATGAGAGAGCTAGTCTTTCCAAGCATTCCACTGAAGCTTGGATTCGTCTCGTCCGCCGTTCGCATAGTACACGGCCATACGAATCACATAGAGATAGTTTTTGCTGGTTTTATGATCGACCATTTCGTTCGCACGACAAAGGTCGAGAAACAGTTGGTCAGCGTTTTGATCGACCAATTCAACGATCGAAAAGATGTTGATACGAGCAAAGTCTTTGACGAATGTTTTGCCGATACCGGGTATTTCTAATAAGTTCGATTTCGCCATGAATGCCTCAAATTGCGTGCTATCTCGAACACAATGCCGCCACATTTTCCTAAGACAAATGAGCATCACAATTTTACAATGCCACGCATAACTTTGAAGCCGCCAATGATTGTCGAACCACCGTATTCTTTCGCCAAGCGCAGGAGGGCGTTGTGAAACCCACAGTTGGGAAAGGTTGATTCGACTCTGGCAATTGCTGACCTGCTCATTCCCTTTCGGACCCAGCCTCGCGTGGCATCAATCCAATCAGCCTTGCGGCAGGCCTCGATTACATCTTGATAGGCTCCCTTGTACCTGAACAACTTGTGATGCCAATGGATTGCGCCTCTTAAAGCGTTCGGGTCTAGTCCCCAACCAAATTTATCGTTGTCTATGAGTGCTACTGTTTCTGACGGTTCAAGGTAAGCCAGTTCGTGATTCGTCCAAAGCCCAATATCGTGATAAACGAATGCTGTTTCTACGAGCTGTTCGTACTCGGGGGCATTGTTTAGAAAGTGCAAGGCATATGTGATAACCCGGTACACATGGTTCCGGTATCCAGCGTAGTCGCTTCCGATAGTTGTTTGGTAGGGTGCGAGTAGTTCCTCAACACGTGGGCGCTCCGTCATTATGCTGATGTCGTGCATGGTTAAATCTTGACTCTTGGTAGTAATGTCGGTTCCAGAAAAAGCTCCACAGGGGGATTAGTGCTTAGGATGGTTGAGTGGCCTATCGACTGGGGAAAAATCCCGACCATTTTGCTAAACCCCAAGCAGGGTGAGCAGCGGATGGATGATGGCGGCCATTTTGGTAAGCGGAATCCATGCAGATCCTGGGGTAATCGGAGTGGCGACGTTTTTTTTACCCTGATCAAAAGAGATCCTACAACGAGGCTTGTGTGCCACAATTGCAATCCTGGGGCGAAGGAGATGAATCGCACCCCACTAAAATTAACGACCGATTTCATCCGCTTAGCTTAAGGTTCACGACCTCGAGCTGGCGTCTTCTAGAAAATCGCACTGCTGCTAACTATCAACGAGGATTTCGCCGAGCACAAAAAAAGATACTCAAGTTAACAGCAGCTGTTAATTAGAACGGGTTGATGTTCCTACCTGTTCGGATCGCTAAAGGCGGCAACCTGAGCTGACACGCAACCCATAAGCCAGCATTCAGTACGGGTTTCCCTCATAATGTGCGATAGATTTGTGATTTCGATGCAAGTCACTGTAGCCCGCGATTATTCATTTATCTGCGAGATGTCTTTGTCTCTTCAGGCAAAATGATCGCTGATTTTCGTAGTCGGAGAAAGCAATTGGAACACGATCCGAAGCGACTTGGGATTCGAGCGACAGTTTTGCTAGGCGGTCTGCTGGTGTTGCCACTGCTGCGATCCAACTCGGACCAGCCTAAGCTTGCTGCGCACTTGACAATCGAGCATCGTCTCCAAGCCAGTCTTATTGAGGTAGGAAACATCACAGTTGAAATACGCCCTCCCGCCGGAGCGATCACGAAACAGTATTCAAAAGTCGACGACAGAGTCATCGTCACTTCTGGCGCGACCCAAGTTGCGATTGATGGCCATCATTTATTTCTTAACGACGAATCTTACGGCACGATTGAGGATCACGCGTTCGTATTGGTCGACGGTGGTGTTGTGTATGTGGACAATGTTGAACGCAAACCGGCTGGATCGCTTGTGCCGAAAACCAATGGCTAGCCTGTGGTGGGACTCACCAAGATCAAACCAAGATTCACGCGATCCCTCAGTCCACATTATCCACCCTATTTCAAGGTGCCCGAGGAGATCAATGCGAACGAGATTGATAGTCGCCTTTCGCTCCGCGAAAGTAGCGTTTGAATTCGATATATTTTTTCCCTAACTTTCGCGGAGCGAAAGGAGACTATTTTTTTTCTCTAACTTTCGCGGAGCGAAAGGAGACTATTTGGGTTGTTACTGTTTTTCTAACCAAGCGGTCAGGAAGGGATTGATCTGGCCGCTAGTCACATCCTTGATTCTCTTGATCGTCACATTGGTACGAATATCTCTGACATGAGGTTGCTGGCCAAGCCACCATCTTCGAATAACATCATAGGGGAAGGTGTCGTTTACGGATGCTAACTGCTTTTGCCGTTGTAATTCAGCAGTCATTAGGTCGCGAGCGCTGGCCTCTGCGGCAATTGCATCTTGACCTGACTTGATCGAAATTTTCTGACCGGTCGGTTGATAGACGACATCCACTTGAGTGCGCAGCGATTCAATTGCCTTCCCTCGCTTGCGTATAGCTTTGCGTTTGCACTGTATTTCGTCCGCAGACAGAGGATCCTGTTGGATCGGCATTACCGTGACTTTCGCGAGTGATCCAACCGTTTTGGCGTTGGGTACAAATTCGTGCAATCCTTGCTCACCGGACAGAATACCGTAAACGGCTACCCCTTCAATTTGCATTACGACTTGTTTCAATTCACCAGTTGTAAACTGTTCTTCGTGGATCAAGTCTGCTTGAAACCCAAACCGCTTTGCCCAATTGGAATAGGTGGCGATCAAGTGTGTGAGATACTGGCTACCGGCTTCGTCATGTGTTTCGATTACCACGAATGCATCGCTGCGCTGCAAAACAGAATTGCAGAGCAAGGCAAATCTCACCAGAGCCACCTGACGCTGTGCTCGCTCCATTTCCAGTGCAAGAGATTCTGTCTGGGCGGGTTCCGATCTTGCATTTAGCCGGTGCAGTCGGGCCTCAATATCTCTGCTGTTGCGGATGGTTTCCTCAATTGCATCTTGCAATCGTTCAATCTGATAGAGTTCACCTAGCATGGCTCTTGCATCACTAGGCTTGTCCCAGAAATCTGCAGCTCCACTCAACTTTATCAAGGTGGAACTCCGTTGGGCGAGCTCCTTTTCTTCTGATTCATGGGTCAATTGCTGTATATCTTGCTGCAATTGTTGTTGCCTTTCCTCCAATCGTTTGCGGTCCCATCGCTTGGGTTTTCCGTCGACTGGATCGGCAACCAGTACCTTGTGTACTACTTGCTGGCGTCGCGTTCGATCATTCGACAGAAGTCTTAAGCGAACCAATTTTCCAACAGGATAGAGTTGGATCAGCGGCATCGGTTGTTCCCCATCCATTTCGGCAAGGAACCTTGCAAGTGGAGCAAGGATATGACGCTCGACCGCTCTTTTTAATGGTCTCGCACCAAATTTTGGGTCATATCCAGCTTCCGCAAGTACATCGATGACACCACGGTCGATGTCAACTTGTACTTTGCGACGCGTAATCCCGCTGCGCATCAGAACTTGCCCCAATTCGCGTTGGGCTAGCGCTCGAACTTCGTCACGAGTGAGAGGAGCAAAAGGGACAATGTGTCCGATGCGGTTGACTAACTCTGGACGAAAGAACTGCTGCACCGCGTCAATGAGCAAGTCATCGTTAGAGTGAGCTTCAGCCGGTAGAAAGCCAAACCCCTTGGATGCTGGCTGCCCTGCCCCAAGGTTACTGGTCAGAATGATGATGGTTTGAGTAAAGTTGATCGTTTCGCCCGTGGATCGCGACAGTCGACCAGCATCAAGCAATTGTAAGAGCAAATCAAAAACGGAAGGATGCGCCTTTTCGATTTCATCGAGCAGGACGACTGAGAATGGATTGCGCCTAACACGAGCCAATAGGCCTTGTGGCGGATCCGGCGTATTGGATCGTCCCAGCAGTTTTTCGACCGCACCATATTCTTGGTACTCTGACATATCCAAACGAATTAAGCGATCGGCACTGCCGAATACAAATTCGGCCAGAGTCCTGGCAAGCTCAGTTTTTCCAACACCGGTTGGCCCGACAAACAGCAGAGCGCCAAGTGGCTTGCCAGGGTCATTTAGACCTGCTTTGATTAGTGCGATTTGGTCGATAACTGTATCGATTGCACGTCGTTGCCCTACCAGTTTTTCCTCGAAGAATTTGCGAACATCGTCTAGCGAAAGTGCAATGGAATCGTCGAGCATCTTACGTGGTGCACCCGTCACATTCGAAAGGGCTTCGACGACGGAACCTGGCGGAATAGTGACTTCTACTGGTTCGTTGCCCTGGTATCGGGACGCTTCCATCCAGAGTGGACCCAATACCGTTTCTTCCAGAGTTGCTTCGACTAGCTTCAATGCGCCTGCAGGACGGCAAAGTCCGGGGAAATAGTTTTCGCCCAGATGCACAATACTTTCGAGTGCACCGTGTGACCAAGTGATATTGCAGTTGTACTGCTCGCTAGATTTTCTTGCGTGATGTGTAGCTACTTGGTCGATAACGAATCTCGTTTGCTCAATCGATTGAGGTTCGACTCGAATTACTTCCAATAGACGTAAGAACCAGGGATGAGGTTCAAGTATCTCTCGAAGTGATTCGGGAGTTGTCTCACCAAAAATTAGAACTTCACGTCGATCCATCGCTGTGGCCATCGCGGATGCCATATTGTCGTCGCTGTTCTCGACCTTGCCTGCTCCGAGTAAATTGACAAGATCTGAAAACCAAATGGCAATCTTTTCCGATCGCTTTGCAGTGGTCAGCAGGTTGCGAACGACCGCCTGCCATTCGCCAAGATATTTCTTTCCTGCAACAAGATAGCTAGTCGATGTTTCGACGACCCGCCACGTGTTCTTGGGGGGCGCACAAACAGCATGCACAGCATTCGCTAGTAACAGCGATTTACCGACGCCGGATGGGCCAAGCACAACAAAGGATTTTCCATTGTCGTTGAATTGATCAACGATACGGTCCAGCTCGATGTCACGCCCGTAAACAGGACATGGTTGTTCAAGGCCTTCCCAGACATCGCCAAACTGACGCAGTTTATTGCTTCGGCTGTCGTCATCCATCGGTTATTCCGCTTTCGACCGAAGTGTATTGTCGTCTGGAGAGTGAGTAAGAGTTAGAGTAACGCTTCTCGAAGATAATTGCCCAGTCCGCCTGATGGAAATTTCTGTGGCGGTTTTAGCCTAGTTCCGAGGCAGAAATGCAGCACGTGAACACTTGTTGCTGCCGGGTGGGTTGGCGCAGGACTAACCATTTCGGTAAAGCTTGTAACTGTCGCCACATCCGCGAATAGGTTGAGGGCTGTTAGCAATCGCCCGAGCAGACGGTATACATACAAAAGACAGATGTATGAGTAAATTGTGCACCTTGAATCTGTGGACGGTCCGTCTTTCTGAACATGCTTGTATTGAAGCGAGGATTTGCGACTTCTGAGTCCGATAACACGTTATGAAACATCGATGCACCGCAGACGTAGTTGAAGATCTTCGCAGCGGCGGGCACCTCGTCGTTTGTGATGAGCTTGTTGATGGGCATCTAGAAATAGCAGAGATCCAGCGTCGAGTGTTTTCACGCGGCGGGCCCGCTGTACTCTTTTCCAACGTTAAAGAAACGCGGTTTCCTTGCGTTTCCAATTTGTTCGGATCCTTGGAGCAGGCTCGATATCTGTTTCGTGATACGCTCGAAGATGTGCGTCGCATGATCGAGCTGAAAATCGATCCCCAGGAGCTGATTCGACGACCTTGGCGGTATTGGAAGTCTCCTCTGAGCGGATTCCACACAATTCCTAAGAAAACATCTCGGGGCCCTGTTATTGCAAATGAATGCCGTTTGAGTGATTTGCCAAAAGTTCAGAGTTGGCCGGATGATGGCGGTCCCTTCATTACCCTGCCGCAGGTGCTGAGCGCTGATCCAGATCATCCCAATTCATTAATGCATGTCAACCTAGGTATGTATCGCGTTCAGTTACAAGGTAACAGTTATTTGACGGATCAGGAGGTTGGGCTTCACTACCAAATACACCGTGGGATCGGTGTGCATCATCAACGAGCGATGGAGTTGGAACTGCCACTCAATGTTACCATCACCGTGGGAGGAAGTCCGGCGATGACCCTTGGCGCCGTCATGCCTCTACCAGAAGGATTGTCCGAATTAATTTTCGCTGGTGCTTTGTCGGGGCGACGCATCCGAATGATCGTTTCGCCCAATAGGGCACCCATCTACGCCGATGCAGATTTTGCTATCTCTGGCACCATCGTGCAGAGCGAGACGAAACCTGAGGGGCCCTTCGGTGATCATCTCGGTTACTACAGTCTCCAACACGATTTCCCTGTGATGAGGGTTAAAAAAGTATGGCATCGCAAAAATGCTATTTGGCCTTTCACTGTGGTTGGGAGACCGCCGCAAGAAGATACGACATTTGGCGAATTGATCCATGAATTGACCGGACCGATTATTCCAACGGTGATTCCCGGAATTAAGGGAGTGCACGCAGTTGATGCTGCAGGCGTACATCCGTTGCTGTTGGCAATTGGTAGCGAACGATATATGCCGTTCGCGAAAACACCGTCACCCGCCGAATTGCTCACGCAGGCTAACGCAATACTAGGGAATGGTCAGCTTTCTCTCGCCAAGTATTTGATGATCCTCAATCACGGAGACGTGCCACAACTGAACATCGAAGACATCAACGCTTTCGTTGTTGCCCTCTTAGAACGCATAGATTGGCGCCGCGATCTTCATTTTCAAACGCGGACTACTATTGATACCTTGGACTATTCTGGCGATGGAATGAATCAGGGAAGCAAGGTAGTCATGGCAGCGGTGGGACCACGAAGACGCGAACTCCCTGTCGCATGCGAGCATCTGAGATTGCCTGAAGGTTTCAAGGATGCAAGACTTGTTCTTCCGGGAGTACTAGCGGTAACGGCGCCAAAATGGACCGGCAATACCAACGATGCGAGTTCTGCTCGACAATTCTGTGCGGCATTCACTGACACAGATCCGATCAATCAGTTCCCTTGGATTACACTCGTTGAAGACGCTTCGTTCGCAGCGGCGAATCTGAATAATTGGCTATGGACCACGTTCACTCGCAGTAACCCGGCGGTAGATATTGATGGAATCGGTGCTTCAACAGTGGCACGCCATTGGGGATGCCGCGGCTCACTGGTTGTGGATGCTCGCCCAAAATCTCATCACGCTCCACCATTAATTGAAGATCCCGACGTATCGCGTAAAGTCGATGCGCTCGCCTCGCGGGGCGGCGCTATTTCTCGCTGGATCTGATTATTCATCGCTTTCCACAGGGGAGCAATAGGAGTCAGGTCCCCGGCGGTGGCCGGTGTGTTACCGTAAACAATCCGGTTGTAGAGAAGAGTCACTTGCTGCGCCGAGTTTGCTGCAGCACCTAACAATGCGCCGGTTCTACCAACATACTCGCTGGGGGTTTCTTCTTCATGACGAGGGTAACCACGCTCACGACCCCAAGCTTCGTAGGCTTGAAAAGAGACAATAATTGCAGCGCTGGGTTCGATCCCTTCACTAAGCGGGTTTCGGAATGATGAAAAGCTACGCGATGGCTTCTTGGGCGTTACCTGCGCATCTTGCACGTACTCAACAGTGGGCTTTTCTTCGCCTTTCAGGAAATCTAATAGTGATTGCAACCACTTACGCATTGCGTCCCGATTCTTGCTGACAAACAAAAAGATGATAAACAGCAAGACTGCGATAACAACTAAACGAAAAATACTCGGAATCCACGAGGCAAGATTTGACAGCCATGCCATGCTGCTAGAAGGAGATGATGGGGACTGCGGCGGTGTTGAACTATCTGTCTGCTGTGAACCATCGCTTCGTCCCGACGTTTCGGATTGGGTATTGTTCTGCTGATCTGGCTTTTCTTTTGAGTCACCTTGTTGTGAACCACTTTGTTGTGAGTCACTTTGCTGTGAGTCACCTTGCTGTGAGTCACCTTGTTGTGAACCACTTTGTTGTGAACCACCTTGCCGTGAGTCACCTTGCTGTGAACCACCTTGTGAGTCACCTTGCTGTGATCCACTTTGTTGGGAACCACTTTGTTGGGAACCACTTTGTTGGGAACCACTTTGTTGGGAACCACCTTGCTGGGAACCACCTTGCTGGGAACCACTTTGTTGGGACCCACTTTGTTGTGAACCACTTTGTTGTGAACCACCTTGTTGTGAACCACCTTGTTGTGAACCACCCTGTTGTGAACCACCCTGTTGTGAACCACCCTGTTGTGATCCACCCTGTTGTGATCCACCCTGTTGTGAGCCACCTTGTTGTGAGCCACCTTGTTGTGAGCCACCTTGTTGTTTAGCCGCACTGTTTGCCGACGGCTCGTTTCCTGATCCCTTCTCTGCGGCTTCGTTACCCCAGCCAAATCGGCTCGCTTTTAGTCCATCCGGTGAGACAAGCCATTTTGGTAATTCCGCTTGTGCGATCATTCGGCCTGGAAGGGGAAGAATGAAACACACGATGAGAATTGCTGCCGTTAGAAATATTCCCCCTGCTAGCCAAGCAATGGAAACCTCATTTGGCATTTCGGTACCACGTTGTCTTAGATAGCGTCTCACACCTAAAAAGCTGGTTGTGACTAACAGAGCTAACGTTGCGAAGAGGTAGATCCCCAGAGATCGCAGGGCACCGCTGCGAACGGTGTCAAAGCCCGGCAGGAAGAGTTGGCCAATCCCAAACATCGGTAGAGCTGCCAGGGCCAAATACAGCACCCACCTGCCAGGTTGATGGCCACGGCGTTTTCTGGGCAGAGCGCGAGAATCGGTCTGTGATTCGCTATCACTTGTGGATGTCCCATCGAGCTCGGTAGTTGGCGTTGGGTTTTTTGCAAGTTCTTTTTGCCGACTGCTTGCTCCGCCGAAGAGCCCGCTTGAGTTGAGCAGGCCTTCACCGGCTGAGTTTACCGAATCGTCGATGACCGTGCAGTCGAAAGTAATGCGGTCGGCGATCCACCAAATCAACACGATCAAGATCGTGTTGAATATAAAACTCAACCCAGCCAAAGGTCCGCTCAATACCACAAAGCGATTAATGGCAATAAAAGTGGCCAGCCCCAATGCCACTGCGTAACCGAATGCGTAGGCGCGACCCTGTTCGATTGCGATTCGCGCGATAAGCGTTGTCGCAACAATAAACAAGAAAAAGATGTACATCAATCGAGATGTGTATTCGCCTTGATACATGCATAGGACTAGGAAGTGCACCAAAGCGGTGAGCATCAAGATAATCAAGGTGGGACAGACCGCAATCACGGCGTAGTCGGCACTCGTCTGATGGAGCCTGCGGTTCATCGTATCACCACGCGTCGACAAACCTCAGGAAGTTGTGACTCATCCATTAATTGCATGACCGCAATATTTCCAGCGATGAACGGACCAGCGACGCGCGCATAATCTTCCGCGTCAAAGGTATTTACCACCACAGCCAACGACCATCCGCGTCGAGCCATTCCTAGAATCGCGGAGGTCGTTTCTAGATCGGACATTTGCAGAATGACGATCAGCGTTGTATCTCGTGACAGTCGTGATTCTGCTTCGATCAGCATCCGACCAAGCTTCATTGCGTCGGTCAATTCGAGCCGAGCGAGAGTGTGTTGAATCTCGTGTTGCTGAATGGGGCCCGTACTGGCTGTTACGGTCACAGGACGCAGGCGGGAATCGGTTTCGCGCATGGCGAAATTGTCGCGGACTGCGGTCCGAGTTCGATAGTCGCCTTCCCAACCTTGAGTGCGAATCCGGTCCGCAGCATCGCGTCCATTGGTAGCCAGCCCAATCGGCTGACTCATTTCATACATCGCGCCTGCAATGGATGCTGCCAGAGTAATTGCCAAATCGCTTCGGACAGGTTCGTTGTGCACGGGATTCGAATCTCGGTGCAAGTCCAAGACAATCGTTGCGCCGGCCACAGTTGTTGGTTCATAGACTTTGCTGTGCAGCGTCCCCGTTCTAGCCGTCGCAGCCCAGTGCACTTGACGAAGCGGATCCCCCGGTTGCCATCGGCGGATGCCTCGCAATCGAGTGGGATCATCCATCAATCGATCTGTAATGCGAATTTCGCCAATAGGACGTCGAGAGGCAACGTCATATCCAGCAAGTGGAACGACCTTTGGCATCACCAACAAATACTGCGGTTCTGAACCAACGCGGTACTTGCGAGAGAGGCCCATCAGGTCGCCTGTTTCAAGAACGCTAGGGCCGATCTGAAAATATCCGCGTCGATTGCACCTTAACTGATACTGCACCCACTGCTTTTGGCCTGCTCGCAATAGCATCAATTTGATACGTGAACCTTCAACTCCCAGCGCGGGTGGATTGAATTGCAGAGCGGAACGTGGCAAAAGGTCTTCGGCCAATAGCCAAACAATTGGTAGTTTGCCACGGTTTTCGATTTCAATCTCGATCGGCACCAACGTTCCTACCGCCACTTCCAATGGCCCGGTGCGACGATGGCAAACCGCATTAGTCGACCACGCTTTGGCAAGAAACTGATTCCCCAACGCAACTGCCACTGCAGCATACGCCGCATACAACCACAAAGAAGCGCCGGCGATCATGCCCAGTAAAACAAGCAACGAACCTCCGGCAAGCCAAGCTAGTAAACGCCCGCTTGAACTGGACGAGGGCGTCACAGCAGTCGCTGCTGAGATTTTGCCAGATAGGGACGCATCACTTGTCATGCGAGAAATCGTTAAGTTGCTTCGGAAATAGTCGGAACGGCGATCTCGGAGACAATTTGATCCATCGTCTGTTCCGCCGTGATTTTACGCAAACGGCTTTCTGGACGAACGATGATACGATGGTTCATCACAGGCCCAACTATGCGTTTGATATCGTCTGGTTGCACAAATTCTCGACCACGAATCGCCGCCATGGCTTGGCCACAACGAAACAAGGCGATGCTCGCCCGCGGACTGCCACCCAATGCTAGGTCTTCGTGTTGTCGCGTGTCGTGAACGATCTGTAGTAAGTACTGTCGCACTTTAGGATCGACATGCACATTGCGAACTATCTTTTGCGCAGAAATTAGTTCTTGAGCAGTTGCCACTGGAGATAAGCGATCAATGGGGTGCGACTTCTGTAGCATGTCAAGCATTCGCAGTTCCTCTTCCATGGAGGGATAGCCCAGAGAGAATCGCATAAGGAATCGATCCAGTTGAGCTTCAGGCAACGGAAAGGTGCCTTCATGGTCCACTGGGTTCTGAGTTGCAATGACCAGAAAGGGAGCTTGCAGATCGTGCGTCTCCCCATCCACAGTGACGCGTGCTTCCGCCATTGCTTCCAGCAGGGAGGCTTGGGTTCGGGGAGTTGCGCGATTGATTTCGTCGGCAAGAAGAATCTGGGTAAAAACCGGTCCTGGGCGAAATTCGAATTCGGCCGTCTTCTGGTTAAAAATGGACGTGCCTGTCACGTCACTGGGTAACAAGTCGGGCGTGCACTGAACTCGTTTGAATTGGCAGCCAACGCTGCGCGATAACGCTCTGGCCAACATCGTCTTGGCAACGCCTGGCACATCTTCCAATAAGATATGCCCGCCCGAAAGCCACGCGACCAGGGACAAAATCAATTGTTTCCGCTTGCCAACGATGGCTGTTTCAACATTGCCGATTATGCGGCGCGAAAGGTCAGAAACAGCCGCAACGGGGGAGACGGGAGGAGCGTTCATTGAGATAAGGTTGCTTCGGCGATCCGGTTAGTGCGGCAAGGAACAACACTAAGCAGTCTAAATGGACGGAAAGCGTAAGTAAACGTGTGGGGGCACGATGCGAAGATTTGCGTCATGGCGTGATATGCCATAAAATAGAAGGTCCCACCCAACATTCGAGAGATTCGCGTGACAGAACTCCGTTTCGAATTAGGCCATCCCCCGGCACTAGGCCAGTTTATGGTTCAACAACGTCCGCTGTTTGGGGCAGGCCTCGCGTATCTCTTGCGATGCGCACTCTTGGTTTGCCCAGTATTTTTTCTGGGAGTGACTGGTGCCCACGCAGAGGAGAAGGCCGGCGAGGATAGCCGTGAGGGGGAATATTTAGAGAAAATTAAGCCACTCCTTGCTGAGAAGTGCTACTCATGTCACGGCGTTCTGAAACAAGAATCGGACCTGCGATTGGAAACGCGCGAGTTGATGTTGCAGGGAGGTAGCAGTGGTCCAGTTGTTGTGGAAGGTGATCCTGACAGCAGCCAGTTGGTCGAACGAATTACCGCCACGGACGATAGTCGCATGCCGCCCGAGGGCTTAGGGGCCCGCCTTTCTGAGCTCGAAATCGAACGACTCAAATCGTGGATTGCCAATGGCGCGGTCGCGCCGGATGAAGAAATTCCCTCTGGCCCCGAAAGTCATTGGGCATTCCGTGTCCCCATTAAGCAAGACCTGCCTGAAAATGTGGATACCGAATGGCAAGCGAATCCGATCGACGCCTGGATCGCTCTGGGGCATCAACAACATGGTCTCAAGCCTGTCGGCGTTGCCAGTCCGCAAATTCTCTTGCGTCGTGTTTATCTGGACCTCATTGGCCTGCCGCCCTCTCCAGAGGACTTATTGGCATTCGAGCAAGATCCTTCGCCAGAAGCGTATGCCAAGGTTGTCGAGAAACTGCTCGACAGTCCGCAGTACGGTGAACGGTGGGGACGTCATTGGATGGATGTCTGGAGATATTCCGATTGGCATGGATTGGGAGAGCAACTACGCAACAGCCAAAAGCATATTTGGCAATGGCGCGATTGGATCGTAGAGTCGCTGAATCATGATCTGGGTTACGATCAGATGGTTCAGGACATGTTGTCAGCGGACGAGATCGCACCGGAAGACCTTGATCGTCTGCGGGCTACCGGTTTTTTAGCGCGTCAATATTACCTTTTTAATAGAACCACTTGGTTGGATGACGCGATCGAGCATACGTCTAAGGCCTTCCTGGGATTGACTATGGAGTGTGCCAAATGCCATTCCCACAAATACGATCCCATAGAACATGTCGACTATTATCGCTTTCGAGCCATTTTTGAACCCTATCAAGTTCGCTTGGATCCTGTGCCAGGAATTACCAATCTAGAACAACTCGCCTTGCCCCGCGTTTTCGATGCGCACCTCGATGCGCCCACCTACGTGCATCTTCGTGGTGACGAAAAACAACCGGATACTGCTCACTTGATACAGCCAGGTGTACCAGCGATTCTTGGCGGTACACAGTTTCAAGTGAATCCCATTAAGTTACCAATTACGGCTTACCAAACTTCGCTGCGGCAGTATGTGATCGATGATCAGATGAACGACGCCAAGGCTGAAATTCAAAAGGCGACACTAGACTTGGCGAGTGCTCAGCAAAATTTTGCCGCAGTTCAAGATCTTGAAATGCGCCGCGAATCCATTGCTGCCCGTTCCGCGAAACGGCGAGCAAGTCTAATCATTGATGACTCTTTCGATTCCATCGATGACGAGCAGTGGGAAATGGGTCCGGGCAAATGGGTTATAGAGGAAAATTCCTTAGTTCAGTCTGCAAACGACTCGGGTCGAAATCATTTGCGCAGCAAACTATCACCTGCTGAAGACTTCGAGGCGATCCTCGATTTTACCACGACGGGCGGAAACATGTGGCGAAGCGTTGGGCTGGCCTTTGACGTCGCTGACCAACATGAGGTAATGGTTTACGCTAGCGCAGTTCAGTCGGGGGCCAAAGTAGCCATTGCTTATAACGATGGTGCGGGAGTGGTTTATCCAGCGAATGGCGGCATTGCATCGGACGTACCACTCGATACTCCTCATCAATTGATCGTGCGAGTACGTGGGAAATTGATCAATGTCTTCTTCAACGATCGACTCGTCTTGGCTTATACGTTGCCAATCGATCGCGTCACGGGGCCGATTGAGATTTTTACATTTGATGCAACTGCAAAGTTCGATCGAGTTTTGATACGTGGTATCAAAGAGGACGAAATTGTTTGGGAGCCAACCGATCGTTTGGCAGCGCGACAACCGATGACTCTGAAGGGAGCCTCTCGAGATATCGAACTAGCGAAACTGAAGTTGAATATGGTACGCAGTTTTCCCACCGCTTTTACCAAGGCGATCAAAGCCGACTTGGGCAAACTTGAGAATCCAGGCAGCGACGAGACGCTAGAACTCGTCAAGGATGCCGCTGCTGCCTTCGCAGCCTATGAATTGGCCACGGCTCAGTGGCAAGTTTCGATCGCTACAAATGACGAAGAGCGTTCCAAGGCAGACAAAGAGTTGCAACGCGCTACAGCGGCCGTTGACAGTCCCACGGACCATTATTTAGAAATTCGCGCCTCACTTAAATCGTTAGAAGGGCCCGATGAAACCGCGGAATCTCAGCACAGGCCTTTTCCAACAACCAGCACTGGACGCCGCACGGCTTTGGCCCAGTGGATCACGGCCCCCACGAATCCGCTCGCGGCACGTGTAGGTATCAATCACATTTGGTTGCGACATTTTGGGCAACCGCTGGTAGAGTCAGTTACCGACTTTGGATTGCGAGCTGCGCCGCCGGCACAACAAGCGTTACTCGACTGGTTGGCAGTCGAATGGATAGAGCATCAATGGAGTATGAAGCACATCCATCGGTTAATGGTAACCTCTCGCGCTTATCGGTCCTCCAGTTCCACTCTCGAAGCAGATTCGGCGACGATGGCGAGCGATCGGGAGAATGTATTTTTTTGGCGTGGCAATTCGCAACGCATGGAATCTCAGGTAGTCCGCGATAGTTTGCTTGCGCTAGCTGATCGCCTCGATCCGACCATGGGAGGACCGCCGATTCCCGCGAGTGCAGGAACTGATCAACGACGTAGAAGCCTTTACCTACGTCATTCCATTGACGATCACAATGAATTTGTCTCGATGTTTGATGATGCGGACTCGCTCAGCTGTTATCGGCGAAGCGAAAGTGTTGTTCCTCAACAAGCATTGGCCTTGGCGAACAGTAAAGATGCACTGGAGGCTAGTCGGGCAATTGCTGAATTGATACTCAAGCGAACAGGGCCGAACGATGATCAAGCTTTCATTCATGCCGCATTTCGTCGGGTGTTGTCGCAAACTCCTAATGAGTTGGAACTCCAGATATGTCTCACTACGTTAAATGATCTGCGGGACTCCTTGAGCCAGCTGAGTGCTCCTGATGCACGCCGTAGAAGTTACGAGAATTTGGTTCTAGCCCTGCTGAATCATAACGATTTTATCACAATCCGCTAGAATAGTTGCCTTTCGCTCCGTGAAAGTAGCGTCTGAAACAGCAACATTTGAACGCTAATTTGAACGCTAATTTGAACGCTAATTTGAACGCTAATTTGAACGCTAATTTGAACGCTAATTTGAACGCTAATTTGAACGCTAATTTGAACGCTAATTTGAACGCTAATTTGAACGCTAATT
>JBGTBJ010000076.1:0-12761 GCA_041749395.1 Pirellulaceae bacterium
AGTTGCCTTTCGCTCCGCGAAAGTTCTGAAAAAGCAGCGAATACCAACGCTACTTTCGCGGAGCGAAAGGCGACTATGATAGTGCCAATGAACAGCATGTCTCTTCTGCCGATCACTTTTCCTTCCTGGAGCCCCGCCAAGCAATGAATTCTACATTTATCGATCGAACCCGCCTCACCTTGGTTTTGTGCATTCAACGGAAGACCTATCATCTGTTTCCATCATTGATGGGCGGACTCGTAGTTCTCCTCTTCTCTACATTTCCTTCTCACGCACTATTGGCAAAGGAAACTGCCTTGGATAACGCTCCAGCGTCCTATACGGTTGGCACATCAGACGACGGAGAAATGACAATTCTCCGCGATGGAAAAATGGTCACTAAATTAGTCGCTCGAAGTGGTAGCAAGCCCATTCTGTGGCCTCTTGTGGGACCGGATGGCATGCATTTAAGCCGGGCCTATCCCATGACGGCGGCCAAGCCAGGTGAAGCTGAAGATCACATTCACCATCGGTCGCTCTGGTTCACACATGGTGAAGTGAATGGCATCGACTTTTGGGCTGAGGGTGAGGGGCGCGGCATCATACAACAAACGGAAGCGATCGTTCGCGAAATCGGCGAGCGAGTGGTCATCGAGACCACAAGTGATTGGTTGTCGAGCGAAGGTAAACGAATTTTGTCGGACAAGCGAAAGCTGACGTTTCACGACGACGAAGGTTGCGCAGCCATTGACTTCGACATTCAATTAATCGCTTCCGATGGCCCAGTCAATTTCGGTGACACGAAAGAAGGCAGCTTTGGAATTCGTGTCGCAGGTCCAATCAAGGTCGATGCAAAACAGGGCGGCAAAATTACCAATAGCCGCGGCGAAGAAGATGGCAAAACTTGGGGGAAACCTGCCGAGTGGGTCGACTACACGGGACCCATCGACGGGAAAACCTATGGCATTGCCATACTGAACCATCCTTCCAGCTTTGCATTTCCAACGCGCTGGCACGTCAGAACCTATGGACTGTTTGCCGCCAATCCCTTCGGCGTGCATCACTTCGTAGGGGGAGAACCGACAGAGGGTGTCACGTTAGCCGCAGGTAACACTATGAGCATTCGCTATCGAGTTCTCCTGCATGCAGGCACAACTACGGATGCCGACATCGCCTCAGCATGGAAACGATATGAAGTTACTCCGTAATTAAAATGTGTTGTCGATTGTCCGTTGCTTCGGCAACGGACGTCCGTCAACCGTTCGCAAATGTTCGCTTGAGTTCATCCAGGCTGGTTAATCCGCGAGCAACCGTTAAAACGGCCTCTGCCTGCAGGTTCTTGTGTCCCTCCGACTTGGCAATCATTCGCAATTGATTTAAGTCTTGAGTCTTTAGCAGTGAATCTCGGAATTTCGGTCCAATTTCGAGCAACTCGAAGATGCCGATTCGTCCCAGATACCCGCGACCATTGCACTTCGGACAGGGAGGAATTGGGGCAGGACGCCCCTTTTCATCCACCTGTTGTTCAATGGGTGGTGGCACGAAGGGCTGAAACAGCATCGAAACCCGACCGGGTGGAATCCCCAGCTTTTGTAACAGGGCAGGTTGCGGCTGGAACCCTTGTTTACAATTCTCACACAGTCGGCGGGCCAGTCGTTGATTGATGACCCCCTTGAGAAGACTGGCTACCAGCGGGGCCGAAGCCTTATACGCAGAGACTAATTTCACTGCGGCCTCGACCGCATCCGTAGCGACAATACGCGTGTAAGCATGCTTGTCATCATTCTTGAGTTGTTCACAGACTCGTTTGAGCGTGGCATCATCAGGAATTTCAGGGAGCAAAAACACATCCGGTTCTTTCAACAACATTGTTCGCATCAGCTCGCTGGCCGTGGGTCCGCCAACGGGATCGTAGAAGTTTGGATTTATATTGATCGTCTCAGGTTCCGGATTGGATTTGAGTTCGATCGATTGAAAATCGCGGACAAATTTGTCCGCCGCATTCATCGTGACTTGCCATGTGGTCGTTAGGCCCAGTCCCTTGGGAGCGCTCACCAGTACTAGCCCATTGCTCGCATTGAGCATGCTGCGATAAGTGTCGATCATCTTCTCGCGCATGCCCAGATCGGCCAACGTCTGAAAGGGTGAGCTATCCGGCTCTAACCGAATCAGTACCCGTTCACCTGTGGGCACTCCTTGACTCTGCACGGTAACGGTCCATTTAGCCCGCCCCAGCTTCATTTGCAACTTCCCGTTCTGGGAAGTCCGCCGATCTTGAGCGTTGAGCATCGCTAGCATCTTCAGCGAAACCAACATCGCATCCCCAGCATCGCGTGCCAGCGGTGGAACCTGTTCCCAAAGTCCATCCACCATGTATCGAATCCCAACACCTTGCTGGGTATAGTCCAACAATACTTGGTTCGCCCGCGAGGCCATAGCGTGTGAAACCTGGCCACCTGCAACCGGGAAACCTGGCGTTTGGCGGACCAGAATCAGATGACTTTGTTGTGCCGTCTTATCATCAATCAGCGGCACCAATTCCACCGGTGGAAATAACTGCCAGGGTTGAAGTTCTACTTGAGCTTGGTTTTGATTCTTTGCCATCAGCGTCGAGACAGGCCTAGAGGACTGGGAATGAAACTAGTTGTAGACACGGCGATTGCCCGCCGTATCGAATGCAACAATAAAAAGAGAGTAGCCCGAGGATCAAATGATCCCTGGAGCCTTAACATCGATCCCTTTCAGGGCCATCTTGAGCGAGTCTTTATTTGGTGCCACAGCA
This sequence comes from Pirellulaceae bacterium, assembly GCA_041749395.1. Classification (GTDB taxonomy): domain Bacteria; phylum Planctomycetota; class Planctomycetia; order Pirellulales; family Pirellulaceae; genus Laterigemmans. Next base: position 2,762 of record JBGTBJ010000076.1, read on the forward strand.
AACGCTGTTGGTCGATCAATCAATTCATCGTCAATCAATTTCTTGAGACTCATCGTAAAGTCTTGCATCCCTTCCTCTGCCCCAATTCGAATCGCATCGGGCAGTTTTTCATCCTTACCCTCCAGCACCAATTTTCGAATCATGGGAGTGAAGGTCATCACTTCACATGTGGGGACTCGCGAGACTCCCGGCTTAATCGATGGTAGCAGCTTTTGCGCAACAATCCCCTTCATATTGAAAGCGATCGCACTACGGATCGCTCCATGCATTGCCTCGGGAAACAAGTCCAAAATACGACCAATGGTTGTCGCCGCGCTGGAAGCGTGAATCGTACCGAACACCAAGTGCCCCGTTTCTGCAGCGTGGATGGCCGTCATAAATGTCTCTTCATCACGCATTTCGCCGACCAAGATGATATCCGGATCTTCACGCACCGCATGCTTCATACCGATGCCGAAGTCTCGTACATCTTGGCCTATCTCGCGCTGATTGATCAGACATTTATCTTCTGAATAAACGAACTCGATCGGATCTTCCAGGGTGAGAATGTGCTTGCGATAAATGCTGTTAATGTAATTCAACATCGAAGCGATGGTGGTCGATTTTCCTGACCCAGTCACACCCGCCAGGAGCACCATCCCCTGATCAAAGTGGCAAAGCGTTTCCATAATGTCAGGCAAAAACAATCCCCTGAAGTCGGGAATAAAATTGTTAATGCGCCGCGCCACCAAACCGATACGGCCCAGTTGCTTGAGCATGTTCACACGGAATCGCCAACTCACTCCATCGACATCGCAGATGTAAGCAAAGTCAGCACCACCTTCTTCTTCAAAGATACGCCGATTTCGATCATCCAACATCGGAACCAGCAGTCGCACCATTTCCTCATTGTCGATGGGCGGGCGATTCAGCGGACGCAGATCCCCCTTCACACGCACCATCGGTGGATTACCCACCTTGAGGTGCAAGTCCGACCCTTCAAGTTTGACCAAGGCGCGAAAGATTTTGTCGACTTCAAGTTCGCGTCTTTCGTTGAGCAAACTTGCTCGCAGTCGTTCAACGGTTGCGTCGGCACTCTCGCTGGATGCGGCCGCACTGGAAGTCGATCCATTGGGTTTGGAATGAGCGGACATCGCGCGGTTGGCTTTCGTTATTCGTAAGAAAAAGAATAGTCTATCAATAGTGAACGCATAGCTAGCGGTTCGAAACAGCCAGTCGTACTGGAATGCCCGCCGCAGCTAGGATGCGTTTCGTTTCTTCGATTGTATATTGTCCGAAGTGAAAAATACTTGCCGCAAGCGCAGCATCCGCCTTACCTTTAAGTATTGCATCCACCAAATGTTCCGGTTTTCCGGCCCCGCCACTAGCAACGACCGGTATCGAGACGGCATCCGCTACTGCCGCCGTTATTTCCAGGTCGTATCCATCGCGGGTGCCATCTGCATCCATGCTAGTCAAAACGATTTCTCCCGCACCCAATCGCTCCACTTCTTTTGCCCAAGCGACGGCTTCTAGACCAGTGGCCTTGCGACCACCATTAATGTGAACCTCCCACACTTCGCGTCCATCCCTTTGGATTCGCTTGGGGTCAATATTCACTACAATGCACTGGGAGCCAAATCGGTCGGCCGCGCGTCTTACGAACTCAGGGTCTTTCACCGCCGCGGAATTAATGGAAACCTTGTCGCTGCCGGCCTGCAACAATGTTCTTACATCTTCAATGTCGCGAATGCCACCACCCACAGTGAGCGGCATAAAAACCTGTTCGGCTGTCCGTTGCACTACGTCGATCATGATGGCACGCTCTTCATGGGACGCACCAATATCCAAGAAAACTAGCTCGTCAGCACCCTCGGCTTCATACCGACGCGCCACTTCTACCGGATCGCCCGCGTCTCGCAGATTGACAAAGTTGGTCCCCTTTACGACTCGACCACGGTCGACATCCAGGCAAGGTATTACGCGTTTGGCAAGAATAGTAGTCTGCTCCTCAAAGTTTCAAAACGTTTCGCCAATCCAACCTATTCCACTCTGGGTCGCCAGCAAAATCCGCGTCCCTAAGGGTGTTAATCCTACTTGACCAACGGTTGAATTTCTTTGCTCATAATATCGAGTGCAAAAATCTGTTTCGCATGCGAATCGGCAATGAAGAGCTTCTCACCACCGAGCACCAGACCGACAGGATTTTGCAAAGGCTCTCCACTGAACAAAACCTCTGGCTTCCCACCGGGAGCAATCTTCCATATTCCTTTAGCGTATCCATCAGACACGTAAGCAACTCCCTCGCTGTCGACTACCACATTGTGTGGAAATTGAAAAGGACGTTCTCCAGCGACTGTCGTAGCTTCACCCGTTTCGGAAAATTTAATCAACGCGTCGGCGCTGGGGGTCACTCCCCACAGCGTTCCATCAGCTGCATGGTGTAGTCCGCGAACACTCGTTTTGGAGAACAATTCGGGCTGCCCCCCTGTTGCTGGAACGCCATAAACAAAGCGAGTTTCAAGATCGGCGATGAAAAGCCGGCCATTAGCATCCAAGCTCAAGCTATTGGGAATTCCCAGGAAACCGTTAGTTAAGGGTTGGGGTTCGCCCGCACCATCGGCCGCAATGCGATAAATCTCGCGCGTCGCCGTATCCCCCACTAAAATGTTGCCGTCTTCCAGCACCGCGACACATCGAGGGCGGTTCATTGGTTTGCGCAACAATTTTGTTCCCTGATAGATCAACTCCGGTGCGCCACCATTTTGTGGAATTCGCCATAGCCCAGGCAGGTTCAGATCCACAACCACCAAGGTACCATCGGGTGCGATATCAAGAGCGATCGGGTACTGCATTCCGCTGGTGGCGTCTTGCCCGCGACCCTGGGAGGCTATAAACGCCACCCCCAGCAGTCCAAGAAAGCGGCGGCGACAGACAACTATTCGACTTAGGCTACCCATCTTAACGCCTTCAACCTTTCGAAACGTTTCCGAATACAGCGACTGTAACGATTAGGGGAGATTTTCTAATGACGCCGATTGTAGGGGCCGAAAAAGAACTGCAGACGAACAATCGTTTCCGCATTTCCTTTCCTCCCCCCTCGCAGCGGTCCGATTCGGATATGGATACACCAAAACCTAAAAGGCCGTCCCGTATGGCCCGCCTGCTGACGCTGTCGGCGGCGCTCCTCGCGGTCACGTCAACGGGCATGATTCCGTCCGCCTTTGCAGTGGAACCAGCAGTCCGCCGACGCATTGACCCTGCAGAGCGACGCATCGACACCAATCACGCAAAACCGAGTAATGTGACTCAGTTTCGCGTCGTTAACTCACAGCATACAAACAAAAAGCCCTCTGTGGGAAACGAACCGAATCGTTCCCCCATTTCTAAGGCTGCTTTCAACCAGGTTATCGAAGAGCCCCTGCCCCGTCTGATGAATGTGGATGCGGGTTGCGGTTACGAAACCGGCTGCGGGATTGAGACCAGTTGCGGAGCAGAATACGGTGCTCCTTGCGATTGCGACGACCCCACTTGCGGTATGGAAGCAACCTGCGGTTTGGACAACGCGTGCGGACTGGAAGGTTGCGATTCGTGTGGAGGAGCGATGGGTTGCGATTCCGCGATGGGTTGCGATTCCATGTACGGCAAGTCGTTCAACGGGGAATGCATTCCTCTGCTGCTACCGGTCACTCGCATCAATTGGTCGCAATTCGAGCTGTTTGCTGGTGTGCAAGGTTTTTCGGGACCAACGAATTATGCAGGCAACGGTGTAGGGCGTCCCCGGAGCGACGATGGTACCGCCAGTTTCGGTTTGAATGAAGGCTTCAACTTCAGTCGACCATTCGCCTTTCTTGGCGGTGGTATCAGCTCTCAGATCGGCGTCCGGGCCACACAAACCAACGCCTCGGGAGCAGAATTTACGGACGACAATCGCAAGCAAGTTTTCTTAACGGCCGGCTTGTTTCGACGAGTCGACTACGGTCTCCAGGGTGGCGTAGTCTTCGACTATCTCTACGACGACTGGTACTACAATGTTCACCTAACACAATTGCGTAGCGAATTGAGCTGGGCATTTGATTGCAATGAATTTGGGTATGGATATACCTCAGCGTTGCAAGATGATACTTCATCAGGTGTGATCATCGACAACACCGGGGCATTAACCAACGTGAACATTGCACTTCGTTCGCTGGATCAACATCGTTTCTTCTATCGACGCAATTTCCGCGAAGTTGGATATGCAGAGATGTTCGCTGGCTTCACCGATGATAGTGACGGATTGCTTGGCGCATCGTTCAAAATCCCACTACTTCGCGATCTCGCTATGCAATCTGGATTTACCTACATGAATCCAAATTTGTCAGGCGGCTTGCAGGATAACCAAGAAGAGACTTGGAACGTCGGATTTGGCTTCACGTGGTATCCAGGTGGCGGTCGTTGCCGCAGTCGATACGACCGGCCACTCTTTGAAGTCGCCGACAATGGCAATTTCTTGGTCGATCAACAATAGAGCCTGGACAGCTTGCTAGAATCGGTCAGCCGACATTTCCCCTTCCTCATGCAGGAACGCTGACCGATGCATACCAGTCCGACGCGGAGTCTTACGTTTAACGATTTTCCTAATCACCATGTTCGTCTGGCACACCATGCTCGACTCGCATGGTGTTTGCTTTTTGCATCGACATTCATTCTTGCACTGGGCTGCGGCTCATCTCCTGCGGACTCAGTGGCCGAAAATAAGTCTAAATTGAAACGGGCAACGACTCCGGTGCTGATCCAGCTCAACTGGTTTCCCGAGACCGAGCATGGTGGAGTTTATGCGGCCCAGGCATCGGGTCTCTTCGAGAAAGCAGGACTCGATGTAACCATCCGCGCTGGTGGTCAAGGAACAAGAATTGGTGGCGAGTTGGCCACTGGTCGAGTTCAGTTTGCGTTTGCAAACGCGGATGATGTTGTGCTTTTTCGTCAAGAAGGAGTCGATGCGGTTGCCGTTCTGGCCGCGATGCAAAACCACCCGCGATGCATCCTGGTACGAGCCGATTCCGGTATCAATAAGTTCGAAGATCTGGCTGGCAATATTTTGCAGTGCCAACCGGGCCAATGCTTCCTCACATTTATGGAAAGCAAAGGACTCCTCGACGGCGTTCAGCAAGTCCCCTACTCGGGATCGATTGCCGCGCTCGTTAGCACAAAAAATACTGCCGTCCAAGCCTATTCTTTTTCGGAACCACTCGTCGCCCAGCAACAAGGGGTCGACGTCAAGATGCTGATGCTCTCGGATCTCGGTTGGAATCCCTATAGCAGCGTCTTGGTTACTACGGGTGATTTGATTCGAACCCAGCCTGAATTGGTTCGCGAGGTTGTCTTGGCGACTCAACAAGGCTGGCACGATTTTATCCAAGATCCGAAATTGGCCAATGCGGCCATTCTCAAAGTGAATTCCGAAGCCATGACTCCCGAAGTCCTCGCCTTTGGTTACGAAGGCTTCAAGACCTTGGCCATGCCGGCGGACTTTAAGTTATCCCAAGTTGGTTCAATGACTTCCGCACGCTGGGAAGAACTTGTCGATCAGATGACTCAATTGGGCTTGACCGATGGGTCAACCGTCAAAGCTGCCGACTGCTTTACGACAAAGTTTCTGGCCCCGGAATCGCTGCAATAACAACGGGCCGAACTATCGCTGTTCAAGCCAAGTCACGTTGCAGCAAGTCGCCCAACAACACAGCAACCGCGGCGGCCATCATCGGCAGGCTCATCGAGGCCAAGGGCTGCGGATGGGGTAGATGTTTGGCGGCCTGCTGAGGCGCAAGGGGCAGGTGAATGAAACAAGATTGCGTCATCAAACCCTTGGATTCGGCAATGTAGTGGCTCAGGTAGAGCGTTGCATTGCACATGTAATTGCCCGCATAGTGCGACACGGCCGATGGAATACCTTCGCTGACCAAGCGTTGAGCCCAAGCTTCCAAGGGCATTTCTGAACGGAAAGACTGTGGGCCCTCAGCAATGATTGGCAGTCCTGAGGCGAGAGCATTCAGGCCGGTTGTCTCCAACTTTATCACTGGCGAGCCGGGCGATTGTCCAAGATGGATGGCATAGTCAAAACCTAAATTTAGGTCTTCGCTCAACCGTTCAATGATCCCCTCTAAGTTGACCGGGTACCGGCGCGTCACGATTCTACCCGTGGTATCGAACAGTCGAGTCAGCTCGATCAGCGTCAACCAGCTACTATTGTCTGGCCATTCCAGATAGGGCTCGAAGGCAGTCAATAAGATCCGAGGCATAGGGAGAAAGGCATTTAAGTTGCGGCAGGGACGAAGTCATGACGAAATCACGATGGCTCAACTATAGTTCGTTCATTCTGCACCGTGTTGCCTTCATCTAGATTGCCAACTACTTTTTTCACTGTTCCCAGTAGCCACATTCCAACCATCCTGCTCCCATTTCTCACCTCATTTTCTGAGCCCAATACCGTGGACCTCCATTTGCAAGATCGTGTCGTAGTCGTCGTAGGCGGAGCGAGCGGTATCGGGCTTGCCTGTGTGGAACAATTGGCGTTGGAGGGTGCTCGCCCCGTTTGCTGGGATATCAAAGCGGCTCCCGAACAGTCCACGATTCCCCATTTTGAAGTCGATATCACCGCACCGGCGACACTCCTGCGAGCCCTCGAGGCGACCGAAACACAAATAGGTCCGATCTTTGGGCTCATTCATGCTGCGGCTGTCGGCTCGGGAAAATTCGGCTTTCCCTTTACCAATTTGACACCCGACGACTGGAAAACGGTATTGAACGTAAACATCATGGGGATGACCCATGTCGCGCATGCGGTGGCTCCGCTGCTGCGCGATCGCCGCAACGGTGTGATGATATTCTTGGCCAGTGTTGCCGGACAAATTGGTTCGCAGACCGACCCACCCTATAGTGCCAGTAAAGCAGCCAATATCAATTTCGCCCAGTGTCTTGCCAAGGACCTGGCGGCTCACAGTGTTCGCGTCAACACTATCTGCCCAGGCATGGTACGAACGCCTCTGAATCGCAGTGTGTGGCAAGCATGGCACGACGCACAACCCGAGAATCAACGTCAATCCTATGACGAATGGGCTGGTGCCAAAGTTCGTACCGTTGTGCCATTGCAAAAGTGGCAAGAACCTTCTGATATCGCCAATATGGCCGTCTTCTTACTCAGTGACCGCGCCGGTTCCGTTACTGGTCAAACGATCAATGTCGACGGTGGCTTTGTGATGCATTGGTAAGATCGGTTTGACGATCTGCGAAACTCTCCAAGATCACTCTTTACCCCTGTTCACCTACGGGGTTATGCTGCGGCTCAACGGCCCTCGTTTGCCGCACATAGGCCAAGGAATGGTCCCTACCTCGCGCGTCGGAGACGCTGAACATGTATCGTTGGTTGCTTTGCTTGCGGTACTTACGCACACGCTACATCGCGTTGGCTTCGATCATTAGTGTGACACTTGGTGTTGCCACATTGATTGTTGTTAACAGCGTAATGGCTGGGTTTTCGGCAGAAATGCATCATCGCATGCACGGCTTAGCCTCCGACATCCTGATCGAATGCTATGCGGTTGGGGGCCTCATGGACCCTGAGGCTCATATTGAAGAAATCAAGCGAGTGGTAGGCGATGATCTCGCCGGATCGTCTGTCTCTGTGCATGTTCCAGCAATGATGGGAATCCATCACAACGGTCAAATGATCACTCGACAAGTAACGCTTGTCGGTATCGATGCAAACACCTACGACTCGGTGAGTGATTTCGGTAAATACTTAAAGCATCCCGACAATCGCGAACGCGTTGAATTCGAGCTGCGCGATGAGGGCTATGGTCTCGATCATACCGATTTTCCGGAATCGGGTTGGCACTATCGCCGCGCTCGTGCTGCCTACGACAAAGCAATTGCGGACGAGCGAAAACGGATTGACGCCAACTTGGCGGCGTCACGAGCTGCTGCGCTTGCAGCATCGGGCCAAACGTCCCCCAACGCGGACGAAATAGACCTGGCGGCGGCTGGGCCTGGATGGAATCCATTGCAAGCCAACCCGGAAATGAACTCCAACGCAGATTTGCTGGCGCAAGAGTTTGATCCAGCTAAGAAAACATTTCCGGGAATCGTGCTCGGTATTTCCACCTGTAGCGTGCGAACTCGCAATGCGGCCAATGAAGTAAAGGATGTCTTCTACTGTCGCCCAGGCGACGATGTGCAGTTGATGTTTCCCAACGCTTCAGAAAATGTCAAATTGCTCGATCAACGATTCACTGTGGTTGACTTGTATGAAAGTGGCATGAGCGAGTACGACGCAACATTCGCATTCGTACCTCTACAAAACCTACAAGACTATCGCGGCATGATCGACCCCAAATCGGGCATGCGCAGCGTAACCACAATTCAGCTGAAGCTAGTGGAAGGGGCAAACCTCAATGAAGTTCGCGACGCACTTCGCGCGCGCTTTCCAGCCGAACAATTTCCGTATCAAATTCATACATGGCGCGACATGCAGGGTCCCTTGTTGGCTGCGGTGCAACTGGAAACGATGATTCTGAATATTCTCCTATTCTTGATCATTGCCGTGGCTGGCTTCGGAATTCTAGCGACATTCTTTATGATTGTCGTCGAGAAGACTCGCGACATCGGCACGCTGAAGGCGCTGGGCGCATCCGGTAAAGGAATCATGAGTATTTTCTTAACCTATGGCTTGCTGTTAGGAGTCGTAGGCTCGGGTGTGGGGCTGATCGGTGGAGTGCTATTTGTCGACAACATCAACACGATTGCAGGTTGGATCGAAGTAGTCACCGGACAAGAAGTGTTTGATCCGACCATTTATTACTTCAATGAAATACCTACCATTATCGATCCCTTTACATTGATCTGGGTGATGATGGGTGCTGTGGCCATTGCCACAATAGCCAGCATTCTCCCCGCCTATCGTGCGGCCCGAATGCACCCGGTTCAAGCACTTCGTTACGAATAAGCCAACCTGTTTTATCCGACCCTTTAAGACCTGTTAAACAGTACTAGTATGCAATCCCACACGATCCTTAGCGCACGCGGACTAGTGAAGAGCTATCACAAGCTTGGCCTGGAAGTCCCCGTCTTGCGCGGAGTCGACTTCGAATTGGCTTCGGGCAAATTGACAGCGATCGTTGGTCGGAGTGGATCGGGCAAAAGCACACTGATGCACTTGCTCGCCTCACTCGACTCGCCTGATGCGGGTGAAATTCATTTCGGCAATGAGCGAATTGATAATGCGACGCGTGCAAGACGGGACACTTATCGCAATCGCGAAATAGGGATCATCTTTCAATTCTATCACTTGCTTCCCGAGCTCTCAGCGCTCGAGAACGTGCTCACACCGACCATGATCAGCCGTTCGTTATGGAATTACTACCGAAACCAAAAACAACTCAAAGAACGGGCTCGCGCTTTGCTCGACCGCGTTGGTCTGGCTCACCGTATGAATCACAAACCCCGTGAGCTCAGTGGCGGAGAGATGCAGCGAACTGCCATTGCGCGAGCGTTGATGTCGGATCCCCAAATATTGCTGGCGGATGAGCCTACTGGAAATCTCGATAGTGAAACGGGAATTCAGATACTAACGTTGTTGCGAGATTTACAGCGAGAACAAAATCTAACGATCGCAATGGTCACGCATGATGACTCGGTAGCTGTGCAGGCCGACCACGCCATCCGATTAGAAAATGGCCGAGTGGTCAATCGAGAAAAACGCACTGCCGCCTAAACAGAAAACAGTCATAGTCGCCTTTCGCTCCGCGAAAGTAGCGTCAAAAACCGATAGTTGCAGATAGTTGCCTTTCGCTCCGCGAAAGTAGCATCATCTAACCTTATTGCGCGCTATTTTCGCGGAGCGAAAGGCGACTATCTGCTACCTTCATTTTCATATAACAACAAAAAATCATATCCTAAGTCATTTCAAAACAACCTAACAACAATTATCTGCAACCCTCCAGCGAATCAAAAATCTAAATACAATTCACCACCCTACCCGCCT
>JBGTBJ010000077.1:0-31853 GCA_041749395.1 Pirellulaceae bacterium
TGTGGCTGATGGGCAAGCTGGTTTGATCGCAAGACATTACCCATCCTTCTAGCAGTCGCTTGTCGGTGAGGCGCCTAGACCTTATGCTAAAGGCCACATTTTGCGTCCGTAGCTCAATTGGATAGAGCACTGGTCTTCGGACCGAAACCGACGGTTTTCAATTCTCGGAAAACACTATAAAAATAGGGTGTTTTTGATTTGGCTAGCCGGGAATAACCGGTCGAAACCGGCCTTAGCGGGTGTGGCCACACCCGGCAATTTTTTCTGAAAATCTTCATTTTGCGCAAACGATTACCTAGGACATTTGTTTACATTTGGACGGCCTTAACCCTATTAAGAAACTCGTACAAACAAGTGCAGTTGCCCGATCGCACGGCTTGAACGGTTGTGATTCGCCTAACCGAATCGTATTTCATACAACAGGCAGTTATTGAAGCTGTAACATGGAATCGAGCCTGAAAGGCTAGGTATTCCAGCAACCGTTCACTCTTCCTTTGCTTTAGTGATCAGCTCAGCGACACCTGCGTCTGCGAGTGCCAAGGCTTCTTCGCGATTCATATTCGGTTCCTTGTGATAAAGGAACTCCGGTTGCGAGGTTCTCCTCGTCCGGTGATGGAAGCGCGCAGGTCTAGAACAGTCCGCGCAGTAAATGAACGACAGCCACGTGCTGTCGCACAACAAAAACAGGTCGACTCGTTGTCGACAAAACCGTGGAAAGCACGCCGCCGGTCTCGGCCGCCAGCATGTGCTGGCCGACGAGCCCGACGTAGGAACCGACGACTTCTACCCAGATGAGGCGAGCGTCAAAAGCGCTCGACAATGGCTGAGAATAGCGCGAACCCGTCCGCTACTCAAACCTGAAGATGGTGGTGATATCGGAAAGATAAGATTGCGTTTCCCACCAAAGAACTTCGACGAAGTCCCTCCGACGTCCCTTGTCGAGCGCGAGCAGACCCGCCTTCCCTTTCTAGAAATCCTTTCTTGAGGACTCATCTAGAAAAAAAACCTGGCATCGCTGCGGCCGGCAACGGGGGAAAGAAGTACTCCAAAAGAAGGAATCGTGATCAAAAAACTGATCTTCACGCCCCACCTGCTTTGTGGATGCTCGCGAAAGAGTTCATCATGACTCGCCATCTTACGGCCGGACATCAAGGGTACAAATCCCAACATTTAAGTGAAGCCTGTTAGGATGTTGTCTGTCGCGATGGCTCGCAGAACGACCATTAAGACCAATAAATATATGGAACCGTTTGACGCTGATCATCTCCATTGCGAGCGCTGAGTTTGTGATATTCATGTAGTCTGCATGTGATTCCCGCCCTGCCCTTCGCTGATTATTGCGACGAAATAGACCACCCGCCCCATTTTTCGATCCTTAACGCTTGAGTACTTTGCACGTGATCAGCTGCTCTCAAATGAACTCAATCTTGTCGACCAAGGGCGCGACGCATTTCCACAATCGCTTTCGAATAAGTATCAGGTTGTTCTCCGCTACCTCTAAGACGACAATCAAGCTGGCCACCAACATTTTACGCCTCGAACACTTGCAACTAGCTTGGTAACTTGTAAACTCCCTATATTGGCTAGTCGGCCGCACGTCTGTTGCATAGCGATTAACAGCTATTATTAGCCGCAGTCGTGGCCGTGATGCTAATGCTGGTCCAACGATTGTATACACCGGAGCAATCATGCCACGTGTCGACTTCGTTTTCGCTGTTAGTATCGCAATGCATTTCGTATGCGTGCGGGCTGTAGAAGCACAGAAGACCCCCGAGTCTCTGGCCCTTTCTGTGGGCTGTTTTGAGTGCCATAGCCGTTTTGAGCGCTCGATTGGTCCCGCTTTTAACGATATAGCGGAACGGTACAACGCGGATGTCCGTCAGTTCGACCTGCAATTTATGTCAGTGGAGGCTCTGGCGGACTTGCCACATCAGCGCGATTCGACAGTGATTGTCGCGCGCGTAGGCGGGAAGCTCCGAATTCGCATCTTCGATTCGTTGGGGATGTTGGTCGTCGATAAGCCCGAGGCGGAGTTAGAAAAAGCCAAAGACTTTGGGAATTTTAGTGGACAATTGCAGTGGGATCCTATTCTCGACGGGCCGAGCCTGGCCGAGGACGAACGTCGCCGCCTACTCGAGGCCGTCCAATCGATCACGGGGTATACGCCTGATGAGATACGAGCATCGTTGATCCGGACAGTTAGGCTGGGCGGCAAGGGTCATTGGACGACCATATCCAAAGGCGCTCCAATGCCTCCGTTCGGCGGAAGACTAGAGGATGAAGAGATCGGACGATTGGTGGATTGGATCCTCGGCGGTCAAACCGGCGTACGGATGCGGGTCATGACGATCGGCCTTGGCAACGGTCGCGTGACCTCAAACCCTGCCGGAATTGATTGTCCGGCCGACTGCGAAGAGACGTTTGCGCTGGGCACATCAGTAACACTGACGGCCACAGCCGACTCTGGCTCGGAGTTTGTCCGCTGGGTACTCGACCCGGAGGTGACCGCGAATACGTTGAACGTGACGATGAACACGCCATACTCTGTCCGCGCGGAATTTCGACCTGCCGCGGCCATTCCTTCCCTGAGGCCCAATGAGATCAATCCCAGTGGAATCGAAGCCTATCTCACGGCTAATCCTGCCGTCGATACCGCTGCCGAGTTTCTCAACGCCTTGCCGCGGGAGTATCGGCAGAATTGGATCTTAATGTCTCGATCCGAGAGTCTCCAAACCGGAACCGCGAAATTTCCGCGTATCTTGCTGCCTAGTAAAGATGTGGCAAACGTATTCACTTTGGGGGTCGCGGTCCATAGTTCCTATCCTGGCGCACACCCCAATGCCATTGAGTACATGCAATGGGACCCCGCTGAACAGAATTTCCGCTTCCACGAAATTGTCGTTGCCGACATTCCGGCAATGCATCCGGTGACTCAGCCCGACGGGTCGCTAGCTCACACATTCATGGCAAGGCCGCGCAAGATCTATCTCGACGACTTCAAATGCTCGAAATGTCATTCGACGCAAAACGTCCTCAATCGCAGCTCATTTCCCGGTACGACCGGCGTCCTACCTCCGTTCACGATTAAAGCAACGAGTAAGCCCAACTGGGACACCTACGACAGCTGGGGTGGAATGATGCCGCTGAATCGAGATCGCATTTACTCTGGCTCCGTCGAAGCGGCGGCGTTTCGGACGATTTTTGACCCCTGGAACTGGCAAGCGCATCCCTCAGTGAGAGCGGTCCTTGAGCAATTGGAGCTTCAGCCCCCCGGCGTTCCCGACGGGACGGGCGGAATGTCTGACCACCGAGTTGCGCAGATCAAGGGTGGAGAATTCGATGGTCACGTGAGATTCGGATTCGACCCGCCATCGCCCGTGTCGATTGAACCTAAGCCTGTCGGCAACAAGCCCTCTATTTTGACTAACTACTCGTTCGATGCTCAGTCAGGCACGGGACCGCTGACCGAGGTAATCCGCGACGGCCAATACGTAACGCTACATCATTCGGAGACTCCGACGAGCGATGAAGGGCGCGCGGTGCAACTATTCGATCTTCTTGGCGGAGCCGACGGAAATTTCAATGCGCAGCGGATTTCCGATGAGCTGATCGAACATCGTTTCGCGACCAGCTCCGTGCCTATTGATGTGCGGCCGGTGGCTCTTGCGATCGCATATGACGTCCTGGAAATTGACGAAATAACCAATAAGGTAAGAACAGTCGCTGGTCAGCCTCCACTGACAATCGATTCGACATTCTTCGACCAGCGAAACAGGATGCAAATCATGCAGCTTCGTGACGACACTCTAATGCGGGCGAGGGACCTTCCGCGTAGGAAGGCCGATATTGAACGCATCAACTTGGATAGAGCCGGCGACGCGTATTTGCGCGTTGGTGATACGACGAACGGCCTAGTTCTGGAGTACGGCGCCAAGACATTCTACGGAGAGGACGTTGCCTTGAGCCGATTGCGCCAAGAAGTGTTCAGGCGGCATCCCGATGTAGGCGGCCCCGACAGTACTGTTATGGGAAAAATATATGCTGATATCGAACAATACAGCTCCAACACACATCGAATTGCCATGTATCGGTATTTTCTGGAACCGCTTGGCGTGTCCGTCGACAAATGGTCCATGGGGGTGCGCGGGCGATCTCGCACATATACCTTTGCCGATGTCTTTGGTTTTTACAGTGATGTTCTTCAGCCGACGTTAAGAAACAGCCTTGAGACGGACCCGCGTGGTACAGGTCTACCGCCTTCATTTACGACTGCTCAACTGATAGCAGCGGTTAATAAAACTCTGTCGGTCTTACCCGCGGCTGATGCGACTCCGAAGTTCACTGATGTACAACGGATCTTTAACAAGAGCTGCATCGATTGTCATGGCGGATTAAATTACCCGCCCTACATCGATTTCGTCGATGCCACCGTGCGGCCCCCCATCGATTTTTCGGAAAATGAGTCTCCTCCTGCTGGAAATCGTCGGCTTGATCGTTCGCACGAGGTTGCATCGTACTGGGCGACCCTCCCCTTATCATCTAGCAAGCTGTATCAACGTCTAATCGATCCTGGTGAGGGATGCGATTATGTTGCGGGCGTTAAGATGATGCCCTGCGGCGGACCTGCACTGAGCGCGGTTGATATTGGCACAATTCGGCGCTGGATTATCGGCGATCGGCCATATAGTGTTGGAGATCCACACATTCGCACAGTCGACGGCACGACGTACCAATTTCAGGCCGTAGGCGAGTTTATCGCCTTGCGAGGAGAGAATCTCGAAGTCCAAGTCCGCCAGAGTCCTGTCAGCTCTGACGGTCTATCAAGTCCCGATACGCATACCGGTCTCTCATCGAGTCTCAGCATCAACAGCGCCGTAGCCATCCGCGTCGGTCGACGGAGAATTACGTATCAACCGACGTTCGCAGAGAATTCTGGGGCTGCCAGTCTGCAGCTGCGAATCGATGGCAAGCCGGCCGAAATTCCGATTGACGGTCTCCCCATAGGCCCTGGGGCGCGGATCATTCGCACCATCGCCCCGGACGGGATCCAAGTCGAAGCTCCAGGCGGAACAGCGATCATCATCACGCCGGGCTACTGGGAGCACTTTAACGTGTGGTATATGCACATCGACACACGCCACATCCGAGCGACGGAAGGTCTCATGGGCGCTATTGCGCCCGGCAACTGGTTGCCAGCGCTTCCGGATGGCCGGGAAATGGGACCTAGACCGGCCGCTTTACAACAACGACGACACGACCTTTACGAAGAATTTGGGAATAGGTGGCGGGTTACAGATGCGACATCGTTGTTCGACTACGAGCCCGGAATGTCGACTAAATCATACACAGTTGCGACTTGGCCCAAATTTGAAGCCAAAGTAAGCCATCTCGCTCCTCCAGACCCGGTAAGTATTGGGCAAAAGGCACCTGCCGCACGAATTGCACTGGAGGAAGCGAGACAATTGAGCGCCCAAATCGTGGATCCGGCCCTTCGAGCCCATTGTATCCAGGACGTTATGGTGACGGGCAACAAAGGTTTGGTTAATACCTATTTGATGATGGAAAGAATCAGACAGAACGTGCCTCCCACTCCGCCAGTCTTGGTTTCGCCCGAGGACCAAACGCGTAATCTTGACAGCACTGTCACATTTGTGTGGCAGCCGTCCACGGATGTCGACGGAGAAGCGATAAAATATCGCCTGTATGTTTGGCCAACCAGTGTGCTTCCCGACAATAACCAGGCGGTGCCGGTTGTGACAACCGGAGTCAACCCGCTCGTGAATACGGACGTGAGCTTGCAGCCTCGTCGGTCCTATTACTGGAAAGTGATCGCCGACGATGGCAACGGGAGAACGGTCGAAAGTAAAACAAATCGATTTCAAACTAGGTAACGCGCGGTCGCGCACCACACGCCTTCATTACTCCGGCAATTATCAAAAATGCGTAACACCACCCAAATTGCGATCATAGCGCTCTTAGTATTTCGGTATGTTGGGGCTTCATCGGCAGAAGAATATCCAGTTGAGAACTACCACAACTATTACTTCAATGAAGGTCAACATGACTGGGCGAAGAACTGCCGTATCACCGCCGTTTTGCCCGCCGTCGGCAGCTCCTTCCCGGCGAGTATCCGACTCGGCTTCAAATTCGACCGCGATGTAGGCGGTGCAGGCTACCTCAAAGGTACGTCGTTCGATCTCGCCATTAGGCGCCCTGGGTCGGCTTGGGAGTATCACCAGCTACGCAGACCTCGGACTATTTCCGGCAATGCGTCGACCGTGATCTTCACCGATCCCATCACCGTCAATCTCGCCCCTAACAGCTCGATCGCTATCTTATTTGAGATGTACGGCGATTGTGACTCGTGCAGTTGGCCAGAAGGTTACCCGCCAGCCACTAGTGTGACCACATGGCGTATTTTCGGTGAGATTTACTGCGAGTCGGCTGCTGGTGGTACGGTGGCACGCTGTGAAATCCGGAATTTTGGTTCTGCTCAGCCCGCCAAGCAACTTGGTTCAATCAATCCTCACAATCCAAGCCACTTTCCGCAACGAGTGCTGCCGCGTCCACAACTCACATACACCGCACAGTCCGACAATCATAACGGCGTCTGCAGCCAGGCTTGTCATACTAATCGTCGAACTTGCGCAGAATTTCAATTCAAATACCGGAGGCGTGCGTGCAGATCCCCTCTTAGATATCGACGTGGTTGCTGCCGGCATTCACCAATCTAAGTACACTTAGTTTCGTTGCTCCTGATTACATTTTTGCGCATAGTAAGCGGCCCTACCCGCCTGAGGAAGTCAATATTGGTTGCTCGTTTCAGTTCCGCCTCAGCTAACGAGTCAGCCTGGTGACAGGACAATTCCAGGGAGTGCGTTGAGAATCAGCCCCACCTATGGATCAGACGATGTGCGCAAAGAGCTCTAACATTTTTTCACACACGCCGCTTCTGGACAGAACTACCTGCCAACACGAGAACAAGTCAAGTACAGGAGACTTTGAACATGTCAATCAAGATTACACACATGATTTGTGTTGATCGTGCAGACGTTGAAAAGGTCGTAATTGTTAACTCTACGCCAGAGGCGATTCGTCTGTACCTTTGCTCGTCGTATGACTGCAAGTCCTTTGATATTCCGGCCGGGGCCATGGAGGTCAGTAACCTGCCAGATGGTGCGAAAGTTGCTATTGCCGCGTTTGGAACGTCCGGGATGCTAAATTCTTTATGTCTCGGCACAGAAGAGGGCGAGCAGTTCACGGGCTCGTACCTAAATGTGGAGGTTGATGCCGCTGTAGCATTACTAACGGGAAGCGGCGTGTACTCAGGGCGAAGTCCGATGGCACCGAGTCGCGCCGTGACAACGTACTTGGGACGCGTCGGCGGCAGCCTGGCGGCGGCATTGTCGGCTGGCAATCATGCTAGAGTGGTGCTGCAGCCGATCGAAGATTCTGACGGGGATACGATGAGAATAAGCGCCATCTGTGGGGCCCAGGCAGGTAAGTCGCTTACAAAAAAACAGTCATTTGCCTTTACACTTGAAGCGTTTGACAGCACAGGTTCGATTTTGGCCTGGAAGGTCCATCTTATGCCGCTTCCACCAGGGCTCGCAGACAGCTATGTGCTAGAAGTATATTTCTCGACGCAGATAGGCGTCACTTATACAGTGGTAGGACGTGCTATGGTCTATAATGAAGCGACGTCGGACTGGACAATCATCGATCAGGACCATACCTCGTTTTCGGCTCCGTAAAGTGACATCAAAAGGGTAAGTTTACGTTTCCCAACCAAAAAACTTCGCCAAAAGTCCCTCCGCCGTCGCCCTCGCATCGGCCCCTCACCTCCTGCTGGGGCTGATGCGAGCAGCAGAGGCGGACGGGGCGCCGTCCCTTTGACGAGCCCGAGCGAAGATTCCGGGAATGTCTTGTCAGGATGCTTTCTTAAGCACCCAACCAGAAAAGAAAAACCCTGGCAGCGGTGCAACCGACAACCAGCGCTAGGTAGGACCCGGAAAAGTGGAACGAACAAAACTGACCGTGACTTCCCTCTTCCGCATTGTGACGGTCGCGATAGAGTTCGTCTTGCCGGACCTGAATCGCCTCATAAGCCTCGCCTAAAAGACGGGCTGCGGGGAGCAGGTCTTGAGCACCAAGATACTCTGTCGTTTCCCACTCACTTTCCCCATCGCGACGGAACGAACGAGTCAGCTTGACGCTGTAGTTCGCCCGGCCGTCGTTCGTATGCTCGAACACGGCCACTTGCACGGGAAAGTAAGTTTTGGCAAAGATCGGACGCGGCTTGGCCGCTTCCTTCTTCGCCCCATTCTTCGTTGTTGACGCCATTGTTTTGGCTCCTACAAAGAGAACCACATCCAAAACTTTGAAAAACCCTGCTGGATGCACCGCTGGGGTTTGGCCAAGGCCGAATGAGGGCATTTGTCAAACACGCGGATTATGAATCGCGACAGCCCAGAATAGCGCGTTTTCAATCCTTAAGTAAACTTCGTATTGAGCGCTCGTTGCCCAATTGCCGCACCGGCAAGTCCGACTTCTCAACTAGTCATTGGTCATCGAAAACGGCAAATTGTCTGGGCGCCGAGATCAAAACATCAGATTGCAACCCAACCCCTTACTTCTCTTAACGGTCCGCCGAAGTCCCTCTGCCGTCGCCCTCGCATCGGCCCCTCACCCGTCCCTGGGGGCTGATGCGAGGAGCAGAGGCGGATGGGGCGCCGTCCCTTTGTCGAACCCAAGCGGAGGCCCCGTTCTCGTCGGGCCAGAGCTTATAAATTGAGAGCCAACAACTAAACAAAAAAACGCGTTCAACAAGCTTGTCTTTCCGGCATAGGTCACATCCGTATTAGGATGCCTTTGCATAAAGGCAAACTTCCTCTATGTACTGGCTAGCGATCCGTGATTCGGGTGGCGAAATCTGGAATGCCGCAGACAGATATCATATGGTGGTGGTTCTACTAATGAATGGAGGCGCGCCTACGTGTCAAATTTAATCGACGTGCCGAAACGAAATCCATCTGAATGGCCGGTTAGTCGCCGATGGCTGCTCAGTGGGGAAGAAGTGAAGCTTCAAGAGGTCACTACGGCCCAAATTGTCGACCAACAATGCGTGTGTCTCCTCGGTGCCGGTGGCCTCGGAAAATCCTGGGAACTTGATCGACTTGCACGACAAGAAAGTGCATTAGGGAGAAAAGTAATAACGATTCAGTTGGGCCATTTCGCGTCAACAATTTTAGATCTACAGGCCAAACTGAATGCCGCAATCGAAGATGCAGACGAACATACATCAATTTTTCTGGATTCACTTGACGAGGCGATGGTGCCGCTTGCGCAGGCGGCACAGACTCTCGTCAATTGGATAAAGGACTCGCTGCCAAAGAATGCGCGACTAAGGATTGCATGTCGATCTAGCGTTTGGCCGGGAGTTCTAAATCACGCGATTAGGTCTACATTCCTGAAGACTAAGTCCTGCTCTGCAGAATTACAGCCCTTTAGCGAAGACGACATCCGAGAAATTGTCGACTTTGAACAGCTTAGCGGCGAACAGTTTCTCGATGCTGTATCAAATACAAGGATACTTCCTTTAGCACAATATCCCCTGACGCTCGACCTCTTAATCTCACAATTTCGTGAATCCGCACGACTATCGCAGACGCGCAACGATCTTTTGAGCGAAGCAGTTCGGAGACTATGCACCGAGAGTGTCGACCGCGAAGAAAGAGGAACCGTCGTATCGATACCGGTGAGCGAATTGATAGCTGCCGCGGAGTGGTTGGCCGTAATCAGCGCGACCTCAGGGAGAGACATTGTCGACCTTGCGGATACGAATGCCGACGATGGCTCGATTCACTTTAGTGAACTCACGGCTCTTCCATTCTCCAGCGGTTCAATCGACCGCGCTTTTCTTAGAGTGTTGGCAGGCACCAAACTGTTTGTTGGCCATGGCATCCGCAGATTTCGATTTGTCCATCGTCAATTCGCTGAATATTTGGCGGGCCGTCGCATAGCTTTGCTTCCTTTTCATCAAGCACGAGCCTTGCTCGCGTCTAACATCGGATGGACATCAGGCGTAGCGGGGCCTTTACGGGAAGTCAGTTCGGTTGCGGCCTCGCTTAATAGCGAGGTTGCGGAATGGATTGCGACTACTGACCCAGAAGTAATTGGTCAGAGTGATGTTGCGGGCGGAGATACACGCCGTCGTGCCATGCTAGGCCTTCTCCAACAGTACCGGGCACACAAGCTTACTGACGCTCAATTGTCGTGGAACAACCTTACTCTGAAAGGCTTGTATTATGATAACGTGGAAAACGACTTGCGGCACATTTTGGTCGAGCGGGGGTCAGACCTCAAGGATGTCCATGCTTGTGCCATTGCGCTAACTCAGTCTTTTGCGCTCAGCGTCCTGTCTAAAGAACTAGCTGACCTTGTGATTGACAGTAGCGTAGCTTTAGACACGCGAACGGATGCGGCTCGCGCTTTGCATGAAGTAGGAACAGACGAACAAAAGCGCCGTCTCCTTTCAGTTATTGATGATCCCAGTGACGAGTACGACCAACTCAAGGGTACGGCTTTACGCTGCAATTGGCCGAACAACATGGACATTAGGTCCCTGCTAGCCGTCTTGACTCCGCCTCGCTGGAGTAGCCATTTTGGTGCCTACGACGGTTTTCTTCATGAACTTCGTCAAAGCAGTTTTGATGCGAGCGACGACAGACTAGCCGGACTCGACTGGGCGCTCAGCACGCTCAGTCAAGTGGAAAACGGAGAATCGCTGCAGTATATCGCTCAACAAATAGTTCTGTCGTCTTTGGAAAAAGTCGATGACCCCGCCATTCGGACGCGTTTCGTTGATTACATCATGACGGCCGATCGCATACGCCACCTCGTCTTTTACTTATATCGAGCTGATGACCAAAAGCAAAAGCTGGAGCAGTGGAGTGAGTTTCTGAAATCGAACGCGAACACGAGGCGGCTACTGTTAAATGAATTGTTGGCGCGAAATGAGGATGCCTATGCCGCGGCAAATGCGACCAGAAGCATCCCAGGCTTGTTGCAATTGGATGACTTCAAATGGCTACTTGAGCGCGCCCTCGACGAACAAGTTGAACTGGTATTGCGGGAGCGGTCCGCATACCTCGCAAATTGGCTGCCGTGGGACACAACGGTCGCTAGTGTCGAGGCATGGTTGGCGGTCCACGACAAGGAGCCGATTAATACTGTGTTCTCAATGCCGTTGAGTGTCGAGCTCGACTCTGAACTAGCAGCTAGAATGCGAGAATACTACAGGATTACGAACAGTAGGCCCCGGGAGAAAAAACCAAGGCCGATAGTCCCATCGCCTGGCGAGCGTGTCCGGTTGTGCTTGGAGGGCGCGGTGAAGGATCCTCGCTGGTTCGGCAGATTGTCGCGCGAACTCACCCTCTCAGATAACAGCACCCAGTATGAATTTGAGAGGTTCTTAAGTCGCACGGTCGGATGGGAACGAGCCGATGAGCCCACAAGGAGCTCGATCATTTCTGCCGCAAAACGTCTATTATCCGATTGTCCCGATCTCGCTCGTCAAAGCCGAAAAGCAGAACTTAATTCTATTCTGGATGACGGTGGCATGGCCGCCACCTTTTTGCTGTGGGAGTTCGACCCAGATTGGCTGCGGCAACAAGATTCGGATTGGTGGACAACTTGGTCGTGGTATTTGATGAGAGAATTGCATCTTAACCTTCATGGAGAATCCAACGAACCTAAGGTAGCAATTTTGCATCTGCTTCATGAAAAAGCGGCCGTTGAGGTTCGTAAGCAACTTGTTCGAATTTCGAAATCCAAAGCGACTACCAGTCTCTTGAAGGATTTACTTGAGAGACTTGCTCAGATTAATGATTCTTTGCTTGACGACGAATTGTGTCGGTTGCTCGTCAGCAAGCAATTGACTGGCGACAATCTTTCGAACGTTATGTCCTTTGTATTGCAGCGAAACCGAGAAAAAAGCTTGCCAATCTGTCTCCAGCGATTACAGACAAATTCTTCTAATACCAGTGATTCGCCGGCCGCTCGGGCTTGCGTGGTCTTGCTTGAGCACTGTCCTGCACAGGCGTGGGCCCAATTGATGCCCTACCTGTGGAAAAAGCGAGCACAGGCCATCCAGGTCTTGGAATCGTTCGCTTATAAGGATGTTTACAATAAATCTTCGTTCGTGGCGGTCGGGCACGAGCGGATCGGTGAGTTTCTGGAACTGCTTTTTACGCTCTTCCCCCCGGAAAATGATCCGAAGCATGATGGAGCCCACTTTGTCTCTGGAACTGATGCTGCCATTCATATGCGGACAATGCTATTGAATTGGCTTACAGGGCAGAATCATGAAAGCTCAATTAAAGCGTTGAACAAACTTGAACATAAGTTCGCAGACAAGTACCCCTGGCTGCGGCGCGCTAGATCGCGGGCAGAGAGGAACTTGGCCGAGCAGAGCTGGGAACCAGTCCCTCTATTGACGGCCGCCGAAGTTTTAAGATCGAATCAGCACCGTCTGTTAAGGTCTGGACAAGACGTGATCGACGGAGTATCGGCTGCAATCGAGAGCTACGAACACACGTTACATCACACCGATTTACCTGCCATTGAGGATCTCTGGAATACGCCTACTGGAGAAATACCCAGCCCTAAAGAAGAAGAACGGGTTTCCGAAAAAATATGCCAAATAGTCCGGGAGTATTTTCAAGAATATGCAGTATCGGCGAGCCGTGAGACACAGGTTCGCCGTCGGCTAGTGCCAAAGAAACTGGGCGGTAAGGCAGGGAGTGAAACTGACGTATTGGTGCAGGTTCCGGCGATTGGCAGTGCGTCGAACAATCCAATACTTGCGATCGTGGAAGTTAAGCGGTCTTGTAATGACGAAGTGAAATCCGGATTAAAGGATCAGCTCGTCGACCGCTACATGAGTGAGGCCGGCACGGACTTTGGGATATACGTGGTCGCCTATTTTGATGCCTCAGAGTTGAAACCGTCACACAAGCCAAAATGGTCGACCATCGAAGTGGCTCGACGAGACTTGGAAGACAGAGCCCTAACGATCCGAGATAGTACATCCGGAGTTACGAAACTCAGCACCTATGTTATCGATGCCAGGCTTCAGTGACGGATTATAAGTACGTTTACACTTATGCGACTTATTCTTGACACCAACCAAGGCAACTCGGTTAGGTTCAGCTACCAAAACCTTCCGCGAGAACATCGTCCACCTCTCGTGATTCCACCACTGGTATGGGCGGAACTAGTGCTGGGCGGTGGAAATGACGCCCGCAGGAGGGCGTTGGCAAAATTCGATCTGTTGTTTGGCATGGACATGGGTATGATTTTCGATGAGCTAGCTCGTAAGAACGAAGAGCAGATTCGCCAGTTCATTCCAATTCGCAACGACAATAGGCATACTCGCGAACAAGTTCTGTTCAATTTTCAATATCCGACTCACGAGCATCGTAGAGTCGCTCAACAAATAAGAGATGAGGCCATTCGGCACCGCGATACATTTGGTCCCTACCTACAACAGGTGAGAAGAAGGAATCGTGACGCTGTCGCACTCGCGAATCAGCGTGGAGAGCCGGGACCTGACTTTGTGGAGTGGGCAAACATCATATCAAACGCGCGCTTAGACATGCCGATGCAGAAGGTAGAATCGGGATTCAGAGTTGGCAGGAGTGGATGGACGCGAAGCTATGCGAGGTTGCAGACGGCGACCGATGACTTTAGTTGCATGTGACGCGAACACAGCCACATTTGAGTCGTGAGGGGCATTACAATCTGCGCAGAACTTGTACGGGCGATGCACGTTGGAGCCGCACCACGCCGTTTAGGCAAAGTGTGGAAATTCCTGGCCAGGAATGCATCGAATCTGGCTGCCTTTGAAGTACCCCAATTCGGATTCCAAGTGCTCCGCCTCTCGCCGCCAATTAGTCGGATCCAGCTCACTTATATCAACGAGCACTAAATCGTTTTCCGACCCCATTTTAGGTCTCAGCTCGCCGAAGCCGATGCCCAAGACTCGCTCAGGCGGATCGTCAACCTTGTTTAGGGCGATCAAACACCGGGCAAAAAGTTCCGCGATGCGGAGTTTTCGCTTTTCGTTGTTGCGATATCGAACAAAGACATAGAGGTTTCGAGGCGAGGTGAGCGCAGGGGAAAGCGCTATGCGAGCACGCGTATTACCCGACTTTGCTGCAGCGAAGAAATCTCGCAGCGAGTCGGCAAGCACTCGGCGGCAGAATCGGTCCTCGCGGGCCATCTGCCGAATGATTTGCTCACGCTCGGTCGTCGGTCGGCCGTGATCGGATGCGTCATGTCCACGATCGTCTGCAAGGCTTTCGATCAAGTCGTCCCATTGGTAGCTCACTGCATCGCTCTCCTTACGCGCTCCGAAAGCCTCGTCTTCCTGGAGGCTTTCCCAGCAACCTTGCCCAATGACCAGCATGTCGGGTCCGTCGGGGAAAGAGCGTCCTTGGCCCAGGTACATGGCAAGCAGATCCGGCTCCGCCCCTTCTGAAATGATGCGCGCGCCGCCGCCAATGAACTTTTCTTTCGCTGCCAGATAGCCAACAAAGTCGGTGATTGTGTCGAGCTCTTCTAGGACAATAATTAGGTCGTCTTCAGTGAAGACGTGGGTGAATCTTTCATTCTCGAATCCCGAAGAGATAGAAAGGGCCGCGCGGCTACCACAGGCTACCGCGATTCGATGCGTTCGGCGCATACTCAAGGGCGGTAGGGAGACGCCAATTGAGCCGTCGGCTTGCACCACGCAGTCCGCTTGCTGCAGCCAACGCTCCGCGCCGTTGAGTTGTTTGATCGAATCATCGATGGCTCGCCGGCGCCATCGGGCGATTTGGTCGGGATCGTCTGCGTCAGCGAGAGCAATATCTTTCACGCTAAAGATAACGACATCTGGATTACAAACCACTAGTACATCACAAAGCTCTTTCCCCTTCTTGCCACGCGGATTGTTGTAGCACCACAGCGATAAGAAGGAAGAAGTGCAAAGCGAATGGGTGAGTTGCTCCGACGGCGTGAGTGGCTTGGTCATCCGCGAACCCTACATTACTACTCGAATGGACTGTCATCGGGACGCACACTCAGGTGCTACGCCGTGAGTTCATGATCGACAAAGACAATTCTGCCTTATAAAGGTTCACGGGCTGTCATTGTCAGTATATGCTTTTTTTGTTAATGCAACGACGCCAGCACTTGATGTGCATGAGCCGGCTGTAAAATTTGAAGCCATTTGCGAGAGGCAAACCTAGGTAAATGGGTCTGCGGATCCCAGGGATGTCGCCGCTTTACGAAACACATTTCGGACAAAGCTCGCTAGTTATCGGCTTTCTGGTCGCGCCTCTCGTTGTGAAGCGACCATTGCGATTTAATCATGGCAAGCCTCAGCAGGCACAAACTGTTGCGGGTCCAAAAAATCAATTGTCGACAGACGTCAGGCGCAAGCCTCGCTACGGCTCGAAATGACATATGCTGATAGAAGTGTGAACCATCACGCCTAATCTTCGTCTGTCTGAACGAGACCGTCGTGACCTGCCGCTGTGGCTCCAAAACGGTAAAATACAGGTTGTAGGACAATGGTAATGCTGCGGCCCATCGACACTAAGGCATGACAAAATGACTGACATAGTCTCCCCTGCGGTTACGGAGCAGTCACCGGCGATTTGTTTTGGCCAATTGCCATTGGGTGCAGTCATGGAGTCGCACCCGTCTCTGGTCCAGGCATTGCGCCCCTATGACCCTGTCTACACTGCGTCACTGGTCGCAGGCTTGCTGACCGAACCGGCTCTGCAAGGAAACTGCGTGCGGCTGGAAGCGTTAATACATCTCGCGTTGTTCGCGGGCGCTGGCAAGAAAAAACCTACACCCCGCGCTATTGCCACTTGGTTTGAGGAACTAGGGGCAGGCCCTTGTGTCATCGTTGAAGATCCTCCGGAAGATGCGTTTTCAACCGTGATTACGACTCCGCAAGGCAACTTCCGTATTGTGGAAGGAATTTGGGAATCGGCGACATTCTATCTGCAGAGGTTCGTCAACATTGTTGAGAGAACGCCAGGCAACGACACATGGCTCTCACTTCGAGAATCCATGAGGGCGATGCTGAAGCTTTCCGAGTTGGTCTGCGGGCGCTCAGGCCTTGCGAGGTATGCCTTCGGAAGGTCTTCACCTACTACGTTGCCGAGAGAAATCGAACGGTCGATCGCGTCCCTACGTCAGCGGGTGACCTTCAACGTCGCCGAACTCAAGGAACACGGCATTACTCTCGAAGCGCTGGAACCTTTTCTCTTCCACCCGGACCTTAGGAATAGGATCCCAGAGGCATCGCTGACGCATTCCCCCTTAATCCACCACCCGCTACTACATCGCAGTGGGCAGCTCATTGTGGCACTGCCAACGGCGGCTAGTATTGCCATCCGCGGCCTTGTAGCGGGCGGCGCAGTGGCACAAGGAGCCAAAGAACCGTTTCTCCATCTGCTTGCGCAGGAGTACGAAGATTATTTTCACGATGACCCGCCGCTGGATATCGGTTTTGGTGCGCCTCTTCACTTTCAGAAAACCGATCGAGGCATGATGGCATCAGTGGCGATGGCAATCGATCTCGGACGGTGGCTACAAGTTATTTTGGTGCTCGATACGCTTGAAGGTTTTGAGGAAACAGCTTTCGCAGGCGGAAATCTCGATCCAAATCAATTAACGCCTGATTTCGACTTGTGGATTGAGAAGTGTCGTGAAATGGCTGCGCAGGAGGCACATTATCGAGGCGGCTTGACTGTGATCATCGGTTGCGGGATAGGGAGAGCGGCCTACCACCGCCTTAGTGGCAAGCAGCGCGAGGATTGGCAAACGGTATATCTCAGCGCTCCGGATGTTGCAACTTTGGGCGATCTGCGCCAGTGCGATGCGAAGAACATTTGGCGAATTATCGAAGCAGAGGATAGGCTTGCTGCCCACGGCATTGAACTGGTCAACTTGAATGGACTGCTCAATCTCATCGCGTGGGTACGGTCTTTGGACGGCCACCTGATTGCACATAGCCAGATTTCGGCGGAATGGCAGGGGCAACAGGGCCGTATATTGATCGATCCGTCGATGGTCCTCGAAGTTCGCCGAGAGGCCA
Organism: Pirellulaceae bacterium; assembly: GCA_041749395.1. Classification (GTDB taxonomy): domain Bacteria; phylum Planctomycetota; class Planctomycetia; order Pirellulales; family Pirellulaceae; genus Laterigemmans. The sequence continues at coordinate 17,159 of JBGTBJ010000077.1, forward strand.
CACTTAGAATTGACCGTCATGCCGTGTCCACGGAAGGTGGACCTTGGATAGAGGTTCGCAAGACGGGGGACTCTGTTTTCACCGAAGACCAAGAAGCCCCATTGTATGTGCCAACGAGAATGGACAGTACGGGGCGAATCCCGATCGTGTACGAAGGTACCGGCCGCTATTGGTGGTGCCAGGTCACCGCTCCGCGGGAATACGCCCGCTGGAAGCTGATGTCCACGTGGCTGCCACGAATCGCCGCCGTCCTCGATACTCACCTAACGTCACTGCCGGCGATCATATCGTTTGAGGTCGCCTTCGATGGATATGGCAAGTCCCTGGAGTCGTTCGAAGACGCGTTGGATCGCAACGCAATTGAGGCCGATATTCGCGTCACGACGGATGAGACCAGTGGGAGCCTCGACATCGCAGCCGGTGCACTTTTTGAAAAAGGTCTGAGCCAACCAGAGAATGTCGCGGAGGCAGCACTCGTTGCATCAATCGTTCGAGGTTGCCTGGAGATGACGGACCATAAATTGAGTGGGAACGCAGAGACATTGATTCAGGAGATCGTCGGAAACGAGCAAGCAAGAGACTGTCATTGTTTTCAAGCACGTCGCTTTCGCGATTTCGTTGCCGACAAGCTTCGCGACGATCCGGTGCGCATCGACCCTATCGACGCCGCCACGATTCGTTTAGGCCTGGGCTGGAGAGTACGTTCAGGGGCTGAGGGCGGCGACATCGAAGGACGGACCGAGTGCAACGCTTTCCTCAACGCATTGGTCTCGGAACTCGAACAAGAGCTGTGCCTTGAACTGCACAGGTTCAACCGCCAGAGCCTGATAGAAATGGCTCTTCAAAATCATGAACTGGCCATGGCTCGACAGGCAACGTGGCGTCGCACAACCTCGGCGATTCTAGGGCTGCATCGCGATCAGAGCGATGCGAAAGCAACGATCGCCGAGCAAGAATTCGAGAACAACGGCGTACTCCAGGCATCGCGAGTCCTGATTGAACTAGCCGTTTGCGAGTGCCCGGCAAACGAAGGAGAAACGCCAGGAGAAATGGATCTGTCGCTACTGATGGCTCGATTGCTTCTGTTGACGCAACTTGGCGACTGGTCAGACGCGATTTTCCACGGCGGCATGGAAGCAAGCATCCTTGTCACTCCGCTCGGCGATGTGCATGTCCCCATCGCATTCATCGACCATGTTGTCAAGCCGTTCGGAGACCTTGCTAACGACTCCATGATTGATGGCGCCGTTGCAGGCTACGCACAAAACTTCGCTGCGCCACATATTACGGGAGCCGCGGAAGCGGCTTTCGACCCTGCGTTCGTCGAAGCCTGGTGCGTCGAAAAGCAGGCACCACTCGATTCCTTTCGACGCTTCGTAGACGACGTGGAAGATGCTGGTATTAAGCAAGAAAGTCCAGTTTTGATGATGCCCCTGTCCGAACTCCTACGTCTATATAGTGGTGACGACGGTGCTGCTGAAGCGATTGTCCGTTCCCTATCGACAACACCGCGCGCCAACTGGCTCGCACCGCCAGAAGGAATGCTCGACAAAGACCGCTGGCCTTGGAGATACCGGCGGAGATTATCGCTGCTCCGTCTCCCACTCATTCAATTGGACGATGGAGAGGATCCACTGATTGTGGTCGCTCCAGGTCTACTTCGCGATGCAGTTGTCTACACCGTTGACAACTTCCACGAAGGATATTTTCCTTGTTGGCAAATCCAAACGAATGGTATGCGAACTTGGGCAGGTACAGCTGCGGACCGCCGAGGAAGTCGCTTCAGCCAAAAAGTTGCAGTTCAATTACGTGAGTTGGGCTGGCAAGCGGACGTAGAAGTGAAAGTCTCGCAGATTGTGGGTAAGCGGCTTGATCGAGACTATGGTGACGTAGATGTACTTGCATGGAGTCACACATCAAAGCGAATCCTGTTGATCGAGTGCAAGGACCTGCACTTTCATTAAACGGCAGGCGAGCTTGCCGAACAGCTCAGCGACTTTCGCGGTGAAATTCGCGGCGGCAAGCGCGACTTACTGCGTAAGCATCTTGATCGAATCGACGTACTTCGCAAAGAGGAGAGTGGACTCGCAAAGTACGCGGGCGTTGCGCTCCCTTTTGACATCGAGGGTTGGGTCGTCTTTCGGAATCCCGTGCCCATGTTGCTAGCACATGAGCACTTCGGCAAATATGTGCAAGCGACCACGTTCGCCAAATTAGCCGAACTTTAAGTTTAACGTTTTTGTGTTTGATACCCGGCGTACCTCATGCACATGAGATTTCCTGACCTCAGCGTCGTCTTACCTGTGCGGAGGGTATGACGCTCAGTCGTGTGAGTGGGGGTTTCAGGGACACATACAACGCAGGATCGATTCGTGTCGCCAGAATCAACGTACTCTCAAACCAATGATTTTCATCAAAAAAGTCGTTTTCTCGATTACCAGTGTACTTTTTCGCTCGTTGTAGTACATTGTACCTTAAGTAATTCACTTTTTAGGCGAATTTTGAGAGATAGAATGTTGTATGGCCTGTAACGAAAACAGTGGCCGCTCACGGACACGGGAACGCCTGGGGAAATTGCTCCGCGAGGGCGGAGATGTCCTGACGGTCGAAAATGCTGCACTGATTCTGGAAATCGGCAGGGGGGACGCAGCGAAAACCCTCGCACGCTGGTGCAAGCAGGGCTGGTTGAGCCGTATCAAGAGGGGTGCCTATATACCAGTTCCGGTAGAGTCGATCAGTAAGGATCGCGCTCTGGAGGATGCTTGGATCGTCATTCCCGACCTGTTCGGGCCGGCATATGTCGGCGGCTGGTCCGCTGCCGAGTACTGGGAGCTGACTGAGCAAATTTTCAGAGACATCTGTGTCTTCAGCACGCGGTCGGTCGCTAAACGTCACCAAGTCATCCACAACATCCCATTCGTGGTGACACACATTCCGCCCGATCAGCAATTCGGTACGAAGACTGTATGGAAAAAGGAAAAAAAACTGTCGGTCTCCGACCCATCCAGGACGATCGCGGACATGCTTTCCAATCCGTGGACCGGTGGCGGTATTGAGCATGTGATTGACTGTTTCAAGCATTATATGAAGAGCTCGCACGTCAACCCCCAGCAACTTGTTGAATACGCCGAGCGGCTTGGCAACGCCGCCGTGTTTAAGCGGATGGGATTTTTGGCTGAGCGGCTGCTGGGAGAGGACCATTTGCTGGTGCCGGCCTGCAAATCGCGAATGAGCAAGGGCAATGCCCAGCTTGATCCAGCACTGAAAGGTGACAAGTTGATAACCTTCTGGCGGCTGTTTGTTCCGTCAATGCTCTCCGTCGGAATGGAGCGGCCGGCATGATCTCCAAGAATGAGATCGTTGAACTGGCAACACAGGCCAGCCTGCAAACGCACGTTGTCGAGAAAGACTACGTGCTCGGCTGGTTATTAGCGGGCATCAATCAGCACCCGGCAGTTCGTGACACCTGGGTATTCAAGGGAGGGACCTGCCTCAAGAAATGCTATTTCGAAACGTACCGCTTCTCTGAGGATCTGGATTTCACGCTGCGTGACCCATTGCACATCAACGCGGACTTCCTTCTCGCAACCTTCGCCGACATCGCTGAGTGGATATACGAGCAGAGCGGTATCGAGATTCCGCCAGAGAGGATGAAATTCGAGGTCTACACGAATCCCCGTGGCGTTGAATCCTGCCAAGGAAGGGTCTACTACAAAGGCCCGGCAACGTACTCCGGGAAGGATTCGATGCCACGAATCAAACTTGACCTGTCGGTCGACGAAGTCGTGGTTGAGGATCCGGTCACGATACCGGTGCGGCACGATTACAGTGACTGCCCCGAGGACGGGATAAACATCCAGTCCTATTCCTACGCCGAAGTCTTTGCCGAGAAAATTAGAGCGCTCAAGGAGCGTACCCGTCCGCGCGACCTGTACGACGTGATTAACTTCTACCGCCGCCCGGAATCGCGCGAAGTGGCGGGCGATGTGAAAACCGTCCTGATGAGGAAATGCGAGTTCAAAAACATCTCGTTCCCGAATCTCGCTGATCTGGATCAGCACAAGGAAGTTTGCGCCACTGGATGGGAAGACCAACTTAGCCACCAATTGCAGGCGCTGCCCCCCTTCGATTCATTCTGGGGTGAATTGGCTTCTTTCTTCTCCTGGCTCGATAATCCCGAATCCGCTCTGGTCGGCCAACTGTCCGGCATTCCGGCACAGTCCGAAGGCGAAGCCACGACTATCAAGCTTGAAGCAGGTAGCCCGCATTTCAGCATGCTGGAACGCGTGCGTTTCGCGGCTGTGAACCGTCTGTGCGTCGAACTCGATTACAGGAAGGAAAGCGGTCAACGCTCGACGTATGTCATTGAACCATATTCGCTGCGAACGACGAGAGATGGCAATATGCTCCTCTATGGGGTGAAACTTCCGACAGGCGAAATCCGGTGCTTCCGCACCGACCGGATCATTGGCGCGACCGTGACCCGGCAATCGTTCGCACCACGCTATTCAATTGATTTTATCCCTGAAGGCCCCGTTCGCCTCAGTGCCCACCAGTTGACTTCGACTAGCCTTGCCCTGCCGCATCGACGCTCGTCAGCTCCGAAAGTGCGCACCGGCCGAAGCCGAGTTCGGCGATCAGGTGGGGAACCACGATATGTATTTCGCTGCTCGGTTTGCGGGAAGCTATTCACGCGATCCAAGCATGATTCCCGCTTGAACCCGCACAAGAACAAACAGGGGTACCGCTGCTATGGGAGGACTGGCTTGTACGTCAAAACCACGTATTAAGTCACTTCTTGGCTTTCGTTGCTGGCGTGGTCGAAGCTTTCCGCTTCCATCAACCAATCGAACAATTCACCGCAGAAGCTATTGCACTTGTGTTACCGTCACATTGCGTTGACCTGGCAAGCGGATGAGCATATCAGATGGATAGGCCCTTTCTTTTTTGGTACACGCCTCGGCTAAGTTAAGGTCCGCTTGTTCGCAACAAGTATAGTAGTAGTCGAGCCTAGTCGTTCGTCCTCTCATCGCCGCACACCGTGCTTTTTTCTTTAGTGGCACAAGTAACTCCGCGATTCAGCATAACTGGCGAGTCCAATAGCGAGCGCTATCGAGGCCAATCCCTTTGCTAGCACAACGAGATCGAATCTTCGTCCGACGGGTTCGATTCCCGCCGCTTTTCTCAAAATTCCTGTTTTGCAGTGGTTGCCAGGCGAGGTCCAGTACAAACTTCACGGTGCATGTTTGAAGGACTAATAGCAAAACCTCGACGAATAGTCGGGGGAGCGGCGTCACTTGCCTAGTTGCTAGTGTCGAAGGGGACGATTGCGATTGCTAAAGGAAGCCGTTTCATACCCAGGTGCAAGCATAGCCGCGATATCAAAGTTGTGATTCTTCGGAAAATTCGGCTTGTTCACTCGTATTTGGATCTGGGGTAAAAGGCGAGCTATATTTATCAAGTCCGATTCGATCATCTGGACCGGAAAAATGCGTTTAATCAAATTGCAGTACCGGAGTGGGGAAATGAGAATATCCGAGGCCGTAAGAAACTTGTTGGCTCAGACCACCAGCCCACATTTGGACCATTACCACGCCGGGCTGGAACTCCACATTGATCCCGTGGATGAAGACACGGCACAGCTTTCTCGGACTTTTAAATGTCGGATTCCGAAGAACGGGAGTACCGAACCGGTTGACAATGACTGGAAGATGCCATATCCATCCGAGTCAATTCAACGGGTGGGCACCAGCGGATGGAACTGGCGGGAAAAAAGATCTGAATTTGTCATATTTGATTTTGATTCCCAGGACGGTCATAAAGTAGGTCTGACCGAGGGTGAACTGCAGGACCTGCAAGAGGCAGCCACGAAACTTTCCTATGTCCAAGTCCATAGGTCCAAGAGTGGCCGAGGACTTCATTTCTATGTTCATTTCGAAGGACATATTGCCGCGCCGACTCGTAAGGATCACCGCCTCGCCTCCAAGGCGGCGATTGTCCAGATGTCCAATGAAGCTGGTATCGAGTTCTCAGAGAAGGCAGATTGTGAAGGCGGCATCGGTTGGATTTGGCATCGAGACGCCCAGCCTGGCGGGTTTGAACTGATCAAATCATCAACAACAAAGCTAGCTCTACCAGAGAATTGGCATGAGATTGCAGTTGCTTCAGAGCGCAAACATCGAACCCGAAGCCTAGGGCGCCCTGCAGCTTCGATGCTAACAGACATGGTAGCCGGTAATGATCAACATGTGCTGGATAGTCAACATGAAGACCTTATTGACTGGCTGACGACGAACGGTTGGAGTTGCGTGCTTGAAGATGACAATGATCGCTATTTACTCCGGACGCACACGGCCGGTTTGCTAGCGGCACACAAGGAACTAAAACTCCGAGGTGTGTTCGACACGATTTCGCCAGGAAACAATCCAGCAACTCCTAACTGCTTTTGCTTCCCACAAACTGACGGAGCGTGGATTGTTCGGCGCTACGGCCAAGGCTGCCAAGAAGCAAACACTTGGCAATCCGATGGCAACAATTGGACTTATTGCAGCTTTAACACCTTGCCCACTTTCTCAACGCTGTGCGATGGCGGAGAAGCCACACATCAGGGGCGCAATGTTTATAGCTTTCGCGACCATGCCGAGGCCATTGAAGCAATGAGGCGGATTGGTGCCGAGTTGTGCATACCACCGCGACTTCAGGGCAGGCAAATTTTCTTCAAGAAGGATAGGTCGAGCATTTTCCTATCGATACCTGAAGAAACTGGAGATCGGCAAGAAGATGGCCCCGAATGGCGACTTTATCGTCGCAATTGGGAGAAGTCCCTTTCGGTCGACTTAAAGGAGTCAGCACTGCCGTCCTTCGACCATTACGTTCGACGACTCACGACCGCAGTGAACAAGGGAATTGGTTTCGTACAGAGGAATGATGATGGCATTTGGATTGACGAATCCAAGGACAATTGCAAATCGCGGCTTCTGGCACTTGGATTGAGCAAAAGCGAAGCGGATCTTGTACTTGGCAAAGCAGTAGCTAAAAACTGGACTCTCATCAACGATCCGTTTGGACCTGAATATGGTCTTGGAAGAACCTGGAACCGTGAGGGAGCCCAGTTAGCATTTGAACCGGCTACGCAAGATGGATCAACGCTCCATTGGGACAAGGCATTCGCTCACTGCGGAAAAGGTCTTGATGAAGCGGTATCAAAGAATGGGTGGTGCCAACTTAATGGTGTCAAAACAGGAGCAGATTATCTATTTCTTTGGGCCGCCCTACTGTTTCAAAAGCCAAAGCAGCGACTGCCCTACCTGTTCTTCTACTCTGAGGATCAGGAACTGGACACCGAGGTTCAAAATGCCGGCAAGTCCACGTTCCATGAAGCAATGGGGATGCTGATGACAAAAGGTTATCAGAAAGCTGACTCGGCTCTCACAAACCAGCAAGGATTCAATGGTGAACTCGAATGCGCCATTCTCTGTGTTGTTGAAGAAACGGATGTCAGTCGATCCGGAACGATCGCATATAACAGAATCAAGGAGTGGGTCACTGCATCGCAGGTAAGCATCCATCGCAAAGGCGGAACTCCCTATATGAGTGAGTTCAATGCAACGCACTGGGTGCAATGTGCGAACCGGCGCAAAAACTGTCCCGTGTTGGATCAGGACTCAAGAATAGTAGTGATCGAAGTGGAACAATTGGAGGAACCTGACCCGGGATTTAAGGATAAGTTAAGAGAAGAAGCTCCCTTTTTCCTGAGACGAATCCTGTCTATGAATCTACCGCCGCGGACTGAGGATCGATTGTATTTGCCCTTGCTTGAGACCACCGCCAAACGGGAAGCCATGGCAACGCAGCGAGGCACAGGAGCAACAAAGCTTATTGATGGATTGTTAAAGCTTGCTTCGCGGCCTTTGATCTGGGATATGACTGCCGGTGAGATTCACCTTGCCATCAAAGAGATGTCGCCCGGAGAAAGTTATCCTAGCCCGATTGCTTTGGGTAGAACTATCGTTAAGTACGAGGAAGAAATTAAGGCTGCAGGTTTTGTAATTACTCATCGTCCTCTCAATGGGTACAAACACTACACCATTGCTCCTCAGCGCACTTTAGCTCAGATCAATTCTGGCGATTGGTCACTCGTTGTTTCAGACAACGGGAAGATTTCCGTCGTCATTAACGACAGTGATTCCGAGGCCGTATTTGAAGACTGGACTGATGGGAAAGACTGCGAGTTTCGAGTGGAGATGGAATTGAATGGAAGGTCTTCAGTACCCACTGGCGATGTCGTTACTGGGTGGTTCACAGAGACCAATGGCATTCCATCAGACGCGTCATTATGACTCTGGTTCGGACTCTTGAAGTGGAGTAAGTGGACTTTAAGATAAACTGTTCTTAGCTCTGATTCCAAAAACTTAAATAATTCTTTTGTTTCTAAGTGAAAGAAGATAAGTCAATCTCCCCTTCTCCACCTAAAATGATTGCTCGTTGGGTTGATTTGACGCGTCGCCAGCTATCTGAAAGCACTCTCTGCGCGGTTGACCACCTTCTTCCCTTATTGGTTTAGGGGCGCGGTTGATAGCGCCGGCGACCGCGTCTCAAGCCACAGCGTCCGGCAGTTCCAGTCGCGCTACATGCCCTCGGCTCAATCAGGCCTGCAGGACGATTCACGATCGGTCACTCTACGAGGTCTATCTGTCGCGTCAGTCGCGAATTGTGCCAGCCCGTTAAGCAAATATGCTTCATCTGGCTGGCGTATCTGTGGAGCCATGACCGTGGCAACACTACTTCAGCATATCCAAGTTCGGAAGTTCAAGAAGATACCAAAATCCGCTAAGCAAGTCTAGTCACCTAGGATGAAATGGGTACTGCAGCGGTCCCGGCAAGTAAATTGGTGTCAAGAGTGGAGGAGTTCTTTTCTACCACATGTATGTTACCAACCTGATTGGCTGACATCACCTAAGGTCTTGGTAGGTCAGCTGGGCCGAACACTAGTGTCGATAGGAACTCGTTCAATCATCAAGGATGTGCGAAATTGCAATCTACTACCGTCGGAGGCCTCGACAAAGCATTCACGAGTTGGCTGACCGCACAATCGGTACAAGTCTCACAAGTGTCACAGCCAGACCCTCCATCTGTACACAAACGAACATCTGCGTCCAAATGCCTGTATATGCCAGTTGACATATTTGCCTATTGGTATAGAGTAAAGTTATCGGATCACTCGTCACCGGATTATACAAGCTGCATGAAGATTGTGTTATACGCCAGGGTCAGCACCTCGGATCAATTCGATCACGGCGTAAGCCTGGATGCCCAAAAGGCGAAGTTAGAAGCATACGCCAAGCTCTACGACTTAGAAGCCGTGGTGACGGTGGTGGACGCTGGCGAAAGTGCCAAAAGCCTCAACCGGCCAGGTCTCCAACGGGCCCTAGCTATGCTCAGCAGCGGCGAAGCGGATGGAATGGCGGTCGTGAAGCTCGATCGTCTCACCCGCTCGATCCTGGACTGGCAGACCCTCATTGACCGCTATTTCGGGGACCGAGCTGGAAAACAGCTGTTCAGCGTGAACGACTCAATCGATACCCGCACTGCAGGAGGCCGTATGTGCCTTAATCTGCTTTTGGTAGTCAGTCAGTGGGAACGGGAAGTCATTGCTGAACGGACGAGACAAGCCCTTCAGTTCAAAATCGCTAGCGGCCAACGGTGTGGAAAGCTTCGTTTTGGCTATGATTTAGCGAGTGACGGCAAGACTCTTGTGTCGAACGCCAACGAACAGCGAGCAATTGATCTGATAGTCAGACTACGGGCCGAGGGACTTTCGCTAAGAAAAATTGCCTCTAAACTTACACTCACCGGTATTGCGACCAAGGAAGGAAGTATGGTTTGGAGTCACACGGCGGTGAGTCGAATTCTTCAGCGTCAAAACAAGGCGGCCTGATGCCACCGAAGGGAAAAACGATAATTGAGCAGCTTCGGCATGCGATGGTCAATAGTGGTCAAACCGAATATGCCATTGCAAAAGGGTCTGGAGTAAGTCAGTCGGTAGTAAACCGTTTTGCCCGGGGCGAGCGCGGCATTTCTCTTGAAACCGCCGCGAGACTATGCAGTTATCTTAAGCTCGACTTAGTTCGCAGCGCCTGATGCAATGTGCGCGGGGATAGCAGCTTGGCTACGAGCCCTTGCACCGGGGGACTAGCTGCCGGGACGTTCGCCGCCGGGCTATCGGACCTCGGCATCTGGGAACTACCTTGGCTCTAAAGATCAATCTTCAGCGTTTGGAAAAGGCGTCCTTGCCGCCCTACTCTCAAGCGGTTGCTCCGGCCCGTTCTTAGGACCAGTGTTTGCGGCAACTTTGAAGCAGCCGCCAGGAGTTACGTTCTCGTTATTTATGCTCGTCGGTCTTGGCATGACGATGCCTTACTTTTACCTGTCGAAGCTTCGGCGATTCATCTCGAAGCCGGGTGAGTGGTTCTCGCAGACAGCCTAGCAACACTAGTTTAGGTACTTACATAAAATAGCCTTTCTCGGAACTAATGGCGCAATGACGGAACACAACAATTCTAATCCAGAGCGAAATACGCACACGCTTCGATTTTAATGTTAATTGACCATGCGAGGGAGCGGCGCAAATTGTGCTTTGTCTTGCAGCCATTACCTCACGGAGCGCGGCCGTCGTTTATTTGTGGCGATATTCGCAGTGTTTGAGGTAGTTGCTACAGAGAATAGGTTGACACCTTTGTAGTGAGGTCGGCGAGCTTCTCGATGGTCCTCTGCGCACCATCGCGTAGTTGTTTTTTGAATTTACCTAAGGCCAACTCGATGGATTGAGATCAGAAGAGTAAGGGTAATGGACCTTAGCTCCCACCGCAGCGAATTGCATAGTCGACCTCTTACGGCTGTAGAGATTTGTCCAACACAACCATTACGGCGGGACGCAACGCCATCGCGAGGTGTTGTTCAATCCATGCGAGCAAGATGCGACCATTGATGGCACTCTTCACACACAACGGCGCTACGAAGCCGGTCGAACGCAGCGCTCCCAGGGAAAGCCGTAGTTTGTCAGCGACCGTAAGGAATGCGTTCTACAGGCATGTCGCGGGAACTTCGACCGTAGTTCCACATCATATTGGCTTAGGCGTCCAAAAAGAAGACGACCCGATCAGGACCGGAACTTCACTGTTGGGCCGACCACTGGCGGCGGCCCTCCAACGTGTTCAGGGGCTTGTTCGGAGGAGCGTCTTTTTTTTCGAGTTCGCGCCAGTGCTCGGCAGGCCTGGCTGATCAGCACTTCTTTACGAATTTTCTGACAGCTCCAAGAGATTTGGATGCACAATCAGAGGCAGTTCGTGTTATGAACGGGAAGCACGTCTCGGACCGTGGCCAGGGACGCTGGAACATGCGGAACTCTCGAATGGTGGCTGGCGCGCCGGCAAACGCTGGGAATTTACGGCCACTCAACCGTTTTCTGCACACTCAGGTGTGGACATCTGCAAACCTCTTACATTAGAACGCTTCTGCCTCGCCTAGCCCAAAAAGCTGGCATTGATCGGCGCGTTCACGCCCATGCTCTGCGGCACTCTTTCGCAGCTGAACTCGCAGCCGAGCGGACTCCCTTGAACGTTGTTCAAGCAGTCCTGGGTCACGCCAACCTGGCGACGACTGATATTTATCTGAGGCACATCAATCCAGTAACTGCGATTGAGACACCCCGATCCAGGACTTGGTCGCTTTAGTCTAATTCGGATGGTCTTATCTGAGCCAGGAAATAATCACTTCCATAGAGTGGCGTTTAAGGGTGAAAGTGACACTCTATTGCCGCTCTATCTAACGATTTTGCGGGCGTCAAAGGTAAGCGACATTATTTCGTGAGTTGCCTTTGCGAAACGGTGATTTCACCAAACGTCGTCAGCCAAAGAAACAGTCTTTCATAAAATGGATCGGCAACTCTACGCGAATCGATTTTTCGCTAAGGAGCAATCTCGAGATGATTTGCCTCTGTTGCGGACGCCTATTGGAAGTGGATGAAGCGGCAACCACTTCGGCATGTTCCAGATGGTCCGCACGTCCACTGTCAACACTGTAACCAGCTATCCCCTTGGAAGCCAGGTCAGTGGCGATGGGGTAAATGCGAGAACTGTCATCACGGTTACTCTGACATGGCTTACATCAATCCGACTACCAGTTTCTACAATCCAGTTCAGGAGTATTGGATCAAAGCTAGTTTACGTCCAAGCGATTCATCATTCTCAACTCTTGGCCATCATTGCCGAACTGCGATCATTCCGACCTTTGGTTTCGCTGTTCCAGACGAGCGAGCGATCAGAACGATTGCTTCCCTTGGACCAGTGGTCGAGATGGGGGCAGGTCGAGGCTATTGGGCATGGTGTCTCAAACAGGTTGGATGTGACATCATTGCATACAACGAAGATGTCCCTCCACAGTGGGGTGAGTTCGCGCTGCATGACTATCTCTATCATCCTGTCGAAGTCGGTACGCCTGAAATCCTTCGCGAGCATGGTGACAGAACACTTCTGTTAGTTTGGCCTCCCTACGATGAACCAATGGCGTCGGATTGTCTTCGCAATTGGACTGGAAAGTACGTCTGCTATGTCGGCGAAGGGTATGGGGATTGCACAGGTGATGACACCTATCATGAGACGCTCGATCGTTGTTTTACTCTCGTTGACCATTTTCCATTGAGCACGTGGCCGGGAGTTCATGATTCCTTCTTTCTCTACAAGCGGAAGGTGGCGCAACGGACGCTCAAGAAGCGGATGACTGGCATTCGTGGCGACTTCCGAAAGCGTGAGATCAAAGAGAACAATCGGTATCGCTCCTATCTATATTCATCTGATCCTATGATGCGGCGTATTGCTGAAATGCGTGAGTTGTGAAATGGGGAATGATCCTGAACAAGAGATCGCCGATCGGGACATGCTTCCGCTCGCCAAGCGAGTGATTGAAGTCCGTGACGGCATTACTTACCGTGATCTCATCAACAAGCACGATTGGCCGCTAGGACCGTGGCGAACAGAGCCAGATGAGGCCGAGTGGCTCGACGAGATCACTGGCTACAAGTGTCTTGTGAAACGCAATCCGGTCTCTGGTAGCTTCTGTGGCTACGTCGGTATCCCCAAAGGTCACAATCTCTTTGAAATGGATTATCGCGACCGGATTGAGATGCTTCGAGATGACGTGCAGATGCACGAATAGGCGGGAGCATTGGAGATTCTCTTTGAAGCCTTCTCAGGCGAGACAGACGGTACTGTGCCGATCTCGCTGGCGTTTAAGATTCATGGAAATGTGACGTTCGCTGGACACTGGCCAGATCATGAAGAGTGGTTCTTCGGATTCGACACTGGACACTGCAATGATCTCTCACCTGGCTTCGCACGAGTATCGGCTAAGATGTTTGAACTCATGAAAGACATGAATGGGGTTTATCGAGACCTGGAATACATGATCGCAGAATGCCGATCCCTTGCGCCACAACTTCTCACACGTGCATAGTAACATTCATTTCGCACAGTAACACTCGCAATGTTACGATCATGTTACAAATAAAAACGGTCCGAGACCTAATGGAAGTCTCGGACCGTTTTTGTATGGGAATCAGGATGTGTGGTGAACTTTTGGAAGGTTCAGTCAGCTACGGACGCCAGACAGGTTGTTGGGCTGTGTTGGGAACGTAACTGGTGGGTTGAAGGAACTGGGGATTGTAAAAATTTACAGGCTGGTTGCCATTCAACTGTAAGCCATTGTTCTCACGCGATCCAGGGTTGAAGTTCCCTGTCGGTTGCGAGTAGGCCGGTGTGGGGCTGGCGGGTAAGACTGCTGTTGAATGGACTCAGACGGTGCATAGCCAAGTTGAAAGGCTGGTGATGCAGTGCCAGGTTGATAGGCTGGCACTAGTGTCGGAACATTGCGAACATTCTGATTGCTGTTAGTCTGCGTCGATACAGAGGACGTTTCGTAACATTCGCCAGGGATAAACAGTCCAGTGGCATTGGGTACAATCAACCCTACGGGGGCAGGTAGGTACAACGCCGACGCATTCGATTGCCGTGCAGCACTATAGTTCAAGTACGCTGATACATTGGCATTGTATTCAATGTACTCTCTCGCTAGAAGTTGCGTCTTTCTTTCCAGTTCCACACGTCCTTTGGTTAGACGTGCTTCGTCTCGCGCTCGCTGAATCTCACTTGCAGTGAAGCGATCTTGCTGGAATAGATTTCGCACAGGGTCGGTTGCCGCTTTCCAGAAATTCTGGGCATGTGCATTGCCGCTCATAAGTAGCGAACACCCGACCAATAGGCTCGCTGCGGCTCTTCGTAGGATCTTCTCATTGATGGTATCTTCGTATCTATCAAGCAAGGTGCGATCCAACGGGCAAGTTCTTTCTGAGCAAAGATAAGGCAATAACATCAATCGTGTCCCTAAAGCTGTTCGTCTGGGCGACGGTCAAGAAACGTCGAGATAAAGCGATTGCCAATCCGAAGCGACTGTTGGCTTAAACATACCGCAAGTACGTACTACTACTACTTTTTATTTGGTAGTGCGATAGCCCAGGACTTTCGGACAGCGGCGGGCCAGTTTTTCTACGCCGCTAATGCCGGGGCGTTTTCGGCTTCGAATTGTTCTGGGGTTTTGTAGTCGAGCGACTGGTGGAGCCGCTGACGATTGTAAAAGATTTCGA
>JBGTBJ010000078.1:0-2720 GCA_041749395.1 Pirellulaceae bacterium
AAGTGAAACCGAGGCTATCCGGAGAGTCGTATTTAATCCGCTACGCAGACGACTTTATCTGCGCGTTTGAGCATGCCAGTGATGCTCAGCGATTCCAAGTGGTACTACGCAAACGACTGGCCCGATACTCGTTAGAGCTAGTCGAGGATAAAACGAAACTCCTGCGTTTCGGTCGCTATGCGGCAAGTTCAAACTGAAAAGGAAGACATCAACGAAGAAGTTTCAGGCCAAGGTAAGTGCTTTGAAAGATTGGTTCCGCTCGCACTTAACCAAACCACTGGGCTACGTTTGGACGACCCTCAACGGCAAGCTAATCGGTCACTATCAGGCGGCCTGCAACGGACCACGGATAGAATATTGTGACACCACCAGAGGAAACGGGTGGCCAACAGGGAATACAAACCCTATCCTAAAGTCGGGAGCAGCCGCTCTACTCGCCCCAAGTCGCGGAATCGGGCGTTTTGACAATTGAGCATTTTCCGCCGCGACTGGGTGATCGCGGTCGTTCGTGCAGCAAGGAGAAGCCCTTTGCCTTTTAAAACACTTCTTACTGTGATTATTTGCGTGCTCGCATCAAACATGCATAGCTTTGCAAACAACAATCTGTTTTTGCCGGGCGATGCATTCTTCCCTACGGCAATGACGAAGGAAGAGGTGATAGCGTTTGTTGCCTCGCGTTCAACCGAACGGACGATTAATTACGCGGCTATCGACAAGCAGGGTGGAGCGTTTTGTGGTTGGGCAGGATTCGACCGAGCAAGAATCGTGACTGCCGATGACGAGTTTGCTGAAAATCTACAAAAAGCCCATGATCGATACCGCGAACTTCAGCCACGTATGCTCAGGGAAACGAAAGTTAGCGGCAAAATTGAGTTGATCGAGACTAACAGTATGCGTGTACTTTTCTATCCAGAGGAATTTGATTTCAAAGAGCATGACCTAGGCGTTACCTACAATGAAAATTGGATCGAACAAGTCGAAGAGTTCGGGCACGATCGCAAGCATATTCAATTCAATTCATTGGTCGACAGCTCGGAAGCTGTTGCGCATTGTTGGCGCGACGGTCCGCTAATTCCCGCGATGCCTGCAAAGTTTCCAGAGATCAAGACCGCACAAAAAGAACAAGCTCCTATCAGCATAGAATGCACTGTAAAGGCGATCGTTCTCGCTAACGGAACGCTGGACGATTTCTTTGATTCTGACGGAGAAAAGTACCTGCGGATTTTCGTAGTAAGTTCGACGGGAATCGAAGAATGGATGAATCACCAATGGGAATGGAAGCGTTTGAACTAGTAAACAAGAAATGCATGAACCATGCAATGGACCGGAGTCGCCGACCGGCCGTTTTGGCAATGGATGGACGCTTGCGGCGACCGTGGCTATCGCAAGCGTTCGCCTAACGAAGGTAACGCATATGTATTTACTGGTATCGCTCGTACTGGCGTTCGCTTTTTCGACAACCCAAGATCCTCGGTATCGTCACATCCCTTATCTACGGCGTCGCAACGTTTGCCTTGACTTCTTGGGCTCAGCGGTCCGCTCGCAGTGGGAAACGACGAACAATGCCGACTATGAAGTCCGAGGTTTGCAAGTGGCGAGACCCGCGTTTTTGAATTTTCTTTGGTTACATAGTAAGTCCCGTCCTTAGGTGCCTTCGTCGGAGCTGCTTGTCGGTCGCTCGCCCCGGCGCAGCGCAGCGGAGCGAATGGCGACCAACCGCTGACTTTGATCAAGGTTGTTGATTAAACGACTATTCGAGGTGTGAACGCATTTCACGCTTATCGATCCGCCTCAGGCGGACTGCGTTCCCTCAGTTATCCATGCACGGTTCAACCATCTTTGGTCGGTCGATTGTCCGTGGTGGCTGTGGCTTGCTCCGAGTTCTAAACCCGGCGGCTTCAATGAGCGACTTAGCAAGCTACCTTCCGTCGGTGTGGCACATTCTTCAGGGCGACCTGTTGAATCATTCGTATTCTCGCTCACGCGATAATTCCTAATGTGAATGTTCATTGTCATTACTTGTCGGTGCTGCACACGCTTGGGTTGGTCTTGGCCTTGATTTTAGTAGCGGTAAGTGCTGTATTGGATTCCCTTGAGGCTTGGTGGTGGTTAGTTGGGTCGAATGGTTCGAGTGATGAAGGGAGTTTGAAAGGTCAAGAGGTCCGATTCGTTACCACGATGTCATGCATCAGGCGGCGATACTGGTTGTCCTCTTGACCGGAGGATTGTTTTGAAAAGCGAACAAGGCCGATTCGTTACGCCGATGTTATGCATCAGTTACCCGATACTGGCTTTCTTGTTCGCCGTGGTTTGGGTTCTGGTGCAGAGGCTTGTTGAACAGAAGTCTGCTTTGGCTGAATTCGGTTTTTCTTCGCACGGGGGATGGCCGCTGTTGTTGGCACAGATTTCGAATCCGGCCGCTTACTCTTAGCCGTCTTGAGTGCTGGCGTTGCAGGCGATGATTCTTGTGATTGATTCGCTTGGGCCTGCTTAGCTTCGCGTGCCTCTTTGCGAAGGCGGCTCTTGCGTTGATCGCTGTTTTCTTTGGGCTTCATGTTCACAAGCGATTCTTTCAGTGCCGTTGGCATTCGGCCAAAAGACTCCGTGACACGGATCATTTGCTGAGTGTCCCAGTCTTTGCCATCTCGCAGCATCGCCCAGGCGATCACGGCAAGCTTGCGAGCGAGTGCCACTGCCGCCTTCTTCTTGCGTGTTTTTTG
>JBGTBJ010000079.1:0-17774 GCA_041749395.1 Pirellulaceae bacterium
CGCCCCGACCCTCCCGCTCGCCGCAGACGGCGACTCGGGAGGGTGTATCAGTCCACCCTCCTGCTCGCCGCGGACGGCGACTCGGGAGGGTGTATTGCTAAGTCACTCTTCCGTCTTCGGGAGGGTCGAATTTGTGAGTGGATAGGTGGTGATATCACGATCGCCACCTGTTTCGTCTAAGGTTAGCAGGCGACTGAAGGCCGTGGTGATGAGCAATTTGCGTTGCAGGACAAATAGTGGATCAAGTTCACTGAGTCCCATTGGACCGGCGACCACCACGGCTTCGAAACTTGGGTGATCGATAAATTGAGCCAGTACCGGATTGCAGCGAAGATGGCGTTCAGGAGTGGTATGCAATAATTCCGCATCGACTTCACCAGCGATGAAGCGCAGATACAGATCGCTGTCGCGAAGCAGTTCAACATCCTGGCCGCAAACATCGCACCGATAGCCTTCTTCGCACTTTGCCATGAGCGGAGCAACCTTTACGAATTAAGGCCAAGCACATCGAACATGGAATAGAGACCGGCCGGCTTGTCTTGCAACCAAGCGGCCGCCGCGAGGGCACCCGAGGCATAGCAGTCTCGATTGGATGCAGCCACGCGTAACTCCAGGGTTTCGCCGAGCATACCGAAGACGATGGTATGTTCGCCAGGATTGTCTCCAGCACGAACCGCGTGGTAGCCAATTTCCTGCTTGGAGCGTTGACCTGTCTTGCCCTCTCTCCCGTGAATATGTTGAATGTCACCCGGGAGTTGCTGGGCAATGAGTTCGCCAAACTTTAAGGCCGTGCCACTAGGCGCATCTTCCTTGAAGCGGTGGTGGCGTTCGATGATTTCAATGTCGGCACCACCAGGAACGTTCTGCAGTGCGGCTGCCGCCTGCGCGGCAAGTCGCATGGTTAAATTAACCGCCATGCTCATGCTGGGAGCCCAGACAATGGGGATCGATGTTGCCGCAAGTGCCAGTCGATCTTTTTGGGACGCGTTCAGGCCGGTCGTTGCAACAACTAATGCGAGGCGGTTTTTTTCGCACTGTTCCACAACCGCATCGACTGCTTCCGGTAGCGAGAAATCGATCACTACATGAGCCGTATCGGGCCAGCCGCTGGAGAGCGGAATGGCCAGGTTTTCGACGCCGGCCAAAGTGCCAGCATCTTGGCCGAGGTGGGACGAGCGTGGGTGGTCGATTGCAGCAACGATTTTGAAGCGTGCGTCGGCGCTGGCCAACGCCACTACACGGCGCCCCATACGTCCAGCAGCACCGTGGATAGCAAGCAATTGAGGCATTAGGAATACAGTCGAATGGCTTTGATGATATCGTCTAATTCGTTAGGTACTGCGATGGCCCGATTGGCAAAGCTAGCTGTAGTGACTCCACGGCTACCCAAAACCTTGTTGAACATCTCTTGATCGGTCGTGTGGTAGGCCACTGTGGCGGTGGGATCCTTGAGCTCGTGCCCAGTGAGAATACAAACAACACGATCACTCGGCGCAATCACTCCTTCGCGGCGAAGCAATTTTGCACCAGCAACGCTGGCGGCGGAAGCGGGCTCACAACCGAATCCTCCGGCACCCACTTTCGCTTTGGCATCCAGAATCTCTTGATCGTTGACTTGGCGGACAACCCCATCCATGAAGTCCAGGGCACGCAAGCACTTTTTGAGATTCACCGGCCGATTGATTTCAATAGCGCTGGCAATGGTATCGGCCTTGAGGCCATCGCGATCCATCTGGTCGTTGTAGCTGCGAATCGGATCCATATTGACGCGGCCTCCGTTCCAGCGAACACCGCGTCGCTCGTACAGTTCATAGAGCGTATCGGCACCACTCGCATTGATCACTGCCAGCCTGGGGACACGATCGATGAGACCAAGCTGTTTGAGTTCCATAAACGCTTTGCCAAACGCACTGCTGTTACCCAGATTTCCCCCTGGTACTACAATCCAATCAGGTACTTCCCAGCGAAGCGCCTCAAGCACCCGGAACATGATTGTCTTTTGGCCTTCCAACCGGAATGGATTGACGCTGTTGACAAGATAGATGCCGAGTTCCTGAGCCACCTGCTGAACTCGCATCATGGCGTCATCAAAATCACCAGCGATCTGAATGGTTAGGGCACCATAATCGAGTGCTTGGCTGAGCTTGCCGTACGAGATCTTGCCAGTACCGATAAAGATGACTGCTTTCATCAAGCGAGTCGCGCTGCAGTAGAGCGCGAGCGACGCGCTAGTGTTTCCTGTCGAAGCACAGGCAGCGCGTTTGGCACCCATCATGTGTGCGTGAGTAAACGCTGCACACATACCATTATCTTTGAATGATCCCGATGGATTCATTCCCTCGTATTGAAGATGGAGCCGACCAGAGTTAACTCCGACGTATTCCCCGACAGCATCGGTTTGCTGCAGAAGGGTCTGCCCTTCACCAACTGTGATTACCGATGATTGGGGTGCGAAAGGGAGTAGTTCATGAAATCGCCAAACACCACTGAAACGAACCGGGTCGTAGCGACGTGACCACATCGCTTCGAATTCCCGTAGATTGCTCGGTACTCCTACACGATTCCAGTCATAGACGATATCCAACAGCTCGCCACACTTGCTGCAGCTCGTGCGAACCGACATGGAGTCGTAGGTTGCACCGCAGGCAGGGTTGATACACTTCTGCTGCGCTAAATCGGTAGAGGCCGCTTGAGCGTTATGCGATTGGGCAGATTGGAGCATGAATTCAACGGGGGCGAGTTGGTATAGCCAGTGATTACGCTAAACATGTCTGCTGAGGACAGTACAAAGATAGATCGGACTACAGCGCATGTCGGTCACAGTGAAGTTTAGAGGGTTTTTGACGATTATTCATCTCAAAAAACAGCTTGGACATAATTCGCAGACGATTTTTGCCTGCTTCGCGTCACTCTCCAAAGGGAAGTTCATCGGCTGCACGCGTCACCATGCCTTGTTTGAAGTGCTGCCGACAAACGGATAAATAGCGTTCATTGCCCCCTATTTGCACTTGGGAACCCGATTTAACAGGGCGTCCCGCATCGTCGATTCGCAGCTGCATGGTTGCTTTTCGACCACAGTGACAAATGGTTTTTATTTCCACAAGTGAATCGGCCCAAGCTAATAGCTCTGCGCTTCCTTCAAACAAATTCCCCAAAAAATCGGTACGGATTCCGTATGCCAACACGGGGATGTCTAGTTGATCACAAACGTCACTCAATTGTCGAACCTGTTTTCGAGTCAAGAACTGTGCCTCGTCAACCAGTACGCAATGGATCATTTGCGCAGCGCACGCATGTTCAATTGCATGAAGTAAATCGTCGGCTTGTTGGAACGAGGTCGCCTCTGCCTGCAAGCCAATTCGCGAAGCGACCTTACCACGCGCAAATCGATCGTCCAATTCGGGAGTGAGGATGAGGGTCCGCATTCCCCGCTCGTGATAGTTGTAGCTGGATTGCAACAACATCGTTGATTTCCCCGCGTTCATGGCAGAGTAGTAGAAATAGAGCTTAGCCATAACGATTAGGGTCGAGATCGAGTCGAGTCAGGTAGAAATAGAGTAACTATTGGGCTGTAGGTGGTTTACCAAATCCGAAGACAAAAAAGACGGCCGCCAGAATTAAGCAAAAACCGACAATGTGATTCCAAGCGAGTGATTCTTTGAGGTACCAGACGGAAAATCCGCTGAACACGATAAGCGTTATCACTTCCTGCATCACTTTCAGTTGCGCGGCCGAGAACTGTCCATGTCCCATGCGGTTCGCGGGAACTTGGAAGCAATATTCGAAGAACGCAATTCCCCAGCTCACTAGGATTACCGTCCACAGCGGGTTGTCCTTGTACTTCAGGTGACCGTACCAAGCAAACGTCATGAACACATTGGAGATAAACAGCAGAATGATTGTTTGCATGTTTTGGCGGCAGGTGTACTGGCCGGACTTGTATTACAAATCGGCTTGGTTATGAAATGGCAGCAACGAGATTGGTGAATTGGAGGGTGGCGTGCGAGCCAGATTACAGGCTCCTGGCTAACTGAAAAAGGTGGCTCTGGATCTCATCGCGACGTGGAAGTTGTGGTTAGCCGAGTATCCATCTAACATTCACTACCTGATTGCTTCGTAACTCGCATCAAAGATTGCTTTGTCGACAATCCAGATGTCGGTGAAGTCGGTGGTGCTGCGGACGATATAGTCGTTGGGTTTGCCAGTTAATTCGCCCCAGAGAGCTTGGACTCGAAACGCAGCGGAGACTTGAGCGGCTTGCACAGGGGCGGCTTCGGGTTTGGGATCGAAGCGCTGCCAACTGTTGTCGTCGAATTGGTTGCTGGCGACGTATTTTTCTAGCAGCTTTTTTGATTTTTGCGGCCATAACTCGCCATGGATGCCACGGCAAACGAAATCGCCCGCCGCGACTTGCTCGCGCCCTTCTAAGCTGATGACTTCTTGTGCTACATCAACCTGCTTCGCCCACAGCGGTTTGGTCTTCACGGCCAAGAATAACATCGCCTCGACTTCAGCTAGCAACTTACCATCGGGATTGAGTAGTCTGGGTGTTGTCATAAGGGCCAGCCGTCCAATGCAAAAAATGACTTGTTTCAAGTGAGTGTGAAGCGGCTAACGGTTATTTTCAATCTCGCTGAGGTGATACAAGACATAGTATGACTGGCGGATGTCCTTCAGTTTGTCATGCGAGTTGAGACAATTCCAGCCGCAAAGTGTATCACGCAAATGTTTGTATTCTGGCAGCCTTTGTCCATGGACGTTTCTGTCAGGTTCCATTGGTATCCAGTCGAATCGCTTGAGCAATTGGTCAGCCATCCAGCGATTGTGCTCCACCCTGCCTAGTGTGCATTGGATTGTGTCGTCGTCCAAGTTGTCACCACGGTTGACGTCGTGAAGCAGAAAACCTCCTAGTCGAAAATGGCGTTGGGCTTCGAGCAATGGAAATTTAAGATCACGCAAGTTGGTGATAAATCGAATGTCGCGACCCGCGATCTGATATTTGATTAAGGAGTGTGACGCTGCCTGGAGATTCGATTGCAGGAATTCGTAAGTACTTGCAGTGCCATCGATTTGTCCGGGGTCTTCATTGGTTGCATGCATGTAGCTGACCTCGACCGCCCTACCGATGTGGCCCAATACGTTGCCATCGATCAAGGATTTTGAAATAGTGAATTCTTCGAGTCCGAAGGGCTTTTGGTCAGCGTTATCTTTCACCAAATCGCGAATAGCGCGATGTTCCTGGAGCCAGAAGTAAGTTGGCAATCTGGGGCGGTCCGATGCTAAAGATCGGCCTCTGGACGACTGCACCAAACAGTAGGATTTCCATACATCTACAAACTCACTTGACCAAGCAAAAGACTCTTTCCAATCTTTATGGCAAACAAGCAACACTGGCCTAATGCGATTTTCCAAAGTTGGGTTGGTCAAACGGTAGACGAGTTCCAAGAAACTCTCGTCGCTGGGAGACGCCGGCATGTCGGTGAAGACGGCGTTGGCCGCAAAGTCAACTCCGCAATTTATTCTTGGTTCCCCTTCGCCGCTTTCGCCATGTTGGCCTCGGCAGGTTTCCCAGGTGTCATCACTTGGGTCAAAATAAATCTCGTTCCAATCTGATATTGGCGTTTTGTGTCGCGTGAATTTCGGATGTTTCTTAAGAAATTGTTCGGACTCAAGTTTGCTGTTATTTGAGAACACGACGATTCTGGAACGTTTTAAGTTTTCGAAATGGGCAAGTTGAGCCAGTCCTAACGCGACATCCTGTCCAAGGCTGTCAAAACCGATCACAAAGTACACCGCCACCTCTAAGTCTTTTGTGGGGCGAATTTCGGGCAAACTCAGCTCGCGAACGATAAAATCACGTACTGCGTTTTGCTGGGCATTGAAGTGTCGCAATTCGATGTGGGTCTCGTCGATAGCTTGGCCAAAGTGCTTACGATCCATTAGCGATTGCATGTTCGAATCATACAATTGAACGTAAACGATTGATGGTTCGTCTCGGAGGCACCAATGGCTGATGCGATGCAACAGCCTATTTAACCAGTTCTTTCGGGCGCGTGCAGCCTCGATGCGTTTACGGGAAATATTCTTCAAAAGCTGGCCAATTTCAAAGTTTCGTTGGTCGTCCCCTGTGACGACATAAATGTTTTGAAGAGCGTCAAATGGCATAAAGTCGTAGAGCTCTTCTCGTGTGGCGTCATCGACCGTAATTCGAATTCCAAGCTTTCGTAATTCTTTAATTCGTTTATTATCTTCGTTGAATTCGATCGCGATGACACGGTGTTTGTCTCGGACGAGGCTCCGTACCAACTCTGACCCAACGCTACCAAGGCCAATCACCAATGCGAGCTTTTTCTCCTTCCACCACTTGAACCGATAGAGATTCAAGAGGAGCCTTGTGTCAGCTAGGTTCCAAAAATAGACGAACGTTTTGTAGGCGAGATAGAGAGCCAGTAGTGATGCGAAGGTGCGAGCAAGTGCGAAATAAACACGTTCTTCCCAACTAGTTTTTGTTTCGTCATGAGTATTCATGTTCAATAGGGGAAGTTGGGCTGCCTCATAGAATGCGGTTGAGTATCGCTCCAGAGGACTCATGTCCTCGTGCCCTGCTAATACGCCGCATAGAGCACAAACAAAAGCCAGTACGGCTAAAAAGATCCCCAAGAAGACATTTTCACGGTCAAGCCACTTTGAAAAGTAGAGGCGAATTGTGATGACTAACGTTATCACTATTCCGAATACGCCTAAAACGTGAATCAGTGTGTAACCTGAGAGTATTAGTGGTACCGGAGCAATGAAACTCAAGACCACTCTGAGGTGTCGATCGCTTACTTTCAAAACAGCGATGTATAACGCGATTGCGAGAGCAAATAGCAAAACTGTTGGTAGCACACCGATAAGTTGGTTCTGGGTGATGGCATTTGACATGCCAATTCCTGAGTTAACTGGTGTCGCTATTGTTACAACGGCAATGATTGAATTTGTAGAGTTCGCTTGGGAGTCTAGAGCTTGGGTTGGCGAGGAGTTCAGCGAAGTGTCAGAAATGGTTGACGCTTCGGAGGCTTCATTGGATGGGCGATTGGTGATTGCGTTGGATGCCACGGCGGCAAACGCAAGAATGACATAGGCAATAAGAGTAAATTGGCCCATTGATCCCCAGCGGAAGTTGCTCATCTTATTTTCTTATTTTCGCATTGAGTTTGCCGTTGCCGGTCCAACAAGGCCAATTTAGAGGAGACACTTCAAAAGAGTGAAAAGTTGGGGGAAGCGTGTCCTCGCTAGAAAAGGCTAGTTCAACGCCCACTTCGAATCAACTTTGGCTGGAGTTCCACTTATCCTTTTGCCCTAATCCTCGTCCTTGGGCTCCGCCCGAGGATGAACTGCGTTCAAGGCTCCGCCTTCCGACTGGCAGTTTGGATTGGAATCATTGGGGGACGGGCGGAGCCCGGCAGACATTGCGTCCCCGGGCGGAGCCACGGGGACGAGGGGAACGAGGGGACCGAGATGACGGGTAGTCACATTGGACATCTGCAATGTTGCCCCAACCAGGGATTTGACTACACTGCTACCTGGGCGGATTACATCCGAAATGATTGAGAGGAGAGAACACAAAGATGGTTTATTCAGTGCAGCAGCGAGACAGCGAGCGATCCTTTGTGCGTCAGGGATTTACGCTGGTGGAATTGTTGGTGGTGATTGCCATCATCGGTATTTTGGTGGGCCTGTTATTGCCAGCCGTTCAGAGCGCTCGGGAAGCAGCCCGACGAATGAGTTGTCAAAACAATTTAAAGCAATTGGCTTTAGCGGCACATTTGCATCACGATTCCAATAATGCATTTCCAGCAGCCCGCTATGCGCCGGTCCCCGGGGCACCAGCAACGCAGAGTTGTGGCGGTGAAGAACCAACTTGGTTGGTGCGTGTTTTGCCATTCATCGAGCAACAAAACCAAGCCAGCAATTGGGATCTAAGTCGCAAGTGGCATGAGCATCCGCAGATCGCAAGAGAAACCGTTGCCGATGTATTCCTTTGTCCTTCGCGGCGCGGTGGTACGAGCCCGTTGGGGACGCGTCCTGTGGGCAGTGGCGGTGGTGGACAACTCCCTTGTGGATGCCCAATTCCTGGAACTGGTGGGCAAGATGTGACGGGCGCCTTGTGTGACTATGGAGGGAACCATGGCGATTTGACTCCAGGCTCTACCGGCGCTCCTACGGATTTTTACTATGGTGGCAATGGGACGGGAGTGATTATCAGCGTTCGTCCAAAATGTTCGGGCGATCGACCTATCGCACCCCACGATCGAATTTTCATGGCTACCGTTCGTGATGGAACGTCATCTACATTTTTGTTTGGCGAGAAGCACGTTCCCACTAACAAATTGGGTGTATTTCCAGAAGACTCGCCTGCTTACGACGGCGATCATTTACCCGCATCATGCAGATTGGCTGGGCCTGGCGTTCGCTTGGCAACAGGGCCCAACGATATTATTGCTGATGCGATTTCCTTCGGGAGTTGGCATCCAGGTTGCATTAATTTTGCCATGGTTGATGGCGCCGTTCGAACTTTCTCCGTAACGGTTGACTCTCGCACACTCGGGTCATTGGCTAATCGCAATGACGCCCATGCGGTTTCGTTAGAATCACTTTAGAACGAGCGAATAAAGAGCCAGTCAGCATGAACCTTCTTTCTATGCGCTGCGTTGGCATCGCTGGAGTTGTGATGATGTGCGCCATTGGATGCGGTGGACCCACGCGTATCGATGCCCACGGGTACGTAGTCTTTGCTGATGGCGAACCGGTTAAAAATGGGCGAATCGAATTTCGTTCCACTACCGACAAATGGAGAGGAACCAGCGAGATTGATACCGCTGGTCATTTCCGGTTGATGGGTGATCTCGGGGAAAAGGGTATCCCGGCGGGTGAATACGAAGCGATTGTGGTGCAGCTGATCATCACCGAGGATCTTTCCCTAGCCGAACACGGGCATGGTCGCCCCGTGCCTCGACGTTACGCCGACTATTACACCAGCGGACTCAAGCTGGCAGTGAGTCTAGAAAATTCGAATAACCTCAAAGTGATTCTCGAAAATGAATGACTCATTGCATTGGAGAAGGCGGGCGGAGCCCGGAAGACAGTGCGTCCCCGGGCAGAGCAACGGGGACGAGTAGCCTATTTTCATCCTCGTCCTTGGGCTCCGCCCGAGGATGAACTGCTCTTAAGGCTCCGCCTTGGAACCACACATGTTGGCAATGAAGGTGCGAGGTGGTTTTTGGAGAAGGCGGGCGGAGCCCGGAAGACAGTGCGTCCCCGGGCAGAGCCACGGGGACGAGTAGCCTATTTTCATCCTCGTCCTTGGGCTCCGCCCGAGGATGAATTGCTCTTAAGGCTCCGCCTTGGAGCCACACATGTTGGCAATGAAGGTGCGAGGTGGTTTTTGGAGAAGGCGGGCGGAGCCCGGAAGACAGTACGTCCCCGGGCAGAGCCACGGGGACGAGAAGGGACGAGAGCAGATAGGGCGACTGGTGAATTAAGGTTTCGCTGCCAGATCGACGGCGATCAGTTCCTTGTCATTGCGAACATACAATCGCTTGTTGGCATATGCTGGTGCGCACCATACGATGTCGCGCCCAAAAGCGACTCCCGATGGATCGATGACGTGGGTGCGATCAAGTTCTTGGTAACCATCGCGGCTCAGTTTGGCAATGATCAGGTCGCCATGTTCGGTGAACAAGAAATAGCGATCTTGATGTCGAACAATAAAGGCCGTGTCGCTGCCCGAGGCTCGGTCACCAATGGGCTCGGCCGTCTCCCAAAGTCGATCGCCCGAGGGGACATCAACGGCGAACAAATCTCCTCTTTGGTCGAACCCATAAATGGTGTTTCCATCGAGAATGGGTTGAACATTGACCGGGCTGACTCCCTTGCGATTCTTGTCGCGCCAAAGGACTTTGATCCCTGGTTTGTCGGCGTCCAATTCCATCATCAGATTCTTATTGGAATAACCAGCTACGAATAAATATTTGCCTGCGACAATGGGAGACATAATGATCGAGCCATTGTTGGCCTCGTACGGAGTTGACCAATATTCTTTGCCTGTTTCTGGATCAACCCCTGAAACTCCGTCGGGTCTAGCGACAATGAGTTGACGTGTGCCGCTCGCTTCCACAATGGTCGGCGGTGAATAGCCTTGTTCCGTTGCCGTGATGGTCTTCCACAATTCTTTGCCGGTCAATTTATCGAACGCCACTGTATGGCTTCCTGCACCTCCAACCACACAAATCAATTTGTCGCCATCGACCAGCGGGTGACTTGCGTAGCCCCAAAGCGCCGTCTTGGTTTGATAGTCTTTCACTAAGTCTTTCGACCAGAGAATCTTGCCATCGCTGGTAGAAAAGCAAAAGAGATTCCCCTCTGTGCCCAATGTATAAACGCGATCGCCGTCGACGGTCGGCGTGCAACGAGGTCCGGCTGGATAGGAAACGGTATAATTGACGGGATACTCGTGTTTCCAAATCTCCTTACCCGTTGCCTCGTCCAAACACAACACGCGCTCAATGCCAGTGAAGGTAGCGCGGGCAAAATTATCAACTTGAACATTATCCTTGGTCATGTAGTCGGTTACAAAGACTCGTCCGTCGGCCACTGCGGGGCCTGCATAACCACCGGCTACGGGGCTCCTCCAAATGACTTGGAGTCCGCCGGAGGGGAATGTCTCCACTACTCCCGAT
Source organism: Pirellulaceae bacterium (assembly GCA_041749395.1). Lineage (GTDB taxonomy): Bacteria > Planctomycetota > Planctomycetia > Pirellulales > Pirellulaceae > Laterigemmans. Next base: position 10,722 of record JBGTBJ010000079.1, read on the forward strand.
TCCTTCCAGATATTGTCGCGATCAGGCCCCATCCATTGAGGCCAATCGTCTGCAAAAGATTGAGTGGCGAGAAGCATACTGGCTAGAGTCGCTAGTAGTGACTTACGAATATCAGTGGAATAAACAAATCGCATCAAGTGGTCTCGGTTGGGCAAGTTGGTTAACGTAGGACACGCTAGTCAATGTAACGTGTGCCAAGATCAGTGCCCAGATTGGGAGATATCCATGAAGAAACCTGAACAACTGCATGATCCGTCTGTGGGATCCAGAGATCAGCAGAGCAGTACGGAGGCGCAAACGAGTTGGTTACGGTACCTGTTGCGGCCGTCCTATTTGCAGCGGTGCCTATTACTGGTCTGGATCAGTACGCCGTGGGCCTGTTTTGCCCAAGAAAATGCTCCTGAAGAAGCCCCGGAAAAAGATCGCGTTGAGCGAGTGGAAGTCGCGTTTGATCCTCTCGGGGTTAATCAAACCACCATTCGTCGGCTGAACGAAAATGAGTTCGAATTAACGACGACCGGAAATGATTCCTATTTTGAACTGGCGATCGATGGTGATGTGGACCGATCCCAGCTGGCCATGTTAGGGCTGGAGTACTTTAGTCCGCAGGGCGTTTCGGGGATGGAGTTGCGATTGCGTACGTTGCGGGGCGCTTGGTCGCCAGTGATCGATGCGGGATCATTAACACCGGCCGAAGGATGGACTGCCGCAGGGATTCCTCTCAGCGAAGAGGGAAATCTGTTTTGGCAAACGGAACGTGTGCAACGATTAAGAATTGACTTCGGCCAACAAGCAGGAGTGGTGGTCAAGTTGCGAGGCTTGCACTTGCGCGGCCTCAACCGCGCAGAGACTGTTGCCAAACGCGATCGAGTCGAAATAAGAAAAAATAAGCTTCAGTTAGCAGACAACATCGATGCCTATTTGAACGCGAACGATCCCACTGCAACACCTGTAAACCGAATCGATCGGATCACCGTTTTGCCTACAGAGATTATTGTGGAAGGTAATTGCGACACGAGCAAAGGCAAGCTCTATCTGTCTCGACTGGGAATGCATCAATTGTCGGCAGTCGCGGGCAGTAGAAGTGAGTTGATCGAGATCAATGATAAGCATCTGCAAGCGAAGGATCGATTTCGAATCGTCGTCCCTAGGATCCCGCTATCGAAGCGCGACATCGCCATGGGACGATGGCAGATTGTCTCTGGTGGCAGTGAGGAGGAAATATATCAGCCCGTAAGCAATGCCATGTACGCTCCGCCTGACATGAGCGAGCAGGTTGAGGATTTGCCGCCACCACCGCTGCTGGAAAACGCCAAGGGCTTAGGGGGGATTTCGCCTGTTTTTGGTTTGGATGAATTACTGGAATTGGGTGTCAAGCATATTACGATCAACGTCGTTATTACGGATTTGCTGTACGACAACGATCAACCAGGAACAACGAAATATCTCTTTGAGGGCCGATCTTGGTGGTTGAACGAGCCACGCTTACAACACGTAGATGAGACCGTCAAATTTGCATCGCAGCATGGAATCACATCGGCGTTGATCGTGCTGATACCACGCGGTTCACACGACATCATCGTGCACCCCGAGGCGACTGGGAGCGGAATCTATGCAATGCCCAATTTTACTTCACAGGCGGCGACCGAGAAGTACGAGGCGGTGATTGGAATTCTTGCCAAACGTTATTCGGGCGGTGATCACGGTCGAGTCGACCACTGGATCATGCACAACGAGGTTGACTTTGGTTGGATTTGGACAAATATGGGCGAGCAACCGATGCCGGTCTACATGGATTCCTATGTGCGATCGATGCGCATTGCGTATCAGCAATCTCGCCGGTTTAATCCCTATTCGACCGTCTTTATTTCTTTAACGCATCATTGGAACGTTGGTCAGGATGCGCAGTGGCGCACCTACTCGCCGCGGGCGATGTTGCAGATGCTAAGCAAACTATCACGGGTAGAAGGGGATTTTCATTGGGGCATTGCCTATCATCCCTATCCCGAGAATTTATTTAATCCCAAGACGTGGGAAGATCGGCAGGCAGTCAACAACGTGGATACGCAGCGGATCACTATGAAAAACATTGACGTACTGACCCACTTTCTGGACCAACCGGCAATGCGGGACGAGTTGGGCCAAGTTCGTCCATTGTTGTTCAGCGAGCAAGGGTATCATACGGCGGGTTACGGAGAAGAAGCACAGCGTCTGCAAGGTGCCGCGTTGCTTTACACGTGGGATCGAATGAGGTCGATCCAAGGTGTATTGGCCTACGACTATCACCGCTGGGTCGATGCAGCGGAGGAGGGCGGCTTGTTGCTTGGCCTGAGAACGGTGCCTACCGCAGAGCGTCGTGCGGGTGAGAAAAAGTTAGGATGGGAGGTATTTCGCTCGATCGATACGGAGCGTGAATCCAGGTGGCGAACCGAGTTGGAATCGCTGTATGCGAATCCCGCCAAGCAAGATTGAGTGTTCCTAAATGTTATGAACGGTTACTAAAAAGGCGGAGAGAGCTATGTCCAAAAGAATTCATTCGATGCTGATGGGATTGTTGGTATTGGGGTGTCACCCGAGTGTGGCAAGTCAGCCTGAAGTCGCCGGCGAATCAATAGAGCAAGATTTAACAGAGCAAGAGGTCGCCGCCGGGTTTGTCCCCTTGTTTAACGGTCAGACTTTCGAAGGTTGGGAGGGAGACCTGCAGTGGTTCAAGATTGAGCAGGGTGAAATCGTTGCCGGAACTTTAGAAAAAAAGATCCCGAACAATTTCTTTCTTTGTACTGTCGATAAATTCGCTGACTTTGAACTTCGCTTGGAAGCCAAGTTAACAGGCGCAGGTGATAATGCGGGAATTCAATTTCGCACTGAGCGAATCCCCAATCACCACGAGGTATCGGGATATCAAGCGGACATGGGTTCGGCCTGGGAGCGACCGGTGTGGGGTGCGCTCTACGATGAATCGCGTCGCAATAAGTTATTGGCGGAAGGGGACCGCGAGAAAGTACCCCAGGTTCTGCGGAAAGATGACTGGAACGAATTCGTTATTCGATGCAGCGGCCCGCATATAGAAATTTGGCTCAACGGATTAAAGACCGTGGATTACACGGAGAGCGATGCGGGAATCGCAACCACAGGAGTGATTGCGGTTCAAATACATGGCGGAGAACCCGCAGAAGCACGCTATCGCAATCTGCGGATTAAGAAAAAGTGAAGGACGTTACGCGCCGTACTTGCCCATTCGTCCTGCGTTGGAGAGAGCCAGCGGCATTAGATATTTGGCTTCAAAATGTCCAAGTCCACCAGTGATACATGTTGACTCGTTAAACGCGGTATGTGGATCGGGTCGGCAACAATCGCTGACCAGCAGTGTGGGGACTGGATGCCACGAGTGGCTTTGCAGGAAGCTGGGAGTGCTATGGTCGCCCGTCACAATGAACACCGTTGGACCTAGTTTTTCGATTGTTGGGACGATGGCGTCCAGTTGCTCGGTACGTTTGACTTTCTCAGCGAAGTTACCATCTTCGCCTGTGCTGTCGGTGTACTTGAAGTGAATGAAGAAGAAGTCGTACTTGTCCCAGTTTTGTTTGAGCACTTCCATTTGTTCATCGAGGGTTTGTGCTTCGCCTACGATGTCCATACCAACCAAGCGAGCCAGTCCTTTGTACATCGGGTAGACGGCAATCGCTGCCGCCTTGAGACCGTAGACTTCTTCGTAGGATGGGAGTGATGGTTTGGCCGCGAAGCCTCGCATGGTATGGAAATTCGCCTTGGGTTGAGATTTAAGGATCTCTCTGGCTTGGCGAAGGAATTCCTTGGCCACCGAAGCTGTTTTTTCACTCGCTTCGTTGCGGGCGACTGGATCGAGGGGCGGCACGCCAGTGGCTTGTGGGTCGGTATCGTCAACGTCTCCTCCTAGTCCTTCGCCACGGAAAACGACTACGAAGCGGTGTTCTTTTACAGGTTCGACAAAGATCTGGACGCCAGGAATTTTAATTTGGCGGAGGCTAATTGCGATGGGAGCACTGTCATCGCTGGAGATTCGGCCCGCTCGACGATCGCTGATGAGACCTTCTCCATCGAGTGTGCAAAAGTTGCAGCGAATGGCCACATCGCCGGGCTGTAGGGCGAATCCGATTCCGGTGGCTTCTAGGGCTCCGCGGCCAATTTGATATTGAATCGGGTCATAGCCGAACAGGCCTAAATGTCCTGGTCCGCTACCGGGCGAGATTCCCGGTTTAACGGTGATGCTGGCCCCTTGAACACCGCGAACTGCCAAGGCATCGAGGTGAGGGGTCTTGGCGGTTTCCAGTTCGGTCTTCCCCCCAGGGGTCATTGGTAGACCACCCAGACCGTCAGCGACCAGCATGACGATTTTGGATTCATTCTTGATCATCAAATCACGGGTCAGCTTGTGCATATCCACGGTGGAAAACTCATATAGGGGAAAAAGTCAGTTTGGGTACTTACGGTTTATCAAATTACGACGACATTCGACAGGGACCGAACCGTACAATGCGGCCCTGCATCGCTCCTCAGATGGCCCGCAACTCGGTATCTTGAACATCAGCGAACACAACAGTTTTGTCCGACACAGAGAATTCACACTTCAGTCCCCCGTGATCGTACTTTCCGTTCAGCCCCTCACATCCAACGCGTAACGCCATGAAACTTTTGAAGTTTGACCCCAGTGGATCCATTCATTCCGAATACGGTATCAGTAGTGGGGCGCTGGCTGAGCTCTATCCATCGCTGGATGAAATCCGCAACGACATTGTGGAACTGGATCCTGAGCAATACGCATCGGGGAACATCCCTGCTGACAAGCAGCCGTTGGACGCGAGATTCAGTTGGTTACCCAGTGAAATTTTGCGGGGCTATCGCTTGGATCCTGAGGGGAGCGAACTAGCGAGAATCTTCAAGGTAGCCAATCGCTTGCACGACGAAGTGGATGCGGTGACCGTGCTGGGGATTGGCGGTTCGTACATGGGGGCGAAGGCGTTGATGGAGTCCCTCTGCCATCCCTACCACAACGAGCTCACTCGTGGTCGGCGCGGCAGCAAGCCACGCATGTACTTTGAAGGGAATAACGTGGATAACGATGCCTCCAGCGCTCTAATGGAGCGTTTGTTGGCCGGCGGCTACGGAGATGATCCAGCGGAAGCTCGTTGGGCAATCTGTGTAATCAGCAAGAGTGGCGGAACGATGGAAACGGCCGTGGCCTTCCGGCAATATTTGGCGCTGTTGGAAAAAGAGTTGGGGGCAGATGCCGACAAATGCTTGCCGCAGTTAGTTGTGCCCGTAACGGGCGAGAGTGGCAAATTGCACGATTTGGCAAACGCGATTGGCTGTCAGGAAATATTTGCGGTTCCAGACGGAGTGGGTGGGCGGTTTAGTGTGCTCTCGGCAGTGGGACTCTTACCAGCCGCGATGTTGGGCATTGACTGCGTCCAATTGCTGGAAGGGGCAATCGCTATGAACGAGCATTTCGCTTCTGCACCACCAGAAGAAAATGTAGTGCTGCAGTATGTGGCCGTGAATCATTTGTTGGAAAAAGAGCGAGGGGCGATCATTCGCGTGCTGAGTACTTGGAGCAAGTCGCTGGAATCTATCGGTTTATGGTATGACCAACTCTTGGCTGAATCACTAGGAAAGGCAGGCCTGGGTGCAACCCCCTTAACAACCGTGAATACTCGTGACCTGCATTCGCGACATCAGCAACATCAGCAAGGGGCGAATAACAAGGTGTTCAACAATGTGATTGTCGAATCCTATCGGGCTGATGCGATGCAAGTTGGGACGAGCGATCGCAATCAAGATACACTGAATGATATCGCCACAAAATCGCTCCCTGATATTATGGCAGCAGCGATTCATGGGACCAATGATGCATTGCATGAAGATGGTCGACCCACCACCGATATCGTATTGCCATCCATCGATCCGCATTCGATTGGACAGCTGTTGCAAATGTTGATGTTAGCAACCGTTGTGGAAGGACGCGTCTTGGGGATCAATCCCTACGGGCAGCCAGGTGTTGAACAATACAAGCGAAACATGAATAAGAACCTGGGGAGGAGTTAACGATGAGTCTGCTATGGACACTGGGACTAATGTCGGTCATCTGGATGCAAGGTGAGGACAATCCTCGCACTAATTTGGAACAAGGGGTTGCCGATTTGCGAGCGGGTCGCATCACGGAAGCCGTAGCAAAATTGGATCGTGTGGTAGAGCAAGATCCGGCGGCGAAGCCGTATTTGTGGCAACGCGGCATAGCGCAGTATTTTGCTGGTCAGTTCAAAGAGGGACGCGAGCAATTCGAATCGCATAAAACGGTCAATCCAAACGACGTTGAAAATGCGACCTGGCACTTTCTGTGCGTGGCCGCCACCGATGGAGTCGAAGCGGCCAGGAAGGATTACTTAGCGGCGCCAGGGGATGCACGAGTGCCCATGGCGGAAGTCTATGAGCTCTATAAGGGGACGGCCGATCGTGCTGCTGTGGAAAAGGCGGTGAACCAATTGGAGCCAGGTTCAGCGCGACAGCGAAACGCAAGATTCTATGCCGACCTTTACATTGGGCTATTGGCTCACGCCGAAGGAAATAAGGAGGATGCAGAGAAGTATCTCAAAGCGGCCGCAGCGACCACCGACAAGGATGTAATGGCCGACGTGGCAAGGATCAGCTATCAGCGTCTAATCGTTGATGCAAAAAAATGAGCGGTTTTGGCGCTAGCCACCGGCCCTACACACAAATGCGAAAAAAGTGAGCGGTTTTGGCGCTAGCCACCGGCCTCCCACACAAATGCAAAAAAGTGATCGGTTTTGGCGCTAGCCACCGGCCCTACACACATATGCAAAAAAGTGATCGGTTTTGGCGCTAGCCACCGGCCTCCCACACATATGCAAAAAAGTGAGCGGTTTTGGCGCTAGCCACCGGCCCTACACACGTATGCAAAAAAATGATCGGTTTTGGCGCTAGCCACCGGCCTCACACACATATGCAAAAAAGTGAGCGGTTTTGGCGCTAGCCACCGGCCCTACACACGTATGCAAA
>JBGTBJ010000080.1:0-2659 GCA_041749395.1 Pirellulaceae bacterium
GGTGAGCGAGCAAGCTTGGTAACGGTTCATCCGCTGAACCCAAAGCTCGTGTCGGGAAATAGGCATGGTGATCTCCGAGGTTTACAGGAAACCTCAACAGCATATCGCTCACTGCATTCATACCCACGCCGAACGCTTACCAATGAGTTGCTGGATCGTTGCCTTTCGCTCCGCGAAAGTAGCGTCATGACTCACCACTCTGAATGCTACTTTCACGGAGTCAAAGGCGACTCTGTCTCGCAACAGCTACTGCGATGTGTGCACGACAAGACGCATCCAGGCGCCAAAGATACGCCACAAGCTGCACCACATGAAGATCAAAATCCAGCGAAGTAGCTTTGCTTGAGCGTGAGTCATTATACTAGGTGGCCTGACAAATCATGCCACCTGCCGCCCCGCACGGCCCACGCACCGCGTCTCCGCGCGGAAGCGTGTACCATCATGCGTCCGCGCCGGCCAACAAAGCTGCAAGCCGAGTTTTCCGAATGACCCGAAAAAGCTGAAACAACTCCAGTGCTCCCAGCAGTTCTCGATTGTTGCGCTGACAGATGGTAGTGGTGCAACCATTGAACGGTACGCCTATGACGGGTATGGTGATATGAGAGTACTCAGTTCGTCTGCGTCCGCGAGATCTATTAGCGACTAAGAGATACGAAGCGGCTTTTTTGAAAAAGCATCGTGTGACTTAGTTCAATGCGTATTTATGCGGAATCGCTGCTTTAACCCCGAAACGGGAGGATTTGTCAACCGCAATCAACTTTCAGTTCGCTTTCCACTAGATTTGAGCGCTAACGGATTTGCAGATACCCGTTCTTCAAGGCCCGTATTGGTTTCGGCGTATACCGGCCCATTTGTGGACGGCCCAACCAGCAACTACTGATGGTTACTCAGACTGCTTGGAATGGATTGTCCGCAAGTTGGCGACCATCTACCTGCTGCATGCAATTTTCTTGAAGCCTGGATTGAGAATGTCCAATTGACGACTTGGCAAGAGAGAATGGCATGGAGATTCTACACTGACCCACTCCTTACGCGGTTTTATTAATGGAAAAAAGAATGCTTGGATACGAAACTGTGAGAATGGCGGAAGCGGCGGCACAATTAATGAGCAAGGACAACAATCTTCGAATCCATGGAGACGAGCAATTGGCAGAATGGATCCTACCGGCTTTTACGAATGCGGTAGGTGCTCACTAACCTACAGAATCTGCTTCGAGAACGTTTACGACGTTCAACATACAGGGACTGCTTTCAGACAGAGGAGCGCCAAACGAAATTAGAACCATTTCCGTAGCGCTGGCGGGAGGTACTTTACAGTGCAATTGGAGACCATACACCCTTTATGGACGCAGCGAGGGTTCCGAGATGACGCGATTGAGTCTTGAGTAATGCGCAAAATTGCTTACTTGGTAGTTTTTGTTTCGATGTCAATTGCGATTATGTATTGGCTGTATCAAAGGCCTTCGAATTACATTGCAAATCTGCCAGAAAGTGCGACTGAAATTAATGAGCACTTCGACAACATGTTCGTCACGTTCGATTATGCGATCTCCGCTAAAATAAGTAGAGACGATTTTATTGCTTATACACATGAAATGCAGTTGCTGCCAACCAAAAGCAAGAGGTCCATGGGCCTGTTTAATCCACCAAAATGGTGGCCGCAGTCGTTTCCTGATGACACGGTCTATTATTTTAAAGAAAAGGGCGAAATCTTTGTCAATTCTACTTACCTTGACGGTCGGATGTATCTTCTCGAGTCGAAGTAAACCTATGATTGACCGAGTTAGCCTTACTTGTTACCGGCCGAACTACAGTCGCATTTTTGGCCGAATTTGAACGGTTTTTTGTCGAAGCGATCACACTTACATAGAAGAGAAGAGTGAGAATCGTTAGTTGGTAACCAATACCGCGGTCGGCTTGCTACGGCCAAGGTCGCGCCCGTGCTCCACCAGCAAAGTTTTCAGGAGATTCAAGGACAGTAACTAACTCTCCCAATTCGGACGCTCCGGACGAACGACAACCTTGAGTGGTTTTCTTTTGGGGTACATTCACTGACAGGCTGTCCGCTAGTGGCAGCCTGTATCTTCTAGGGTAAAGAGCCCTGATTTGGTCGATCACTCATTGGTGAGACCGGATGGCAACGATGAGATTGTTGCGCGAGAATGTTATTAGATTGCCTAGTGTGATATGCGGTGAATTGCGGTCGTGTATTAAATGATATTGTGATCTGAGCACAAGTTTGTGTTGCACTTTGTCGATGAGCATCATGAGATTGATCATGGAGCCGCATGTGTTGCTCCCAGCTGGCTTTGCACCGGCGTTGGTATGCCAGTCGCTGCTTCGTTCGCTTGCTCGTCAAGGTACTCTTGATATGCGGCCAAGTGATCTGCCGCCAATGTCTCAATCACTTCGTTGTCGCTTCGCTGAAGACGATCGAAGTAAGCCGAGTAACGCTTTGCCTTGAGAGAGTGATGTTCCCTCTCTCGCCCAATGAGTTGCTGGATAGTTGCCTTTCGCTGGGGACGTCGATTGTATTAGTGAAGGATTTCTGGAGTGACTCGATAATTGTACTGGTGAAGCTTTTCGGGATACTCGACTGAGATGCTGGCTGCTTGCTTTTTGGCTTTTTTCGTTGCCGGCTTGAATTGCTCCTTCATTA
>JBGTBJ010000081.1:0-159761 GCA_041749395.1 Pirellulaceae bacterium
CGAATACCAACGCTACTTTCGCGGAGCGAAAGGCGACTATCGACTATCTGGGCACCCACATCCGGATGCAACAGCCAATCGGTCCGCCTTCGATCGATACGCCTCCACCATGGGATTTAGCCACACGATAAACTCGGCTCAGCCCCAAACCAAGCCCTCGCCCTGCTTCTCTCTCACAATAGTAGGGATCAAAGGCATGTTTCCTCGCTTCTTGCGACATCCCGCTGCCACTATCGGACACAATCCATTCCAGTCGTCGTTGGTGCACACGAATTTGGATTGCGATCATGCCGCGCTCGCCGATCGACTCGATTGAGTTACGCAACAAGGCTTGCAGTGCGCCTAGAATTTGCCGTGGATCGACCGAAATGAGAGGAGCCTGCGGAGGTACCTCGATGCTCAACTGAATGCCTCTCTCGACGCACACCGCTTTCACAGAATTCAATGCAGCAATGGCAAGCTGCTCCGCTTCCACTTCGACGGGTTCCACTCTGGGAGGATGAGCAAAATACATCAGGTCAGCGATCATCTCATGGGCTCGCATGGATTGCTGCACAATACGATCCAATCGCTGTCGCCTATCCTCACGCGGCTCGTCCATCGCCAACTGCTCGGCACGAGTCCGGATATTGGCTAGCGGATTGTTGATCTCATGAGTCAGCCCATAGGCCAATTGCCGTAGCGAGTTCATCTTTTCCTGGTGCAGTTGCGTTGCGAATCGATCCTCCAATTCACACTTTCGCTGGCAAACCAGTGCCAATCGCCGCAGGTCCAGCGAGGCTTGCCCAAACCCGACTTCACACCCCACCAAGCCTTCCGCCAATTCGATATCGGCATCGATGTTGGTGGGCCAAGTGGCGAGCCATTCTTGGGGAACGTGCGAGCCTGCTACCTCAAGCCACCCACAACACAGCCCATGCCAGTTTGTACCCGACAAGTCGACCGATTGAGCAGCAAGTTGTGTGTAAGCGTCCAACTGCTGCGATTGTTCCGCCTCCAATTGGATGTCGTCATCACTGAACTTGCCGGGTACGACGGCGGCCAATTGGCGATCACCATCCAACAGTAGGTCGACCAGCGAACTCACAAACCAATCAGCTGTTTCACCAAGATCAATATCTTTCGCTTGGCAGGCGAGGTCGCCGCTTGATCGCTCCAGAACTGCGTAAAAAAGGAGCGCTGGATCGGTAAGCAGGGCGCGGGTCATTTCCCAAACGGCCCATTCTCGATCGGCGAGACGGCCAACCCCAGTTTGCGAATCTAGCAAAAGTCCAGCAAGAAACTCTGCCGAAACTCGCGACAACGGCAACCGCCACCACGATTCTTTCCATCGCAGGGCGGGCAACCATTTCATCTGAGTCCCGTCTTCGGTAAAGTCCCTAACTCTGCTGTTCGCCGTCGCAGGCAACAGCCTGGAATCAGTGAGTAATGGCTCGCTCTATTTCCAGCAAGTCACAACATCGGTTCAGCAGATCTTCCACGGCAAACGGCTTTTGCATAAAGTCGTTCGCACCCGCAGCGCGGAGCGAATCGACCTTATCTTGCTCGACCATGCCAGAAATGCAGACGATTTTGACGGAATCGAGCGACGAATCGTTACGAACTCGCTGACAAACTTCACGCCCATTGATATCGGGTAACATCACATCGAGCACAACCATATCCGGTCGAAACTCGTTGACTTTCATCCCGGCATCAAAACCATTATTGGCCGTGCGAATCTCAAAACGTCCGTCGCGAGCGAAGCCCTCGACAATCAATTCAACAAGATCCTCGTCGTCGTCAACAACCAACAACTTCTTCTTGCCACTTTCCAACGCGTCGGTTGGAATACCGTTGTCCTTCATAAAGGCATACAGTTGATCTCGCGGAATTCGCCGAAAACGGCTTCCTGGAACGCGAAACCCCTTCAGCGAACCGTTGTCGAAACAACGTATGATCGTTTGCTGACTGACCTTGCAAATCTTTGCGGCTTCACCGGTGGTAAAGACCGTTTTCGTGGTCATGGCAGAAATCCTCCCTGTACCCAAAAATCGGATCCGTATGTTTCGATCCTTAGCGACCTTATCCGTAGAAAAGGAACTCCGCCCCTTCCCGAATTGCCAATCTTGCCAAGGCCGCCGAATTATACCTAAACCTCACAACCGGTCAAGATTAATATAGATTCCGCAAGTCCCTTCATTTCAAGTACTTACGCGCCATCGCTCGAAGAAGTGTCAGACTTTTTCTGGTCCACTTCTGGGTCAGATCCACCATCTGGGTTCATTTTCCGGCCACTCATTCGACCATCCAGGTGAGCCAACACTAGAGCGAGATCCGCCGGTGTGATGCCGCTGACGCGGCGCGCTTGATCCAGCGTTGCTGGCCGAATCGCAGTCAGTTTTTGCCGCGCTTCCGTTCGTAAAGGCACAATCGAGTAATCGAAGGTCGGCGGAATTCGTTTTGAAGAGAGTCGGCGTTGGCGATCGACTTCGACTTGCTGCCTGACAATATATCCATTGTATTTAATGTCGAACTCAATCTGACGAGCCGCATCGGGGGAGATTGGTTGCAAAATCGGCAAGCGTTCAACTATCTCCTGCCAATCGACCTCAGGGCGGCGCAAGAATTTTTCTCCGGAATACTCTCCCACCCGACCACTTTTTAGCCAAGCACGCCCCTGGGCGATCTCCTCCAGCTTCTTTTCTAGTCGCACCATTCGATCACTAGCGACTAAACCGACCGTTTGTGCGATGGGAGTTAATCTTCGATCCGCATTATCCTGCCGAAGCAGCAAACGGAATTCGGCGCGACTGGTGAACATTCGGTAGGGTTCATCGGCGCCCACTGTGACCAAATCGTCTACTAGCACTCCGATATAAGCTTCGTCACGCCCCAGTACCCATGGGGACCGCCCAGCAGCTCGTAGCGCAGCATTCGCACCCGCAACTAAACCTTGCCCCGCTGCCTCTTCATAACCGGTAGTGCCATTAATTTGTCCAGCAAAAAATAATCCGGAGACTCGCTTGGTCTCCAAATGAGGCTGCAATTGCGTGGGTGGACAATAATCGTATTCAACTGCATAGCCGTATCGCATGATCCTGGCTTTCTCTAGCCCCGGAATCAACCGCATCATGCCATCCTGCACATCTCGAGGCAGACTTGTGGAGACGCCATTTACATAGACCTCTTGCGTATCGTACCCCTCGGGTTCCAAAAACAATTGGTGACGATCCTTCTCTGCAAAGCGAACGACTTTGTCTTCAATAGAGGGACAATAACGAGGCCCACGACTTTGAATACGGCCACTGTACATTGGCGCTCGATCTAAATTGGCTCGAATCAGATCGTGGACGGCGGCGTTGGTATGGGTGATATAGCAAGTTAGCTGCTGTTGCGTGATCGCATCATTCATATAGGAGAATGGTTCAGGGCACTCGTCACCCGGTTGTGATTCCGCTTGCGAAAAGTCAATCGTTCGCGCAGATAAGCGAGGAGGTGTGCCGGTTTTAAAACGCTGCACTTCGAATCCCAGTCGATGCAATGCGCCGCTAATTCCCGACGTGGTCCCCTCCCCTGCCCTGCCGCCACGCGTTTGACTTTCACCCGTGTGCATGATGGCTTGCAAAAACGTTCCGGTAGTGAGGACGACATTTTGAGCCCGATATGTGGCGTCTCCGGCGACCAAGACACCCACGACTTGTGGATGCCCGGCCTGCTCTTCCACCAACAAATCGAGCACGATCTCTTGTCGCAGGTCGAGATTCTCTTGCAACTCGATTCGTCGTTTGATGTCGATTTGGTAGGCCCGCTTGTCCGCTTGCGCACGGGGGCTGTGCATGGCGGCCCCCTTACGACGATTGAGCATTCGAAATTGAATACCCGTCGCGTCAATGGCTTGCCCCATGAGCCCACCTAACGCGTCCACTTCGCGAACGATCTGCCCTTTGGCAACTCCACCAATGGCAGGATTGCAGCTCATCTGTCCAACCGTATCGAGATTGGTTGTCAGCAATGCCACCTTAGCCCCCATCCGGGCCGCTGCCGCCGCCGCTTCGGTTCCGGCATGGCCGGCACCAACGACGATGACATCGTAGTGGTATTCACTTGAGTGCATTTCGCAACCCTCAATCGATTTCTGGAAGTGATTCATTCAAGTCGCCCTGGGGCAGCGACCGAAGTAGGAAGCGATGGGTCCCAGTCTAGACGCACGATAACTTCATTGATTTACCGGTCGTCTGGCTTCACATTACGCCTGCTCGTAAAAATTCATGCGCGTCAAGAAGCTCGCTCTGCTAGCATTAATTACCGCAGTTTACGCCGATCAAGCATCTTTCGCTCAGGGTCCCGCAGCACCATCGTACACAGCTTCCAATTCGACCGGGATGCCTGTTAGCGACTCCGTGCCTCGCTTTGTGCGTAACAAACGTGAACTATCGATTCCCTTTGGGGTCAATTCGCCAGGACTGCAAGCCGCCGTCGTGGAACTCTATGTTTCGCGCAATCGCGGTCAAGAGTGGGGTATTGTTGCTCGTCAAAGCGCTGGCAGTAACGAATTTCGCTTCTCCGCTCCCGACGATGGCACCTATTGGTTTGCCACTCGCACCGTCGATGCCTCAGGGAGAGCCTACCCGGTTGGTGCAAAGATGGCTGCCCAATTGGAAATCGTTGTTGATACATCGCTTCCAGAACTCACGATGACGGCTGATGCGGACGCGTCCGGTTTGGTTACGCTGGATTACGCGGTACTCGATATTTCAACCGCCAATGAAAATCTTCAGCTGCACTATATGATCGATACCGATCGGACCCAGTGGCACCCTGTTGACACGTCTCGACACACAACCAACCGAGATAGCAGCGGCGCGATCCATGGTCAAATTACATTTCAACCTGTGGCCGATTATCGTTATATCAACCTGCGTTTGATGGCGGTCGACCAAGCGGGAAACCAATCGGTTCAAAACCGGCAACTCGAAAAACCTCGACTCGCCCGCTCTGCTGCACCCGGCGATAGTGGCTATGCAGTTCAATTGCCCGAACCCCCCAGCCTCAATCACAATGTGGTTCAACCTGTAGGCCAAAACAATTATCAGGGCCAAACGCAATCAAGCCTGGCCCCCGTTCGCAGCAATCCCATGGCCAACTCGTCTGCTGCTGAAAGCGGATATGCCGATTCGATAGCGTACAACGGCAGTCTTCGTGGATTATTACCGGCCCAAGCACAAAACACGCCCTCACCAAAGACCATAGCCAATAACTTTCCCAACAATGTGGGCGCCATCCCGGTTTCCCAACCTAATCTTTTTGTTCAACCACAAGCCGAGCCAGCGACTCCGAGCAGTGTGATGCGTCCCATCGCAATCGAACAAGTCCCAACTCCGAGCGGACAAGCGGAACCGGCACGAAACGAGCCAAGCCTTTCATCCCCTCAGCAGCAATTCACACAACCACCATATACATCCTCGCGAATCGAAGCGAGCAACGTTCCTACTCCAGTAGATACACGCAACATTCCTTATTCACCCGCACCCGTAACTCAAACAACTGTGGTGCCGGAGTCCGAGGTGCTGCATCGTCGTTCGCAGCAATTCAGTTTGCACTACGAAGTGGACGCCGTTGGCTCGAAAGGTATTCGCGCTGTTGAATTGTGGAGCACCACGGACGGTGGTCAGACATGGGCAATGCGTGGTGCTGATCCAGACAATGAAAGTCCCTTTGATATAGAGACCGAAGGACCAGGGCTTTATGGTTTTGGCATTGTTGTAGTAGGTGGGAATGGGCTGACCAGCCCTGTTCCACAACCTGGTGAAGCACCAGATATTTGGGTTCGTGTTGATACGCAATCCCCACTCGTTCGCCTCAATTCCGCTCGCTATGGCGAAGGGGACGAAACCGGCGCATTGGTGATTGAGTACTCTTGCTCGGACGACAACTTGATTCCTCGCCCCGTCAGTCTTGCCTTCAGCGAAACGCCCGCAGGTCCCTGGACAACCATTGCCACCGGCTTGGAGAATACTGGACGCTACGTCTGGCCTGCAGACCCGCGTTTGCCACGCCAAATTTTCTTGCGTATTGAAGGGCAG
The DNA here is from genome assembly GCA_041749395.1 of Pirellulaceae bacterium. Lineage (GTDB taxonomy): Bacteria > Planctomycetota > Planctomycetia > Pirellulales > Pirellulaceae > Laterigemmans. The sequence goes on from JBGTBJ010000081.1 coordinate 6,066, forward strand.
GACTTAGCCGGAAATATCGGAATCGAAGCTCGTGATACACCAGTATCCGTTCAGGGACTCGCGCCCCGCGCTCGAATCAAGGGCTTAGAGGACATTCCAGCGGAATCGGCCCTGCGCGCCTCAGGCAACCGGTTCCGTTAAGACCGCAGGAATGAGGATTCGATGTCGCGAACACTAACATGGTCGCTCCTCATCCGATTGGGCTGTGGTTTTGGCTATGGTATAGTAGTCAAACTCGCTATGTTCGACGTGTTGGCGAGTCCAAGTTCAGCCTCTCCCTCCTGCGTTTCGCATGCCCGTTGAATCCTTTGATCTGATCGAATCTCCGCCCAGCGAAGAGAAGTTGCCCCCCGTCGTCGTGCTCTTTGGAGATGACAGCTTTTTGCGATGTTGGGCGCTCCGCCTGTTAACTGCTACCACCGACGCAGACACGGTGGATGGTGAAACGGCTCAATGGCGCGACATACGCGACGAAGTCAGTACGGTCTCTTTATTTGACGCGGGCGAACGACGTGTGGTGATCGTTCGAGGTGGGGACGAGTTAGTGAAGAAGTATCGTAGCGAGATCGAAGACTACATCGCTAAGCCCTCTACCGCTGGTCGCTTGTTCCTCGAATTGCAATCGTGCGCAGCGAATACACGACTTTACAAAGCAGCCGACAAAGAGCATTTGCTCGTACACTGCGGCGTGCCAACAAGCGGTAAATATAAGAACGCTGATACGACTCGTCTGCGCAAGTTCCTCGTATCCGCCATCGCTCCGTTGCACCAGTGCAAGTTGCAAGTGGGCGCCGCGGACCTGCTGATTGAATTGATTGGGACCAACGTTGGTATGCTGGATACCGAAATTGCTAAAGTAGCTCTTTACGAAAAACCGGGTGCTCAAATTACGGAAGCCATGGTGCGTGACATCGTAGGTGGGTGGCGTGCCAGTACGACCTGGCAAACCATTGATGCAGCCGCAGCGGGAAACGCGGCCGAAGCGCTCAAGCAACTCGATCGCATGATGGCGAGCGGCGAGCAACCCATCGCCCTGTTACCACAAATTGCTTGGTCGATGCGCCGCTTCGGATTAGCAGCCGCTGCCATTGAACACGCAGAACGCAACGGTACTCGACTGGCAGTCTCCACTGCATTGAAGGCTGCCGGTTTCCGCGAATTCGAGTTAGCAAAAATCGAAGGGCAACTAAGACAATTGGGAAGACAGCGTGCCAGCCGCATTTTAGATTGGCTACTGGATGCAGATTTAAAACTGAAAGGCAGCCACAGCACGTCAGGTCCCGACCGCCTAGTGCTGGAAGAGTTCGTCCTAAAACTCGCCAAGTCGTAGGAGATAGTCGCCTTTCGCTCCGCGAAAGTAGCGAATAGTCACCTTTCGCTCCGCGGAAGTTTTAAGCTGTGAATTGGTTGTGTGTAAGGCCGGTGGCTAGCGCCAAAACCGCTCATTTGTCTATTCGCATTCAATAGGCCTGATAGTCGCCTTTCGCTCCGCGAAAGTAGCGAATAGTCACCTTTCGCTCCGCGAAAGTTCTAGGCTGTGAATTGGTTGCGTGTAAGGCCGGTGGCTAGCGCCAAAACCGCTCATTTGTGTATTCGCATTCAATTGGCCTGATATTCGCCTTTCGCTCCGCGAAAGTAGCGAATTGAGCGCAATCATAGTCGCCTTTCGCTCCGCGAAAGTTCTTATCTGTGAATTGGTTGAGTGTAAGGCCGGTGGCTAGCGCCAAAACCGCTCATTTGTGTATTCGAGATCAATAGGCTTTCGCGAATATTGCCTTCTTTGCACCGCTTGCGCCTGTTAAGAAACATGTCCCGGTCGCTTCGCTATCTTCCAACGGAATACAACGCGGAGTCACCTTGAGTTCCTTCAACAAGGGTTCAAGCGCTTCCTCACTGGCAAAGTAACATACCGCGAACCCACCATGAATCTCCGGTTCATTCTCATTGACAGGAGTAAAGAACTCACGAAATTCCTTTTCCGTAGTAATCGTTCGCGTATTGTCTTCACGCAGTTTCAAGGCACGCTGAAATAGATTTTGCTGCATCTCTTCAAGAATCGCTGGCAAAGTTGCCACCAAGGTATCTCGATCGATCGCGCGATTTTCGCCCGTATCTCTGCGTCCCATAAAGGCGGCTTTGTTAGCAATATCTTTGGGACCAATCTCCAGTCGTATCGGGACTCCACGCTTCACATGATGCCATTTCTTTTCCCCACCTCGCATATCGCGATCATCGATCTCAACATGAATAGCGCCACCTGAGAAAGTCTTCGACATCAATTCGCTGCGTAGCGCACGGACATACTCCAAGACCTCGCCACGCTGGGTATCGTCGCGATAGATGGGCAGAATCACGACATGGGTCGCGGCCAATTTAGGCGGCAAGACCAAACCATCATCGTCTGCATGTGTCATGATCAATGCGCCAATCAGACGAGTCGACACGCCCCACGATGTGGTCCACGCAAACTGAATATTGCCATCTTGATCTTGAAATTGAATATTGGAGGCGCGGGCAAAATTCTGTCCTAGAAAATGGCTGGTCCCCGCTTGCAATGCTTTGCGATCTTGCATCATGGCTTCGATCGATACCGTCTCTACTGCCCCAGGAAATCGCTCGGTTGGCGTCTTATATCCCTTGATCACTGGCATTGCCATCCAGTTTTCAGCAAAGTCAGCATAGACATCGAGCATTCTCATCGTCTCTTCCATCGCTTCTTCCGAAGTCGCATGAACGGTGTGGCCTTCTTGCCAAAGAAACTCAGCCGTTCTGAGGAAAAGTCGGGTGCGAAGTTCCCAGCGAACCACATTGGCCCATTGGTTGATCAAGATCGGCAGGTCGCGATAGCTCTGTACCCACTTGGCATACATTTCGCCAATAATAGTCTCACTGGTGGGACGAACGATGAGAGGTTCTTCCAATTCACCCGCTGGACGGAGGCCCCCTTTGCCGTCGGGCTCCAGTCGATGATGCGTCACCACGGCGCATTCTTTGGCAAATCCCTCGACATGCTTGGCTTCTTTTTCCAAGTAGCTCATCGGGATAAAAAGTGGGAAATAGGCGTTTTGGTGGCCCGTTGCCTTGAACATCCCGTCCAGCACCCGCTGCATATTTTCCCACAGGGCATATCCCCATGGCTTGATCACCATGCAACCCCGGACGGGCGAATTCTCAGCTAAATCTGCAGCGCGAATGACCTGCTGATACCATTCGGGATAATCGTCGCCACGCGTAGGCGAAATTGCGTTTTGGGGGGCCTTGGCCATCGAAAAATCTACTCCAGGAGGTGAAAAACCGTCGTGATTTTAACGCCTCATCGCCCCTTCAGTCAGACCCTCTCGACCAATTTTCAATTAACTGAACTTTACCAGTATTGCGTAGGCCAGTGCCCACCTGGCGTGCTTGCAGTTTCCATTTTGTCCCACGCTTCGCGCCTCAGGGCATTTTGCTGAGGTTCAAGCTCATGACCACTTTCAAGCTGCTGCAGACTTAACCGAACCGCCCCGTCCAAACGTCGATGCAAAAAAGTTATTTCCCACGGAAGAATCAAACGCATCCTAACCGCGGACTCCGATGGAAAAGTACGAGAATAGAAAATGTCCAAACCACCATTTTCCTCACTCGTATCCAACCATGTTTTCAGCAGCGCCTTGCGGCGCTGAGTTCGCTTCTGCTCCGGCGTTCGCAATCGCGATATAAACTTTTCACACTCCTCACTACCCAGTATCGAAATAGTCTCTGCTTGTTTCAGTTTTGAAGCCAGCATGATCTCAAGCAAGTCGAGATCATCGGACTCGGCCAGACTCATGTTGGCTAACGACGTCCGCTCGATCGAACCAATTCCCAATTCGATGAGGTTGCGATAAAACTCGCGCTGACTTCCGAACCCCATCTCCTTGTAGACTTCGTCTGCTGAATTCGCCTCCACGATGCTTGATAATTGCGCAAACCAACTACTTGGGCTATACAAATAATAAGCGATCGACTCTGCGGCGCTGGGTTCGAACGCACTCTTCAGAAGCGCACTTTCTTGTTCCGTAAAGCGGAGAATGTTCGAACTTTGCGTAAGCCGAAATCCGTTCAAATAAACAAACTGCTTTTGCATAGGCTGAGTCTGAGCCTCCCTTTGCGCATCCACCATCATTTGGCTACGCCATTTCGGATCGGAAGCGGGAGACTGCCATTCACGATACAACAGGATCGGCACGATCGACACCGCAATCGATGCTACTGCAAATCCCGTGGCTGCGAGAATAAGCCGTCTACCGCGCTCACCTTGGAGCCAGATTCGACAAAGTGGCAATGTCAATAACGTCATCGATGCAAGCGCAGCGGCCCCAGTCCATAACGCGATGGGATAGCACGAATATAGAAATCCACTGTAAATGAAGACTAACAAAGCGACCGCAGCGCACAAGAGATACGAGACAATCGCATGACGAGCAAACATGCCAATCACTAGGGAAACTACCAGCGCAATGAGTAGCGCATACACGGCAGCGATTGATTCCTCCCCTTGGATGAAATCCGCAAAAACCACGATTTCAAACCAGTGCACGGCTAGGATGCAGGTAAAAGCCCCTAAGGTGACCAACAACCGAGTCGACCATACTGCAAAGCCAGATACACCGTGCTCAGAGTAAAACTTCTGGGGAAGCTTGTAGCCATCAGCCCCAAATGTATTTACCCCAATCACAATTACGGCCAAAATACCTTGCAGCATGACCCAAGGAGCAACGTTTCGCTGGTCAAAGAATACGTAGGAGATCAATGATGTTAGAGACAAGAGCCCTGCGATCAACAACCCTCCAGACGCCTGTCGAAACGCATGCCACAGCAGCGCACGAAATTGAGAGGGCGAATGAATCCAAAGGAATGCTGGTGGTTGATACGCTGCGGAGACCTCGGTGCTGGAAGACATAGGGGGCGTGCGATCCGAAGCTCGATGAATCTCCAATCCAAACCAACTCCAACGCCCTCCCAGCCATCTCCGCCGCATCATGAGTGCAGCGATCACAAAGGCAAACATTGCAGTGGCTGCATTGAAGAAGACAAACCCCAGAGACAACTGAGGCGTCCCATACAAATGTCCTTCAAAAAATTTCGATAACGTCCAGTTCACACATTCCTCGGAGACTATGGTAAAAGCAATGGTTGCCAATACTAACAACATCAATGACTTTGCGGCTGTCTTCGTCGTCCATGCACACGCATAGCCAATGCCTAATAAAAGCCATGAGAAGGTGAGGTATCTGGCATACTCAATCTCTGGGTAGCTGACAGGAGAGTACAGCAGCAATTCACTGTGCCGAAAATCAACCGCCCTTAGCGCCCGGCCGATCTGATCACAGCCAACGGTAAAACACCAACCGAAGATCCAACCAACATGCCCTACCAAGCACTTATTGAAGGCGGCAGAGTGCCATGAAATGGGCAACCCTCGCTGCCAGCGTAGCGTACCGTTCTCCTCCTCCTGCGATACCTGAAGCAGAGGCAACCCAAGTGCCACGAGATTGGGTATCAATATAAAAATCAACCCTTGCGCGGTTTTCGCTTCCGTGAGAAAACTGGATGCTCCAAAGAGCATCATGGCCATCACCGCCAGTGCTGCAACGAACGGCCACACGATGTAAAACTCTTTCCACAGTAGTGACTTGTTCATCGTCTGAGTTCCTCACCTTAGAAAGCGACCTCTGATTGCGGTCAACATCGCCGACACAAAATCTCGAATTAAAACGAACGGATTCGATTGGACTAATCGTCTCCAAATGAATGTCTCACTAGCTATGAGCCGCCCGTAGTTCGGCGTCAATTGCCTGCGGTGGAGTTCCTTTGATACAAGCCATGAAGATGTCTTCGAGAGTCGGCCGCCTCACCTCGATTCCCTGCACCCCCGCCCCGCTTGAAATCGCTGCACGATCGGCCTCTGTCCACTGACAAACCATCATGCGAAGCTGCCGTCCGTGACGCGATTGAGTCAAAACTTCGCCCGCAGGTAACGGCGGCTCGACATCAGCGTCGGCGAGCTGAATCATGACGTCATAAATCGACGACTTCATCTCTTCCAGAGGCTGAACCAAGCGAACTTTTCCGCGGTGCATGATCGCTACCCAATCGGCCACTCGCTCCACTTCACTTATCTGATGACTGCTAAGAAAAACAGTCTTCCCCAGCGCGGCTCGATCCACCATGCTCTCCATGAACTGCCGGCGGACCGCCGGATCCAAGCCCGATGTCGGCTCATCTAATATCAACAGATCAGGGTCATGGGCGATAGCCAAAGCAAGCGCCACTTTGGCGCGCTGCCCTTTACTCAATTGTTTGAGCTTACGCCCCGTAGGTACCTCAAAATCAACTATCGCTTGGTTGTAACGAAGCAAGAATCCTTGCGGATAAAAACCCGATGCAAACCAACCGATCTCCTCGACCTTCATCCAATCGTATAAAGCCGGCGCATCGGCGACATATCCCACGCGCCGCCGGATCTCCTGCGAGGCCCGTTGACAATCTAAGCCCAACACCTGAGCCTGACCCGCATCCGGACGAACAAATCCCATCAAGCTGCGAATCAATGTCGATTTGCCTGCACCATTTTCTCCCAACAAGGCAAAGACGACGCCCGCAGGAACCTCCAGAGAAACTCCCGCTAATGCATCGCAATTTCGGAAGTGCTTTTCCAGTTGGCGAACGGAGATGACCGATTGCATGAGAAGACTCCTTATGCTGGAAGAATCTGGTTTAATTGCGTGGAACACATTTCGAGAATCTCGCCACGCGAAAGCCCCGCGCGAACCGCTTCGTCGAGCACATCGTGAACTCGCGTCTCCAAAAGCACGCGACGGGCCTTGGTACAACGCTGCAATGCGTCCGCCCGAACCACTAAGCCACGTCCACGCAGCGGCTCTAAGACGCGCTCTTCCTGCAATTGCAAATAGGATCTGGCAATGGTATTTGGATTGATCGCCAGTTCGCCGCTCAATTGACGGACGCTGGGAACCATCTGGCCCGCAACAAGCACTCCGTCCGCTACAGCAAACTTCACTTGCCGGACTATCTGCTCGTAAATCGGAACCCCGTTCGATGCATCGATCGAAAAGAACATTTGCGTGCGCTCCCGTGCTGGTGTACTAATGCGATAGTACGGCCTATCGAGGGAGCTGTCAAGCAAATTTTTCGGAAGTAAGTAAAGCACTACTCAGCTCAACGATGACGGTTCCAAGCTAGCGTCAACGGCATGGCCAAGATTCGCACTAAAGGCACCACAACAATTGTCGCGCCAGCACACGTCACCCAAGTCGCCTGAGGATAAGGGAGTAGAGCTGTCACAAGCGAGGCAGCCAAGATCACCAAGCTCCACCAAAGCCCATGTACCAAGACGATGTTGGGCAATGACACCAGTTTCTTATGCCAAAGCGTGTAACTGCAGACCAATGACGCAAACAGCTTCAAGACGATGCACAAGATCACAATACTTGGTAGCCATGTGAGCGATTCATAGAAAGACTGGCGAACGTGGTCCCAATCTCTCTGCAACATAAACCAATGCAAAAAATACGAAAAGGGGGCCATGGTCAACGCGAGGGAAACCAACACAACTAAAAGTTCGAACCAGGTTCTGCCCGCCAAGGGCACCCACTGAAAGGCAGCGATGCGACTCACAAAGAATAGTCCAGCAGCAAAGGTAATCGCCAAAGTAATGCGCACACCAGCACCGATGGAATCGCCCCCTTCGATCATCACCCCTTGAGTCCGCAGTGGGTCTCCAACATACGCAGCTTGCTGTGCTGACCACTGCAACCATTCATGACGATTACTTGGCCAAAGTGACCAAAGCAGATACACAACGAGGACACAGCTGAAGACAACTCCAACCATTACCAGTGATACGATCAATGAGGTCCATGCAAGTCGAGCTGAAGTGAAAGGGCTTGCCAGCACGTAAATGGGCAGAGTCGAAGCAGAACCACCATCTATTCGCGGCCGTTTGACTACGACCGAGAATCCCGCCACGTAGGCGAAGACTAGAAAAAGGAGAAACAAACTCACGGGGCTCACTGAGACAAACAAGCCAAAAAGCAACACAATAGGCATTGCTCCCCAACACATCACTCCAACCAAAGTGGCTCTTCGCTTGGCAAATTCATGCCACAACAGTGCGAGTTGGGGACTAGAAAAAAATCGCACACGGGCTGCTAGTTCTGAATGCCTCTCTTTCATTTGCGTAAGGGCATTGACACCTTCAGGAATCACTCCATGCGGTTGAATCCGAGCGCGGCGACAGGCGGAAAATAAACCTGCGACGGCACCGGCATGGCATGCTATCGAAGCCAACAACCCCATCCATCCCAGCGGCGCTCGCCATGCTTCGTTTTCTGCATAAGCCGCTCCAAACACCAAGGCAGCCAAAGCATAAAGCAAAATCAGCAACAGCCCGAGCCCACCAAGTCGATACCAACTCTTCTGCAATGGAACCCAAGTGAGTGCCGAAAGCGATATAACACCCGCAGACAACATGAAGCACGGAGCGAAAGTCGGAATGGAAACGACACCGCCGATGCGCATGACAAGACCTACTATCAACCATATCGCACTGATCCAAACCGTTTTCAACACCGCTGGGACCAGAGCAATCTTCCAGGTAGCCAGCGGAGCACGCAGCAACCAATGGCTGCACCCACTCTCGATGCTGTTCATATCGCTGCCGTGGGAAAAATCGAACGCGAGTGCGCCGGCAAAAGCAGCCGGCAACAGCACGAAGAACGAACAAAACACTCCGGTCGCCAAGAGATCCACTCCCGGCCAATGAACCATTCCACTCATTACAAATAGCGTCGCGGCAATCGCTTGGCCAATCGCTAGCGTAACCAGCAATACCAGCAAAAGGCGGCGATGATGCAGCACAGATAATTTCATTAGCGCGAAAGATTCAGACATGATTATCTCCCTCGGTACCGACTGCCACTGGCGACTTCTGTTTGCTTTCTCCCGCTCGCGCCATAAACCAACGTTCCAACGAGATCTCGCGGCGTTCGATCACCCCCAACTGCCGACTATCCACCTGCTGATTTAGCCAGTCGCATCCGACCACTGTCGACCATTCTGTACCACTCTGACGCCATCCAAATGCTTGGGGAAATCGAGCGGCCACTTCGGCCATCGCCCCTGCACCAATCACTTCGCAGTATCGATCTTGCAATTGCTCTGTGGTTAGCGATTCCACAATCTGCCCTTCGTGCATCATGGCTATGCAATCGCAGACACGTTCTACCTCATCCAGCAAATGGCTGGAAAACAAGACCGTGCGACCATCGTCGCTGATGGTCCGAATGATGGCTTCGAGAATATCACCCCGTGCAACAGGATCGAGACCACTACTGGGCTCGTCCAACACCAGCAATTCAGGACGATGCGCAATTGCGACAAGCAGTCCCGCTCGTGCACGCTGACCCTTGGACAGCGCGATTAAACTTGAACTGCGGATTAGCTCAAATTGCTCACACAATTGCTTGGCATAGACTTCATCCCACGTTGGATAAATAGCACGAGTAAAATCGATCAGATCACCCACGCGCATCCATCGCGGCAGCGAGTCCTCTTCGGTTAAGTAACCAACTTTTTTCAGCACCACTTGAGGCTGGAGAACCGGGTCGCCTCCCAGCACCACCACACGCCCGTGTTGCGCTTTGTATGCGCCAATGATGTGCCGAATGAGTGTCGTCTTTCCGGCCCCATTGAGTCCTACCAAACCAAAGACGCTGCCTGTAGGAATCTGCAAGCTTACATCGTGCAGGGCATATTCGCCCCGAAAACGGCGGCTCAAGTTTTGAAGATCGACAGCCAAACCGCTTGAACCTATTTCATGCAATATACTCATGATGAAGCAGACTCCCTGGTAATTTGTTGATCGCGCTTGTGAAGTTGCTCGACGACATCTTCGAGCGATAATTCGAGCTGGCGAGATTGAATTACCAATTTGTCCAGCAACGGTGCAAGAATCCGACGTCGCTCGGCGATACTGCGACGTTCCGTAAGCTCAGCAACGAAGGTACCGGTAGTCCTTCGCTTTTCAAGAAGTCCTTCTTGCTCCATTTCACGATAAGCGCGCGCAACCGTATTGGGATTGACGCGGAGCTTTTCAGCCAACCCACGGATCGTGGGAAGCTCGTCGCCGGGGCGCAATTGACCTGACACGATACGGTAGCGAATTTGATTCGCTATCTGTTCGTATATCGGAGGCCCATCGGAAGAAATATGGATCTGCATTTCACCACCTGTTGTATTACTACATTAATACAACAGTGACCGGAGTCGGTCAAGCCCCCGAATGCTTTTGGCGGCGAGAATGTGCTGCAAAATTGCCCGAGTCGCTTCAGACAATTTCTTCGTGCTCGTGCTCGTGCTCGTGCTGGTGCTCGTGCTCGTGCTCGAACCGGTCACCCCAAGCCCAACAGCCCAATCGACTTTTCGTCACCCAGGGGATTACCGCCCAACCGACGACAGCGGCGATTCGATTCGAGCACGAGCACCGTTTCACTGAGCACGAGCACGAGTATGAGCACGGCTACACCCTTCGCTCTTCACCGAATCCCAAATCGAATCAGGAATTATCGCCGCAGGTTGAGCAGCTCGTCGAACAATTGTTGAGTCGCCGTGATGACTCGACTGTTTGCACGATAGTGAGTGCTTGCCAGCACAAGATCAACCAAGTCTTTCCCCATATCGGTATTACTTAGCTCCAGGGCACCACCCACAATCGTACCGATCCCGTTTTCACCGGGTCCACCTTGAACGGGAAGACCACTATTGATGCCCTGGGCATATAAGTTGTTCCCCCGTTGTTCAAGACCGACCGGATTAGCAAAACGTGCTAAGACCAATTGCCCCAAGTCTCGCGTCACACCATTGCTGAAGACACCACGAATGGTTCCGTCTTCACCTACGACATAGCTATTGAGAATCCCGGGAGCCGAACCATCTTGACGCGTCGCCGCGATCGAGGCGGTTGCCGTAGCCAAGCCCGAGACAGCAGAGAAATCGAGATCAAACTGCAATGGGGTCGCGCTGGGCACACCGTGACGATTAACGTTGATGGTTGAGTTCGTCGTCGACACGAAATTGCCATTACCATCGAAGGTGACTAATCCGGTGCCTACAGAAATGTCGTCGCCTGAGAGTGGTTGATTGTCGGGGCTGTCTGCATACCAACGATAGATTGTGGCCGAGTCCGTACGAGACTCCAAAACGGCAGTCACACGAACGTTGATGGGAACTCCGAGCGTGTCATAGACTAGGAAGTCTGTCGTCGCGCTCGTTCCGGCCGCTTCTTGAATGGACCCAAATGCCAAATTGGGAACGGAAATCGTGCCATCAGTCGTCTCCATGCGAAACGCTGTCAGGTCGATGTCGAGAGCATTGTTGTCACCGTTGTTGCTCACAAAGCGAATACGTCCGTTGCTAATATAGCCCCCTGGGACCAAATCAGCCGTCTCGCCCGGGATACGGTTCTCTGAAACCGGAATGGGATTCGCCGAGTCGGATTGTGCAATCTGAATTCCAGATGCCGCCTCGATAAAATCGATATAGTCTTGCACGGTCGTGGAGGCAGTGATATTAAAATCATGCTCGCCCAACGAACGTCCACCCTTGCGACCTTGATACGATAGAGTTCCTTCGTTGAAGATCTGCTCGTAATTGAGCCCGTCGCGTTTAATGACATCGCTCATCAGAGTACCGCTGTTGATCGTTGGTCCATCCAAATTGATCAATTTATTGCCAGAGACATTTAGGTCTGCAATCTCGGCATCCAAACGACTGTCCGTGTAAGTATCCGTGGGAGCAATTGTATCGACCAAGTAGAAATTATTCTGATCGTTGGACAGATTGCGGTAGATACGAATTTCGTCGTACGCAGGAAAGCCGCCTGTGTCTGGGGGGATCGGCGGAGTCGGAAAGTCTTTCAGGGTTATTCTACCGTTCACCACATTTTGCGGTCCCAACAAAACGCTCGGTCGGCTCTCAGCCTCGCCTGCGCGATGATAGGTCACCATGTAGGTGTAGTTGCCACTGAGCGTACTCGTAACGAGTTCGTTCGATGTCAAACTCAGCGAACCGTCATCGACAAAGGATCCACCAGAGGCGGCCGTTCCCAACTCGTAGAAGGTACTTCCACTGTTGTCTGTTCTGTAAACACGAATGTTCGGATAATCTCCACCGGAAGAGTCCGCAGGTAAGTTGTTAAGCGTCACTCGTCCATTCGCACCGACGGTCGCAGACAAAGCACCGCTCGGTACCGATTCATTCCCGGAGGAATCAACAAAGGCAAGCTTATATTGATACGGTCCTGCAGTCAGAGTTCCCGATCCGGAAATCGACACATTTACGCCCGTTGAAGTCGTTTGTGGAGCGCTGCTGACGCGAATATCTTCTCCATCGGGTCTGGGTACCGAAGCGTCTCCGAGAATTGAACTTTCAATCACTTCCGCCACGGTGCCCACTTCGCCTTCGGGGGTCAGTGTTCCGGAGAGAGTGACTTCGCTGGTAGCCTTGGCAACACTTTCTGAACCGATCGGTGCGGTCAGCGGTTTCAGGGATGTTTGTTGGATGCGGAACAGTTCATCTACACCGAAGCCCAGCAAACGTTGCCCGGTCGAATTGACAAACTCCATGTCACTGTTGAGTTTGAAAATACCGTTCCGCGTGTAGTACAGCTCACCCGATCCTCCTTGAACCTGGAAAAAGCCATCGCCTTGAATGGCCAAGTCCGAAGAGCTACTGCTGATTTCGATCGTACCCTGGTCAAAGTCAGGGGAGATCTGAGCCACCTGCACACCGAGCCCCGTTTGTCTTGGGTTCGTACCGCCGGTTGCACTAGTGGGTGATGAACCAAGCGACATCGTTTGCAGCAATTGGCTTGCGAAGACAGTTCGCGACGACTTGAAACCAACGGTTTGCGCGTTGGCCAAGTTGTTACCAATAACGTCGATCTGCGTTTCAGCCGCATTAAGGCCAGTTAACGAAGTCGAGAGTGCTGAGGCGAGACCCATCGATGATTTTCCTCTGCTCCTGACAACTTCAACGGCAGAGAAGAATCCTGCTCAGCCCGATTACGTTGTCAGTTCGGCGGTATTGATTTGTCGAATGTTATCGATATCAATCGTCCGTTCACCCACGTGAACTTTGACGGTTCGGGAATTCTGGTTGTTTTTATCGACTTCTACTGTTACTCGGTCCACGACACCTGTGATGTCACCCGCATCACTCAGACCATTAATAGACTTCCCAATTAGCCCACTTGCCGTAACCAACTGCTGATTCGATGTCAGCGAGGTCAATGAGTCGGTCAATTGGTTGGTGGCGCCAATGGAACGTATCTGGCTGATCTGTTCGATCATTTGTGAATTGTCCATCGGATTCATGGGATCCTGGTTCTGCATCTCTGAAATCAGCAGTTGCAAAAAGGAGTCCATATCCAACGCGGTCAAACCATCGCCAGCCTGACTGGATGAGTTCGATTGGGTTGAATTGGCAGCACTCGTGTTCGTATTAATACTGGTCATCGCCCAAATCCTTTCAGAAAAGCAAAGACGCGAAAAATCCATTGCCCCAACGGGCGCAGATATCGCCTGCCAGAATGTTACTCGCCGACGCGGTTTCGCCGCCACATCGATTGAACATCCGCCAGGCATTGCTTCCCGACCAACATTAGATGGACAAGTCCAAGCGTCCCCGAGGAATTCGCTGCGGAGAAATTTGCGATGCGTTGCCCTTCGTCGCGGTCACATCTGCAGGACGGCGACTCCCCTGCCCTGCTCCGTTCCATCGACGTTCTTGTTGTCCGCTGGAGCCCTGACCTGAGTCTTGCCTAAACCGCGCAGAATCCCCCTGCGACTGTCGTTGGTCTAACTCGACTTCCATTCGATCGACCACCATGCCCGATTCGATAAGACGTTGCTTCAGCTCAGGCAAATTCTCCTTGAGGACATCCAGTGCGGCTTCGCTGTCTGCAGTCATCGTAGCATTCACGCGATTGCCGTCGACCGAAAGATCCAGGCGCACACTACCGAGCTCTGCGGGGTGCAGCATGATTTGAACTCGTCCGCCCTCGGGTCCCAACCGCTGAAACGCTCGCGTAACCCTTTGAACTAGTCTGACTCGACTCTCATTCGATGAATTTGAGGTGGTTGTTGTGCCTGATTCCGTCGCCAATTCACGTGGTCCGCGCTTGCTGCTGGAGCGATCGGAAGAGGCTACTGCATCCGTTTCGCTCACGCCATCGATGGCGGTTACATCGGATACTTGCTCTGCAAATTCCTTGATGACGGTGGGAGCCGTGCTTGTTGAAACTGCGACAGGCCCAAGGTTCGATGGTGGCTGGGTATTGGAAATGGCAGAGCCCGGTCCGTTCAGGAACGAGCCATCGCTTGGCCCCGCTGGCAATTCGTACGGCTCAACCCTTTGCAATTCGCCGAGCAGCTGCGAATCAACATTAGCTTTGCCCTGCTCCTGAGACCCCGCTTTCGAATCCGCGCTTAAGGAGTCATTATTCGCTGGAACATCCGAACCTTGTGCACTCTGTTTATCGGCATGATCCAACAATCGCTCAGCACGTCTTGTTCGGCGAGGAGCTTGCGGCGTGTCCGAGTCATTCTGCTCGGACGCCTGACTTGGGTCATCACTCACTGGTGTTTTTTTCGATCCTTCAACACCGCCGGACTGGTTGTCGCTCGGTCCAGCGACGCTAGCCGAAGTAAGCGATTCGTTCGTCCCTTGTTGATTTACCGCGTTATCCTGAGTGGCAACTCCCGATCGTTTTGTTCCTGAGTCTGGCTGGCTAATCGACGAACCCGCCTCGACCAATGGACTTTCTACGTCCGTTTCTACTGGAGTGTCGTTCAAACTCGCAGATGAAGGAGCTGGCAGTTGTTGTTGACCAGCGATTGTCAACGCTGCCGCTGTATTGGCCGCATCGTCATCCAACTCATTTTTCGATTCCGTTTCCGCATCGGTTTTCTGGTTCGATGCCGAAGCCACCTCGGGTTCGGCCTCAATTTTACTATCGGACACTAGCACCGCTTCAGCGGCAAGTTCAAGCACGGCACCGCTGGGATTCGTCGCGTCCACATCGGCAGTTGACGTCTCTTCCTTAACAGGCTTTGCTTCCCCCGCAGCAAGGGCTTCATCAGCGTCTGAATCACACGCTGAGTCTTGGCAAGAGCCTGTAGTCTGGACTTGGTTGTCTACACCGTCTGCAAGTGTAACAGCGGGTGTGACTTGTTGGAAAATGGCGTCAAAGGTGGCGAGCAGCCCACCCTCGCCCGCTTGTCCTTGCAGGTTGAACGATGGAACGTCAGTGCCGCGCAACGAAAATCGAGATTGCAACCTTTGCACATTCAGTGCTTGGTTGGACTTGCTTCCAACTTCCATGTCAGGCCCCCCGGCCATTTCGCACTACGGACGAAGCCAAGGAAGTGGTCGTGGTTACTTGATGATCACCACGATCTAATTGCCTTGATCTCGCGCTTGATTGATAAGACCTTTTTTCGGTTCGCCTTCAGCGATGCGAGTAAGGATCTCGTGAAGTTTCTTGGCTTCGTCTGGTTCTTTGAATTCTTCTAGTATCTTTTTTCGTTTTTCCGGCGACATAGCTTGAACGATATTAACGACTGTATCGACTTCTCCGGCTTCGTAGGTCATTAATATCTGTGTTTTTGCTTGTTCTGGAGGAAGAGTTTCTAAAGTTCGTTGAACTTGACGGAGTCCTTCGTCGTGAATTCCTTTTTCCAAATCGGCTAGCATTTTATTAAAGGAATCGCGTCTTTCATCAAAACGCCGAACTTCCTCCTGCAGTTCGCGATACATCGTCTGAATATGGTTGTAGTAGTTGGCTTGCGAGCTCAAACGAATTTCTTGGTCGAGTCCTTTTTCGGCGCGTTGCTCGAGAACTTCCTCAAAACTTGGTGCTTCTGTTGTTTCCGCTTCTTCTAGTATTTTCTTGAGTCGATCACCAGAAATATCGATACCGTTGGCCAGGGCTATCATTTTGATCACCGCATCGCCATTCAAACTCCCTTTCCCTGCTAGCACTCCCACCACGAGCAGTTGGGTTAAAACGGTTGCAATGCAAAAGCTGGCAGCAATTTTCCAAATCATTCCAATTCTCTCAACATGCGGTGGTGTCGCTGCGAACCAAGTTCATCCAACTCGGCCTGCAGGCGCTCCCATTCCTGTCTTGTGTAATTTTCTTGAGCAATTTCCTTGAGTCGTTCAAACTTACGACATTCTTGTTCGGCAAGCGCCAAACGACCCCTTCGCCGCTCCACTTCTTGCTCAATTTGTAGCTTTTGCGTCTCCAATTCGCGTCGTTGAAGATCAATTTGCAGGTCGTAACGCCCCTGCTCCAGCAAATTGTCAACGGAGATCGCACCTGTCAGGTTTTGGAAAATCTGAGTCTTGAGCTCCGTTTGCTCACTCTTCAGGCTTTGTACACGTTCATCCAGAATGGCGAGTGCTTTCAAGGCGTCAGCAACTTTGAGTCGAGCCTCATCACGAGCCATCTCGCGCACTTTGAGGATGGAATCAAAACGGTAACGAAATCGTTTCATCGCTATGTCAATCCATCCGTCTGACCAGCGGCCAATCTCAATAGCAGTTGGCGGGTCAATTTCAACTTATGCTGATGGTGAACATCTTGGGTTAAATACGTTCGAATAGCATTCTTCATGGCAACGGCCTGATCCAATTCAGGATTGGCACCTGCCCGATAGGCGCCGATGGCAATCAGATCTGCGTTGCTCTCGTATTCCGCCATCCAACGACGAATGGTACCTGCAGCACGCCTTTCCTCTTCAGTAATCAACTGTGGTTGCAAACGAGAAAGACTCTCTAAAATATTGATCGCCGGCCAATGCGATTGTGAGGCTAACTTTCGCGACAGCACAATGTGACCATCGAGCAGTCCCCGCAGTGCATCGGCAATGGGCTCATTTGTGTCATCCCCTTCAACCAGAACGGAATAGAAGGCGGTGATCGAACCTTTGTCGGTCCTTCCCGCTCGTTCGACCAGCCTGGGCAGCAATGCAAAAACGCTGGGTGGATAACCACGTGTTGTCGGTGGTTCACCGGCTGCTAGTCCTAACTCTCGCTGTGCAAGCGCGAAACGAGTCACCGAGTCGATCATGAGCATGACATTTTGCCCTTGATCCCGCAGTGATTCGGCTACGGCCGTTGCCGTCCAAGCCGCTTGCAGTCGCATGGTCGCTGGCTGATCGCTGGTGGCTACAACCAAGACACTGCGACGGACCCCCTCCGGCCCGAGTGCTTCCTCGATAAACTCTCTCACTTCGCGCCCTCGTTCTCCTACCAGTCCAATCACAATCGTATCGGCGGAAGAGCCGCGAGCTAACATGCCCAGCAAAGAACTTTTACCCACTCCAGATCCAGCAAAGATTCCCAGGCGTTGCCCCACACCGCAGGTGAGCATGGCATCAATTGCCCGCACACCGGTTTCCATGGGCTCGCGTATGGTAGGCCGATCCAACGATGACGGAACACTGCCATCCACGCGAATCCGGGACATTCCTTCAGGCAACGGTTGTCGATCGATAGGCCTGCCGAGCGCATCGATCACTCGTCCCAGTAGTTGCGGTCCAATCGGCACCGTCACACCATCAGCAATCAGCTCCACTCGATCTCCCGATGCCAAGCCAACCGCTTCATCCAACATCGCCAGCACTGGGCGATCGCTTCGAAAGCCAATCACTTTTGCCAGGACCGGACTACCGCCGAGAGACGTGATGCGACAAACGGATCCGACGGCCGCATTCAATCCTTCGACCTCAATCGCTCCACCCGTCACTGCCGAGACGCGTCCGTAGATTCTCGAAAGCGGACCTGTATGCATTGCGCTTTTCAAATGAGCTAACTGCGGTAATGGTGCAGGAGGCTCAATGGTTTCAGCAATCAATCGCGATGGTTTACGGGGCTTGGCGGCGGCTGGTACATTCATGGTTAACCTCCTCGCAACATTTCATCTAACCGCTGCAGTTGTTCGCTGAGCGTTAGCGAGACTGCGCCACCTTCCGTTCGCACTACGACTCCCGCAGGTTCAATCCCTTCGTCGGGCTCAATGCGGCAGTCTTCCGGGAGACCCGGTTGCGAAAGTAATTGCTCAATGGCTTCGCCATGTGCCACCAGTGTTTCAGGATGTACCGCGATAACTAATTTTCGCGCAGATTTAGCAGCATCCATGGCATTTTGACACCAGCGCAACACAACTTCTGGTTCGGTTTCCAAGCGGCACAGCACTACACGCTCGGTGGCGGCGATAATGGAGTTCACTAAAGTGTCCCGAAACTCATCCAAGTAGTTCCGCTCAATTTCGCACCACTTGGCAAGAGTTGATTCCAAAATTGGCATCCGCTTAGCAACTTCGGCCGCCAATTCCTGTTTGAACTTCTGTTCTGACTCCCGCGTTCCTTTTTCCAACCCTTCGCGGCGTCCTTCCTCGATCGCTTGTTTGCGAAAGCGTTCCGTTTCAACGCGTGCCTCACTCAGAATACGGGCTGCTTCTGCCTCAACTGCCAAAAGCTGTTTTCTGCCCGCATCCGCAAAGTCGTCCAAGTTGAATCCGGCCACGCCAGAAAACTCTGGACTGGCTGTCGGAAACGGCGCATTGGATTTGAGGATCGTGGCCATGAACTCGTGCGATCAACGAAGGTGAAGGATGACGCGCCGAAAAAACTTTAAGCCGCGCGGCGTTGCGATACAAAGTCGCCCACTGGATAGGATGCTGTCTCACTATACCGTTCGAGATATGCGACGGCGGAACGTTTGGCCGACTCGATCTCATGAAAATCCATCGCCCCCATTTGTGTCATTCGAGCTTGAATCGCTTTGGATTGCCTTCGTGGTAAGCTGCGTAGCAATCGCTTCACGGCCTGGTTCGAAAGCCCGCAAAGGGTCAATAAGGCTTCCCGCGCGTCTAACGCGGCCAGTACGACTTGTAAGTCACGGGGAGGGAGCGATTCGAGCAGCAAATCTACTTCTGCTGTACTTCGATCGCTGGGACTTTCCAAACGTCTGTAATTCGCGTCATTCGCTGTCGCACTGTTTTGAGTATTGCTTTGTGCGTTGCGTTGAATATTGCCGTTTTCTGCTGCCCCTCGCTGTTCCGGCAGACTCATTTCGCTGCGGGCGGTGGGACCCGTAATCCCCGGGCCGCCACCAACATTCGCAGCCCCAACCGACAGTGCGGTTCGTTGAATATCGGCCAATGCCGAAGCGATGAGTCCATCAGAATTTGCTAACGACCCCACCAAAGACTCGCGTTCACCATCACCGAACGCAGCCAAAATAGATGTTAGGGTACGACGACTCTCACTGCTCATGAGTGGTTCTAAGTTTCCTACCAATGACTTCAAATGCCGTCCCACATCGTCGAGTACTTCTTGTGGAATCTCATCGAGTCGTCCCAAGCGACGAATGGCCTCGATCCGAAGATTCTCTGGTAATGCCTTGAGCAATCGGGCTGCTTGCTCGGACTGCAACGATGCTAGAACCACGGCGATCGTTTGAGGATGCTCGGACTCTACCGCTTTCAGCAAAGTCACATCAGAACACTGACTGAGAAAATCGAGCTGATTCGCTTTCTGTTTGGAATTCGTGCTACCCTCAGCCGCGGCGACTTGTGGTGCCTGCGTTTCAGCCGTCACTGCTTCGTTTTGCACGACGGAAATTCGCCCCATAAAGGCGGTCACAACACGGCGCACTTCCAGCGGGTCCACATCGGTTAGCGATGCCGCCGCCGATCGCAATCGAGACGCTTCCGCGGCAGGGAAATGGGCTAACAATCGACGGCGGTTTTCCGCGTCTAGGTTGTTGAGCAATATAGCAACACGTCGTAACGCGTTGTCGGCTTGGCGTTGCGCGGCGACCATCGCGACACAGCACCTTGTTTCTGGAGGTCGAACGTTCTGCCGTCGTCCCTAACGGCACTTTCCCGCACCAGCTATACCACAAATTATTTCTCAAGGAACAGATGAATTTTGCCGACTAGGGGTACAATTCCATGGCGATGACTGAAAAAATGAACATTGTGTCTATGCCAGTCCGATTCACCAATCTGCTCAGGAATGAAAACATGGAATCGTCTTACTCCGCATGCAGCGCTTGCTCTACGGGCCAGCTCGATGTTGCTGTGTTCTCTCGGGTTGCCGTGGTTTGTTTTCTGTTGAGTGCTTTTTCGCTGAACTCCGAAGTACATGCACAACAACTCCCACCACGTGTACGCGAACCAGGCCGCCCAACACAGATTACCCCCACGCAAACGGAACCCAGTCTCAACGACCAATCCAGAGTTCTCCGCCCCAATCGCCCCACTCCACCAAGACTTATTCTGGGCGTTTATGCCAATCCAGTCGCAGCGGGATACCAAGTTGCCGGTGTAATCGCCCGCACCCCGGCCGCCAAAGCTGGTTTGGAACCTGGCGACATCATTCTGGCGGTTGATGGGTATCAAATCGGAACTGTCGGAGAGCTCTTTTTTCCCATGAGTCAAGAAATTCAAGATCGTGCGAGCGAAGATTTGCGTGCCGTATTGCTGGTGAGAAATGTTCGCAATGGCCAAGTCCTCAATCTGAATGTTCAATTTGAGGGGGGCCGTCCGTTCAATGAAGTTACACGTGACAGCATTCGGGGGTCCTCCAGGGCACGAGCAGGCGCCCCCGCAACTCGCACCGAACCGAACATGCGAGGCGATAGAGCCGGCAGCAGCGAATTGGGGGCCGATGAATTGGGAGCCAATGATACCCGTCGCGGTGCCGGTCGCCGCAGCAATGAGAGTCCCGCACCGGGTGATGACATTCCCGCGAGCGACGTGCAAGGAGAACGCACCGGCGAAATTCAGTAACCGCACGAACAGGCATGCTCACGAGTACAGAAGACTTTTGTCGATCTGCTGTCGCCGCTTTACGACTCGTCATAGTACATCGTGATAGTACAATGGTCTAAATAGCTTTCGACGATATGACAACGTTGGCTTCGGTACGTAGCTGCGTTTTTCGTCCTATGCCTCTCCCACCTCCCCTCCCGCCTCAACTCCCGTCCCGCCAACATGATTCGAATCCCTGCGGTACAAATAGCCGGAATTTTTATTTGCTGGGCAGCTTTTTTTGCGAACCAAGCCGCGTTGTCTGATGAGAAATTGGACGCGTGGAAGGCCTCGTTCGACAGCGACATACTTCCGATCATCGGCGCGCGTTGTTTAGAATGCCATAACAACGAGACAGCGGAAGGCGAATTTAGTTTGAGCGCATTTACTGACGGCGCTGCGGCGGCAGAAAAGCTCGACTTATGGGATCGCGTAGGAAAGCGAATTCGCCTCAATGAAATGCCGCCGCAAGGCAGTCCCGGCTTAAGCGACCCGCAGAAGGGCGCTTTCTACCGTTGGTTGGATTCGCGTCCCAAACAAGATCTATGTAACCAACTCGCTTCGGACGAAACGCAGGCTTGGTACAAGGGTCACGTCATGTCACGAAGATTGACGAGAACGGAATACCTCTTTGCTATTGAAGATCTCTTGGGAATTCCTTTGCCCGAGGATATCGGCTTGCCATCCGATGGTAGTGGAGGCGAGGGATTCGATACTGCGGGCGATGCCCTTTACACTTCGCCCTTACACATCGAAAGCTTTCTTCGAGCCGCCTCTTGGGCCATCGATTCCATTAGTGAAAATACTTCATCTCCGCATTGGGTATTTTCGAACACAGTGGGAGCTGACTCTGAGGCTAGCGATGGCATATCACGCGATGATGCAAGAGAGATCATTCAACGGTTTTGCCACAAGGCATGGCGAACCCCAGTTGCCAGCGAAGATATCGACCGTCTTATGACGCTGTTCGATACGACCATGTCGCGGGGTAAGCCGAGCCGCGAAGCACTGGCCATGGCGCTCAAAGCGATTCTTGTCTCGCCTCAGTTCTTGTTTGTAGTGGAACGTGAATCGCCCGAGGGTGGCGTACAACGCCTCAGCGCTCATGAATTGGCGATGCGATTATCGCTCTTCATTTGGTCTTCAATTCCCGATGGTGAACTGTTGTCGCTTGCCGACTCCGGTGCACTTAACGATCAACAGATATTGCGTCAGCAAGTTCAGCGGATGCTCAGCGACGAGCGGTCCAATCGCATTGGAGAGAACTTTGGTCTGCAATGGTTGGGATTAGCCGATTTGATTCGCAAAGCGCAGCCCGACGCGGAGGTTTTCCCTGACTTTGATCGGTCGCTACTAACTGATTTGCGACAAGAAGCCATCATGATGGTTGCAGCGATATTTCGCGAAGATCGCCCTCTCACGGAACTTATCAATGGCGACTCCATTATCATCAATCAGCGACTTGCCAAGCACTACGCAGTAGATGAAATTGAAAAATGGTTTCCTTCAGACAGCGAAGACAGCCGCGAAGCCTGGAAACGAATTGAAACCGCAGACGGTCGGCGCGGCGGTGTGTTAACGCTTGGCGCGGTACTAGTCAACACTTCGTATCCGCGACGCACGAGCCCAGTCCTGCGTGGCCAATGGGTTCTGGCCGAAGTCTTAGGCGCCAAAGTACCACCGCCCCCTCCGGGTGTTCCAGCGTTGGAAGAATCCAACGCCGCGCTATCGGCCAAAACCATGCGTGAGCGTTTGGAAATTCATCGTTCCAATGAACAGTGTGCGTCATGTCACAATTTAATGGATCCGCTTGGATTTGGATTGGAAAATTATGACGCCTTGGGACGATGGCGAGATCAGGATAACGGGCAACCCATCGATGCCAGTGGCACTACTCCCAGCGGCCAATCGTTCCTTGGACCAGCGGGGTTAAAACAGATCGTAACAGCGCGACAAGATGAGTTTCGCAAGCACGTTGTTCGCAAACTACTTGGATTTGCCTTGGGACGAGAATTAAACAAATTCGACCAATGTGTTATCGATGATTGCCTGACGCGGCTTGACGAGAACGATCAGCGCGCGGCCTGCGTGATTGAGACCATTTGCTTGAGTTTTCCCTTTCAACACCGATACTTTAAACCTCGACAAGAGCCTCAATAATGAACCAAGCTTCTCCATTTGACCGCCGTCGGTTCTTACGAGGCCTGGGCGTTACCCTGGCATTGCCGTGGTTCGAGTCACTGACATCTTCATCGGTTCGCGGCAATCCGGTGAGTGGTGCAACGGCAAACGGTCCACCCCTTCGCTCCGCTTTTATTTATTTCCCCAACGGTGTTTGGGAAAAGGGTTGGGTGCCGGATGAAGAGGGAGAAGATTTTGCGCTAACGCCGGCGCTGCAGCCCCTTGCGGATTTGCGTCAGCATTGCACGGTGCTCACAGGGCTGGATAAAAAACACAGCCATGGTGGAGATGGCCACTATGCAAAGACCGCTAATTTTCTCACTGGCATGCCCGTATCTAAAACAACCGGAAAGGACATCAGTAGTGGTGGCATTTCAGTCGACCAATTGATTGCCAAGCATTACGCGGGTGCAACGCCTCTGCCGTCGCTAGAGCTTGGTACCGAACCCGTGATAACTGGCATCGATAGCAATGTTGGATACACCCGCTTGTATGGCTCGTACATTTCTTGGGAGACGCCGTCGCGCCCGGTCGCCAAAGAGATTAATCCGTTGACCGTTTATGAACGACTCTTTGGCCGCAACACGAAGGGCACAATGGACCAAGCCGAGTCGTACGAAAATCTGCTCGACTTTGTCCTGGAGGATGCCGATCGTGTGCGCGGGCGACTCGGACGTGACGACCAATTCAAAATGGACGAATATTTAGATGCGGTTCGTGCAGTCGAACGGCGATTGGAGTTCGCCGCCAAGGCGCGTGGAGAACAATGGCAGCCATCGGTTGATCCAGCAGAGATTGCGCGCCGACGTCCTGGAGTCCCGGCAGATTTTCGCGAACACATCGATATCATGCTCGACTTGATGGTGCTTGCCTTTCAAACCGATTCCACGCGTGTCAGTTCATTTATGTTTGCCAATGATGTATCGGGACGAAATTTCTCGTTCATCGATGGCGTCAAAGGTGGTCACCATGAGTTGAGCCACCATGAAAACAGCCAAGAAAAAATCGACCAGTATCAACTCATCAACCGCTGGCATGTCGAGCAATTTGCTGGCTTGTTGAGAAAAATGAAAAACGTGCAAGAAGGAGAAGGCACGCTGCTAGACAACTCGGTGGTCGTCTTTGGCTCAAGCATGTCCGACGGCAATCGACATGATCCCGATAACTTGCCGATACTCGTGGGTGGCCATGCCGGGGGTCGTCTCGCGACCGGACGGCATTTGGCCTACAAGGATGTTTCACTTTGCAATTTGTACCACTCGCTGCTGGACTTTCATGGAATTGAAGTCGAATCGTTTGGAGACAGCAGCGGCACTCTCGAACGGCTTCATTAGCTCGTTGGTAGGACAGCGGGACGAGGTTGTTTTTTGGCCCACGCAGCGGCTCCGATGGCTGCTGCGTCGTCACCCAACTTTGCAGCCACTACTTCAAACCGATCGCGATACGCTTCGAGACAATTGCGTTTAGCCGATTTTCTCACTGTGCTAACGATCAATTCTTCGAGCGCTTCGACCAACCCTCCTCCAAGCACAATCACATCGGGCGCGAGTAGGTGAACTACATTTACCACCGCCAGCCCGACTGTTTCCATGGCTTCGATGACGAGATCCCGGACATACTTGTCACCCGCTTCGATCGCTTCGGCCAAGGCGCCACTGCGAATGTCGGCGATATCGGTACCAACGATTCGCATCAGGTTAGGCGCGTCACCCCGAAAAGCCGCTTTGGCTGCTTCTGCGGCAATTGCCAATCGACTTGATTCGGCCTCCAACGTGCCAGGCAACGCAAAGCCGCTCGACCGCCCACCACTTGAGATTCGCGTGTGGCCAATTTCCATGCACGAGATATCGCTGCCTCGCAAGATTGTGTCTTCATAGACGCAACCGCCTCCTATTCCCGTCCCAGGAAAAATGCCGACGGCACATCGTGCTCCTTGGGCGGCTCCGTAGCGATACTCGCCAAATACACCAGCATCGACATCATTTAGCACGCTCACTGGGCATTTGAATCGCTCGGCCAAATGGGGCCCAATGGCCACTTCATTCCACCCGAGGTTCACGGCCGAATAGATAACGCCCGTCACGGGATTGACTGGCCCGGGGCATCCAATGCCAATCCCTGCTAGACGAGAAGGACTGATATTGTTCTCACTAAGAACTTTCTCAATCGTCGTTTCTATACGATCTAAGCCCTCTTTCGCGCCATCACTGCCGCGAGTTTTGCGACGACGCCGCCCCAATGGAACGAGATTGTCATCAAAGGCAACAGCCAACATCTTGGTGCCACCTAAGTCAAAACCAATCCATACCGGTTCATCCGCTTCGCTCATTCTACCCATCCGTTACAGTTTCGCGGTCGCAACTATGCGCCGGTGATTGTAACGCCCTGGGGCTCAGATGAAATGGGCAGTGCTTTTGTGGGCAGTGCTTTTGACTGAGACAAAGAAAAAAAGAGGGCCGCGGCAAAGCCCTCCCTGCCGTGCCGCGGCCCGTCTCTTGTTGGAACGAAAGCACCGCTCGTTCCACCCTCCCAATCCATGGTGCTGTAAATATCGGCCAAGCCCGAACTTATTTACAAACATTTTTCCATTCGTCGGAAAAACAAACCCAAGTTGCCTATTTTGACGCTGCTGTGACTCTTGTTGCTATTGCTCAGAAGGAGAACGACGAATGTGGGAGGGCGGGGGGAAAGGGAGTGGGTGGAACGAACAAAACTAGCGACGCACTCCTCCTTGCGGTGTTTTTGCACAACCGCAACCGGGATTCCCTTGGACGCCTGCACTCTCTCCACCCGTTCCCGCTGCGCAACCATTGGGAGCGGCAGAGACTGATGCACACGCCGAGCGATTCATACAACCACAATGACCATGAAGGTGAACATGATGTGCTTGACATTCGGCCGCCCGCTGCTCGGCAAACCCCGACCACAGATCGCGGTAGCATGCTGGGGTGCGATAGCTAGCTGCGGGGCTGGTAGGAGGTGGTAGATTAGGAACATCCAAACAAGGTGTCGCTCTGAGAACTCTTTCTCCAAACGGATAGACTCCTAAGCGATTTCCACAACCTCGCTTGCAACCAGCATTCGCTTGACAGCCACCGTTCGATTGACAACCGCACGTAGCGCAACCCGCGGTCGCATCGTCACAACGCCCACCTTGCACATTGGACGTCGGCCCCGATGCTAGAACATCATCCCAATCGACATGTGAGCCAGCGGCAAGAGGTGCTGGACCAATGGGACCGGCACCCACCAGATCCGCATGATCGATGGTCGGCGGACTTGGCAAAGCAGGGACGTCACGGATGCCCGTAGGTGCAGAGGAGTCCAGCGATGGCAACATCGGCAGCTCAATGTCCGACGTGGTGGGCAGCAAGCGATTCTGATCAATGGTTGGCTCCTGCGATTCAAGATCGAGGGTGCCAACATTTCCGAGGTTTTCCAGTTCCGGTGCTACAATGTCGGGCAACGGAAGCGAGCCACCACCAGGCCCGGGCAGATTCTCCACTGGTGGAAGATCGCTCGTTGCTGAAGGCGGATCTTGATTTCCGAAGGTTAGTGATCCGAGCATCTTGCCCAGGTCAACCTGAGCATTGGCAACAGCGCCGCCAAGTACGACGACAGCAAATGCCCATCCGAGAGCTTTGGGTGCCATAGCGATCTTTCCACATCGAGAGAATGGTACGTAAGTAGGAGAGAGCCATCCCAGCAGTGCGTGGCCGACGACTCGGGAGTCGTCAACCACGCACCGCTTAAACGGAAGTCCCACCAGGACATTTCCGTTCGATATTAGGAAAGCTCTCAAGTCAGTTCTTTCACCTGTGACGTGGTAACATGAACCACATTAACCGCGGGTCGCTGCCGCGGCGGTTGAACCGCAAGAGATTTGGTGTCTTGCACCGCACAAGGATTGACGCGCCAAAGAGTCTTGGCAATTCATTTCAAAGAATTCTAATGGGAATAGGCCCACAGTCTGGATCACGATCGCTACGTGCGGAAAACTTTGCCAGCTTATGGGATGCTACGAGGCAGGAGCATCCCACTCTGCAGCTGCGATTAGTTTTTCGCTTAATTCCGCCTGTCGCATACCATCTTCGACTTTTCCGCCACTGAGTTCCGCGACATAAAATACGTCAGCTGCTTGATCCAAGTGGGTATCAATCTTGGCAAAATGTATCACCAACTCGGCTTCTGCAATGACTCGGGATAATGCGAATAACAGTCCAGGTCGATCATAGGCAAAAATAGAAAGGACCGTATATCGTTCGGATATCGTGTTATCAAAGGTCGCGCGACAAGGGAGAACGCGCAGGGCTGCGGAGGTCGATTCCGCTTGCCCCTTCCAAACGCGGCGAAAACGAGGCTTGGTGACACTGGGTGATAAGACTGCCGTACAAATTGCCTGACAGACTTGATCGATTCGTGCCTGCGGTGCGGAACCGCTGAAATCGGGGTCTCGGACCACAAAGTAATCCCAAGCAAGCCCTGAATCCAATGTTTCAATTTGGCTGCGTAGAATCTCCAAACCCATCGTCATCAATGCGCTGGTAATCAACATGAAAAAACCGACAGGCCGTTCCCCTTGTTGGAAGATGACTGCGTACTCAGTGGCATCTTGGTCAGGCAATGTTCGTCCCTGACATCTCGCGCGGTCGTCAGGTGTAATTTCAGCAGCCAAAAGGACATCTTGCGTTACTCGCGCGACGTCTGCACCGTCCAAAATACCCAGCGGCAATTGCTCCAATATCTCAAAAGCGACGGAGTTGGCCGCTCCGTTCTTGAGCTCTTCGCGAATCGTATTTCGGATCCGACTCACACGCTGATCGGTACGATCCGTCGAACCACCATCGACCAGATAACTCTTCGCCCGCTGATATAGCTCATACAGCAGTTTTTCTTTCCAGTCGGTCAATACATCGGGTCCCACTGCCATCAGATCGCAGACCGAGTGAATCAATAACAGCTCCAGAACTTCGACCGAACCGACCGACTTGGCAAATCGGCCAATTATTTCTGGGTCCGTTAAATCATGTCGCAGGGCGGTATGAATCATCAAAAGGTGATGAAAGACCAAAGTTTCCAGCGTATTGGAATCCGCATCGCTCAACTGCAACAACTTGGCGGTGTCACGAGCAATCACTCGCCCCAAGTCGCAATGATCCTGTTCGAATCCTTTCCCCAAATCGTGAATCAATAGCGATAAGTGGAGCATCCATACGTTCTTTAACGAACGGTAGAGATCTCCCACAGGCGATTGCTGTTCATCGAGATTGGTGGCCGCCTCGACAGCGCGAATGGAATGTGCGTCGACCGTATATTTGTGATATTCGTTAAACTGCAGTAAACAGCGCGCGTGCCGCATGGCGGGAATAATTTGCTCGAGCACGCGAAGCTCGTGCAGCCGACGGAGCAGATCTGCCAATTTGCCGGGTCGGTCTAAGAGTGCGAGAAATTGCTGAGCCGTTTCGATATCGGGCGACCCAACTTCGCGGCCGCGCATTGCATCGCGAATCGCTTGCCAAGTGCGGTGGGAAATTCTTCGCTGGTAGCGATTGGCCAAATCCATCAACTTAAGAACGCTTTTGACATCATTTGAGACCATTGCCAATCGGTTCTCGCGCACCCAAATATGATAAGGGCCCATGCGAAAATCTTCAGTCAGCTTGCGGCTCAACAAGCGGTCCATGGAGCGAATCGCTAACGGTCGATGGCGCACCGTGTCCACAAAGTGCGCCGCCGCATAGCGGACTTCGCGCGTATGCTCAAAGTAATCTTGCATGAACGCTTCGACAGGCAACTTACCTGCTTCGCCTTGATATCCCCATCGCTCAGCAATGCGCATTTGGGCCGACCGGTCCAAAGTGTCTTGACTCTTGCCACTGTCAAAGTGCATTTCGTTGCGCAGCCTCAACAAGAACGCGAGCGCCTTGCGAACACGATTGTAATCGTCTTGCGAGATTGCACCCAAATGGAGCAATTTATCGAGGTCAGAATCTCCATAGCGGGCGAAGCCCAACCAACGAATCAATTGAATGTCGCGAAGTCCACCGCGCGATCGTTTCACATTGGGACGGAGAAGATAGGCTGTCTCTCCCCATTTGCCACGCTCTTCGCGACGCGATCGATAGACTTCATCGATCAAGCGACGATGGCGTCGCATCGACCCCAATCGCAAGGAATGAAAAAACCGTGAAAAAACATGTACGCTACCAGCTAGCAGGCGAGATTCGCTGAGCGATGTGTAGACGGTAGTATCCTTCCAAGCCCATTGGCACGCTTGCTCGGGCCTCCGGACCGAAAAACCCAATGCCAGGCCCACATCGACGATGTCGCGACTCAACCGCGAGGCTAACGGTTGTATTCTCTTCTCCACTCGGCCCAGTGGCGTCAGCATCAAGTCGCAATCGGAAAAGGGAGCCAAGTCGCGGCGACCGTAGCCACCGTGTGCAATTAAAGCAACTTGACCAGCCGCATCCTGCAACCCCAAATCGGCGACGGCCGTATTGAACAGCTCAAGAATAATTCCATCGACCAGATCGGTTTGGAGGTGCGTGAGCTGGAGTCCGGGAGAGCCCGCATCATGCTGGGCTCGCAACCGCAATCGCCCTTCTCGCAATCGCTCCCGCGACGACAATATCACGCTGGGAAGCGAGGTGGGTACCGCCATAAAAAATGTACGTTAACGAGTGCGCCTGACTACAGCGCGTCTTCGCCACGCTCTCCTGTTCGAATGCGGATCGAGTCTTGAAGATCGGTCACAAAGATCTTTCCATCGCCAATCTGTCCGGTTTGCGCCGTCTGCAGGATGGTATCAATCACCGCTTGCAAATTGGCGTCCGTACAAACGACCTCGATCTTGACTTTGGGAACAAAATCGACCGCGTACTCTGTACCACGGTAAATTTCGGTGTGCCCCTTTTGACGACCAAAACCGCGAACTTCGCTGACCGTCATGCCATGGATACCATGTTCGGTGAGGGCGTTCTTCACGTCCTCAAGCTTGAAGTGCCGGACAATTGCTTCGACTTTCTTCACGGGAGCGGTTCCTCGTACTCAATAAAAACAGGCCCGACTGTACCCAGGCCTTAGGTTCTCGATTAAACGTCTTGAATTGTACACATGGAAGGGCCAGCCTGACCAGACACACCGCACAAACGAAGCGAGCCTCTGTTTTTCCGCTCCCAAACTAGCGGACCCTACATTCGATTGCTGGTCCCCTTGGTGAGCGCCATAAAGGCCGATTCCAAATCCAATTCTTCCTCGCGGAACTGCCGTAATCGTACGCCATTGGCCTGCAACTGCATGGGCAGATCGCTATATTCGTCCACTTCCGGACGCAAGACCACCTTCAACGTCGCGTCCCCTGGCTCCACACCAGCCACTAACGGGGATGCTCCCAAAATGTCTAACGCTTGGCTGGTCTGTCCAATATCGGCCAACTGTATCACGAGGACAATGTGCTCCCGCACGCGCCGCATGACATCGCTCACCGTCGCGTTGACCCCCAATACTCCTCGATCGATAATCCCGACCTTGTTGCAAATATCAGCCAATTCCGGCAGGATGTGGCTGCTGACAATGATCGTTTTCCCCATTTGTCCCAAGCGGCGGAGCAGATTCCGCATCTCGATTCGGGCGCGCGGATCCAAACCACTCAGGGGCTCGTCCAACAGCAAGACCTGCGGATCATGCAATAAGGTTCTAGCCAACCCCAATCTTTGGGTTTGCCCGCGTGACAAAGTGTTTGCAAAGGCATCTCGCTTGAATCCCAAGTCGACGATCTCCAGCATTTCCTCGCATCGCTGCCGTCTTGCTTCACCGCGAATGCGGTAGGCGGCGGCGAAAAACTCGAGATACTCCATCACCGTCATATCGTCGTAGACGCCAAAAAAATCGGGCATATACCCAACCAAACGACGGATCTCCTTGGGATGCGTGTAGATCGAATGACCACACACGTAGGCTTCGCCCCAACTGGGTTCGAGCAAAGTCGCGATAATACGCATGGTGGTCGTCTTGCCCGCACCATTGGGCCCGATGAAGCCAAAGAGATCCCCTTCCACCAAATCCAGCTCAATCGCGTTGATGGCAAACATATCGCCATACTTTTTCGTCAGATTCGAAGTCTTGATCATCGCTAGCGTTCTGAGGGAGAAGGAATTTTTGGCATCGGAAGACTGCTCTTACCCACAGGCAAGATAATGCGAACGAATGTTTCATGGTCCAATTGATCCGCGGGACTCGCTTGGCCCTGAACCTGAACTTGTGCTACAGGCTCTCGCAACCTACCCACCAAAATCGCTTGCTCGGGACCTAACATATGACTCAGGTCCAGCGCGCCAAGCGTTCTGTTTTGTAGGTTCACATAGGGCAATCCACCTGCCGCTTGATAAAACAAAATAATCTCCATCAAGCGACCGAGATTATTGTCTGCCTGCGGGTCCCATAATTCACTCTCAGACGAATCTTCCGTCGACTCTCGACGATTCAATCGCCATCGAAAATTCTTCGCAGGCAGTGCATCGACTTGGGGAACGGTTCCCGCAGCTGGGATTCGCGTTGGTAACTGGTAAATCAAATTCTTGTAAACCAAAAAACCGTCGATCAAGTCGTAGGGTAATGGATTGGTCAATTCGCCTGTTAACAAATCACTCCCCAGGCGACGTTGCAATGTCGACTTGACTTGCTCAGTAGGAACAAACTGCCAACGAGCGACGATCGCTTTACTGGATTGCGGCGCAAAAGGCGCACCGCGGATGCTTGAGAAGAATGCACCCGACTGTTGATTTATAGGCTGTTGATTTACAACCATTTCATACCTAGGCAACCGAATATCTTCGCCTGCCACTTCAATTCCGCCGAAGACGTTGCCCGCGAATCCCCACGGTCCAACGCTTGCTTGCGATTGTGCATTGTCTATGTCTATGTCTATCCCTGTCGCTTTGGAAAAATGCGAATCCAACGCGACGTCCAGGTCCAATCTTTGCGGTGCCCCTGAAAAGACTTGTGCCCAAGAAAAACCTCTGCCGCTCTTGGACATTGGATCGAGATCCACCACAGTGACTTGCCGCACTCGCGATTGAACTTCAGCGCCACGCCAGAACAACATTGCTGCGGTAAACAGCACAATCGTGAGGGGGAACGTCAGCCAGCCGAGTAGCGGCCGCCCCAGCCAACGATTGACAACAAAGAAATCAAGCGGCCCAATTAATCCGGCTAACACCAAGATCATCGCAGCCAGCACGGAAAAATGGACCCGTCCGGCCCCATCAAACCGATCCAAAGTCGCTCGCACCTGCCCAGCTAATTCACCGTATCGCAATTCGCTGCGACCACGACTGTCCCCGCGCTGACGTCGGTCGGGGATCAAACCGGGCAAGATCTTCCCAAGAAACTCGTCTCGCTGTTTCCACTCCACAAAAGGCTCTGTATCGAGGCCACCAGCGAAAAAGCTGATCACCCCAAAGGCCAAATTTTCTCGCCAGATCAAAGGAAACGACTGACGATTGGCGCTATAGCCTTCTAACAAGACAACGCTTTCGCGGCCAACCCATTTGGTGGCAATAAAAGGCTTCAACGGTTCGCGGGCAATGATATAAGTTTCCACCGCGTTGGGTTCGATCTGCAACACGACGGGCGGTTCGATTGGTGCTGCCGTTGTTGCGGTTGTGACGGTATTTAACCAGGGCAATGCCGCCAGTATCTCAGGTCCCCGCTCGCCAAGACTGACCATTAACTTGCCACCACCTCGCACCCACTGCTCCAACGCGTGCTGCTGACTTGGCTTCAGGAATCGCAACATCTCAACGGCTGATCCGCTGATCACGATAAAGTCGACACCGTCATACCCTAGTGCATCGTTGGGCAACTTCTCCGGCGACACCATCGCTGAAACGTCGAGGCTACCACTCACACCCAGCAATTCACTTTGACCAATGCGGTCTATGCCTAAAGTATCGCCAAGAGTTACCACCCAAGGACGATCAATGGTCACATTCCCATCGAGCAAACGCATCGACCATTTCGCCAATGGGGTCGAATTCGCGTCCGAATTCGTGTCTGGATTCGACTTGAACACACGCACTTCCAGCGGTGAACTAACCGGCCCTGCCGGACAATAAGTCCAGCACTCTTTGGCATCAACGTGCTCGGCCCCTAACGAATGACGCTGCACATAACGGACACCGTCGCCATCCAATGTCTCCACTTCAATCAGCCCGCCGACCCCTGCTTCCAAAATGGCGTCGCCTGAAATGCGGAGGGATGCCCAGCGTCCAGTCCGAAAGTGACCCGCCAACCCAAAATCTGCGTTAAGGTCGGCGCCACTTACGGGAGAGCTCGCAGCAAAGAGTAACCCTGCGACAAACAGTAAGCTCACACAAATCCTTCTGCAGATTCTTTTGAGGAGAAACCCATTTCCATTCATCAAGGCTTCTCTTCATTCGGACAAGTACAAACCAACCGTCCGCAACCGGGGCACCCACCCCCATATTTGCGGCCCACAGCATCCGAAAGATCGACTCCGGCGACATTCGCTATCGTGGCAAGCCAAGCCAATACGTCGGCAAACTCCTCTGCCAAATTCTCACGATCGTCCCCCCGCAAGGCAGAAGCCAGTTCACCAATCTCCTCCATCAACCACATGAATGTGCCGTCCACACCACGCGCTTGATCTTTATCGAAGTACATCACACGTATTTTGTGCTGTAAATCGCGGAGGGAAACGTCGTCGGCGGGTTCGGACATGACCAGTCAATCCAGAAAAGAATGAATCCTAAATCGCTTCACCAGACAACATGATTGGCTCCCGCAAACCCTTACTACGCCAAGAGAGGGTTGCCGGTTCGAGCATGCTTAGCCGGTGAGCTGCCGATTGTAGCCCCATCCCCCGTGAACACAAACCAGCGTTCTAAGGCATTTGGACCAGGACAGGATCTATCCATACTACGCGTCGAGCTCCAGTCCCCAGAGGTGAGGAGACACCCTCCAACACGATCGCCACGGTGTCCTGCAATTCCAAATCGAAGATCTGCCCCTCCGCGTCCCTATCCGTGACAGCCTCCGACTCCCACGTCGATCGGATCTTACCGTCGGAACCCACTAAACTGATTCGCCCCTGTGCTGGCGTGGGGTTCGCCGCATCAGCTTCGATAATTACGCGTCCGCGAAACCGTGTGGGACGGAGCGCTAGATCGCTCTGCTTTACTTTCACCACATATTGCGTTCCCATCGGTAACTCAATTGCTTCACCCACCCAATTACTATCCTCACCGAATGGCCGTACCATTGCCGCGAGCGCCGGAGGGTACACGTCGTTGTCCACGCCTCCTTTACTTGGAACTCGACTGGTTGCCGCGCCCACCCAAGGCACGTCGCGAATGCGGAGGGGCTCCATCCGGTTTACGCGCAGTCCACGAAGACCATCGTCACCTTCAACCAAGCGAGCCTTGCCATCCAATGCGAGACTCGCCAAATAACAAATGGCATCGATCGCCAAGGGAGCGGACTCGAAAAAGATCTCGGCACCGCACAGGGTCGTGAGCCGTGCAATGCCGAACTCGCTTACTTCGACGGATGCAACCAGCAATCGGCTACCATCCCGCAACCCCATATCAATTCCAATGGTAGGCATTTGCGCAGTGGGCACAGGATGCAATGGAGTCAACAAGGGGCAGAAAACGATGCCACGCAAACTCTCTCGTCGTTCCACTCTCCGCTGCCCTGAAACATCCAACGCGATTTCGCTGTTCGGACCAAATATCGTGCCGGTGGCTTTGTCTCGCGGGATTAGGGTTCCCCCTATCACGTCTCCATCATAGCGCACCAATAGATCTTCTGTTCCCGTTGCGGACATGGCAGTCCCAAGAAATCTCTCCAGCACTCCGTCAACCGGAAGAGCAGACCAAAATGCGGCCCGCACAAAAGCACGAGGAACGATCGCCCGAAAGTATTCACCTCTGAGCTGACAAACTTGAGCATCCATTCTCTCGATTCGGCCCAACCACAACGATCCATCAACCAACAACAATCCCTCTCCACTTCTGGCATCGACTCCTCGTCCATACCGGACGATTCGTTGCAAATCGAGTTCCAGATCGGCCTGTCCTGGTAACACGAATTTCAGCGCATCGGCAGAAGTCCAACCTACCAAGCGAGCCTGCGTCGCGTCTGCACTCAATCGGATCAATTCAGACCAATCAGAAGCCCGCCCAGCGCCGACCCAGACGAGGGTGACCCCACAGAGCAAAGCAATTCGCCACGTGCCGAGTCGTGTAAGTGCGTGGACCATGCACCGTTGCCTTGGCGAGCAATGATTCATCGTTGAAAGATTCATCGTTGAAAAATGGGTAACAGGCTACGTGGAGCGGACAATACAAGGCATGCCATTGCCGTACCATAATGCCTGCCTAACACA
The DNA here is from genome assembly GCA_041749395.1 of Pirellulaceae bacterium. GTDB lineage: Bacteria > Planctomycetota > Planctomycetia > Pirellulales > Pirellulaceae > Laterigemmans. The sequence goes on from JBGTBJ010000081.1 coordinate 41,585, forward strand.
TCGAGCCAGCTGCCATCATCCGATTGCATTTCCAATAGCAACTGGCGAATGCTTTTGAAGTAATTAGCAAATGACTCGCCACCGCGCTGCCACATGGCTTGCACTGCGTAATAGTGCGCGTAGAAAAAATAGTTGTGATTCGAAGGGGACATCATTTCACCCATACGACGCTCAAGAAACTGGTAGCCAAGCTCTAACTCCTTCCCCTCGTAGCGTCCAGCGTTTTGAAGAGCAACGATGGCCCCGGCGGTCAGCGGGAAGCGGCTCTCGCCTCCTTCTAGTTGATACATAAATCCACCATCGGTGTTTTGCGACCTGCGGATATAATCGACGGCTGCCTTGACCGCTTCACCAGGGACACTAACACCTGCATTCCTAGCGGCGCGCAATGCCATCATCTGACAAATTGTCACCGATAAATCAGCCTCAAAGGGCTCCGGTGTGTATCGCCATCCGCCTTGAGAATTCTGCGCTTTCAGAATCAGCCCGACAGCCGCGCGGAGCTTATCATCGACCTCAGCATGCAGAGTCATTCCCGCTACCTCGGCCAAGAACACCGTAGCAAAGCCTTGTCCATACATCGGCCCACGACGTACAGCTTCTGGTCGCACGATAAAGCCATTTCCATTGCATGATGCAGCGATGTAATCAATGCACCGTTGTACTTGCAATCCGAATGGCCCCCGTTCCGGCAAACTTCCACCCGCGATCCAAGCGAGCCCCGCCAAACTGACAACGGCTACGTTGCCTCCCATGGTGCCCGCAAATTGTCCGTCAGGCTGCTGCACTCTCGCCAAATAATCCCAGCCTCGCTGCAAAGCGCTCGTGACCGACGCATCTTCCAAACCACCTAAACTCCGCGCGGCAACCTGACTCTCACTCCCCTGCCCCAACAGGCGACTTGGCTTCGCCGCTAAGGCAACCGAACTACTGGCCGCCAGCAATGCCTGCACAAATCGTCGTCGCGGGACCGAAAGAACTGCCTCATTCATTCGATTTCATCTCCGCTAAAACTCGAAAATACTCGCTGATCTGTTCCGAATATCGAGGCAGAAATTCCGTGGGCACTTGGGCTCGCAATAAGCCTCGCGTCTTTTCTGGCAAATGCCCCCAGACACCAATCCCTTGCGCACCCAAAGGACGCGGACTCGCCGTTCCATCTCCGGCTGTAACGGGTGAACCCTCTTTCCCTCCACCCGACATCTCACCTTCGTTTTGCGCCGTGACCTCGTCCGACGCCGGACCATCTTCCGAGGACTCTTGACCATTCGACTCTTGACCATTCGACTCGTCACCTGACACGTTTGGCTCGCCACTGTCAGATGACTGCTGGTCCGATTGTTGCTGGTCCGATTGTTGCTGGGCAGAGTCCTGTTGCGAACCCGTCTCCTGCTGAGACGGAGAATTCTGTTCTCCTTCCGACTGACGAATCATCTCATCCAGCAATTGAATTGCTCGTCCCTGATCCCCTTGCGTCACCACGCTGACGTCCCCTTCCCGCAATCGCTCACTCGCACTCCTCATGGCCAAAAAAGCAGACAGCAGAGGTGAATCACCGGCCTCGATGTTTGCTGCAGGACTCTCTACTATTTCATGCCGATCGACTCCATCCTCGGGATCTCCGGTTAGCTCTAAGCCGTCCAACAACCCGTCCAGTCCATCTTTCTGTGGCTGAATATTCCGCGCCGCATCGACCTGAGGCGTCTCCACAGGTTCATCTTTGTAGCGAGCCCATAGGCCATGGTTGGTCGCTACGGCAATGACAACAGTGAACAGCAATATTCCATGCACCAGGGCAAAATTCCGTAAGGCGCGTTTCAAACCTCTACGACGATTGCTTGCTTGTTTCGAGCAGTCTCGCTTGGTTTCGCTTGATTTCATGGTTGCTTCTCTGGGGTTGCCGTCGCAGAATTTTGTGCTGACATTATCTCTTGTGCATAGAGCTCGATGCGTTGAACCAACGAAGCTTGTTCTTCAGCCAAGCGGCGTTTTGCCGCTTGCAATTGCGGGCGGCGCTGACTTCCCTGCGAACTATCTTCGTCCAAAGCAACCTCTTTCGATTTTAAATCGGCCGTGCGACGCAGCAGGAATTCTTGAGTCGAACGTACCAATCGGAGACTTGCCAAGGGAATCGTAGATGCTTGTTGTCGGTCATCGCTCGGATCGGTTGGATTTTTGTCGGTAGTCGATTCGTTGGGCAACTCACCATTTGCTCCATCCTCTTGCCCTGCATCCTGCAAACTCTCGACGATGATTCGCAAACGCTCCAGAGCATTTGCAGCAGGCTCTTCGGCTTCGCTCTCACGACCTGCTCGCGCTAGAAGTGCTGCCGCCATTTGCATATCAACCACTGTATCTTCAATGGCGTCTCGAAAACCGGGTGCGCCACTAAATTCTCTGGCAGCCTGCGCCGCGGCTTGTGCATTCGCCAGCTCAAGTTCGGAGAGACCGGTCCATTGCTGACTGGCAAGACTTTCGTTGATACTTAACTGTTTCGTGTACAGAGACTGCAATTTGGTAATGTCGTCGCTTTCATTACTCTCGGCTATATCAGTGGCTTGTTGTTCTCGAGTTCCCTTTAGACCCTGCAGCGCACGGCGCGCGTTGTCGAGCTCTTTACGGGCCTGTTGCTGCAACCCCTCCACTCGCCCACTTCGCCCTCGCTGTAATTCTTCGGCGGCTTGCCGCATCGCATCAATGGCGCCTCCTCTCGCTTCGGCTTCCCCTACGGCACCACCTTGCTCCAAGATTTTCGCGGCCTGTTCTGCACGCGCCGCGAAAACCGGCTGTAGATCGGCAACGGTTGCGGCCAATTCACGAAGCCTAGTGGGCATCCCTTCTGCGTTTCGGGCCAATTCTCGTTGCCGGGCCGATAACCGATCTGTTTCCTGTGCTTGATCGGAGGCCGTGGGAAGAGCAGCGGTAGCTTCGGCGAGTCGCTCTTGCTGAGCAACCAAGTCGGTCAATTCTTCCACTGCCGCGCGCTGTGCATCCGCTTGACGCAATTCGGCAACCCAGCGATTCAGTTGATCGAGCGATTCTTGCTGGGCATCTCGTGCTTGCTGTAAAGCCTGTTCTGTCGCTTCGCGAACTTGGGAAGAACGCTCGTCGGACGCCCATTGGCGATTTGCCTCGCGCAGCGATTCCTCCGCCGCTGCCATGGCCCGATCGGCAATGTCTTCGAGTCTGGCTTTCGCCTCTTGAAGATGCGGATCTTCGCGGCGATTGTTCTTGGCTGCACTCATTGCATTTTCTAGCTCTTGACGCGCGGAACGCGTGCCTTCTGTCAACCGCGATTGAGCGTTTCGCTGGGCTGCCTCGGCGCTGCGGATACGATCGCTGGCCGCTTGGCGCTGCTCGGTCGAATCTCCTAATCGGCTCCGCGCTGCATCCGTCTGCTCCAATGCTGTCTCTTGCTGTCGCGTCGCCGCTTGCAAGGACTCCAGGATTTCACGATCGCGTTTCGCCATTGCTTCGGTCAACATCGAATCACTGATGATCCTCAAACGTCGGGTCGTCGATTCACCACGCTGTCCAGCGTTATCGATGGCCACCGCCAACACTTCCAGCGTGTCACCCTCGCCTGCGAAAGTGAGCGATGGCAAGTCCAAGGTAAACTGCCAAGTCTCTATTAAAGGCTGGCCGTCAAATGATTGCTGTGCGACGCGAGTACGACGCGACGAATTCAGCTGACGCACTTCGACCCAACGATCCACCAACCCAAGATCATCCATCACCTCGCCAGCAAGTTCGACCATTCCGTCCGGAACTATTTCCAAGTCCACGGCCGGTTCCGACAGCGTTACGGTGGGCAACGCATCTTGCGTTACTGTGATCTTCCATTGCTCCACACTTTGTCCCGGCAAACCAGACTTATCCTTCCAGACGAACCGAAGCGATTGACTAGTGGTCAGAACGATGGGATCAACGACTAGAAACGCTCCTGTTGCATCCACTTGAACGTCCCATTCGGCTATTGCATCCGAACGTCCTAATGGGCTGGAAACGAGTTTGGCCTGGGAGACTGCGGGGCGAACCGTCGCTGAAATCGACAACTCCGTTCCAGCTAACAACTGCAACTCAGTATCCTGCGTTTCGAGCGGCTCTCTTTGTGAATACTCGGGAGGCACCAGCACCACTCGATAGTCAACCAACCGGGGTGCCGCCGTGACTTCGACGGCGTACCAACCGAGTGAATCATCGTCGCCACCTCGCGCACGCACCTCAAACCGGGACTGAACGTTTTGCAGAATGGCCGCCCCACGATTTCCATGCATTCGGAGCGGGGGCACCAGCAGCGAATCATCGGCCAGTCGAAATTGAATTTCCGTGTCGGCAGGTATTGTGCCCGATGCATCACTGACAAAAATTTCTACATCGTCTCCTAAGAAAACTCCCGTTGGTACATTTTCAAGCCGTAGGTGGTTTTGTTGCGGCCACTTGGTTTCTCCCACTGGGGCAATGAGTCGCTTGGCCGCCAGCGTCGATGCGAGCGGATTCCCAAATATCCAAAGTAATCCCACCAGTAAGGCAGCCAAAGCCAAAACAGTCGAGCGAAATGCTGGTCCGCGATCGATTTGCTTGGCAGGATCAACCTGCTGGAGTGCGGCGCTGGCTGTTCGAATCACTGCGATCGCCAAGTCAGATGGAGCATTTGCCGCAGCGTGACTCTCCAAAGCCACCGCACTACTCATCCGGTCCCCTAGTCCGGGATGAATGGCTTCGATCCGTCTAGCGACCGCCAACGGAGTAATTCTTTGCCTATTCAGCCTTCGAAACGCTAAAGCAATCGCACTGGCGACTCCCAGAAAGGTAACCGTGGTGATTGCGAACCGCCCAGCCCAATGGACTGGCCTAAACCACCAATCCAGCAAAACCCCTACTACCAGACAAACGACCACCAAAAAAATACTCTCGGCGATGGAGCGCAACCAAACGAGCCGCTGCAGCCGCCGGGCCAAAACCTGAATTTGCCCAATCAACGGCGATTCGTCAGGTGAGAACGTTTGGTTCTCGCCCACATTGTGCTCAGCTCGGTTGTGGTTCGCTTGCTGATTCATACCCACAAGGATATCCGAAACGTTGGAATTGGTGATCGCTACCGTAGCGAATTGACAACTGCTTCATTAGGTTGGATGGCTGTTAACTCGCGCCGAAAGTTCATTCGTGCGCCGTACCGTACCGCGCCGCCCCTTGTTTTGCTTTGCCCAACGCTAAACCATCGACATCGACAGACAAAGCCGAATTCCACAACTATCCATTCTATGCCCCCCGTTTTTGGCATGGAATGCGTACAAAGACGTGGTGGCGATTATTGTCGCAAAATCGATTCCGCATTGATCCCTCTCGCATTCCGATGGCGGTACTGTTGAGTATCGCCACACCGGTCAATGATATTTTGACTGGGCTACAGCGTCTGCGACATGGCCGAAAAATTGACGAAACACGGCTAGTCGATCCGCCAATCTTCATTGTGGGACATTGGCGCAGTGGCACTACGCTGCTGCATGAACTAATGATGTTGGATCCCCGCCATTCCTATCCAAATACGTTTCAGTGTTTTGCTCCTAACCATTTCTTAGTCAGCGAGTGGTTCTTTCGTACATTCTTCAATTGGATCTTGCCCAACAAACGTCCGATGGACAATGTGTCCGCCGGATGGGACCGTCCCCAGGAAGACGAATTTGCTCTGATGAATTTGGGGCTTCCCTCCCCTTATCGCCGCATTGCATTTCCACGACAGAAAGCGCCCGACGTGGAATATTTGGATTTTGCGGATGTCGATGAACCCAGCTTGCGACGCTGGCTGCAGGTGATGGAGTCGTTTTTAAAATCGGTCACTGTGGCTCATCCGGGCCGACTTATCTTGAAAAGCCCCACGCACACGGGTCGTATCGGCGTCCTGGCGGATCATTTCCAAGGTGCAAAATTTGTGCATATCACTCGCGACCCTCGCGACTTATTTCCGTCGACTATGCGGCTGTGGAAATCGCTGGATGAGGTGCAAGGTCTGCAGCGTCCACTCGAATCTACCGATCGCGAGTACGTGCTGCATTGTTTGGAAAGAATGTATGCATCCTTCCATTTGGCCCGTGCGACACTCCCTGCCGGGTCTCTGATCGACATTCGCTATGAGGACCTCGTCAAAGATCCAACCGGCACCATGCAGCACATCTACCGCGAACTCGACCTGGGTACCTTCGAACCACTCGAACAGCCTTTAAAAAACTGGATTGAAAAATCGCACAAAGGTTACAAACCCAATACGCATCGCTTGCCAGAAGAGGACGAAAAGCTCATACGCCAACGCTGGCAAGACTACTTTACGCGATTCGGATACTAGGTCTACAAAACTGAGTACAATACGTTTTAAGATTCCTGTTTGATTGCCCCGACACATATCTTTTCTCCAATATCGTCGAAGCCATAATGCCCGCGACGCAACGAAGTCTGCTCGTAACTGCTATCGCCGTATGCCTCTTATCTGGCTGTGGAAAATCAACGCCAGAAATCACTTCAACGGACAAAAACGCAGACGCTATTACTCAGCCCCAACAGCCCGTAGGCAAAGACACCTCCTCAGTAGAGACGGTTCTTGAGCTCAGCGCCAGCGATCTGCTAGAGATGCGATTACCGGCTGAACAAGCGACCGCTGGCTGGATTCGACTATTCGACGGATACACACTTTATGGATGGGAAGCCGTTGGACAGGCCAATTGGCGCGTTGAAGAAAAAACGATCCGAGTCAGTTCGGGGGAAAAGAGCTTGCTATGTACATCTCTCCCCTGGCAAAACTTCGAACTGATGGTTGAGTACCAAGCCGATGCCACGACAAACAGTGGCATCTTTCTAAGAACTCCTATCTCCCCCGAAAATCCGGCTCTCGATTGTTACGAGCTCAACATTGCACCACTGGATAACCCCTTTCCCACAGGAAGCCTCGTGGGACGACGCAAGTTGGAACCGAGCGAACTGGGGCCGCTCGATCCTACAGCCTGGCATGCGTATGTCGTTCGCGTGGATGGCGACACCATCTCCATACAATTAGATGGAAAAGAACTTTACACCTTCACCGATCCGGCTCCGCTGTCTGCAGGCCGTATCGCACTGCAACATAACTCAGGACAAGTGACCTTTCGCAATGTGCTCGCTCGCCCGCTTGGTATGCAATCGCTCTTACCTGCAGAGCGAACAGCCGGGAGTGAACTTTTGCAATGGAAACAATATCCCGAGATGCCTGGGTCCATCGACTGGGACGAGGAAGGAAATTTGCATGTGCGTGGTGGCAAGAAGCAGCTAGAAACGGTACAGACCTATGCGAACTTTACACTGCTTGCGCAAGCCAAAACGAATGGGCCGAATCAGAATTCAGGAATCTTCTTTCGCTGCATCCCTGGGGAAGAGATGAATGGATACGAATGTCAAATCAATAACGACGCCAAGGACGGCAATCGGTCGTTTCCAGCGGATTGCGGAACGGGCGGCATCTTCCGACGCCAAGACGCGCGCCTGATTGCCGCCGAACCCGACGAGTGGTTCTCGCTGATGCTGATTGTGTCTGGATCCGATATGGCGGCCTGGGTTAACGGCATTCAAGTTAGCGAATGGCGTGACTCTCGCGATCCCGACCCCAACCCTAGGCGAGGGAAACGGACCGACGCAGGTACGATCATGCTGCAAGGCCATGACCCAACAACCGACGTCAAATTCAAAGCAATCGACATCACAACACTTCCGTAAATCAGCCGTGCCGCCAGCAACTTCCCATGAATTCACAAACAGCTAGCTCGTTGCAACCTATCCATTTGACGATCGTCATTGCCTGCGCCCCCTTCATCGCGTGGGCGCCTGCGACGCGCGTCCCCGCCCAAGACGCTCCTCTTGCTGAACAGTCGACTTCTGTTGTTGCCAGCGGAGCGAAACTTCAATTGCTGGCCAATTCGTTTTCTTTTACCGAAGGACCGACAACGGATAATGCAGGAAACGTCTATTTTACCGACCAACCGAATGATGCTATCCACGTTTGGAACATCGATGGGACTCTCTCAACGTTTTTGCAACCATCCGGTCGTAGCAATGGCCTGTTTTTTGGAAAAGATGGAACACTCTGGGCATGTGCGGATGAAAAGAACCAACTGTGGGCAATTGCTGCCGATAAAACTCATCAGGTTATGATTGCTGAGTTTTCAGGCAAGCTGCTCAATGGCCCCAATGATCTTTGGATTCATTCCAATGGCGACATCTATTTCACTGACCCGTTTTACAAGCGTCCTTACTGGAAACGAGGCGCAATCGAACAACCGGCTCAATCCGTTTATCGATTGGCGGCAGATACCCATGAAGTTACGCTGGTTGCCGATGGGCTCGAACAACCCAACGGCATCATTGGCGATGCGGAACGCAAACTCCTCTTCGTGGCCGACATTCGCGCCGGGAAGACCTACCAGTACTCCATTGCTGCCGATGGAAGCCTCACCAACCGCGAGAAATTTTGCGATATGGGCAGCGACGGCATGACGATCGACAAGGAAGGCAGGATTTACCTAACCGGTGGAAAAGGTGTGACCGTGTTTGACAAGAGCGGCAAACAAATAGAGGTCATCGCAGTACCGAAAAATTGGACTGCCAACTGTACTTTCGGAGGCCCAAATCGCGATATTCTATTTATCACGGCGAGCGACAGCCTCTATTCTATCGCCACCACGACGAGCGGTTATTAGCTGTTTGCTGAACAGGCGCTGAGCAAATATCACCTCTAACGAAAGTACAGAGGCGCCTTTATACTGCGAGCCGAATCGAGCCTCTGTTATCCCAATCGGGCTCTTCCTCCTGACTACTATTTTTCCCCACCCTCATTATCTATCCCATCGCCAATTCCATGCTCAATCGCGTTAGCCGCAATATCACGCAACCTAAAAGTCAAGGCGCTTCTCAGGCCATGCTCTACGGAACGGGCATGACGGCAGAAGACATGAATAAGGCACAAGTGGGAATTGGCAGCGTTTGGTATGAAGGAAATACATGCAACATGCACCTGCTGAATTTGGCCAAAGAGGTCAAACGAGGTGTGCATGAAGCAGGACTTGTCGGCATGCGTTTCAATACGATCGGCGTTTCCGATGGCATTTCCATGGGAACGGATGGGATGAGCTATTCGCTGCAAAGCCGCGACCTCATCGCTGATTCAATCGAAACCATTATGGGTGCTCAGTGGTACGACGGGCTCGTCGCCTTACCTGGATGCGATAAAAATATGCCCGGTTGCTTGATGGCCATGGGTCGATTGAATCGCCCAGCATTTATGATCTACGGCGGCACGATTCGCGCGGGACATGCGGCGGGTCTCAAACTGGACATCGTCAGCGCTTTCCAATGCTATGGTCAGTTCTTATCGGGCCAGATCACTGAAGAACAACGACAAGAAATTGTTCGCCACAGCATCCCCGGCGCAGGCGCATGCGGCGGGATGTATACGGCAAATACGATGGCCTGCGCGATTGAAGCGCTCGGCATGTCCCTGCCCTATTCCTCCAGCATCCCGGCAGAATCACCACAGAAAATCGACGAGTGCCGCCAAGCCGGTGCCGTCATTCGCAATCTACTAGAAAAAGATCTCAAACCGCGCGACATCATGACGCGCCGCGCATTTGAAAACGCAATGGTGATCGTCATCGCGCTCGGTGGCAGCACGAACGCGGTTCTCCATTTGATCGCCATGGCCCGCAGCGTCGATGTGCCGCTAACCATTGACGACTTTCAACAAGTGTCGGACCGAGTTCCCTTCTTGGCCGATCTCAAACCAAGCGGCCAATTCGTTCAAGAAGACTTGCACGAAGTGGGTGGTACACCGGCCGTAATGAAGTACTTGTTGCAAGAGGGCTTCCTGGATGGCGAATGCCTCACGGTGACAGGCCAAACTATCGCAGAAAATCTTGCCAACTTGCCTGGACTCACCGCAGGCCAAACCGTTGTCCACTCCGTCAAAGATCCCATCAAAGCGACTGGGCATATTCGCATCTTGCGTGGTTCACTTGCGCCCAATGGTGCAGTAGCTAAGATTACGGGCAAAGAGGGTTTGCGGTTCTCAGGACCTGCAAAAGTCTTCGACAGTGAAGAACTCATGCTCGCCGCGCTCGAACAAAACCAAATTGCAAAGGGAGATGTTGTCGTCATCCGCTACGAAGGACCCAAAGGCGGCCCCGGCATGCCCGAAATGCTCACCCCCACCAGCGCTATTATGGGCGCAGGCCTGGGATCCGACGTGGCCTTGCTAACTGATGGACGGTTTTCAGGTGGCTCCCACGGCTTCATTGTCGGACACATTACACCTGAAGCTCAGGAGGGAGGCCCCCTTGCCTTGATTCAACAAGGCGATCAAATTATCATCGATGCGGAGACCAATTCATTGGATGTGGAAGTGTCCAGCGAAGAATTGGGACGCCGCGCAAGTCTCTGGAAGGCACCCCCTCTCAAGGCAACGAGAGGCACTCTTTATAAGTACATCAAGTCAGTAAAGAGCGCCACGGAGGGGTGCGTTACCGACGAGTAGAAATTCTGAAAAATAAACACGGAGGTTTAGTCGCTGTGGCAATTCCCTTGCAGGTCCTATACGGGGTATTTACCGACCGTTAGGACGTTCCGCCATTTGTACAGCGTCGAGTTACACCCGAAAAATGCGGGGATTTGTGACTCATTGATGGTTATTATGGGGTTTAACTTAGGTCGTCATAGTGCGACCAAGAATAACTCCAATAACCCGAACCCTATGAAGACAGTTTTCATCCTTGATTTGTATCAAGCATGGGTAATTATCCCCATGGATGACCATCGACCACCGAATGGGGTTCCCACGGGAACCGATGGCCCCCATCCGCGTCCAAGCAATCATTAGAAAGTCATTCCGTCAACGCCTCAACCTCTTGCCCGCCTCACTCGTTTAGCTTAGTCGCCATGCAATCCCCAACTCTCCAACGCGCGTCACGTCGCAAACGCAATGGCATTGGCCAATTGCGAGCCGACGATTTCCGTCGCCTGGGACTGGGATTGTCAGAAGCCAGAGTTTCCGTCATTCGTCGCGCTGCGAAAAAAATGACCGCCGATTTGGCGGGTCAAACCGACACACCCCAGCACGGCAAAGCAGAGCGGGAATTAGCGCTAGTTTTGGCCAGTGTCTATCGCCTGCTCGATCCGCGTCGCCGCGACCAACTCGCTGAACGAGTTCAATTGTTGCGTTCCGAGCCAACTCCGGTTCGCACAACCGTTTGGTGGAATGGCTCCGAACTCGACTCCTCAACCGACCCGAACTCCCAGTCCATCGAAACTGAACGCGACGAAGATTGGATGCTGGCCCTGGTCGCCGACCTGCGAACCGATACTGCGGTTCACCAATTGCCGCCCAAGCTTGGCTATCTGTGGATGATGGCCACAGGCGCATTGGCTATCGCCATCGTTTCTGCAATTGGAGTTTGGCTGGGGTCGCTGCTATTTACGACTCCCGACCGAAGTGGCACTGCATTGGCGACTCCCGTCCCCTCAACCGTGACTGCGGTCGAGTCTTGGGACGCGATGAAATTAGACCCCAAAATCCCGGTCACTCTCCCGACGCCCCCCGCGGTTCCTAGCGAGCCGACAAAGAAGCCGGGAGAGCAGTCACCGCTAGTTGAGAAACCGCTTTTTGAGGAACCGCTGCCAGTCAAGAAACCGCTGGCCGTTGAGGAACCATCGGATCTCGTTCCGACCAATTCCAAACCAACTGAAACGGCACCTAGCGACATTTTCGATGACCTCACATCGCCATCCAACAGCAGTCCAATAGATGCAATGGACCTCTTTGTCGACGTGAGTTTACCGCCGACAGTGGATGCAACTCCATCAATCAAAGACCCCACCGAAGGCATAGGAAACGTCGCTTTAGCACCCAACCCTAGTCCTTATTCATTGCCGTCCGCAGACCTGCTGGCTGACGCGCGACGACTGTACAAAAATGCCGGAGGAGCTGCGTTGGGTGCTGCGATCGGCGAAGTTCCGGATAACGACCTCTGGGCTCCTTACAAACAGGCAGTGCCAGGAACGGCCAGTCGCTTCGTGATCGGTCTGTCTTTTGCGGAGCATAGCTTGCTGGCGGGAAATTTCACCGATGTCCAACAAGCCATGGAGACAATTCGAACCGATTACGAAATTACCGAAATCGCTCTTTCCTTGTTGATTCTTGCGGGATCTGCGGAACAGGCGGCGACGCTCACCGAGCATGAACGGATGACTCATTGGGCGCTGCAAACATCCGATCGTGCCATGAGCATTGAAAACTACGAACAGGCCGCCGAAGCAGCAAAGCTTGGTACTTTGTCAGCCGCGGCAACTGGCAATACGGAATTGCGTGCGAGATTGAAGCTGCAGCGAGAATCCGTTTCGGCGGCGGCAAGATTGTCACCGACCCTTACCGAAACCATCGCCAATCAAGATCCATTTACATCAAACCCTTCTGTGGCAGCCTCCGTCGCTCGTCATTTTTGTATCAACCTGCGTCGCTGGGACGATGGCTTAGCCTGGATGGCGTCGGGTTCCGATGCACGATTGGCAGCCATTGCTCGCGAAGAGCTAGCCAATAAGGGAAGCAATAACGCTCAGAATTGGGCAAACATGGCTCAAAAGTGGAGCGATGCTACAGCTCGCCAACGCGGACGTGCTTCAGACAGTATTTTGCTGCATGCGCGTGACTTGCTGCAGCGCGCGATCGACCTCTCCACCGGGATCGAATTGCTGGAATTGCAAAAAGAACTCAGTGCCTTAGATCAGCGCCTGCCGAGCGACTTAGTACCCCTCAAGGTGCAAGTGGAAAATGCAAATCCTGTATCGCTGGCCACGCCAGGTCTACTGGGCCGCATGACGATGGGCGGGCAAGACGTGGGGGTCCTTTTAACGTACTCTGCCGACGTAGCGCTGCCCCCTACGGCGATGGACCAAGTACTCGTCCAGTTGGGCCGACCTGTGGGCGTTTTCCAGCTTCACTTTGCTGGAGTGTTTGTCCTGGCGCAACCAACCACCATTCGTGTTGATCTGCAAGGTCCAACGACTACGGATTTGTTAGTCGCGGGTGGAACCCTATTGGCCATTAACGGTAATCCGCTGGTATTGGCAACAACCGACGGTCGTCTGCAAGGCGTTTTGGATCTCCCCGCGGGAACGCATCGAATCGCTTGGCAATTGGCAGCATTATCTCCTAATGCATGTCGCTTAATAATCGAAGACGATCGAACGAGCAGCTCTATTCCATTAGGGCATGACCAAGTCACCCGATCCCTAGCCGAGCAATTGCCAACGGTAGCGAGAATCGAGTTGCGTGGACGGTAAACCCGATTCCATCTAAAACTTTTCTGGTCAAACCTGCGCTGCCGCTTACCAGCCCTCTACAATGAAGTGCCAATGAGCACTCTTGTAATCTACCCACCACGGCGATAGTGATGAATCAGGAAGCGTTCGAAGATCGACCCAATAATCTACGACAACTTCGGGAATCAGGTTGGGTTTCCCGTTCGGTCAAGCAAGAGATACAGGAGAATTTCGTTCGCATGCTAGCGGCCGGTGAAGAGTTGTTTCCTGGAATCGTCGGCTATGACGATACCGTTATTCCAGAAATCAATTTGGCCCTACTGGCCGGACACGACATGTTATTTCTGGGGGAAAAAGGTCAAGCAAAGAGTCGCATGATGCGGATGCTTACTCGTTTTCTTGATCCCTGGATTCCCTATCTGGACCACGCTGAAATTCCCATTCATGAAGATCCAGAAAATCCCATCACTTCGGCTGGCAAACGTGTTCTCGCAACGCTTGATCCGCAAGATGTTCGCATCGCTTGGTGGCATCGCAAGGATCGCTACACGGAACGACTCAGCCCAGGTACAAAGTTTGCCGACATCATTGGAGAAATTGACCCAGCCAAGCTCACTGGTGGCGTCAGCATGAGCGCCGAGGAGGCGCTCTCCTTCGGTCTAATTCCTCGGATGCATCGTGGCATTTTCGCGATGAATGAGCTGCCAGAATTGGACGATTTGGTACAGGTCGGTTTGTTTAATATTCTCGAGGAACGCGACGTACAAATTCGTGGTTTCCCTATCCGCTTTGATATCGACGTGATGGTCCTCTTTTCTGCAAACCCCAGCACCTACAATCGCTCGGGCAAAGTGATTCCTCAATTGAAAGATCGGATTGGATCGATCATTCAAACTCACTATCCGGCTGATCGCGACGCGGGCATCGAAATCTTGCGACAGGAAACGGCCAGTCATCTTGTTGGCCCCTATCCAGTGACCGTCCCCTACTTCATGTACGAGATCGTCGAAGAGGTCACCATGCAGGCTCGCCGGAGTCGCTATATCGATCAAGCCTCGGGAGTCTCGGCGCGATTCTCACTGGCCAACTTCCGCACCATGGTTGCCTCGGCCCGGCAGCGTGGTGTCATCCACCAAGAATCTCCCGCCGTTCCGCGGATCAGCGACCTCGGACATCTCTACAGCAGCTCGCTTGGTAAATTGGAGCTCGACATGATGGGGACGCATCAAATGAGCGAGCGGCAGGTCTTGGATGTGATCATTGCAGAGGCGATCAAGGTCGTCTTTCAAAAGTATGTAGAAGAGCATGGATTAGGTGAAATTGCCGAAGTCTTTCGGCGAGGCGTTCGCGTAGAAGTGGGTGACTTGCTGCCCAGCAGCCAATATGCAGAGCGACTTGCCAACGTCCCTGCTGTTTGGGACAAGGCGTTCGAAGTGAATGCAAGCGAAAACTTGGCAGTCCGCGCATCGTGTGTTGAATTTGTTTTGGCTGGACTCCATAGCATGGAACGAATTAGCCGCGCATCCAAACATGGCAAAGTTCACTACGAGACTTGATCCTCAGTTTTGATTTCGCGCTCTCAATCACTACCGCTGGAAATGTAGATATGTCGGACGCATCACGAGATCCCAATGAACGCTCCGAATTGAATTCTGAACCGCATCGATATCGTCCTGGAGGGATCGTCCATTCGTACCAAAAATACGATCCACAACAATTTCCTAGCCCATCGGCCGCTCCACCCGATCTAGTTGGACCAGCCTTCGAGCACGCGCTCATGTATGGCAAATATCGCGAGTTAACCGATGAGGAACTTGCCAGGGCCGTGCGATTGGACCCCAGCCAAATTAAAGGCCTCGGTCCCAGCATTGATATGCTGCGGGCTTTGCTCGAAGAACGAAAGCGTAAGATTCTGGAGACCTATGAGACTCGCAATGCTGAAAAAAAATCTCGCAAAGGATTTTACAAGGCGACCAAACAAACAACGGTTCCCAAGCAATGGGAAAAGCAGCTTGAACGCGCGATTCGCACAGAACAACCTTTTGAACTCGAACGACTTTGGTATCGCATCGGTGACGATAACAGCCCCGATGCGCAAAGTCTCCTCAACTTAATGGTGAGGATGGGTGAAAAACACCAAATTGAAGAACTGGTCAGCAAGTACACATTTACTGGCAACGAATCTCTGACGGTTGCTCAAGCGCTGGAGATTAAAGCCGAGCTCGAGAAGATTGACGAGCTGCTGAAACAACTTGAGGAAGCAGCCAAAACCGCTCAGATCGGTTTAATCGACATGGAAGCACTCGCTGAATTCGCAGAACCGGGCGATATGCAGCAATTGGAAGAACTGCGACACGCTATCGAGAATTTCGTTCGCGAAGAAGCTGAGCGTCAAGGAATTGAGCGTGACCCTGGCAAAAAGGGTGGTAGCTATCGACTCACACCCAAGGCTTACAAAATATTCCAGAGCAAGTTGCTGGAACGAATCTTCAGTGGCTTACAGCCATCTCGTTCCGGACGACATGCATCGAATGTGATCGGCGAAGGTGCCGTTGAGTTGCAACAAACCAAATCGTATGAATTTGGCGATTCGGTAGCCAATATGGACCTCACACAAACGGTCGTAAATGCACTGGTACGCCAGCGTGGCGAATTGCCATTGCGATTGCGAACCGAAGACATCGAAATTCATAAGACTCGCAATCACCCTCGATGTGCCACTGCGGTCTTAATGGACATGAGTGGCTCGATGCGATACGAAGGCCAATACATGCACGTCAAACGCATGGCATTGGCACTACAAGGACTTATACAATCCGAGTATCCAGGCGATTTCCTCCGTTTCATCGAAATGTCGACTTTCGCCAGAGCAAAATCTCCTGGCGAATTACTCGAGATGATGCCCAAACCAGTCACCATCCACGATCCTTGGGTTCGCCTCAAGGTCGACATGAGCGATGATTCGATCAGTGAGTATCAGATTCCGCCCCACTTCACCAACATCCAACACGCGTTGCAAATGGCCAGGCGGCAGCTGGCCAATACCGACACGCCGAATCGTCAAATCATCTTGATCACCGATGGATTGCCCACAGCGCACTTCGAAGATTCATGGCTCTATATGCTCTATCCGCCCGATCCTGCGACCGAGTTGGCGACAATGCGGGAAGGTGCACTCTGCGCTCGCGACGGCATCATGATTAACATCTTTTTGATTCCCAGCTGGTCACAGAGCGAAGAGGATATACGTTTTGCCTATCGCTTGGCCGAAAGCACTAAAGGACGAGTCTTCTTTACCAGCGGGAAAGATCTCGATCGCTATGTAATCTGGGATTATCACCAAAATCGCCGCGACATTGTTTCTTAACGGGCGGCACACTCTCGCAATAACTCTACCGCCGCATGGACGAGCAATTCTCCGCTCCCCGGCGCCACTGCAGAATTGGTTACCTCATAGCTGCCCCCGGCATAGGCTGCGCTATGGGGTATGTAAATCGTCTCCACAGCATTCGACAACTCAATCACAAAAGTTGTCCGAAAGGGAGAGGCCTGTTTGATAGCCAAGCCAAGTTCGACAAACACTTCACCTGGCAAACAAACTACGGCAACATCCTGTCCGATCGTCATCACGGTTACATCGACCGGAATCGTTGCCCCAACCCCGGCTAGTTTGCGACTTAGTCCCCAAGTAATGTGCTCACTCGTCGTTGCAATCGGGACCTCATGTCGAAATTGATCCAGCATCATCTTTTTGTGAGCTGTTACATGATCAAAGAAATCGACCGACTCCTTGTTGCGAGCTGCTGACAAAATCTGAATCGAACGTTGAACCTCCGCTTCAGTCGCATCTTGAAGTGGTAAGTTAACCGTGCGAGAAGTAACGCTGAGGCGATCGTCTTGCAACACTTGCAGGTCTGCCAAACCTCCCAACATCGAACCGGCCAAAGACGTTCCTATGGAACGAGCCGTGTTGCGAGTGGTATTGTTGGGATCCGCATGATTGATATCGCCACAACAACCGGTGCCGAAAATCGATATCACATCGTCGCCTAGTTGAGCGCGGAGCGATTGCGAAATATAGAACGGATAATCGGCACTCCATTTTTGACCACCCACGGTATCGAGATGCAAAGCAAAATTGCTAAGTACCGCGCGAGTATCTCCCGCAGGATCGCGAATCGTAAGCAATGAAATCTCGGGATCGATCGGTCCCGCGGCGCGAACAACTTCAGGATTGTCAAAGTTCTGCCATGTTTTGACACTTCCGTCACGCATCACAAACCGACGATTGAATGACACAGGGGACTCTTGCTTGACGAGTCCCGATTCTAACATTGCGGGTCGCGCATCCTCATTTGCCTTGATGATTACACCAACTAGATCAGCGATCAGGGAATCAATATAGGCGGCACGAATGGGATCCTGATTTTCCTGACCTAGCCGTAGCCAGAGCTCTTTCATGTAATCGGGCGCGGTATGCGTATGGGTCGCCGCAATGACAATATGGGAAGCTGAAATACCCGTTTTTTCACTCGCTAGCTCGCGGACTCGGCTGGACAAGTCCGTCGCAATTCCGATGAGATCACAAACCACCAAAACTGCAGACGAATCGTCATCACGCAGCACGATGGCTTTCGCCTGCAATGGATCCAATACGCCGTCGGCCAACCGTTCAAAGTAGTAACCTGCCAACGGAAATCCATCGGGCGGAGTGATGGCTGTTTCCGCAACTCCGACTCGCAAGTTCATCGAGTGAATGCCCGGCTCCAGCAAATTTCGAATACTAGTTAGCCAGAGTTCTGCTGCGCACTGTTGCCCTATCGCAGAAAAATGTCGACGTGAATTTGCATCACCACGATGCTCACCCTGAAGTGCATCCGTATCAGGACCAGGATAGAATCCGGGTTTCGCCCAAAGCAAATCGATGCCGCTGCGTATCTGCCCTTCGCCGACGGGATCATGATAGACGGTTGGATGGTGTGTGGACTTGGCGAGGAGCCATGGCACATCCACACCCCATACTGCCGTCGCCGCTTGTCGAATTGCTGAAATATTACTTACGTATTCTTGAGTAGAGGTCTTCGCGATTACATCCGATTCACCCTGTTGCCAAAGCACAGCGCGAATTCTTTTGATCTCCTGCCCCATGCTGACAAGCCGTTGATGTAAGGAATTGTTGGGCATCCATTGCTGGCTTGAGGTCCCTCCATAAGCGACATTGACAAACGCCACCGGAACGCCCAGTTCCTTAACCAATACATCGCCAACCGGTGGCCATATCGAGCCACCATCGCTCCCGTCTACGACCGGTTGTGGATCGTTCGCCACTCGCCATTGTTGTGTAATCGAATCGAAGGCTACGACTCGCTGTTGCGGATCCAGAACTGCTAACACTGCGTCGTTGCAATTCGTTGCATACGACTGCCCCGCTACGACAAAGACTTCTCCCACTCCCATTGGCTCGACACTGCCGGAGAGCATCGAATTGCTCTCTTCTTTGCCGCGAATCTCGAATCGGTACCATCCACCGGCGGGAATTTTCACTTGGGCCTGCAGTTGATTCTTGTCAACGACAGCAGACAATGGTCTCCAAGGAGCTTGCATATCTTTGATGTTGACTTGCATATCTTTGCTGTTGCTCAGCGAGACCACACGGTACTCCCACTGCGTCTCTCTCCCATTCAGGTCGAGCGATTCGGGCAGCGAACCGTGCACCTCAACCATTGCGTATCCAGTGTGGGGCGCGAGCCCTTTGCGTTGGATGACTTGATAGGGCGCTGGTGACTCAAGAACCAATGAATCGACAGCACTGGCCATTGATGCGATCGCCATCCCCACACAACCAAGCACCAATGAAAGGAATACATTTGCTGGAACCTGTCGTCCAGGCTGAGAAGGAAAGCAAATATTCATCAGGGGCTGATCCGGGTGAGTCTAGAATCGTTGGAGGGCCCTTTCAGGTTAACGACCGCCGGACAGCACTGCAATCAATTGCCGTTTTGCTCAGGAGCATTGTTGCTCAGGAGCTGGCGCTGCGATATGCGCGTAAGGCGCGAACAAACACCCATCGACTTGCCACCACGCTCATCACCGTCGCTCCGATAGTAAAGAGTGCTAGCGGCCATTCCCACCACGCGCGAGGATGGAGCGGGCTGGCCAAAATGCGAGCCGGAATATTCACGACCAGCAGAACTGGAATGGCAAATGTAAAGAATCCCCATAATCCCCAGCCCCAACTCCGTTGGTAAATCTCCATCGGGTAACGACTAAAATTAGTGATGTAAAACCAAAAGTCGTAAAGCGTCTGGTTGCGTCCCAGCCAAATGCTTGTAGCGCTCAGGCAGATCATCAAGCTATACATCATGGCCACACCGCAGGCCACATAGAAGACATACAAGACCACCGACAATGGCGTGACTGTATAGGGATCCACCTTTCGGTAGGCGAGCAGATAAGCGCTCGTCACGGCAATGATCAGTCCCACAAAAAAGTTGGAAAGACTGCTCCACTCCATGCGTCGGAACGAAATCAAAAATTGCGTATCAATCGGCTTGAGGAGTGCGAAATCGAGGCCTCCGGTGCGAATCAATTCACTGAATTCTTCAGCGTTGGGCATAAAGAAAGTTTGTACAAGGCTATTGATCAACCATGTAGTGGCCAAAAACAAAAAGAACTCTTCTTCATGCCATCCAGACTTCTCGCCTATGGATTGAGTGAAGCGAAAAATGATCAGATAGAACCCAAGGTTCATCAGCGTCCAAGAAATGCTCGTCAAGCATTGGACAATGAAGTTCGTACGAAAGGTCAAATCGCGAATCAAGCTATTGCGTGCAAAGGTCAAAAACACTTTGGAATAGCTCGGTTGAACTTGCTTGAGGGGTGTTTGGCTCATCGGTGGATCAACCTCCATATCCGCTGTAGCGGCGGATTCCCCGCGCGTAGAGAAACCGGCATGCAACAATAAAAAACGCTAGCCAAGTCGCCTCGATCGCCATTTCCATCGGCAGATCTTCCGCGGGTATCTTCCCCAGAAACACAGCCGCAGGAAAATAGGCCAAGTACTTTAAAGGCAATACCTGCACGATCGTCTCTGCCCAATCGGGTAATAAGGGGAGAGGAAACATATGTCCGCTGAGAAAAAAGCTAAACAGCATATAAATAAATAGCAGCGAGCTGACTTCGAGAAACCAAAAGCCGATCATGCCGATCGCCGCTTCGAGAAAAAAGCCGATCAGAAATCCCATTACCAATGAGGCTAAGAAAGCAATCATCTGGGGCGCTGGAGGCCAACCCTCCACAAAATATCCACGGCATAAAAAAAAGACTAAGCCAAAGGGAAGTATCGCGACGGTGTAATAGGCCAACTTATGGGCCACGCGTTGCAATAGTAGGAACCCAATCAGATCCACTGGTTGAATCAAATAGCGTTTGATTTCGCCCTGACGAATTTGAGCGGCAATACCAGAAGCCAGTCCCGGCATACTACTGAAGGCACGAGCGATCATCGTGATTAGATAGTAAGCAACCATGTCTTCGAACGCATAACCACCCAGCGTCACGTTATCGCCTGTGGAGGAAACCGCCACCGAATCGTACACGGCAGACCACAAAAATATCTGCGTCACGATAGGCAGAAAGCGCATCAGTGTACCGAGTGCGAAATCACCCCGGTAAACAAGCCGTTCCTCGAGTGAAATGCGCAGAACTACCCACCAAATCATCAATCGCTGAGCCCAGGAAAGGGTCGCACCGGCATGTGAATTCATGATGCCTCACTGGCAACTTGAGAAAACAAATCGGCGATCACATTCTCCAGTGGCGGATCTTCGACGGAAACGTCTTCAATGTGGTAGTCTCGCAGCGCTTCGGCCAGTCGGGCCGGCACATCGGCGCGCGGAATTTGCAAGCGGACCTTTGGCCAATTCGTGTCGAGCAACTCGCCAACTTTAGCAAGATCCGTTGGTTCGTCCCCAGCAGCAAATTGCAGAGTAACAATCTTGTTGCCCGAAAATTTATCGATGATCCCTGCAAGCGAACCGTCGTATTTAATTTGACCGCTGGCGATAATGACGACGCGCCGACAGAGCGCGGCGATATCTTTCATATAATGGCTAGTCAGCAGGATGGTAATCTGGCGCTTCTCTTGGTAGTACCGCAGGAACTGCTGAATGCGGTGCTGAGCAATCACGTCCAAGCCAATGGTTGGTTCGTCCAAGAACAGAACATCGGGGCTATGAAGTAATGCGGCGATTAACTCCATCTTCATGCGTTCACCCAGGCTCAATTCTCGCACGGGTTGGCCAAGTAGATCGCGAACTTCCAATAACTCGGTTAATTCATCCAAAGACCGAGTAAAGTCTCCTGGATCGATAGCGTAAATCTGTTGATGCAAGCGATAGGATTCTTGGGCTGGCAAATCCCACCAGAGCTGGTTCTTTTGACCCATGACAAGTGCAAACCGACGGCGATATTCGTTGCTCCGCTCCCAAGGGGTAAAGCCCATTACGCTAGCGGATCCGCTGGTTGGATTGATCACACCGGAGAGCAATTTTAGGGTAGTCGTTTTGCCTGCACCGTTTGGTCCCAAAAAGGCAACGAACTCGCCCTGCTGGACCGTTAAATCAATCCCGCGGACCGCTTGGACTTCGCGATATTCGCGTCGAAATAGACCGCGAATGCTCTCTTTCAAACCTTCCTGTTTTTTGTAAACACGGTAGGACTTGACGAGATTCTTGACCTCAATAATCGGCATGTTGGCCGGCTCGATAGTGGAAGACAACTCCGCTGGCAACGCGCCACGGCAGGCGATTGTAGAGAACTTGTATCGATTCGTTTAGGAGGCTCTCTTGCCAACAAAGCCAATCCATGGGATTAGTAGACAGCCGTTTCGCAGCACGACCGTTTCCCAATGCGACCGCGCCCCCACAACGAACCCATGGGAATTCAGCCATGAGCGATGCTGATCTTTATCCGCCGACGACTCTTGACACCCCCCCCAGAAATGAATTTCGCGGCCCACCCGACTTACGAGTGGGGTTGGGGGAAGATACGCATCGCTTAGGCCCCAAGGGCCCCTTGAGGCTGGGAGGAATTGACATTGAGTGCCCTTACCACGCTATTGGGCATAGCGATGCGGATGTGCTGCTTCACGCTATCGTCGACTCCTTGTTAGGGGCAGCCAATCTCGGGGATATCGGCCAACTGTTTCCCGATAACGTCGAAGAGAACCGCGGCAGAAATAGTGCCGAATTTCTCACCGAGGCCATTTTCCAAGTTCGCCAAGCGGGTTGGGAGGTCGTCAACATCGATACCGTCGTCCATGCCCAGCAACCGCGGATCGCCCCAGTAGTGGACCTGATTTGCCAGCGCATTGGCGAGATTCTGGAGGTCCCCGTGGAGCGAATTGGGGTCAAAGGCAAGACCGGTGAAACGGTGGGACACATCGGACGGTCGGAAGCTATTTCCGCTCGTGCGGTGGCCCTGCTGTGGCGTCCGCCCAATTGAGCCAAGTTCCGATTTCGGAGCTGATTTTTGGCACAGCTTTCGGCCCGTGCCTCCGGCAACAGACCACGGCTGCCTAGAGTGGCAAGATTTCCTATAATCAGATGCCAACACCCAAACATCGCATCGGATCAACGACCCTGCACGGAAGATATTTCTCCACGGAAGACACCAAATCATGAGTACCGCTCCCGTCACATCCCGTTCGGCAGCTGCAGAATCGAATCTGCCTGAAATTCGCGTTTACAACACTCTGTCGAAACAAAAAGAAAATTTCGTGCCCCTTCGCGGCAACCAAGTGGGCATGTATCTCTGCGGACCAACGGTTTACAAGGAGGCACACATTGGCCACATGGTTGGCCCAGTCATTTTTGATACGGTAAAACGCTATTTGACCTACTGTGGTTTTGCGGTGACTTGGGTCGTCAATATCACTGACGTTGATGACAAATTGATCGGTCAATCGCGGGAGCGAGGCATCCCGATGAGCCAGATTGCTGTCGAAATGACGGCCGATTATCTGGCGAACCTCAAGGAACTGGGGGTCAATCAGATCGATCATTTGCCGCGTGCCACGGATCATATGGATGGCATCATTCGGTTTATTGAGACCCTCATCGAAAAGGGCTACGCCTATCCTAGCGAAGGAGACGTCTTCTTCGATGTGGCGCGCGATCCCAATTATGGCCAACTCTCCAATCGTTCGCTTGATCAAATGCAAGGGGAAGGGGGCGGAGCGGCTGCGAAAAAACGATCGCCAGGAGATTTTGCCTTGTGGAAATCGGCAAAAGCGGGTGAACCCAGTTGGACCAGCCCCTGGGGTGAAGGACGACCTGGATGGCATATCGAGTGCTCTGCGATGAGCCATTATTATTTAGGGGATACCTTTGACATTCACGGCGGTGGTCTGGATCTCGTCTTTCCACACCACGAAAACGAACGGGCACAAAGCAGCTGCTGTCATGGCGCTCCGATGGTCAAGTACTGGCTCCATAACGGATTGATGCGAGCGGGTACCGCCGGAAAAGTGGGCGGACGATCCGATCGCGAAGGCCAAGCCGAAGCGGGCGAATCGATCGAAGAACAAGCGGCAGGAAAAATCAGCCGCAGCAAAGGAGCCGGCGGATTGGCAGATCTTATCCGACGTCATACTGGAGAACGTTTGCGATTCTTCCTGCTGCGAACTCACTACCGATCAACCATTGTTTTTGGCGACGAAGGCCTACAAGAAGCCGGTATCTCACTCGAGTCTTTTTATCGGTTCTTTGATCGCTTCGAACAAATCACCGGAACCTCCTTCTACGACCTGGATATCGTTCGCCGACGGAGCGAGAGCCCCGAGTTGAAAGGGACCGATCCGCTGCTGGAAGAAATGCAAAAGCACCGTCTAAAGTACCTGGAATCGATGGATGATGATTTCAATACAGGTGGCGCAATTAGCGTCTTGTTCGATATCCTTCGCTCGCTCAATCGCCACGTGGATACCTGCGGGCTTGTGGCCAAGTCTGATAAGAATGCCAAGGGATTTGATTCACTGATCGCCGCCGCCGGACTGTTGCGTGAATTGACCAGCATCCTCGGTGTGTTCGTGAAACGTCCGCCCCTGTCAGCCAATGCGTCCAGCGACGAAGCTGAGTTAGCTGGACAACTGATGGAATTGCTTATTGCACTCCGTAAAGAAGCCAGAGCAAACAAAGACTTTGCGATGGCCGATGGAATTCGCGAACGATTGACTGCGTGTGGCGTTGCCTTGCTCGATGGTAAAGATGGCACGACTTGGGAACAACAGCGTTAACCGGCGATTGCGGCCAGGAAGTGCATTCGCCGCATGACAGTCGCAGAGAACCGTTGCACACAATCGCAGGGAGGAAGAGTTGTCATGGTTCGCATCCTTGGAATCGACCCCGGTCTCAATACCACCGGTTACGGTGTTATCGAATCTCGCGGAAACGGAGTCCGCCTGATTGAAGCGGGAATCATTCGTACCAAAGCCAAATCAAGTCTTGAGCATCGTTTAGGCGAGCTCTATCAAGCCCTTACCGAAATTGTCACGTCGCTTCAGCCCGAGCGAATGGCGATCGAACAGTTATTTTCCCACTACGATCGCCCCCGCACAGCAATCTTGATGGGACACGCTCGAGGTGTGATTTGTCTCTGTGGGCAACAAGCCCAAATTGCCATTGAAAGCTTCGAACCAACACGGGTGAAAAAATTGCTAACCGGCAATGGACGAGCCCCTAAAGGCCAAATGCAATTGGCAGTTAAATTGCAACTGAATCTCCCCACCTTGCCCGAGCCACCCGACGTTGCCGATGCCTTAGCCATCGCACTGTGCGGACACCATTACTCTCGTTTCGCCACGGTTTGAAATTGATTACTAAGATCACCGGTAAGCTACTCGCCCTCGATGAAGAAGCGGCCACTCTTGACGTTCCACCCTTCGAGTACGAAGTGCTTGTTCCCGACTATGTGCGGCGGCAATTGCAAAGTCAGATTGGAGCAGTCGTCAGGATGTTCACAATTGATTTTATGGAAGGCAATGTCGCGCAAGGCGGACGCCTCACTCCTCGATTGATCGGTTTCTTGACAGACCCCGAACGGCAGTTTTTCGAACTCTTCTGCAGCGTCGATGGAGTGGGCACGAAGAAGGCGCTAAGGGCAATGGTCCGCCCCGTCAAAGAACTCGCAATCATGATCGAAGAACAGGACGCTACGGGACTTTCCAGTTTGCCTGGCGTTGGTCCAGCAACGAGCGAACGGATCATCGCAAAGCTGCGTCGAAAAATGCCTCGCTTTGCCTTGATGGTAGGTCGCGCAGGTGATACCCAATCGGATGAACCAACATCGACTGTCGCACGAGATGCCTTCGATGCCCTCTTGGCGTTGGGACACTCCGAATCCGACGCGCGGCAATTGATCGACGATTCATTGACTACGACTAAGAAATTTAAGGACGTCGAATCGCTGCTGACTGCGATCTATCAAAAACGGAAAAGCTAGACACCCCTTCCTCTAGGCTGGGCATTCGAAAAGCCTACGATTGTGCCAAAATGCCCTAATTAACCGTTACAAATACACCCTGTCCTCCATTTGATGTTAGGACCGGGTGTCATTCTCGTAGCGAAGTCACCCCGAGTTGACTAGCGTAGATCCGACCCCTTGACCAAAATGAAAGCGTCGGGGCTCCCTACGGATGTATTGCGAGCAACCCATGGTTTGTAACGTGTGCGCAATTGAAGCCTATCCCATAGAACGACTCCCAGCAGAAGTTTTTTCTGCATGGGAAAAAATTTGTGATACCCAGTTCGAATTCGCCAATCCGTATTTTCGGCCCGAGTTTAGCCAAGCCGTCGCCACAGTGCGAGGAAACGCCCATGTGGGTGTCCTGCGTGAAGCAGGTGAAATCGTCGGTGTGTTCCCCCATGAACGAGATTCAGCGGGCAGAGCCAGACCGGTTGGGTGTCGGCTCTCCGACTTTCACTGCGTCATTGGCCGCCGCCAAATACAAGCCAGTGCCAACGAATTGCTTGAGGGCTGTAACTTAAAGAGCTTTCGCTTTGATCACTGGCCTGCTGACCAAATGATTCCCGGGCAATACGCACATAAGATAATGAGGGGGCCTTACCTCGACCTCAGCCAAGGTTACGAAGCCTACTTTGCCAAACGACTTTCGGTTGGGGCTACGCGATTGCGAAAAGTGGGTCAGATTACCAGAAAGCTGGGACGCGAGATTGGAGCGGTCACCTTCCATGAAGAAGATCTGGATCCTCAAGCTTGGGAGATGCTGCTCCACTGGAAATCGCAACAGTATCAGCGCAGTGGAGTGCTGGACATTTTCCGGTATCCCTGGGTCATCCAAGTGCTTCGCGCGCTCAGTGCCCATCGCACAGAGAAGTTCCAAGCGACGATGATGACCCTGCGGGCAGGCAACAGAATCGCTGCAGTCCATTTCGGAATGCGTAGTGGTCCAGTCGTTCACTGGTGGTTCCCAGCGTACGACGCAGCGCTCAGTCGCTACTCCCCCGGTTTGATCATGATCATGAGGGGCGCTCAATATTTTGCTAATCAAGGCTGTACACGTATGGACTTAGGCAAGGGTGACGAGCCTTACAAATCGAGCATCACTTCCGATGCCATGGAAATCACCGAGGGGACATTGGACACCGGTGGCCTCGCGCGAATGATGCGAGATGGTAGCCGAAGCGTTTTGGAGATTATGCGTCGAATTCCTGGACGCACTTTGTTACGAAAACCGGCAATGTTTCTAAGCAATTTCAAGGACCATTATGATTTTCGTTAGGACCGCGTCGGAATATATGGGAGGTTTCGGCGAACGGACTTCCAAAGTATTCCACCCGCGCGTTGACCTATTCCACGTCGCTGTCTAGCCTGGACTTGTTAGCACCTGCTTTTCTTGCCATTGCTGATTCTCATTACTCAACAAACACACAGCCAAGCTCACTCTTTCAAGAACGAACTCTCGCAGCATGGATTCCTTACAACTTCTTGGATTTCTGTTCGGCTCTTTACGCCGACGTAAGATTTCCGCGCTCTTTGCCTTTGCATTCACGCTGATCATTGTATTGGTGGGCATTGCACTTTGCCCTCGAACCTATCGATCCGAGGCCAAACTGTTCGTCCGCATGGGCCGTGAATCGGTGACATTGGACCCTACGGCAACAACAGGGCAATTCGTCCCAGTACAGAGTTCACGTGAGATTGAGATCCGATCGATTCGTGACATTTTGGAAAGCCGTGTCCTTTTGGAAAAGGTGGTCGAGAAGCTTGGAGCCGACTACATCTTGGACCCGCCCAATGAGACAGCAGATGACAAGTTGGTTACGACAACCAATAGCAAGCTGACTTGGATGGAAGACGCCATGGATACCACCATGGAAAACGTTCGCCATTATGCTGCATTGGTGCGACTCTCCGACCCTGTTCCCGAAGCGGAACAGGCTGTCAAAAAACTGACGAAAGCACTCGAAGTGGACGGTGGGGCCAAGTCCAGCATCATCATGTTGGAATTGGAGTCCAAGTCGCCTTCCGCGGCCCAAAAAATACTGGAAACCTATCTGGACGTTTATCGCGAGTTACACGTACGCGTCAATCGCTCGCAAGAAAACTACGCATTTTTTGCCACACAAACCGACAGACTGCACGATCAACTGGTGCTCGCTCGGCAAAAGATGCAACAGGCCAAAGACACTCAGGGCCTCGTCTCGATCGAGGTGCGCAAAACAAATTTGCAGGATCAAATTAGCGAGGTTGAAAGAGAGATTCGAAATATCGAAGCGAAACTCTCTGGCACCAAGGCTTCGCTGGCTGCTTCCAACAAACGACTCGATCAGATTCCTGAGCGATTGCTAACCGATCAGGTCTCTGGGATGGGGGACCCGGCCACCGACACGATGCGACCGCAGCTCTATGACCTGGAGATCGCAGCCGAACGTGCGAAAGGAATATTCTCCGAAGAACATCCCGAAAGACAACGGATCATGGCGCAGCTCGCTTCCGCTCAAAAAATATTCGACCTGCAAGCCAAGGCACGCCCGACGCAAACTTCGACGATCAATCGTTCCCATCAAGAACTTGAATTAATGGTCATCGAAAATGAAGCTGTCGAAGCTTCCGTGCTTGCACAGTTAGAAGCTCTTGTGGAACAGCGTGATACGATGCAGATTACCTTGCGCCAATTGAATGCTTCGGATGTTGAATTAGCTGAACTACAGACTCAAGTAGATTTATTGCAAGCAAGCCACCGGGAATATGCGGAAAACTTAGAGCTCTCTCGTATAGACGAAGCCCTGCGAGCTGAACAGATTTCGAATGTCAGCGTTGTCCAAGACCCATCGCTCATCTTGCTACCGGTCACTCCGAACAAGAAACTTCTCTTCGCTGCTGGTAGCGTTCTGGCCATGCTGAATGCCGTAGGGTTGGCAGCATGGAGAGAGCGAAAGCGATTCACCATCGAAGCGAATCAAGACGGAAGCGTTTCAGCAAATCCGAATTCTGAATCCACTGAAATTTCGGGCTGATGCTTTTACGATGTCCTTTGGCCAATTCGAACAATTAAAGCTGCTTGGCCATTGGGTCGCGCTCCGGGCCACCATCCCCATGTCGGTCATGGGTGGACATTGTGGGAGAACCGGCTTTGGACTTCTCATGTACCATCGTGTCTGCAACGAAGTCCCTGGCTTTCAACCTCCAACTTGGAATGTCGTTCCGCAGATATTTGAAAAACAATTGCGGTATTTGCTGCGACGTGGTTTTGAACCGTGGCACTTGCAAGACATCATTCGATGCTTTCAGAACGATCAAATCATTCCCCGCCAAGTGTTCGCAGTGACATTTGATGATGGATATCGATGCATGATGTCCGAAGCCTTACCGATACTGCGATCGCTAGGCATCCCGGCAACCGTTTTTCTGGCAACAGCATTTCTCGACCAAAAAGGAAAGATGCCACAAGATGACTGGTCGGGTGCAGGACTCGCTGGTGTGCCAGAAGTTAGTTACGAAGCGTTAACGCTGGAGGAATGCGATATCCTAGCCGCCGATCCGCTGATCACCTTGGGTAGTCACACCCATACTCATCAAGATTTCCGTCTTCGACTGGATGACTTTGAAGCGGATCTAGTTCAATCGGCCGAATTCCTCAAGTCGCGCTGGGGTTTGGAGGATATTCCCTTCGCGTTTCCTTATGGATGCTCGCGAGGTGGTTACTGCACACCGGAAATGTCCACGATTGTGAAGCGGCAAGGATTTACGTGCGCTCTAACAACCGACACTCGCATTATTCGTCCCGAAACAGACCATCGCTTTTCCTGGGGACGGATCCCGGTCACCAATCGAGATACAGGACGCACATTGGCCGCCAAATTAGACGGTTGGTACGGTGCATTTAAAAACATGGGTCGCAGAATTTTACCTAGCCCCATCTTCTAAAGCGTGCTTAGCACTCGCACTTCTCCTACTCCAAAAACACTCTCTTTCCACTCACTTTAACTTTTGCGGGACAATGGCTCTTTTGCTCCAACGTTTACGACTGAATCGATGGGAGCGAATGCGTTCCGTATTGGCAACCAGCGCAATCGCGTTGGCGGATCAGTGCGTGGTGAGTGGTCTTGGTTTTGCAACCAGCATTCTCATCGGTCGTTATTCCACAGAGATGCTGGGGTTGTATTTCTTAGCCATGAGTATTGTTTTCTTCGCGCGAGGAATACAAGAGAGCCTGATCACCGCGCCGTTCAAAGTGTACTGCCATCGGCATGACGATGAATCGTTAGCCGGCTATGCGGGAAGTTCTCTCGCGCAACACTTTGCCTTGACCATCTTTATTTCGATCTCACTGGTTGGGATCGGCTTGCTCCCTGCGCAAATTTGGATGCCCGTCGGGTTAAGACCTGTTTTGTTCATGCTGGCAATCACTTTGCCATTAATATCACTACGAGAATTATTTCGACAGTTGTCATTTGCTCGGCTGAGATTTTTCAACGCATTGGCAATTGATTTTTGTGTCGCTAGCACGCAATTGATTGGCCTCTATTGGCTCGCTTCTACCGAGCAATTGACGGTACCACGTGTTTACTCCGTGATTGCAGTCGCTTGCGGCTTCGCATCGATTGGCTGGTTGCTCACTGCCCGACAGCGTCTTCGCTTCGAAAGATCTCGCACGCTTGCTGACTTAAAGCGCAATTGGAGTTTTGGCCGTTGGGCAGTCGCCGCGCAAGTCGTCGGCTTTTTCGCTCCCTATGTGATTCCTTGGATACTATCTTTTGCCCGAGGCGCTGGCGAAACGGGGTTGTTTGCGGCATGCATGACCCTGGTAGGTGCTTCTCGTGTTGTCACCGATGCAGTCTTTAATATTCTCACACCCAAGTCGGCCCAAGTATTCCATCAATCGGGACGACATGCGATGTTGCAAATGATTGTTCAATGGGGTTCGATCATTGCCTGGATGATGGGTGGTTTTGCTCTGTTTATCATCGTCTTTGGTGAGCCAATATTGTTGACCGTTTACGGACCCGATTATGCGGGAACACGACTTACTCTGGCATTGCTTGCGATCGCCTTATGGATTCACGCCATTGGTTACGCATGCGGTAGTGGGTTGTATGTATTGGAACGCACCAAAGACAACTTCTGGGCAGATGTAATTTCTACGGTGTTGACATTAATCGTCAGTGCTCCATTAGTGATCTATTGGGGTATCAACGGAGCTGCTATGGCCACACTGGTGGCGCTCGGTTCTGGTGCGTTAGCACGATTCTTTATTCTGCGTCGCTGTCTCCAGCAGCTTGAGTGTCATGACAGCAATAGCGATGAGTAATCCATCCAATCCCAATACGGCAACAGTGGCTATCCCTGGCGAAGTAAAGCGCGAGAGTTGGGACGTGTTTGCCTTTTTTGCGTCGATCATTTTATTCGTAGCGTTTTTTGCCTTTGAACAAGATCTCCGCACTTCAACCTATGTTGATTTTGTTGCGGAGACTGACGTTCGTGAAGAGTGGACAGAAGGGGGCAACCGCAGCCGACAATTAGGCGCCTTTGCGCTGGCTGGATTTGGCATGATCTGCCTGCTGCTAAAGTCTCCCCGCCAGCTGCGGCTCTGCGATTCTCTCACCATCGTCGCGGGCGTGTATGTCAGCTATATCCTGGCCAGCTACTGGTGGTCGATCGATCCC
This sequence comes from Pirellulaceae bacterium, assembly GCA_041749395.1. Lineage (GTDB taxonomy): Bacteria > Planctomycetota > Planctomycetia > Pirellulales > Pirellulaceae > Laterigemmans. The sequence goes on from JBGTBJ010000081.1 coordinate 73,102, forward strand.
GATTTGACGCGTCGACGCCTGCTAGTACTCGCCTTTTTCGGAATTGCTGTTATGGGGATGGCCAAGCGTTTTTCACCCCAAGTGATTGCTGAAATCACGATGGTCATGATGACCGCCTATTTGCTTACGGGCGTAGCAACGGAGTTGTCTCTAGGCACATTTCGGCCGTGGAGCGGCGAGCATCGTTTTGCTGGAACAACTCACCCTAATTCGCAAGCCGGATATATGGTGATCTTGTGCCTCTCCGCCTGGTGCGTTTCACAGCGTCCTGGACCATTTCGAGCACTTGCGATCCCGATCATGGTCGCTGGTTTTATGTTTCTGCTCTTAACTCGTTCGAGAACCTCGCTTGCCGGATTTGTTCTCGCATTCACAGTTGCCAACACCATCGCGTCAGATAAGTGGAAATACTTCCGAGTCGTATTTGCATTATCTTGGTTGGTCGTGATGGGCTTGATTCTCTTGCTGCTCGCAGGCTTTGACCCGACGCAGATGGGATCCGAGCTCTTTAACATGGGTCGTCGAGATACAACGACTGAAGAGGCAGGTAGCTTGACCGGACGGCTCCCTCTGTGGGAACTGATGTGGGATTATATTGACCAAAGTCCATGGTGGGGGCATGGATACGCCGCCTTTTGGACGAACGAGCATTTCATGGAAGTAGCCAATGAGATTGAATGGGCCCCCGCGAACTCCCACTCCTCCTACATTGAATGTCTACTCGATCTTGGGATCTTTGGTCTGATCATCATGGTAATTGGACTAATTGTGATCCTTTTTCGATTGGCATTGCGATGCGCCAACAAAATGGATCCAGCCTGCACTTTTGCTTTCGCAATTTTTCTCTATGCATTGACCTTTTCCGTGACGGAAGCGAGCCTACTTAGTCCCTCCATGATTACCTTTTTGCTTGCTTGCTCCGTCGCAAGCCAGCTGATTTTTCAGCCCAAAGTCGTTAAGATTCCAGTGGCCAGCCACTAGTTACGTGGACAGGCGACCAAGTTCCGGGTGTTGTCAGCCGGCTAAGCTGTGTTGGTAGTGGAATTTGAGCGGACGGTTCCCCAACCGGCTTACCGCAACATTACGGACTAGCTGAGGAAAAACGTGGATTTTCGCCTACCTGCATGGCTCGCTGAACGTACACGTTGGATGATCGAGGAATCGCCCTATGGCATTTCGGCTGCGTCACAGCTGTTGTCCGCCCCTGAGCCCTCAGTTGCATCCGCCGCGGGCAGTTTTGTCATGTACTGGATGCACAATGCGGTCCGTGCACACGAGAACCCTGCATTGGATGTGGCGATTTGCCTTGCTACCGCATTGGACTTGCCGCTGCTCGTCTATCAGGGTCTGGGTGAAGATTATCCATTTGCCAGCGACCGCCACCACGCATTCATTCTGCAAGGGGCTCGCGATGTTCAACGCGAGCTGGCTGATCGTGGCATCCGGTACCTGTTTCATTTACAACGCCCAGGGCACCGCGGGCCCTATCTCAAAAAGTTAGCCCAACAAGCAGCAATTGTCGTTACCGAAGAAATGCCTGTCGAACCGATCGTCGGATGGCTGGAACGCTTGAAGGCTGCCACGGATGTACCAATTGCCTTAGTCGATACCGCTTGCATTGCTCCTATGGGAATGGTGCCAAAACAATTTACACGGGCGTTTGAATTCCGACAGGCAATCCATGAACTCGTTGCGGCGAGACTCGATCTGCCTTGGATGGAATCAACGGTCCCGTGCAAGTACTATGCTGGCCCGCTCCCCTTTGAATCACTCGATCTACAGACTGCCGACTTATCGGAATTGATTGGCCAATGCAACATTGACCACGCCGTATCACCCATTTGCGATACGCCTGGTGGTTCTCGAGCTGGTTACGCGAGGTGGGAGTCATTCAAGCAACAACATCTATCGGAATATGCCTCGCATCGCAACGATGCCACTAGCCTTCAGGGTTGCAGTCGCTTGAGCGCCTATCTTAACTACGGCATGGTCAGTCCACTAAGAATCGCGCGTGAAGCAAACGAACTTGGTGCCGATAAATTTCTTGATGAGCTCATCGTTTGGCGAGAGCTAGCCTACAATTTTTGTTTCTACGGTTACGACACCATTGACACTTTCGAGGCACTGCCCGAATGGGCGCGAGACACTCTTACCGATCATAGTGCCGATCAACGACTACAATCACTATCCTGGGAGACTCTCGCCCGAGCAAAAAGTGGAGATGCACTGTGGGATGCTAGTCAACGTAGTCTGCTTAAGCATGGCGAGCTCCATAACAATTTGCGAATGACTTGGGGCAAAACCGTCATACCTTGGATTGCTTCTCCACAGCGAGCTTTGGCGACGATTGTGGACCTCAATCATCGCTTTGCTTTGGATGGGCGGAGCCCTGCCAGTTACGGTGGATTGCTTTGGTGCTTTGGCCAATTTGATCGACCATTTTCCCCCGCACAACAGATCCTTGGCAATGTCCGACCGCGACCTTCGGACGAACACGCCCAACGTCTGTCGATGGACGCGGTTCTACAGCGAGTCGACCGCCCGATCACTGCCAGTCGGGCTCGTGTCGCAGTGATCGGCGCAGGCATCGCCGGTTTGTCAGCGGCGCGAGTGTTGGATGATCATGGATTGGATGTAACAATATTCGAAAAATCTCGTGGTGTAGGGGGACGGCTGGCCACGCGACGTGCGGCGTCCGGAGTTTTCTTCGATCATGGCGCTCAATACTTTACGATTCGAGACCATCGCTTTGCGCGACGAGTTTGCTCGTGGATGGAAATGGGAATCGTCCGCGCCTGGGATGGCAAAATAGCTGCCATTCAAAATGGCACAGTAACTTCGGAAAAGAATTCAGCGACGCGCTATGTAGCTGTTCCCAACATGAACTCGTTAGCAAGGTTCCTTGCGGCGGATCTAGAAGTCCAACGCGAGACCATGATCACTCGCGCGGAACGGGGCAACCGAGGCTGGGAATTGACCGACAGCTCACAGCGCCTCCATGGTCCTTTTGATTATGTCATTGTCAACTGCCCACCACCGCAGGCATGTGAACTCGTACCCGCGCACGAATCGATCTCCCAACAACTGCGTGAGATTGAAATGGATCCTTGCTGGGCCGTGCTGGTTGAACTAGAGCGCCCCCTACCCTGCCCTTTCGATGGCGCGTTTGTGGGTGATAGTCCCCTGGGTTGGATCGCTCGCGATAGCTCAAAACCGGCTCGTCCTCGAGGCGAAACCTGGGTAATGCATGCCACGCCCGAATGGAGTCGAGAACACCTGGAAGATCACTCCGATGACGTGCTAGCAGAATTGTTGGATGCATTTTCTGAGGCGACGGGCGAACATATCTGCGATGTGGCCAATATGGACGCGCATCGCTGGAGATACGCGCGACCGCGGCAAGCGCTCCATTCTCCTTGCCTGTGGGATGCAACCATCCAATTGGCAGCCTGTGGTGATTGGTGCGATAGCCCACGCGTAGAAGGTGCGTACCTCAGTGGCGAGGCAGCCGCAGGTTCGATCCTGCGGCACCTCACAATCGATCGCAGACCCTACACAGCTTGAGTAGGTCATAGTCGCCTTTCGCTCCGCGAAAGTAGCGTCTTATTTCGCGACACGTTTCCCTATACGAAGGCAATCATAGTCGCCTTTCGCTCCGCGAAAGTTCTGAAAAAGCAGCTAAGACCAACGCTACTTTCGCGGAGCGAAAGGCGACTATTTGCGACTATTTGCGACTATTGCCCGTATTTTAGGCTGGCGAAGATTTCGCGCTAACGGGCGGCACGGCAAGCGCGCCTGAGTTTTTGTCGGCGATAATTCGATTGACGGCGTTGAGCATCGCTAAGATTGTTGATTCGACCGTATTGGTGCTCGCTCCAATACCTCGATAATTACGACCTTGATGCTCGACTTCCAAATCGACTTCACCAATTGCATCGCGACCAAGTGTGGCGCTGCGGACGCGATATTGCTTGCACACGACTTCAATACCGGTCAGCTTTTCCACCGCCCAAAATGCAGCGTCGATCGGTCCGTCTCCTTGTTCTATGACGACACTGGATACCTCGGTTAAATGTCGTAATGAAAGCTTCACTCGTGGCATGCCGGTTCGCGATGTCGTGGATTCAAAATCGACCAGGGACCATTCCTCGTCAACACTGGCGCTGATTTGTTGCTGCACAAGCGCCACAATATCGCCATCGTAAATTTCTTTTTTCTTGTCGGCCAATTCTTTGAACCGATCAAACACCTCTTGCAATTGCTCCCCCGTCAATTGGTAGCCGAGGGTACGAGCCCGGTCAGCCAAAGCGGCTCGCCCGGAGTGCTTGCCAAGGACCAAATCGGTCTTCGAAAAACCGACATCTTCAGGGGACATGATTTCATAGGTTGATCGTTCCTTGAGCATCCCATCTTGATGAATGCCCGACTCATGGGCGAACGCATTACGTCCCACAATGGCTTTGTTGCGTTGCACGCTGATCCCCGTTGTCTTGCTGACCAAACGGCTTGTTGGAACTAAGCGCTCGGTGTGAATCCGAGTTTGACATCGATAGTAATCCGCACGCGTCCGCATCGCCATCACGATCTCTTCAAGCGCCGCGTTACCAGCTCGCTCGCCAATTCCATTAATGGTGCACTCAATTTGCCCGGCCCCTGCGGCCACTGCTGCCAGGCTATTGGCCACTGCCATACCCAAGTCGTCGTGACAATGCGTGCTGATTACCGCGCGATCAATATTGGGAACTCGATTGCGCAACATCTGAATGCGATCGTAGACTTCTTGAGGTGTTGCGTAACCGACGGTGTCGGGAATATTGATCGTGGTTGCGCCCGCATTGATTACCTCTTCGACCACGCGGCACAGGAAATCATGCTCGGTTCGACAGGCATCTTCTGGAGAAAATTCAATATCATCGCAATAGCTCGCCGCACGTGTCACACCAGCAACCGCGCGCTGGATAATCTCGTCCGTCGACATCCGCAATTTGAACTCGCGATGAATCGCGCTGGTTGCCAAGAACACATGGATGCGCGCCTGAGGAGCCTGCTTTAGCGCTTCCCAAGCTCGATCGATATCCTTGTCGTTGCAACGAGCCAAACCGCAAATGGTCGCGCCGCGAATCGTACTCGCAATTCGTTGTACTGCTTCGAAATCACCTGGCGATGCGATCGGGAATCCTGCCTCTATCACATCCACCCCAAGGTCCACTAGGGCGGCTGCCACTTCCAGTTTTTCGGCAAGATTCATGCTCGCCCCGGGAGACTGCTCGCCGTCCCGCAACGTGGTGTCAAAAATGATAATTTGACGATCGGCATCTGTAGCCAAATGGGCGGGCACGGATTTAGGTGTGTGATTTTCCATGTCATTGTGTTGGTTAGGAGCAGTCATCTTCAAACAATCTCTCGTGATGCAATGATTGGCGAGTATACGAAAAAACCCCGAGGCTCGGCGGGCCGAACCTCGGGGTTGGTTATGTTTTTAGCGGGCTTTCATGAACCGCTTCTGCAAACCCCTACCGGTCGCCCTGTTGAGGACGAAGCAGCAGCAGCGGTAGCAACAGAATTGGATTCATGAAAAAACGTGAGTCGAAAACGGATATCTCGTCCTGGTTTCTACGCTCAGCGGATTCTCGCCCACTGCCAGGATCGCTTTAGATTACGCTCCCCTAACAACTTGGTCAAGCCAATTCTGGAACGTCCACATGGCAAGCGTCTGCCGCAACCGAGTGAACCACCAACAAATTGTGTGCATTGTGAATCACGGAATTTCCAGTCACAAACACGATCCGATCCCCCGGTTGCACCAACCCGCTTTGGCAACCCCACCGACTGATCTCATCAAATAATTTGTCACCGTCATCCAACTGCGAAACGCGACATGGCTTGATTCCCCAGAACAAGGTCATCCTCCGCAATGTGTCTTCGCTGTCACTGGCACCCAGTGTTGGAATAAGACTTCGCTGCTTGCTCTTCACCCAAGCCGTCCCACCACTTCGAGTGGCAATGACGATCAGCTTGGCATCAATCGCGTCGGCAATCATGGTGGCACCATAAGCAACGGCCGAAGTGATTGGATGAACGCGAGTGAAAGGACCCCTGGGAGGCTCTTGCACGCCTAGCAATAACTCCTGCTCGGTATGGATCATAATGCGATTCATGGTGTCCACCGCATCCACAGGGTATTCACCAATTGCCGTCTCTCCACTCAACATACACGCATCAGCACCATCCAGAATCGCATTCGCCACATCGCTCGCTTCGGCACGAGTGGGTCGCCGACTATGATGCATCGACTCCAACATTTGTGTTGCCACGATCACCGGCTTTAATTTCTCCCGGCAAATTCGAATGATTCTCTTTTGAGCCACAGGTGTCTCAGCAACGTCAATCTCGACGCCTAAATCGCCGCGAGCAACCATTACCCCGTCGGCCGCTTCAACAATGGCATCCAATTGATCCAGCGCTTCACGCTTTTCAATCTTGGCAATCACCAGTGCATGCGACTCATAACTGGTTAACAAGTTCTTCAACGAACGAACATCTTCGGCCGAGCGGACAAAACTGAGGCTGATGAAATCGATTCCTTCGCGCGCTCCCCAAATCGCATTGTCGACATCTTGGGGTCGCATCGACGAGACACTTAGAGCCACTCCAGGCAAATTAATCCCCTGGCGACTTCGTATCTCGCCTCCTCCCGTTACCACACAGCGAGCCCGCTGGGAGGAAACCTCCTCTACCCGCAAAGCGACAGTACCATCGGCCAGCATCACCCGATTGCCCACCTTGAGCTCGTCTATCAAGCGGGCATAAGAACTGGTTAACTCCGTTGGCGATTGACTCTCCATGCCGCGAACAAACGTCAACTCCATGCCGACTTCGCAAACAAGCGGCTCCGTCATCAAGGTTCCCAAACGCAATTTCGGACCCGCCAAATCGAGCAAGATACCGACCGCACACCCCACCTTTGCCGATGCGGCACGAATATTGGCCAATGTCAATTCGTGCGATTGACGATCCCCGTGCGCACTATTGATCCGAAAAATGTCGACTCCGTGCTCAATAAGTGTGACCAGCTTTTCTATAGTGTTACAAGCTGGCCCCACGGTGGAGACAATTTTTGTGAAGGCTTCTTTAGGAGTCGGTCGCGACATAGCACACGGTCTACTGTGTGTGAAAAGACGAAAAATGGGTTAGCAGGCGGCAGCATTCACGCGGCCGCCTGCCAAGTGTACGTTATCGGCTGGTGACAGCAGGGCAAGTGAGGGATTGCTGGAGAACTACTCCCTACAGGAAACACCGAGCAACCCTAAAGACCTACACAGGCGACTAATGGTAGTGTTGGGAAAACAGAAAACATTCGAATTTCACGACTATTTTGGTCCTGGTCCATGACACCCCCCAAAAAACAGCAAGCAACACCATCCCGCTCTGATCGTCGCGACTTTATCCGCGCTGGTTCACGAGCGACCCTTGCGGCCGCAGTGGTGTCGGGAACTTCGTTCTCTGCCGCTGACAACATTCGAAGCTCGCACGGCGTGACCCCTCTGCCAGACTCAAAGAGTTCTGACACGGAAATAAAGCGACCGGGCCTTGGTTGCATTGGTACTGGGGACCGCTGGAGAAGTGTGGTAATGGCGGCGATGGAGTTCGCCGACGTCAAAGCTGTTTGCGATGTCGACTCTCGACATGTGGCGTTTGCTCAGCAATTTGTCAACAAACATCAACCTACTGTCCCCGACGGTTACGAGGACTACTCCGACGTTCTCCAGCGATCCGATATCGCAGTGATCCTGATCGCGACTCCCGACCATTGGCACGCCAAGATTGCGATCGAGGCGATGCGAGCTGGGAAGGATGTCTACTGCGAAAAGCCTCTAACATTGACCATCGATGAAGGCCGTGAAATCATCGGCGAACTGGAACGCACGGGACGAGTCTTGCAGATAGGGACTCAGCAGAGGAGTGAATTTGAGCAACGTTTCATCAAAGCAGTTGCGCTCTGCCACGCGGGTCGTCTGGGTACGATTCGGCGAGTTGTCTGTGGTATCAACGGGTCCCCTTCCAGTCCAACGCTACCGGCAGTCGAACCGCCAGCCGAATTGAATTGGGAGGCTTGGCTGGGACCAGCACCATTGACAGATTACCGTTATTTAGAGCAAGACAAACTTCGGCCCGCGACGCGCTGTCACTACGAGTTTCGTTGGTGGTACGAATACAGTGGTGGCAAGATGACGGACTGGGGTGCGCACCATGTCGATATTGCTCAATGGGCGATTCAACAATCCGATACTGGACCGATTCGCATTACGCCCCAACACAGCGTGCACCCAGTGCGGCTCGATGCACATGGAATGCCCACCGATGCGACGCAGTACAACACGGCCACGGAATTTTCTGTCGAATGCGAATTTCCCAATGGTGTCCTCTTGGAGATAACCAGCAAGGGACGAAATGGCATTTTGATCGAAGGAGACAAGGGACAGATTTTCGTCAATCGACAGAGTCTGACTGGTAAACCGGTAGAAAGCGAGGCAGCCGACCCGCTTCCTGAAGAAATCCTGCAACAGGTCTGCAAAGGGGAATACCCACAGGGAAGCCACGCCCATATGCGAAATTTCTTTTTGTCGGTGAACAGTCGCAAACAACCAATTAGCGATGTCTACTCGCACCATCGCGCCATCACCACGTGCCATCTCGCTAACATTGCGCTCCGGCTAGGGCGAGAAATCCACTGGGATCCAGATAAGGAATTAATCGTCAATGATGCAGATGCCAACGACATGCAACTCCGTATTCCGCGATCTGGATACGAGATTCGGGCGGTGATGAAATGAACCCGAGCGACAGGAACTCTCCCTCCGCTGCTCGCCCGGTCGCGATCGTTACCGGCGGATCTGCGGGGCTCGGATTTTTCATCGCCGCTGCATTTGCGAAGGCCGGGTATCGCATCGCTCTATTGGCGCGCAATGAACAGCGGTTGCAGGACACCAAGACATCCCTTCAGCGAACATGTGGTTTGGACGATGCATCGATCATCACTATCGCTGCACAACTTGAACTGCAGGATGAAGTTCAAGGTGCGATGGAACAAATTGCCCAGCGGTTTGGGCGTATTGATGTACTGGTCAATAATGTGGGTGCGAGCGATCGCGGTACGATTCAGCAATTATCCGCGGCACACTTAACCGAGGTGATCTCGGCGAATGTGATCCCAACACTATACTGCAGTCAAGCAGCTTTTCCTTGGCTTCAAGAGACGCAGGGAGTGATCGTGAATATTGGGTCGCTCGCGGCCAAGGTCGGTGCACGATACCTAGGTGCCTATCCGGCAGCCAAACATGCTTTGGCCGGAATGACTCAGCAAATGCGGCTGGAGTGGAAGCCCCATGGCATCCATGTGGCGTTGCTCAATCCTGGTCCCATTAAGCGGCAGGATGCAGGAGCACGCTATGCGGAAAGCGTGGTGCGAGACCCCAATCTTCCTGCGCAGGCCGCGCAACCTGGAGGCGGAACCACAGTCAAGGGATTGTCGGCGGATCGAGTTGCACAGCGGGTTGTGCGGATGGTCCAAAAGCGTCAAACCGATGTTTTGCTGCCTGGCTATTTACGTCCCCTAGTCGCAATCGGGCATTTTTGGCCCACGTTGGGAGACTGGCTGTTGCTCCGCTTCACCCGATCCAAGTAGATAGTCGCCATTCCCTGCGGATAGTCGCCTTTCGCTCCGCGAAAGTAGCGTCCCGATCAGCCAACTTTTTGCTGTTTTCCAAGCTTTTTACGCTACTTTCGCGGAGCGAAAGGCGACTATGATTGCCTTCGATTCATAAATTCACAGTGAGAATTCGCTGCACCACCGGTTGCCCGTTTGGGCCAGCGGTTTGATACTATTCCTCAGGTTTTACGTAAACCCACAACCCACACCCCGCATTCCATTCTTATCAACCAGAGCGAGCTGCCATGAGTGCCTTTCCGGATATCGGCGTCATTCCCTATGAAGGTCCCGAAAGCGATAATCCTCTTGCCTTCCGTTGGTACAATCCCAACGAATTAGTGGCGGGAAAGACAATGCGAGAGCACTTGCGGTTCTCTATCGTTTATTGGCATACGTTTCGCGGAACAGGTTCGGATCCTTTTGGACCAGGAACCATGATTCGTCCCTGGGACGATGGAACCGATTCGGTAGAAAACGCCTGCAATCGCGCCAGAGCAGCCTTCGAGCTTTTCGAGAAGCTACAAGCTCCCTACTATGCTTTTCATGATCGCGATGTTGCGCCAGAAGGCGCGACTCTGGCGGAGTCCCACCGCAATTTCGACGCAGTGGCCAAGGTATTAAAGGAAGAACAACAACGCAGTGGCGTCAAGCTGCTATGGGGCACAGCGAATCTCTTCAGTAATCCTCGCTTCATGCATGGTGCGGCGACGAGCTGCAATGCAGACGTCTTTGCTTATGGCGCTGCACAAGTGAAGAAATGCCTGGAAATCACCAAGGACCTGGGGGGCGAAAATTATGTATTTTGGGGTGGACGTGAAGGTTATCAGAACCTTTACAACACCGACATGAAACGCGAGCTCGACCATCTGGGGAAATTCCTCCACATGGCGGTCGACTATGCAAAACAAATTGGATTTGATGGTCAGTTCCTTATCGAACCGAAACCCAAAGAGCCCACCAAACATCAGTATGACAGCGATTCCGCAGCCTGCCTCAACTTCCTTCGCTCGTATGGCTTGAAGGATCACTTCAAGCTCAACATCGAAACCAACCACGCCACGCTGGCAGGGCATACGATGATGCACGAGCTGGACTATGCAGGTATGCAGGGTGCATTGGGCAGCATCGATGCCAATACGGGCGACTTGCTGTTGGGATGGGACACTGACCAATTTCCCACGGATTATTACCTGACCACCCAGAGCATGCTGGTCATTCTCAAGTATGGCGGATTGGGCTCTGGAGGCGTTAACTTTGATGCCAAGGTGCGACGCGAGAGCTTTGAGCCGATTGATTTGTTTTACGCTCACATCGGTGGCATGGACGCGTTTGCTCGCGGACTAAAAATCGCAGCAAAAATTCGTGAAGATCGTGCCCTGGATCGTTTCGTCGAATCCCGCTACGCCAGCTGGGACACTGGTATTGGCAAACGGATAGAAAATGGCGAAGTGGGCCTCGCTGAACTCGAAAAATATATGCTCGAGAAGGGTGAGATTGCTGCCAACGCTAGCGGTCGTCAAGAAATGCTGGAAGCGGTTGTTAATCGCTATATCGACCGCAGTTAATCTCCATAATCCTGTTGGTCCATTATCCGCTCGAAGCAGCTTGACCTGCTTCGGGCCACGTTTCCACCTGCGGCAACTTGGTCTCGTGGGCGGCCACAGGTGATTCCCCTTGGGGAAAGCGAAGCACGCACAATATCAGCACGGGTAGAACAGCTAGAGACATGTACATACCCGTGTACCAAACACCTGGTCCAACGGTCAGTTGTTGATTCGCGGTAACAAAGTAAATCGGTAGAACAGCAGCCGAGTTGCCCAAAGCAACCATCACTTGCAACGCGGACTGAGCGGTCCCCGATGTATCTCCTTCGTGTCGAATGGCATCACCCACCTTGAGCTGCATCAACGTCTGTGCAAGGCAATTGCCCGCCACAAACATGACTCCTAAAAAAAGCGTCCGTTCAGAAGTCAAACAGGCATAGCCGCAAACCCACAGACCCGCTGAGGCCAAAATGACCCAGCGGCTGCGGATCAATCGCCCCAAAGAGGTGCTCGCCGCCATGAGTAAAGCGATCTCGAGGGCAATCATCATGCTGAACAATGGCAACCAATCGGGACGGGGTACTAATAACAGAGCGTTAAAACTATCGAATGTTTTAGAACAGTTCGGGAATACGAACGCGCACAACAAGATCGGCCATAGTCGCCAAAGCGTACCGCCACTCCCTGATGCAGTATGGGTAGATGGACCTTGAACACTACTGTTCAGCTTCAAGCGTGAGCGCTGAGTGTTCGTATCAGGCAAACGACGCGGTATCGCCATCAGCAAGGCTAGTGTTGCGCCAGTGAACCCAAAAGTTGCACCTTGCAATTGCGGGACAAGTGCTACACCACACAAGTATCCCAAAGAGCCAATAGCTCGGACGCGTGGAAAAAGGCTGGAATCCGAATGACGAAGAAAAACACCGCTGGATTCTCTACCCATTGCCAGCGTGATACAGCCACTGGCTAAACCACCGATCAAGATGGCTGCCGGAACTGTCAGCCACTGGCTACCAAACAGGCTGTTCGTCAAAGCAAATCCGGGAAGCAAAATCGCGACGACGAACGTGCTGTCCTGAAATAAACGTCGCAGCAGGGTGTATCTTCCGTAAATCGACGACAAGACAACCGCCGTTGCCAGCAGGATTCCTACGGCACCGCCGCTGGCCAAAATTCGTCCAGCCACTCCATCGCCAAAACGCTCTTGTAACACGGCAGCCCAACGAATGTTGTAGGTTGCCAGTGCAAAAAAGATGACGAAAAAACGCACACAATCGAGCCCCTGCGAATGCAGCATGCCCACAGTTTCACCTAACAACCTTGCCGCAAGAAGTACCTTCTCAAATGGACCGCGTTCCCATTTTTTCGTCAAGGGATGTAGCGTCAAACTTTACCTAACCGAACCCTTAGGAACAGAAGTATCCAGAGGAACAACCCTAACCACCAAATCTCATGGAGCGGTCCCCCATACCCGCCCGATGACGAATTTTGCCCCCAATGGTTTCACCTGTTAAATCCACTCATCCAATAAAGCTTGACCGATTCACCAAAGGCATTTTCATGCGGCAATTCAGGCAAAGACGTAATGTGTGGAGCAGCTCATTCGGCAAGGGAATCTTGATCGTGGCATTAAGTTGCTGCACCTGCCTCGGTCGCGCGACTAGCCAAGAAATGCTCGCAGAACCTGAATCTGCTGAGCTTGTATCTTCAGGTCAACCAAGCAACCGAGTTCCATCTGGTTCTCGCTGGACTTTCACCACGGAAGCAGTTTTCGCTCAGCCTCGCTTTAGTCATGACACTGCGTTGACGGTGACAGACGAGAATCTCAATGGCGATACCCGCTCCAATACCGTCCCGTTTCGATATGGATTCTCGTCCGCCCCTCGGATTTCCATCGATTATCAGACGCCGTCGGACATCGGACTTCGCGCGTCCTGGTGGATGCTCTCTAACAACGCTGAAAGGATCACGCAAAGTCCACCGGCAAGTGGATTTGGTGAGGTCACCCATCCAGGACTCTTCGGCGTCGATCTATCCAGCGTCGTACCTGCAGAGACTCTGATGGCAAAATCTCAATTTGAGCTCTATTCGGTCGACATCGAAGTTACCAAGCGTGCCACGCTCAAGCACTGGGAATTACTTGCTTCGGCTGGACTTAGACACGCAGCCTTCGACCATCAAACTCAATACGAACTTCGCAACGTCGCTAATGCTATTGCTGGTCAAGCCAACCTCAATCAAAGGCTATCTGGCCTTGGTCCAACCGTCAGCTTGACCAGTCGCAGACAAGCTTGGGATCGATTCATAATGTCTGCCACACTACGCGCCTCGCTGTTAATGGCGGAATCGGATCTAGAGCTTCAGGGTGCCGAGGATCTAGACTTGGCCACTCCCTTCACAACACTGCATCAAGACTCCACGCCCGATCTACTGCCCATTGTTGAAACGCGCTGGGAAGGAAAATGGATCATTCATCAGTCCTCTCATGGTTCGTTGACATGCAATTTAGGAGTCGAGGCGCAATGGTGGAGCGGCGTGGGTACTGCCAGTGATCCTAGTGCTGATTTGGCCATCTTAGGACTCACGGCCGGTGGCGCATGGAATTGGTAAATCGTCGTAGACAGAACCGTCATGGTCACGCACGAGGGTGAAACGCCTTATGAACTTTCATCAGCCGAGAATGCTCGACATGCGTGTAAATCTGAGTGGTTTGAATGCTCGCGTGCCCAAGCATTTCCTGCACCAAACGCAAATCGGCACCACCAGCCAGTAAGTGGGTCGCGAAGCTATGTCGCATAGTGTGTGGACTAATGTTGGGATCCACACCGGCTCGACGCGCATAGCGTTTGACTAATCGCCAGAGTTGGATTCGATCCAGACGCTTACCCGTGCGGCTGAGAAAGACTTGTTCCGGCGGATGCGTAAGACCCTCGACTAGCTGGGGGCGCAGTTCTTGATAATAGAGTTGAACCGCTGCAATGGCGCGACCTCCCAATGGAACAATTCGCTGCTTGCCTCCCTTCCCCTCACAACGAATCTGGCGTTCGGGGAAGCTCATATCGCGAACCCGCAAATTGCAAACCTCCGAGGCGCGACACCCTGTCGCATAAAGTACTTCCAGCATGGCGCGGTCGCGCTGCCAATAGGAATCAGTCTTTCGCGGAGCCATCAGAAACGCATCCACTTGGCGAATCGACAATACTTTGGGAACCCGTTCCCACATCTTCTGCGTCGCCAGCAGGTCCGCGGGATTCTCGAGTAGGACACCTTCCAGTTGGAGGTATTTGAAGAATGTACGAACTGCCACGATATTGCGGGCAACGCTGGCTGGTGCTAGGTCCTGCCGATGCAACCAACCTACATATTCTGACAGCTGAACTATCCGCAAGTCGGCAAACTTACGCCCCTGAGCCCACTCGGTAAGCCGACGTAAATCATTGCCATAGGCGTCTATTGTGTTTTCCGATAGATGACACTCGCCCCGCAAATAAGCGATAAAATCCTCAACATAGGAGCGTTCCCGCGCCGGTGCCGCGGGTGGAGCCCCCTCGCTGCGCAGTTTCTGTAGTTTTGTTGGCCGCATGGGGAGATGCCGTGGGAGTTCGCGGGCTAGTCTTGTTTGGCGGGCTAGTCTTGGTTGAATATCGACTTACCGTTAGCATTCTGTTGCTCGGCATGGCAGGTTGTGTATTTTTTCCTAGTGGGTTGTATTTGCGGGTTTGAAGCATGAATATTTTGGTTGTGGGTGGTGCCGGTTATGTCGGTTCTCACGCGTGTCGGCTACTTCAACAAGCGGGACATGAAGTTTGGATCTACGACAATCTATCGCGAGGGCATCGTCAGGCAGCCTTGCCGGGACGACTGATTGAAGGCGAAGTTGCTGATGGAGTACGAGTGCGCCGCGCTTTGCGGGAACACCGCATCGACGCCGTCATGCATTTCGCTGCATTCGCATTGGTGGGGGAATCCGTTGCCGAACCTTCCCTTTACTATCGCAATAATGTTATCGCAGCATTAGAGTTGCTTGATGCAATGCGAGACTGCGATGTGCGCCGGCTCGTCTTCAGTAGCACAACGGCCACCTACGGCGAACCATCGGTCATACCGATTTCGGAAAACACTCGCCAAGAACCGATCAATCCCTACGGATTTACAAAACTGGTTATCGAACGAGCGATGGCCGACTACGCCCATGCGTATGGGTTGGGCTATGCCGCGCTGCGATACTTCAATGCGGCCGGCGCATCACCCGATGGAACCATCGGCGAAGATCATGATCCTGAGAGCCATCTAATTCCCATTGTGCTGCAGGTCGCGCTAGGTCAGCGGCCGGCAATTACAGTGTTTGGTGATGATTACCCAACACCCGATGGCACTTGCATCCGCGACTATGTCCATGTGGACGACCTGGGTGCGGCTCATCTCAAAGCTCTTGATCGTTTACAGGACGGACAGGGCATCTGCGTCAATTTGGGAACAGGTCGCGGGAACAGCGTACGCCAAGTGATCGACGCTTGTCGTCAAATCACTGGACATGCGATTCCAGAAGTGATGGGAACCCGGCGCCCTGGTGATCCGCCTGAATTAGTTGCCGATGCGAGACTGGCCAATCAACTGTTGGATTGGACACCTCACTACACGCAAATCGAAGATATTATCGCCACCGCGTGGAATTGGCACCAAACGCATCCACACGGTTATACAAAAAACTAAGTTCAGTAGCCGGTGACTGGTGAGGCAGCTACATCAATGACGGGCAACTCTAAGCGGCGACGACATTCGTCGAGTATTACTTTGGTTGCGCTCGCACCAATGCGCGTAACACCAACCGCCCTGACTTCCAAGAGTTTATCTAGTTCTCGCACACCACCAGCCGCTTTAACCTGAACGTTGGCTGGTGAATGGGCACGCATCAGTCGCAGATCCTCAAGCGTTGCTCCACCGGTTCCATAACCAGTTGACGTCTTTACCCAATCGGCACCTAACTCGCCGCAAAGCTCGCATAGTTTGATCTTTTGATCATCGTTCAAATAGCAATTTTCAAAAATCACTTTGACTTTTTGACCCGCCTCGTGCGCTACTTCAATGACTGCCGCAATATCGTTGCGAACAAAGGTCCAGTCGCCACTGCGCACCTTGGAAATATTGACCACCATGTCGAGTTCATGGCAGCCATCGGCAATCGCCTGCTGCGCTTCGGCTCGCTTGATTGCCGTGGTGTGCCCACCGTGTGGAAAGCCTATCGTCGTGGATGGATGCACGTTGCTCCCGGCCAACATTTCCGCACATTGCTTCAGGTAATAGGGCATGATACAGACACTGGCCACGTCATAGGCCAGCGCCAATTCAATTCCCGTTTTCAAATCGTCCACTGTCATCGTTGGGTTCAACAATGAGTGGTCAATCATCTTGGCAATATCGGCATACGAATAGGTGGGGAGCATGGAGAATCCTCGCGGCAGGTTCGTCAAACAATCGGTTACGATAGCCTACGAGTCTAGCGCTGCGAACGACTTCCGACGAGCCAGCTAGTCAAAAAATCCTCGGGGGTCATTTTAAATGCCGAGAGAAACTGTTCGGCAAAGTCATCTCCGCCCGCCAAGTTATTCAATAGCACTTCCAGCTGTCGCCGGCCCATTCGGTCCAACATAGTGGAACACAGGCCATAACCAATCAAATCGGCCTGTTCAGGAGGCAATCGTTCTTCCATTAGATCCTTGGCGTCTTTGATGGACAGGAGGGCTTCCGGGAGACCTGCATCCCAAACCTTTGCTAACTCAAAGTCTCGCCCTCCCGCTTTAACCGCGATTGCGCGGCCGAGTCCTTCGCGAAACCAACGTGGAGAAGCACCTCGGGAAGCAACGAGCAAGCTTGCCATTGGCGCCGCGAGTCTCGCTTGCAGTACCTTGGCATCGTCGCCCGGATTGACCACGATGGAAATGTAGGCATCCACTCCATCATAGCGCCAATGCGTATCCCAACTGCTAGGTACATCACGCTTCTCTACCATTTTTGAAAATTCGCTGTAGTCGTACCGCCGTGGAAAGAGGAACACGCTAATTTTCCCCTTAATTCCTGAGCTTGATGCATTGGCGCTCGCCCCTTTTGATTTCTTGTCTCCAGCCGCTTCAGGAAGTTGTGAACGCACTTTCGAAAGTGCTGCCGAAGCGGCTGCAGCAACCAATTCGGCTTCTGCCTGTCGCACGCCACCAACCACATAGACGTCTTGATTCTCGAATTGCACAGCCAACTTTTGGACCTCCGTGGGCGCACCCAAAATCCAATTCTTGGTAGCCAGTTCTCGACGACGTTCCGACAACTCGTCATCCGTCGCATAACGGGCCCATGCTTCGCTTGCCAGTACAGGTAGAGGCTGATCCATAGCGCCACTGTCAAGCAGCGCACCTTCGGCAATCCAAGTAGAAATCAGCTCAATGGATGCGTCGTCCAAGGGTGGCCGTCCTCCTGCGGGCATTCTTGCCCCTTCCTCTCCTCGCAGTTTGCGAATCAACAAGCTGCCCATAGCATCCGCCGTGTCAACAATTTCACCACTATCTCCACCACGCAGCAGCGAAGCGAGCGTTCCCATATTCAAGCCGCCACGCACTTGCATCGCGTCGATATGACAACCGGTACAATTGGCGACCAATAAGGGTGCCACTTGCTTTGAAAAACTCACGGTTTCTTTTCCGGTGGCCACCATCGGCTTGTCGGCATCCATTGGCGGTACGGTCCTGCTGCCCGGAACTGCCGCACTAGCCAGCGAAACAAGCGGCATCGTTGCATCGGGTCCATCAAACTTTGCGCCCTGCGTGACCCAATCTTTGAGTACTTGCAATTGATCCGCAGGGACTTTTCCTCCACCCCTTGGCATATCGCCCGTCTCGATGGTTTCGATCAAGCGACTACCAATTGGATCGCCGGCGAACACAATGACGCCTTCACTCGGACCTTGCATGATTGCTGCGTAGGATTCGAGCGTCAGATTGCCTCGGCGCGCTTGAATGTGGCAACGTCCGCAGTGATTGGCCAAGATTGGGGCAACCTGATTGACGAAGCTGATTCCAGACGGTCCTTCGGGCGAAGCCATCTCCATGGGGCGTCGGGACCGTGCGGGGCGGCGACTCTTCGCAGGCGTATCCGATCCCGGAATGGCACCCTTGTCGCCCGTGCCGGCGGCACTTGTCAGCGGTAACTCGACGCTCGTTAGTCCTTCGGCATAATTGTTCCAGTCACTCCCAAACTCCGGTCGGTCGAACGGCGGCAACACGATACCTTCAAGCTGCAACAGTGCATGAGCTCGCTCAATCCGATCGAGATAAGGCGCCGCTTTACCATGCAAGATTTCATCAGCACCTTGCAAACCGTTACTGGCAAAATCCATCGCCACTACGAGCTCTTGGGCAGCATCCTTGAGCTTGCCACCTTGGTAATCGATGCCCGCCTTTTTGACCGCTTCGGCCATTTGCCGCATCAGCCCGTTGCGGGCTTCACTGGTCATCGCTTCTTGAGCGAGGCTGACCGTCGTTAACGAACTATAAAACACGCCACAACAAAGTAGCATGCCGAGATATTTTGCATGTTTTGACGCAAATGTGACCATGCAGGAAAAGTCCTCAGAGACGGGCAAACAACATAGTCATAGTCATAGTCATAGTCGCCTTTCGCTCCGCGAAAGTAGTGTTGGTATTGGTTGCTTTTTCAGAACTTTCGCGGAACGAAAGGCGACTATGATTGCCTTCGATTAATAAATTCACAGCCTATCTGCGAAAGAAGCGAAAAATCTAGCGAATACCGACGCTACTTTCGCGGAGCGAAAGGCGACTATGATTATCGAATATTATATCGGCTGGGGCGAGTACCGATTTCCACAGACATCGATTCGTGGCGACCATGCCGCAGTACGTCGAGTTGGGCAAATTGACCAGCCGGCCAGTTGCCAACCATGCGCATCAGGGCACCTAAATCGGCCACTTCATCGCCATCAAATCGAACGATGATATCCCCGCTGCTAAGCCCAGCCATTGCTGCGGGGGACTTTGGGTCCGTCAAGCGATTGACCAATGCACCTCGCTTACGCAAATCCTTCCCCTCCACCAAATCGTCTGGCACTTCGGCTAACTCGACCCCCAACCAGCCGCGATCAAACCGCCCTTTCTCTCTTAACCGATTGGCCACTCGAAAAGCGACATTGCTGGGAATCGAAAAACTGACTCCGCGGTACGTATCTCCCACGATTGCCGTGTTAATGCCAACCAATCTGCCGCGGCCATCCACCAATGGGCCGCCGCTATTACCCGGATTAACGGCTACGTCACTCTGCATAAAATCTTGATAGCTGGTGCCCGCTTTGGCAGCGCGGTTTTTACCACTGAGGATTCCGAAGGTCACCGTGCGATCCAAACCGAAGGGGCTACCAACAGCCCAAACGGGAGTTCCCACCTCCGTTTCATCACTATCTCCCCATTCAATCGGTATCAAGTCGCTGGCTTGAATTTTTATCAACGCTAAATCGGTTAGCGGATCACTACCGACTACCACCGCCGCAACTCGTCGACCATCGCTCAACCCAACGGTTATCCGATCGCCGTCTGCGATTACATGGTGATTCGTCAATACATACCCGTCTTTATCAATAATCACTCCACTCCCTTGATCGCTGCTGCCCGAATAGGGAATCTGGCCTTGATGGATCAAATTCATGTCGTCATCGTGCGAAAAAGACGAGCGAGTCACTTCGATATGAACGACGCTTGCCCCCACACGTTGAGTGACCATTTGGTAAGCCGTTGAAAGGGCGTCCAATCCGACATTCTTTAGCCCCTCGCCACTACTTTCATAGTCCGCTCGCAATTGACCTCGTCGCCAAGCGAAGCGAGACTCTTCAATTATAGTCGGGACCAAGAAACGAGCGGCCGCGAGAGTGGCTGCCAACATTAGCATGGTGATTGCTGCCTGGGTCACAGGAGAAGCATTACGAGACTCAGTAACCCGAGTACGTCGTAACATGCGTTCTGCGAATTCGTCGGCGTTTTCTTGGCTGGCGTCAGACATAGAATCCATCTCGTCAATACAGTGATGAAAAACCCTACGAACAAGGACAGCATCAAACTAAGAAGGCTCCGAGCAAGCCCAGTGTAACGAATCCCGCCGAAGATTCCCAACAAAATTGTGGGCGGATTGGTGTTTTGCGTTCACCAAGTGGTCTCGAACAATTCGCTTGCCAGCCGTTATCTTGGCAGAGGAAGCCTAGACTTTTTGTTGAATATCCATCCCACGAACTCTGCTCCTCCGGCCCGCTCCGCCTCCCAATTCCTCCGATCACCAAAGCAAATACACCATGTCTGAGACACTTTGCGAAACCATCCATGGCGAACTGTCCAAAATTACCCTAGTCGACCCCCACACGCACATTGATCCCCATTCGCCAGCCTCCCGGACTCTCGCAGACCTCTTGGGCTATCACTATTACACAGAACTCGCACATTCCGCAGGGGCCCCGCAAACGTCGATTGAATCGGACGACTTCACACCTCGCGATCGTGTCGGTCGCATCATGGCCTGGCTGGAAACTATGGAGAACACTGTCCAGTACAGTTGGCTGGTCGACATTTGCCAACGTTTTTTTGGTTTGCAGGACGATCGGCTACATCTCGGAAACTGGGAAACGATCTATGACAATGCGTTAACCCGGATGTCGCAGGCAGATTGGGCAGACACTGTATTGAGGGAGAGTAACGTCAGCAGCGTTTTCCTGACCAACGATTTTGATGACGCACTGACTGGATTTGACACTGGAAGATACATTCCTTGCCTACGTACAGATGACCTCGTCTTTCACCTCACGCAGCCGGCGGTTCGCGCGCGATTGGCCGCCTGCAGCGGCATAGATGTGGTCGATCTCGGCACGTTGCGAAGCGCTCTGGAACAACGTTTTCAGCACTTTATTTCCCATGGTGGCAAAGCTTGCGCCATTTCATTGCCACCCGATTTCACACCGCAGCCCGTGAGTGACGGACGGGCGGGAGCGGCGCTCGAAGCGGTGCTTGCGGGTGGCATCACGGCCGACGAAGCACATCGCCGCGCCTTGCAACAACGAATTTTCTGGACCCTCGCCGAGCTTTGCGACGCCAACGCCCTCCCCTTTGATCTCATGATCGGCGTGAATCGCAATGTGTACCCGGGGGGGGTTCACCAAGGACGTGATTTGTACGATAGCCGCGTTTCGCTCATCCAATACCGCGAGCTCTTCAATACGTTCCCCAAGGTCCCCTTCCCCATTTCAGTTTTGGCCAGCGTGACCAACCAGGAACTCGTAAGCTACGCCTGGATATTTCCGAATGTGATCACCAGCGGACATTGGTGGTACAGCAACATTCCCACTTTTATTGATCGTGACTTGTCGGCCCGTCTCGAAGCGGTCCCCCAGTCCAAACAGATTGGCTATTACAGCGACGCTTATAAATTGGAATTTGTGGCCCCGAAATTCGCCATGTACCGCTGGTCCCTGGCTCGCATTTTGAGCGAGTCCTTTATCAAGAACCGCCGCTGGAGTGAAAGCCGCGCCATCGCTCTGGGCCAGCGAGTATTGCGGGGTAATGTGGCAACCATTTTCGGTGTATGATACGCAACGAACGATTTCGAATTTTCTTGCAATTTAATGAGGGCCGGGAACCATGCGCAAATTTTGGCTTGCTCCATCGCTGTTGTGTCTTTGGGCATCGCCCACATGGGCACAAGATCAACCGACTCCAGTCCAGCCTCCCAGCGACGCGACAGCTAGCGACGATGGCAGCAACAGCGAATCCGAGCAAATCACTACGATGATTCAAGCCGGTGATTTGGCCGATGCAACAAAAGCAATCGCAGAATCAACAACGCTGGACCTGCAACAAGCGAGCAATCTGCGTCGCCAAATTGTCATGGGTTATGCACGAGGCAACAAGTTGGCAGATGCCGTGGATGTCTTGCAGTCCGACTTGGACGCCAACCTAGCCGCGATCGGTGAACAAGATGCACCCAACCGCATTGCAGGTACGTTAAGCATGCTGAACGCTTACGCCCCGCGAACCAATCGCGCCAAATTGGTTAGCGAATATACCGACCAAGTTCTCAATGCATTCCTCCAAATAATTCCTACCGAGACTTACAGTGCACAGTCCAGCCCCTTAGTGCAAACCGCGCTAATGAAGGCTCGCTTGCTGGCCCAAGAAAACAATCTAGAAGAAGCCAAGGCGCTCGCGTCACAATACCTTGAACATGCGCGCCGCTGGGTTGACGCACAGCCTGACACGGACCAAGCCAAAGTGCTTCTCGTCGACACGATGCTGGCCGTCCGCGACTACAGCTCCGACCAACCAGAACAAGCAGAAAATCTGTTCAGCGAAGCCAAAGAACTACTCAACCAGAGTGTGGATGCCTCGCCCGATAATGTCATGTTGGTCTCCAAGCTGGCAACCGTTATGCTTGCCAAAATCAGCCAGTCGATGCGGGACAATCCGGAAGGAGCAGAGGCTTTGCTAAGGGAATTACAGGCTCGCTTCGAATCGCTTCCTAAAGATAACACCTCCATCGAGCGAATCGTTTCGAATTACTCCCGTCAACTTGACGCGTTGGCCAAGCGAATTGAGTCGGCGAAGATCTTGGCAAAACTTGTGGGCTCCCCTGCCCCGGCCATCGATTCTGGCTCATGGGTCCATGGCGACATAAAGGGACCTGAAGAACTAGCTGGCAAAGTAGTCATGCTTGATTTTTGGGCTGTTTGGTGCGGGCCCTGCATCGCCACCTTCCCTCACCTGAAGGAATGGCAAGCGGAGTTTGGTGAACATGGATTTCAAGTGGTCGGCGTGACGCGCAAATACGGTTATCGATGGAACGACGAAACCAATCGCACGGTTCGAGTGGAAGGTGACGAAGCCACAGACACATCGGAACTTGTCATGCTGGACCAATTTATGACCCATCACGAATTGCTACACCCCACGATCATGGCCGCAGAAGACAGCGAGATGCACCAGCAATTCGCTGTTTCAGGTATTCCCCACGCGGTGTTGATCGACAGAAAGGGCATCGTTCGGATGATTAAAGTCGGCTCGGGCGAAGCGAATGCTCATGCGCTCCACAACATGATCGTGGAACTGTTGGCCGAATAGTCACGTTCGGCTATTTGTTGCGACCTGATCGCGACATTGCGGAAAAATGAGCGTAAAGACCATCCCCAGCCTTCCACGGCTGGGGATGTTTTTCGGTCACTCTCCATGTCGGGATGCTTATCGAAGCTGCGTCGGCCAGTTATTGTGTGTCTATGGAAATCTCACAAGAACTCGCCGATCGCATTGTTCGCTTCGTCCATGCGCCCGATTATCGCCCCGTAAAACCGCGGCAAATTGCTGACCAATTGAAGGTCCCGCCTGACGATTTTCGCGAAGTGCGACGGACGATCAAGGCACTCGTCCTGAGCGGCCAATTGGTATACGCCAGCAACCATTTGGTGCTTAGCCCACAAGCGGCGGCTGGCGAAGCCAATGTCGTCATTGGAAATTTTCGCCGCGCATTAGGGGGGTTCGGGTTCGTTCGTCCCAACACCGGACATACCGACAGCGAAGCGCCCGAAGATATCTTTGTGCCTGCGGGAGAAACCCTTGGCGCACTCAATGACGACTTGGTTGAGATTCGGCTGAGGTCCAAAAGTGAAGTTCGACGCGGTGCCTACGAAGGAGTAGTCATCAAAATTCTGGAACGGTCCAGGCGTCAGTTCACGGCGACTTTTCAAGCTCGTGGGGGTGGTGGTGGCGTCGCTTTTCTGGATGGAACACCGTATGACAATCCCGTCTCGGTGGGCGACGTGCGTGGCTTGCCTTTGGAAAATGACGACAAAATTGTCGTTGAACTCGTGGAGTTTCCTGACGAACAAGGGAATGGCGGCGAGGGGGTCATCTTAGAGGTGCTGGGAAGTAGCAAGAATCCTGCCATCGACACGCTGACGATCATGAGGCAGTTCGGATTACCCGATGTTTTCCCAGAGTCGGTCATCGAGTCCGCTCGACAACAGGCCGACAAATTTGATGAGAAAGACATCACGGGCCGAAAAGATCTGACTCAACTATTGACGCTCACGATCGATCCCTTTGACGCCCGCGATTTTGACGATGCCATCTCCTTAGAGCAGCGCGAGGGGCGCTGGACATTGTGGGTACATATCGCCGATGTGACTCACTTCGTACCCGCCGACAGTCCCCTCGATCAGGAAGCCAGACAGCGTGCCACGAGCGTCTATCTTCCTGATCGCGTCATTCCGATGTTGCCCGAAATCATCAGCAATCATCTAGCCAGCCTGCAGCCCGACCAAGTTCGTTTTTCCAAGACGGTCGAAATGGAGCTATTGGATGATGGAACCGTCACCTCGGTCGAAGTTTACAACAGTGCTATTCGATCCGACAAACGTTTAAGTTACGAACAAGTCGATCGCTTTCTAGCCGATCGCGAAGGTCAAGTTGAAAGATTGGGCCAGGAAATCTGTGATCTACTGGGACGCATGCACCAATTGGCCATGACCCTTCGACGACGACGCGTCGAAGGAGGCTCGATCACGATGGACATGCCCGAAACCAAGTTGGAATTAGATAAAACAGGAAAAGTAAAGGGTGCCTACTTGGTGATTAACACTGAGAGCCACCAAGTGATTGAAGAGTTCATGTTGTCCGCCAATCAAGCTGTAGCGACATGGCTCAACGACCTTCATCTGCGGTTTCTGCGCCGCGTCCACCCATCACCCGATCGCCGTAAATTGCGACAGTTCAGTCGCTTTGTGAACGACTTGGGCATTTATCAGGGCGAGATTCAAAGTCGTTTTGAAATTCAATCCGTGCTTGACTCTGTGGCCGGCAAGCCGCTGGAAAATGCTGTAAATTTTGCGGCGCTCAAGGCCATGAACAAGGCTATCTACGCGCCGCATGACGACGGTCACTATGCGTTGAATATGCAGAACTACTGCCACTTCACCAGCCCTATCCGCCGCTATCCTGACCTAACGATCCATCGCCTCGTACAAAAGATCATCGATCACGAAAAAACGCCCGACGATCCCTTACCGATGCTCATTGAGCAGGGCCATCACTGCAGCGATCAAGAACGAAATGCGGAGCAAGCCGAACGAGAGTTGATTCTCCTGAAGCTGTTGCACCATTTGAAAAAGCATGTCGGCGAGACCATGGATGCCGTGATCAGCCGTGTATTTCCCGACGGCTTTCACGCGCGATGCCTGAAGCTTCCCGTGGATGGCTTTGTTTCCATCACATCCCTTCCTGACGATAAGTATCGATTCGAACGTCGTGGTCAAATGATCGTTGGCTTTCGCGCTGACAATCAATTCCGACTTGGCGATCGACTGACAGTGCGGATCGCCAAGGTGGATCTTCGCGAACGACAACTGTTTTTTGAAGTCGTCAAAAGCCATGCTTCGCGAGCACCCGGTTCCGCTCCTGTCTCAGGGAAACCCAAAGGGACCAAACCCAAAGGAACGAAAAAGCCAAAGAGCTTAGCACGCATGAAAAAGTCAAAGCGGCGAAAACGAAAGTAATACTAGCTGTTATCTGTGATCCAAAATACATCTATCACCTCTGAGCCTTGAAATGAAATTCCGATCCCGTTGGTTGGCCGTTGCTTTGTTGACTTCCATGACTTCATGGATTCCTGCGCAAGAACCAACGCCCACCAAAGTTCCTGGTCCCGCCGCTGATGAAGCGGTCAGCGAGGAAGTACAAACCGCAGTCAAGCTTGCCAATGAACTGGCAAACGCCACGGTCACAGGTGACTATGCCAAGGTGGTTGATTCAACCTATCCAAAGCTAGTCACAGAAATGGGTGGGCGTGAAAATGCGATCAAGGCAACCACCAGCGCTATTCAGAAAATGCAAGCCGATGGATTTGTCATCACTTCGTTGACCGTCGGCAAACCAGGACCAATGCTCAGCGAAGGGACCAACTCTTTCGTGGTCCTGCCGACGGCGCTGGAGATGACCGTCCCTCGAGCATTGCTCAAAAGTAAGTCCTTTCTCTTGGCCGTCTCCACAGATAAAGGCAAGTCTTGGAAGTTCTTGGAAGGAGCGGGGCTAGCCAACAAAGAGATGAGAGATCGCGTACTTCCAGCGCTTCCAGCGACCTTAAAACTCCCCGAACCCACTCAACCTGAGGTCATCACTCAATAGGGATTCAACGGAATCTGGTAGGCCGGGTATTCCATCACTGCAGACGATGGATCGGCCGGCGGAACCATGGGCGATTGAATCAAGTGAGGATTGGCCGGCATGACCGATTCGGGTCCCAGGAAACGCAACTCTTGTTGGGCATAAGGTGGGAGGGCGCAGCGGATTTCATTCAACTCGTGTTGCCGCATTTGATCGATCGAGGGGATAATATGTGCCACCAAGGCAATGATGATTTCCGTTCGCTTCTTCGTCACTTCGGAGCGGCGAAATAGACGCCCAAGAATTGGAATTTTACAGAAATACGGCACTTCACTGACTTGATCAAAGTCCTCCTCTTTGATCAAACCACCAATCACCACGCCACCCCCATCCGGTATCAATACGGTGGTTGATAACTCGGTAGATTCTTCTTCCGGTAAGCTCGTTTCTGCATTGAGTTGGCCCCCCGAAACTTTGGGCTTAATCAACATCAGTACTTGACCATCTTCACTGATGATCGGCGTCACAGACAGAACGACTCCGGTATCCAGGAATTGAACCGATTGGACGGAGGCGGTTTGTGTTGTGGTGGTTGTCAAATAACTAAGTCGCTTGCCAATCTGAATGTTGGACTCTTGACGATTGGCGACGAGCAGCTTTGGAGACGCCAAGGTGCGTGTGTTAGTTTGCGATTGGATCAACTCCACTAGGCCCGTGATATCCGTTCCGTCGAGCGCAAGCTTCATCCCAGATTTTGCATCAACATTGGCGAACCCAAGCGATTCCAATGTAAGTGACGCTCCGCCAATCTTCGCCATGGGTTTTAGATTGACCCCATGGCGATTCAAATCGTCCAAGACAACTTGTAAAACATGCGCCTCGATTTGAACTTGCAATGGCGGCCGATCAACTTCTGCCAGATACATCTCGACCCGCTGAACCGATGCCGGGATATCCTCAACCACCAACAGCTCTCGCGTTTTCGATTGATCTAAGGAATCAGATTCACTGATAAAGACCTGCCCCACCGGTGACAGCAACCCTGCCACAACCGCCTGACTATCCGCGGCAGAAATAAAATTCAGAGGGAAAACTCGAAGCATTCGGCCCTGAAGCGATGATTGGACAGGTTGGTCGGTGGAAAGACGTGTCACATACAGCAAATTTCCTCGCCGATTCCAGGCATGCCCTGTGATACTGAGTATCGCGTCGAGCACCTCTTCCAACTGAGCATTCTCCAGCGATAACGTCACCACACCGCTGACGTTGGGTCCGACCACCAAATTTAATTGGTGTTTTCTGGCGACCATTCGCAAGATATCGGTCAGCGGCGCATTATCGGCATCTAACGTTACCAGATCGTTGGCGGAGGTTGCGCCCCACTCTAGCTTGACGCGATCGTTCCCTTGTCCACTCAAATCCTCATCTGTGGTGTCATAGAGATCGCGGAGTGGCGGAACAACAAAGTTGGGTGGTGGTAAGGGGAACGCGTTTTGGGAACCACCCCAGGAGCGTCCCCGCATTCCTTGCGTTGGCTGTGTTGGCTGCAGCCCCGCATTGGGAATCGCATTGGGAATCGCATTGGGATCGAATGCGGGTGCTATCGCAGGGCCAGGAATTTGCTCCGCGACCCCTTGCACCTGCCGAACCCCCCCTGCTCCATTTTGCCTTATTACTTGAGGTGCCCCGACCACTTGAGGAACATAGAGCGCTGTAGGGTTCGCAGCTGGCAAGCGGGTCAGTCCAGTACCAGCTCGATTCTGAGGAGAAACCGAGTCCGATCGCAACGTCTGTCCATGGGCTAATCCCCCTATAGCCCCTAAGGCGAGAACTAGGCAAATCGATATGGAGGGCTTCCATCGCATGCCTACTTCGTCAACCTCAAGTCCCTAAGTTACCGAAAGCGTTGCGATCCAATGGGAGCGCTGTAGAGGTTTTTCGGACGCTTGTGGAGGTCGACTGAACTAATTCTTACAATCGTTACAACCCGGAACGCAATGTACGAACTAGCACAGTGGCATCTTTCACCGGGACTAACTTGCCATCAATGAGCGCCATAGCCCCATCGGCTGTTTGATAGACCGCACTCACTCGAACCTGAGGATTCTGCTCCATGTCATTGCTTGATGAACTGCTGTCTGGGGAGTCGCCGCTAATTCTGTTCGTAAGTCCAGTAATCTGCGACGCGTTTTCTGCCTCAATCAGAAATGGATCGAGAGTGGCGATCTGCTTGTGATCGAGTCGTTTTAGATCCTTGTATGCGACTGCTGGAATTTCGTTCTGTGCGTCACTACTAGCCTGTGTGCTGAAGCTCCGTTTGGGCATTGGTCTGCTGGCAGATGCTTCGCTCGAGGTGGCCTCCGCTTGGCTAGACAACTCACCCTCTTTTGAAGCGGGCCAGAAAATAACGCCGCATAAGACGGTCGCCAGCGCTACAGCAACGAGCAGTTTGCCGCGCTCATTCTTGGGCTTTCGTTTCTTCGATTTCGGACGCATGGTGTCATCACTCGCTGTTAGCGAACTTGCTGTGCAATGGAATTTCCTCGCAAATCCTTTGCGGGCGATTCCAACAATTTTGCGGCGTGAGGAAGTGCTAGCCAAATTTCTGCTTGTCGAACTTCAACATTGCCCGAATCGGCCGACCGTTCGCTACTCAATTCAATACCATGAACCCATAAGTATTGTGGGCTATCATGAATGACAGATAGAAATCGACAGAGGTTGCCATAGCTGCATTTCACGCGCATCTTAACAAATTGAAGTTCTGCTAGGGGTGCTGTGCGAACTCCGGCCGGTTGTAGAAAGGCAATCTCCACAGAGGCTTGTCGAGCAGCATCCGAAAGAGTTTTGAAAACACTATCGAGCTTCGGGGATTGCGGGACACTCGCTAGAAGTTGCTTTAGCGATGCTATGTCTGCGGCTAATTCCTGCTCCATTGTCTGTTGGCGTTTCGAAACTTGCGGCCCTGCTTCGATGATCAGGTTTAGCCTCTGTTCATCGGTCTCCGTTTCCAATCGATGGGACCTCAATGGCAAAACGAGTGTCCCCCAGCAGCCAGCTAAAAGAAGAGTCATAGCTGTCGCTGATGCGACATGCACACCGATGCGTTCCATGCGGCCTAGAGGGTTAACGCGTTGCCGAGCGGTCATAGCTGCAGTTCCTTTTCGACATCGACATCCGCTTCGATATCGACATTCCATGCGCCAGTCAGGGGGTCTTGCAAGGACCGTCCTATGCGAACATCTCGAAAGCGTCCATGCTGGCGAATAAACCCGAGCCACTCATTGAGCTGCACTTCGTCAGTCGCTACGAGACTCACCAGCGCATACATTGGTGCGCTGGAACTGGACTTCATGTTCGATCCTGAATGAACTGTCGTCCCCAATTTCGCTTGCTGTATAGCAATGGATTTGAGTCGAATCGCCTTTGACTCATCATGAGCTGTGGCAAGTGCAAACGCGCCCAGGGTTTGTAAGGCGTCATCGGATGGTGCCAATTGCCCTAAATGTGCAATACGTTTGCGGACAGCGTTCAGCTCGCTGCTTAGTTGATCGTTCAATAACATCTGGGATTGAATCGGTTCTGCTAGTTTCTCCAGGCGAGCAACGCCAGAGTGCTGTTGATTGCGATGGAACAACGCTACTCCAGCGCTGACCACGACGAGCAACAATGTCGCGACACCAACACGCACCCAACACCGCACGATCGAAAGCATGGCGATT
The DNA here is from genome assembly GCA_041749395.1 of Pirellulaceae bacterium. Classification (GTDB taxonomy): domain Bacteria; phylum Planctomycetota; class Planctomycetia; order Pirellulales; family Pirellulaceae; genus Laterigemmans. Next base: position 103,262 of record JBGTBJ010000081.1, read on the forward strand.
TTGCGGCGATATTTGAGCGGCAACAAATTAATCGATAGGTCGTTCATGGGAACTCTCCACACGCCGCAGCCAGGGCAATAGCAAAGAGACTATCATCGGGAGCAGCCGAGTGATCCAGTGGACGCTGACACCCATCCCAACGCCAGCGTTCTACGGGCCGCCCCAAAGCTTCGGAGAGTAATTGGGCAACTACGGGAGTACTTCCGGCCAGCCCGCACAAAACAATCGGACCACCAACGTCAGCCCCGTCAAGACTCTGCGCGTACCGCAGTGTCCTTTGTATCTCTTCGGCAGCCGCCTGAACGAGAGGCCTCAAGGTCTCGCTACTCTGATCTATAGTGCGTCTTTGTGGGGCTGTGCGTCTTTGTGGGGCTGTGCGTGTTTGTGGGTCAGTGCTCTCGGCATAGACGCCAGCTTCTGTTGAGACTTGTCCCACCATTTTCATAGCAGACGACAGTGAGCATCCACGCAGCGTACGACATAGCAGCGGTTTGGACCAAACAGGTTTACGAAATATTCTGCCAGACTCCGTTTGGTCGGTAGTTTCAGGAGGCCGACCGGCGAACATGATCGTGCAGTCGCTCCAACCCCATTCGATCAACGTGTGGGCTGCAGTGGAGTGAAGTGACAATGCGCGTGCCATCACATGAGGCCTCGCATCAATCCTTGGCGTCTGGTATCCACAGCGGGAAATTCCCTCGGCAACCGCCGCGGCTAAGCCACCGCTCACAGAATAAATCATCTGGCGATTGCCTGCCCCAATTTGCCAACTGCATGATTCAATGGAGTCACCCGGGGACAACATCGCACCCAGGTCCGAACGAATCGACGCTTGGAGCAATGGGTCATTGATGTCATTGGGCCAACGCAACACGGCTGCAGCCGGCGGCAGCACAGCCACTCCTTTGCGGCGCGGCCCGCACAAGGTTCGTGGCATAACTTCCTCAATCCATCGACGCATCTGGAGTGCTGTTACGCCACTATTTCCCGACGGCTCTTCATCCACGAACGTCGTAGCATATTGCGATAAACCACGGGAATGCCAACGGTAACCCTTCTTGCTCTCGGATACATGAACGGTGGTTAAGCCGTGCATCCCCACATCGATTCCAACGACTCCTCGCCGCGCAGGCTGAAGCCAACTCTTGGCGCTTGGCAGCGATGGTGACAGAAGATTGCTCACAACGATTCCCAATAAACAATCCAACGGCAGTAACGATTATGTGGGTTAATACTGCGGAGTAGACGGTGTTCCTACGAAGTGTAGGTCGCGATTATGCGCAACCATGCTGAACGCTTCGTTAGGCGACCGAGCTGATATCCAGCAACGGCAGCATGATCGATAGCACCACTCCTGCCACCAGCACTCCCATAACCAATATGATGATCGGCTCCAGTGAGTGAACAATCCGACGGAGCACTCTCTCGCCTTGCTCTTCGTAGAATTCACCACAATCACATAGTACGTCCGCCAGTCGCCCCGTGCGTTCTGCCGTGGAAACCATTTGAGCTGCTTCGGGTGGAAGAAAATCAGCTCGGCAAAGAGCTCGGCTCGCTTGTTCACCCGCTAAAACATCCGCTTCTACGCTGTGTAAAAGTTCGACGAAGTATCCGTTGTTCAAGGAATATCGAGTTAATTGCACGGCCTGTAACAACGGAACGCCGCCACCGATCATCGAACCCAGCAGACGGAACATGCGACCTGTTGCTAAGGGGCGATACGCGTTTCGCACCATTGGCGCGTAGAGTAAAAAGCGGTCCAAACTACTCCGCACTAAGGGATGCGAGCGCAGATAAGCGGCTAACATTAGTAACGCTGCCATTGCGCCAATAATTGGCCAGAGATATTGCCGAGCGAGTTTTCCGGCATCCAACAGGATTGCAGTGGACGCGGGCATGGGGCGTCCCAAATTTCCAAAAACTTCACTGAATTGTGGTAACACTCCGAATAGCATCGCCATCATCACAGCAAACGACACCACGATCAAAACTACCGGATAGATCAAGGCTCCGATGACCGTACTGCGAAGCTGTAATTCGGCACGCATTAATTGGCTCATCCGCTTCAAGGCCTGCGGAACTTCCCCCGTGGATTCGGCCGCTGCGATCATTGCTGGCATCGATCTTGGGAAACTGCTTCCATTGGCGGCAATCGCTGCCGACAGAGTACTACCTGACTGTATCAGTTTATGAATCGATCGCAGGCGTTCGCCCAGCATCGGATGACTTGCATGGTTTGCCGCGGTGCCCACTGCTTCAGACAAATCAATTCCATTTTGGCTCATTACGGCCAGCTGATTGATCGTCAGCAGCAAAGAGGTGGTTGGTATCTGGCGTTTGAAGCCCCAAGTACCACCTTCAAAATCATCGCCCTCGTCCTCATCACTCTCGTCTTGCCCGTCAAATTCTTCCCACAGAGAACCGTTGGCATCTTGCTCGTTATGGGAGTGCGAGGGTGTTCGTGGAGGCGTCATTGTAGTCATTGCTGGATTCCCTGAAATTACTCAATGATCGCGACGCGACCTACTTCTTCCAAACTGGTCTTGCCTTCTTCCGCCAAACGTAAACCCTCTCGCAACAGCGAAGTCCCACCTTGTGACATGTGGAGCGCGCGAATCTCATCGACCCCCTGGTGCTCTAACATAGCTTTCCGCATCTCACTGGTGATGCGCATCACTTCATAGATCCCCAAACGACCTTGATGACCTGTGTCAAAACACTTCGAACATCCCGCGCCTCGCTGGAAAGCACGGCGATAATCACCGCTGTAATAAAGATCCTTGAGCAGTTGTTCTGGAGGGTAATAGGTGGTCTGACAATGAGGGCAGAGCGTGCGAACAAGTCGCTGGGCAACAACACCCAACAGCGACGAGGCAAGTTTGTAAGGGGCCACTCCCATATCATTGAGACGAGTGATGGCGCCGGCTGCATCACTGGTGTGTAGTGTGCTGAGCACAAGGTGGCCGGTCAGCGCGGCTTGAATGGCCACTTCCGCAGTTTCTGCATCGCGAATCTCGCCCACCAAAATGACATCAGGGTCTTGCCGGAGGATGCTCCGCAACGCGCCCGCAAACGTCAGGCCCGTCTCTCGACCTGCCGGTACTTGATTGATTAAACCAAGTTGATATTCGACGGGGTCTTCGACCGTGACAATATTTGAGTGAATACCTTTTATCAATTCGATGGCCGAATAGAGCGTTGTCGTTTTCCCGCTGCCCGTAGGACCCGTGACGAGTATCAACCCATTGGTTCGGGATAACATTTGTCGAATCGTTTTGAGCGAACCGTCAGGAATTCCCAAGGCATTCAAATCGAAAGTAATATTGGCGCGATCAAGGACTCGCAAGACAACTTTTTGCCCTAATACGGTTGGCAGCGTGCTCACACGCAAGTCAATCTCGCGGTGTTCCAAGCGAACGTGAATACGACCGTCTTGTGGAATGCGGTGCTCTGCAATATCCAGTTTGGCCATCACCTTGACACGCGACACGATTGCCGCGTGCAATTCTCGCCGCGGACGCATCACTTCACGCAACAATCCATCCACACGAAACCGAATAGAAGTGTGCTTTGCTCCAGGCTCAATATGGATATCGCTAGCTCCCTGGCGAACCGCTTGAATGATCGCGTAGTTCACCAAATTGATAACAGGACTGCCATCAGCCAGCGATTCGATACCGCGAAAATCAATCTCAATCGCTTCCGACTCAAGCTGCATCGTATCGACATCGATATCCGCCGTCATTTCGTCAACGGAGAAGTCGTCTTCGTAGCACCTTTGAATCATCCGCTGGAGATTGCTGCGTAGCGCCAGAACGGGACGTACACGACAACCAGTGATCCGCCCAATTCGATCATTCGCATCAAGATCGCTCGGATCCGCAATTGCGACGGTTAATTCATTGCCGACTCGAAATAGAATCAGTGCCGACAATTCAGTGGCAACACTGCGTGGCAGTAATCTCACCGTATCCGGATCGACAAGTCCGTCGCGAATCCGCACCCAATCGACACCCAACTGCTCAGCGAGCAATGGCAACAGATGGTTCTCGTCGACTAATCCCAAGTCGTGCAACGCCTCGCCCAACCGCACTCCTCTGCGACTCTGCTCCTGCAAGGCCACATCGAGATTCTCTGAGCTAACCAAACCCGCATGGAGCAAACGCTCGCCTAAACGACCACCATTGGTGATGGCCAGTGGTTTTGCAGTGCGTGCCTTGAGCGGGGGCAGATGCGATGGTGCTGCAGTACTCACGTGGCAAACCTCCCTACCGCTGTCGATACATCCGAATACAACTGCAAGGACTTGCCGACACCCGTGATGCGCAGCGACTCAGAACAGAGTTCGGAAGGCTCAGCCAAATAAAACGATCCACCGCGCTCGGCACATTGGCGGTCAAAATCCAGCAGCCATTCGAGCGCTTCTCCAGACAATAACAGCGTTTGGCTGAGATCTAAAACAATCGACGGCCAACCGTTACGAATGAGTAACTTGGCGGCGTTTTTCGTATCTTGCAGTAGCTCGCTTCTTAAGGGGCCTTTAACACGCATCACATCGACACTGCCCTGCCGTTCAATCTTTAGCATTGCGACACCGTTGGTTCGTCAGGTGCGGGTAGAGTGAGCGTAAACACGGAGCCCTCACCCAACTGACTTTCCAAGACTATATCTCCATGATGCAGTCGAGCAACTTCTCGCGCGAAAGCGAGTCCCAGCCCGTTTCCAGTTTGATTCTGAACAGCATCATTCTGGACTCGATAGAACTTGTCAAAGACCTTGCCGATATCTTCAGGCCCAATTCCAATCCCCGTATCGGCAACTTTCACTTCGAGTGATTCGCCTCTTAAGCTAGCGCTGATCCGAACGCTTCCGCCAGCCAGTGTGTATTTCCCCGCGTTGCCGATCAAATTGACCAGGACCGCTTGTAATTTATCCTTGTCACCGCGGATCTTCCGTAGCTTAGGAGAAATATCGGTATCCAAGGTCAGACCTGCTGCAATGATTTGAGGTCGCGTGTTCTCGATCGCCTCTTCGAGAATCCTCGCGGGATCGAGCGAGTGCTGCTGGATGACGAGCGAACCAGCTTCCATCTGACCAACCGTCAAGAGGTGATCGACCAGTCGACTGAGCCGCAGTGTTTCATCGGTAATGATGTTGCAGAACTCTTTTTGTTCTTCCAGACTGACACCCGACTCAATGCTGAGCGCCTCTGCGTAGGCCCGCAGATTGGCTAGCGGAGTACGTAGTTCATGAGTCGCCGTTTGTAAGAACTTATCGCGAGCCTCTGCAGCCAGCGACTGCTGAGTGATGTCTTGCAGGAGCCAAGCGTAACCAGGTTCATCGCTGTCACGCCCGGTGAGCCTAGTCCGGCTGATTCTCAGTACGGTTTCACATGGGCCGGCGGAATCTGGTGCTGCTGCTGCTGACGCGACAACCGAACTCGCCCCGCAGACCATGCGGACGGTGATCGCACGGCCGCCGCCTGCCAATCGTTCGATCGCGGCAATCGATTCCTTCGGATTGGGCGACGTGACAGTCAATTCGCTAAGAACTTCTAGGATATTTCGGTCGCGCAGCAATTGAGTTGCTTCGATATTGAACAATGCCGCAAGCGGCCCATTGGCAGCTTGAATGCAAAACCGTTCATCCGTTACGGCAATCCCAGCACTGACGCTGCGCATGGCGCGGGCCATCAGGGCGACTTGCATGTCAACAGTCGAGGCAACGTTGTTGCCAGGTGGTGCAGAATTGTTTGGCTGAGCTTGTTCGATCAGCGTGTTCCAAACTTCGACAATCCCTCCGCGCCCTACCATGGGACGAAGCTCACGCGAACGACGCGCATCTCCACCAACTCGCTGAAGCTCTTCCGCGATGCGACCGGGAATATGAACGGCATGCAAACAAAATCCACCGCCGCACAACAGTGCGACGAGCACAATAACCCAGGGAATCGATTGACCCGATGCGCCCACAGAGCCGCCAGCCAAGCTATGCCAACGACTAAGTCCAATCGTCAAAACAATCAGCACCAGAAACACAAGTCCCAGATGCATCGTCAATCCGCCTGACCAGAATCGCTTGACATTCCCCCCCGGGTCGATTTCACTGCGCAGCTCCGGCTGGAGTCGTTTGCTCAAGCAACAAACTGGCTAGCCGCTGTGGACTAAACGGTTTGTGCAGTACGCTGGCCAGGCCATAGCGTTCGATCAGGAAACTCGTATCCAATTCCAATCCCTTGGCAGTGCACAAGACGATCGGCTTGTCGGTGAACTTTGAAGTGCTGCGTAGCCGCTCTAACAATTCGATTCCCGTTAGACCGGGCATCTGATGATCGGTTACCAAGCCGTCAAAGTCATGAGCCTGAGCTAGTTCCCAAGCGATCATGCCATTGTTGGCCGCCGCAACCACAAAGCCGTGCCGCTCCAGGGTAAAAACAATCACCCTGCGGAAAACCGGATCGTCCTCGGCTACAAGTATTTTTGCACCGTTCATGGGATCACCAATCCGAGCCCGTTCCGGAGGCAAGATTCAATTTAATGTCACCGTTGACTGGCTTGTAAACCCATCCGTTCGTGCCCGGCGAAGAGGCCGCAACAGCCGCAGTGGTCGTATTCGAGTCGGCATCAATTAGGACTCCCGACAAAGCACGCACAGTCCCCAATTGTGGCGAGGGAAATGGGCCGCGAAGAAAGGGCTGTAACTCGGTGGATAGGTTGGATCCCGGCGGATAACTGCCATTGGTGCTCCGATAGAGCTCGACCGAAGTCCTTAGGAGCGCCAACTGCTGCCGCGTAGCATTTTCACCAGCGGTATCCGCCGTGCTAAACATCCGGGGCACAGCAACCGCTGCGACAATCCCCAGAATTAGGACCACGACCACCATTTCAATCAATGTAAATCCGCGTCGGATGGATGGTGTACTCACCTTTGCAATACTCCTCAATCAGTGAAATCAATCACTAGGATTCGTAATTGTGTTTTGTTTGCGCTATATCTCTATCTCCGGAAGAACTATCTCAGGGATATCTAGCGCAGCATGATTCTTCCCAAGTGAAAGGTAGATTGCTCACGCAACGGCAAGCGGTATTTCCAGAGAGTTATTCGGCTGAACTTGTGCGGTTTGCGCTGCACATATCCTGCAATCGCTACCACCGCCCCACACAGTGGATCGGACCCTATGGCAAGCCACATAACATCTCGTGTTGCCAAATCTCAACCTGCGTGGCTGGCCTGCCACCGAGCCTGCAAAAAAACAACATCTGCTCCACTGTGGAGCCAGGATGATCCCCTTAGGGACGAACAACGGGTTACCTTCGCTTTTTGTCGCAGCGAACCACCTCAAACATAGCCACTTCCTATAGTTTGCCCGCGAAAGACTCCGGTCCGGTCCATCGTTTGCGATCTCTGCAGCAATGCCCAACTTGCTCCCCGCTTTTCATCCAGTCGCCGGTTCATCCGACAACGCGGGTGAACAATCTGTCCAAGCACCGCCACAGGCAACCCATGCCATTTTTCAACCGCCTGATTACAGCCAGCATTTGGACAGCCAGCATTTGGACAGCCAGTATTGGGCTAGGCCTAGGAAACTCGACACCGTTGGTGCAGGCGGGTGAAACGAACGGGGGGACGAGTATCGGAGTATCGAGCGATTCGAGCCCCTGGAAAAATGCTCGCCCCGCTTGGTCGGCGATGCAGGCTCGCCTGGCTTCTTGGGACGCGGATCCACAAGCGGATGGTTGGCTCGTGACCGTGCAAGTCATCGATCAAATCGGCAATCCCGTCCATTTTCATGGCAATGTAATTTTTGAGCTCGCGCCCTTCGATTCCAACGACACTCGCTTTAGGACCCTGCGATGGACCTCATTAATGCGGACCGACCCGCTGGGCTGTGCCACATTTCGCTTACCCCTGCGGAAATCCCTGCATACCCGTGACGGCCAAACTCCCGATTTCGGCGTTTTGACCTCCCGAACCACGATTGCCGGCGCGGGCGCCTACCTGGCAGAGACGATCGTCGATATCGATCCGCGAGGGTTGGTTGACACCCTGAGAAAAGCCCGATAACGTAGTAGTCTTCCCCGACTGAACAACGCCGGGCCCGGGTCCTTACACCCCGGGCCCTTGTTTCTATCGGGACCTATTTTTGTCCCATCACCGCAACCGGCCCAGTTGTCCCGGCATGAATCCGCAAGACATCCTGCGATACGTCGATTCCCTACATCGTGAAAAGAACATCGATAAAGAAATCGTGTTCTCCGCGATCGAGGCTGCGCTTCAAACAGCGGCCAAACGCCAATACGGCGAAGATGCGGACATTGTTGTCCAACTCGATCGACATACCGGTCGTAGCCACGCTACGCTCGATGGAGTCGAACTGGGCGAAGATCAAATTGGCCGCATCGGCGCTCAAACGGCAAAACAAGTTATCATTCAGAAAGTACGCGAAGCCGAACGCGATTCGCTCATGCTGGAATATCGCGACCAAATCGGCCAGATGGTCGGTGGCGTGATCGGTCGAGCCGACGGAGGGGTAGCTACGATTCAACTCGGAAACGTCGAAGCGATCCTCCCACGTAGCGAACAGATTCCAGGGGAATCGCTGCACGCTAACGAACGAATTCGAGCGGTCGTGTACGAAGTTCGAGCCGCAGGCAACCGCGTTCGCGTGGTGCTCAGCCGCAATCGTCCACAATTCGTACAAAGATTGTTTGAGCAGGAAATCCCCGAACTCTCCGACGGCACGATCGAAGTCAAATCCATTTCTCGCGAGCCAGGTTATCGCAGCAAAGTGGCCGTGCGGAGCGCCGATCCCCAAGTCGACCCCATCGCAGTTTGCGTCGGTTTCCGCGGCAGCCGAATCAAAGCAGTTCGCGAGGAATTAGCAGGCGAACATATCGATGTGGTTCGCTACAGCGAAGATCCACAAGTTCTGATCCCCAACGCACTGCAACCTGCAGCCGTAGAACAAGTGCTGCTCTGCGATTTGATCGGTCGCGCAATCGTCCTTGTTCAAGAAGACCAGCTTTCACTGGCTATCGGACGACGAGGCCAAAACGTTCGTCTGGCAAGTAAATTGTGTGGCTGGGATATCGAGATCATGACCTCCGACGAACTCGAAGCTCAAATCGAGCGGGCCGTCGGCGCCTATAGCCAAATCGATGGAGTGGATGAAGAACTCGCCCAAAGATTGGTCGAGCAGGGTTACCTCTCCTACGACGATCTTTCCGTGATCGAACCCGAAGCGCTCATGGAACTGGGCGGATTGACCGAAGAACAAGTAGATAGAATCGTCGAAGTGGCAGAATCCAAGGCGGAAGAAGCCGAAGTGGCTGCCGCAGAGGAACGTCGCGTGCGCCGAGATCGTGAAAAGCATCCTGCCGCTGAAGAAGCTCACGGAACAGATCAAGACTCGACTGACGAGACTCAAGACTCGGTCGACGAGACTCAAGACTCGGTTGACGAACTGACAGACGAAGCCACAGAAGACGCACCTCCAGAGGACGAAACACCCCCTGAAGAGGCATCCGAAGAAGAAATAAGTGCCAATTCTTCGGAGACATTGGAAAATGAGGGCGAATCGGCGGTTGTCGATTCGACCGAATCCGATGACAATACGTCGGAAGACGTTTCGGCCGACGCCACGCGTGACAGCGTGTAACGTATTCTGCGGTTTGCTCAACCCACGGCGAGGTGAGCAGATCGTGTTTGAAATCTTCCGTCGCTTGTTGCCTTTACCGGCTGAGCGACGGATGGAGGAATTCCCGCCTATGTGAACTCACAATTGCCCGCATGTCCTCGATCTGCCATTTGGCTTTCGCCGACATGCCCCCCTATAGAAAAATCCACAGGATCGTTTCCCCGTGCCCGTACGCATTTACGCGCTCGCTAAAGAACTGAAAGTCGACAGCAAGGATCTTGCTGAAATCTGCAAAAAAGTCGGGTTGGCCGGCAAAGGTTCTGCGCTGGCTAGTCTGGACGACGACGAAGTCCAACGTGTCAAGGACTATCTGGCTGCGCAAGCTCAGAAGAAACAGGCATCTGCCGCTGCGGCCGCAGAAAGTAAGCCTGCTGCCGTTGTCCCACCCGCTCGCAAACCTGTGAGCTTGCAACCGACTCGGCCGGTGCGCACCGACGCTGTTCGTCGCGCCAACACGCCCATCGGTTCTCGTCCCTCAGGTCCCAGTCGCTCGCAATCGGATACCCTGGTTGAATCCGAGGGTGATTTGGTGTCGACGGAATCAGCGGCAGCTCCCACTGATAATTCGTCATCGGGTGTAGAAGTCGCTTTGACGTCCGATGTGGCCCCCAGCGATACAGCCAAAGTGGAAGCTGCCAAGGAGCCGTCCCCCCGCAAAGACGGGCCACTTTCACACGCTGAGAAAATGAAAGGCAGCATCGGACGCCCCGAAGTGGTTCGCGAAGACCGAAGCCGCATTGAGTCGCCGGTTCGTGAAGTACCACCGACCGTGTCCGCATCGCGCTCAGGAATCAGTAGTCCTGCTAAGACGAGCGATAATGAGCCACGCTCTGCCACAGCCGACCCCCACACCAGTACGATCGCTCGCGGTCCCCTGCGTGGTGGTTCTTTCTCCTCATCACCAGGCAGCGGTAAAGTCCGCGTGCTAGGTCGACCCTCAGGTCCTCCTGGTCCCGGCACGACAGACGCAGGTGCGAGAGAAGCTGGCAATCGCGATCGCGATGCGGCAAGTCGAGCCCCCAAGCGCCGCGGCCCGGTGATTAATCTGGCAGCGATGCCGGAAGCAAAACAGCCCGCACCGCCCCGTGCTGGTGCTGGGGATCCTCCTGCTCAAAAACCTGAAATTCGCCTCAGTCGCGATGTAATTGCCGGCCACAAGCAGGGCATGAAGGCGCCGCTAGAAGCGCTACAGGCACAGGAGAAAGAAAAGGACAAAGAGAAGGATAAAGACAAGAAGTCAGCTGCCTCCGGTAAAGGGGGACTCTCTTCATTCACTGCCGGTGATAAGGGCCGCGGCCGCGCTCCGGCCACAGCCCAGCTGAAAGATGAGGAAGAGCAAGGCAAGAAGGGCCTAGCAGGCATGGCCAGCGCTCGCGCAGTGCGCGGCAAAGGTCGCCGCCGCGCCTCGCAAAAACAGGATATCGAAAAATCCTTGCAACGAGACGATACGCGCAGACGCCGTACCCTGACTCGCAAGGGCACCAATACCGCGGCGCCTCGCAAAGATCGCGTGGTGGTAGAACTCCCCTGCTCGCTCCGTTCATTCTCGGAGAGCGCGGGTGTGCCGGTTGCTCAGGTACTCCGCATTCTGATGGCCCACGGGACGATGGCGAATATCAACGCTTCGCTCGATCAGGAAACTGCCGAACTGATCGCGACCGAGATGAACTTGGATCTGGAATTCCGGTCTCAAGAGTCGCTTGAAGATGAATTGATCACGGAGATTGAGGATACGGAAGACGCGGTGGCGGATCTAGTTCCTCGCTCCCCAATCGTGACTTTCTTAGGCCACGTCGACCACGGCAAGACAAGTTTGCTGGACTATTTGATCGGCATCAATGTCGCCAAGGGCGAAGCGGGCGGGATTACGCAATCCATTCGCGCTTACGAAGTGGACAAGGGCAATGGTCGCAAAGTCACGTTTGTCGATACGCCGGGTCACGAAGCGTTTACGGAAATGCGTGCTCGTGGTGCGAACGTAACCGACATCGCTGTGCTGGTTATCGCTGCAGACGACGGCATCATGCCCCAAACGGAAGAAGCGATCAGCCATGCAAAAGCGGCCGAAGTTCCGATCGTTGTGGCACTCAACAAAATCGATCTCCCTGGTGTCGATGCCAATCGCGTGATGACCCAGCTGACCGAGCATGGTCTGACCCCAAGCGAATGGGGTGGCGATGTGGAAATCGTACGCACCAGCGCTCTAACGGGTGAAGGTATGGACGATTTGCTCGATACCTTGCTAACCATCGCCGAACTTAACGAATTCAAAGCGAACCCTAATCGCCAAGCCCTCGGTGTTTGCATTGAATGCCAACAGCAAGGCGACCGCGGCGTGATTGCCAATCTAGTGGTTCTCAATGGTACGTTGCATGTCGGTGATGTCATCGTCTGCGGCGATTCCCATGGTCGTGTTCGTGCCATGCGTAGCCCGTTAACCGGTAAACCGCTCAAGGCAGCAGGTCCCAGCACACCAGTGCACATTACAGGACTCGACTCACCGCCAGGTGCCGGTGACCGCTTCTACGTGCTCGATACTATCGGACAAGCGCGTGAAATTGCGGCCACACGAGCCGAAAGCAATCGCAATGAGTCGCTCTCGGGCTTCACCACGAAGGTTTCCTTCGAAACTTTCCAATCGTTGCTTGAAGATGGCAAATTGGGTAAAGCTGACGATCGTGTGCGGCTTAATTTGATTGTTCGTGCCGATGCACGTGGGTCGCTCGAAGCCATCGACAAAGAACTTTCCAAAATCGATCACCCCGAAGTCGAAATTCGTACGCTGCAGCGGTCCGTTGGTGGAATCACTGTGGCCGACGTGACGTTGGCCTCGGCATCGGACGCCGTGATTGTCGGTTTCAACGTGATTCCCGACGAAGCGGCTCGTGCACTGGCGGATGCTCGTGGTGTACAAATACGCCGTTACGACATCATTTATAAGATGACCGATGAGATCAAGGCGATTTTGGAAGGGCGTTTGCGCCCCGAAGAACGCGTTGTCGAATTGGGTCGCGCCTTGGTCAAACAGGTTTTCCAGATCAGCCGCAGTGGCACCATCGCTGGTTGCTATGTGTTACAAGGTGTCATCGAACGTGGCTGCCGAATTCGCGTTAATCGCGATCAACGCACCATTGGTGATTATGCGTTGGATTCAGTGCGACGGGTCAAAGAAGATGTCAAAGAAGTTCCACGCGGGATGGAATGTGGGATTAAACTACAAGGTTTCAATGATATTCGACAGGACGACGTTCTTGAGGCTTACAAGATCGAGGAAGTCGCCCGTACCCTTGATTAGTTAGCCAGCTGACTAATCAAAAGACTCAGCACTTCCAACTAGCCCATTATCCACCTCTCGTAACCTTTTACCCTTGGACTCAGTTTGCTCAATCGGCAGACTGAGTCGTGGTTTTTCGCATACCCCCATTGTTTTGTCGTGACCAGTCGTCGTTTACTTAAAGCTGCTGAAGCCATTCGCGAAGTCGTCGCGTCGTCTATTCTCACCGAAATTCGTGATCCTCGAATTCGCGATGTGACCGTAGTTGGCGTGGAGGTCAGTCCCGATATGCGCGAAGCAAAAGTGCTTGTCAGTGTGATGGGCGACGAGGCAGCCCAGAAGCTCTCCATACATGGGCTGCAAAGTTCGGCCGGTTTCCTGCAAGCTAAAATTGCGAACCGCATCGATACTCGCTACACACCACGGCTCACTTTCGTTCTGGATAAAGGCCTGAAAAACGCCACGGCCGTGGGAGAAATTCTCGCTCGCATTCGACGTGAACGAGAAGGACTGGATACTGAGAACACGAACGTTGACTCGGCAACCGAGCCCCCCAGTCCCTAACGGACTCCGCCGGCCATTATCGGCCGATTCACCCTTCCTCGCTCCACAGCCTGTGAGGGATATCATCCGTCCTCTGAAACATCTCCATTACGTTCTCGACAATCTCCATGACTGCCGCCAATCGCGCTACTCGTATCGGTAAACTTCACTCGTTACTGAAGAAAGCTTACAAACCGACGATCGTCTCCGACAATCGGCCACTCATCGAGCATTTGCTCTATGCCTGCCTGCTGGAGAATTCACCCTACGAATTGGCTGATGAAGCGCTCGCTAGGCTCGAACAAGAATACTTCGATTGGAATGAAGTACGAGTTACCACGATCACTGAATTATCCGAAGTTCTCGGCAGACTCCCTGACCCAGCTTCGGCGGCCCTGCGTCTGAAGAAAAATCTACACTCTCTATTTGAATCGGTATATTCGTTCGATTTAGAAGAACTCAAGAAGCAAAATCTAGGCAAGGCTCTGCAGCGATTCGAACGCCTGCCCGCGATGACCCCGTTTGTGCTCGCCTATATTACGCAGCACGGCTTGGGGGGACATGCCATTCCTCTCGATTCGGCCGCCCTCCGATATTTTTGGCTGGCCGACATCATTAACGAAAATGAACTTAAAACCGGTCGCGTCACGGGGCTCGAACGAGCCATCCCCAAAAACAAAGGGTCTGAGTTTGCTTCGCTTCTTCACCAAGCGGCGGTTGCGCTAAACATTGATCCCAACGATTCCGTGGCGCGTGGAATCGTGGTGGCACTCAACCCAGAACTGGATCAGAAAGTAGCCGATCACGTTGCTGCAGTGAAAAAACGTCGCGAAGAAAAAGCCCAAGCCAAGGCGGATGCCGAAGAATTACTAGCCCAGGCAACACCGCCACCCTCCAAAAATGCCAAAGGCTCTAAAGGGGCCGATAAAGCGAATGCCAAATCTGCCGCTAAGCCTGCCGCGGAAGTAAAGCCAACTCCAGAAAGCAAAAAGAAGACTGTCACGGACAAGGCGGTTGTCGAGAAAGCGGCCGCACCTAAGCCGACAGCGACCAAACCAGATGCCGCGAATGCGGATACGAGCAAAGCGGTCGATGCCAAAACTGCGACAGCCAAACCCAGTGCTGCCAAGCCAACCGTCAAGCCTCCTATCAAACCGGGTGCGCTGAAAGCCGTCGTGAAAAAGGCTGCCAGTGGCGAAAAAGCAGCCCCTCCTGAAGCCGCCTCGAAAACAAAGGGCGGGAAATCGCAGCCCGCGCCCCCCGACGCCGGTGATAAAAAGAATGCCGAAGCGACCGACGATGCAGCCTCCAAATCGGAAAGCAAAGTATCGGCATCATCCTCTTCGAAGCCTGCTGAAAAACCAGCAATCAAAAAAGCCACATCCCAAGACGATTCGGCTGCGAGCAAAGCTGCAGCTGCCGTAAAGAAATCGAGCAAACGCAAGCCACGTTAATCCCCGTTTCACCAGGACTTCGGTCCGTGTTGGACATTTCTTAATTACGTTTTTTTTCGAGAAGGCAATCT
The DNA here is from genome assembly GCA_041749395.1 of Pirellulaceae bacterium. Classification (GTDB taxonomy): domain Bacteria; phylum Planctomycetota; class Planctomycetia; order Pirellulales; family Pirellulaceae; genus Laterigemmans. Next base: position 118,301 of record JBGTBJ010000081.1, read on the forward strand.
ACGATGGCAGGCCACTCACACTGGGCTGGGATCAAACATAAGAAAGCGCTGGTCGACAACAAACGCGGAAAGCTGTGGAGTAAACTAAGCAAGGCAATCATCATTGCAGCCAAACTCGGCGGCGGTGACCCTGATGCAAATATCCGCCTCCGCAAAGCCATCGATGACGCCAAGGCAGTCAGTATGCCCAAAGAAAATATCGAGCGGGCAATCAAACGCGGAACCGGCGAGCTTGATGGTGGTAACGTCGAAGAGATTCTCTACGAAGGCTACGGTCCGAGTGGTGTCGCTGTCATGTGTGAAATCATGACCGATAACCGTAATCGCACCGCACCAGAACTCCGTATACTCTTCTCCAAGTTTGGTGGTAACTTGGGTGGAACCGGCTGCGTTGCTTATCTCTTCGATCGAAAAGGACTGTTCATCTTTCCCGAAGAGGCCGATGAAGAAGCAATCACCATGGTCGCCCTCGAAAATGGCGGCGAAGATGTAACAACGAATGCGGAAGGGAAATGCCAGGTTACTTGCTCGCCCGACACGTTCGCCGAACTCTCGGAAGCATTTACCAAAAATAATCTCGTCTCAGAAATGGCCGAAGTCACGCGCATTCCACAAACAACCGTCGAAGTCGACGGAGGAACCGCGCGTTCTTGTTTAAAACTTCTCGAAGCGATCGACGATCACGACGATGTGCAAAACGTCTTTACCAACCTCGAGATTCCCGAAGATGTAATGGCCGAGATGGAATAAACTAGAGGCGCGTTGTTTACGCCTCCCACAGCGCCAGCTTGTCGGCCATTCGCCGAATACTGGCTTTCTGTTTTTCGATTGCCATCAGACTCGCCAAGATGACAATTCCCAGCGTGATCCCAAAGACCCACCACGGCCAGCTTTGATCAATTGCGCGTTGAGCATGCCAGACCATACTCATCACTCCAATCAAGACAAAGAAGGTACCTAAGTACAGAAACGCGCGAGTATGCAACACAACGCCCGCAATCATTCCCAGCAGCGCCAATAAAATGAGGATCATGGGGCCCCACAACGTGCCGCCAACCTCACCGAGTAATATATCGGCCGTACTACTGACGTAAATTATTAACGTCGCTGCATATCGAATTGCCACCTGCACCGTCGGCTGAATTCGGCCTCTCTCAAAATGCAGCACCGCTAGCACGCAGACCGCTGGTGGTATCAACCAAAATTGAGGATGAGTTGCAAAGGCGAAACTAGGTTGCTGGGCTAATAAGACCCAAAGCGCCATATTGCCAATGACCACAGTCGCCACTCGAGGCGCGCGATCCTTTGACCACACCATGCTCATCGCCGCGTAAAACAGCGAGCCACATACCAACAGAACTGAATAGGAAACCCGGTCTCCCAGATACATCCATTTTGATTCTCCTGACGCCAACCAAAACCCAATTACGGGGATCAACGGCAAATAGAGCGTCGATTGCCGCAAGGTGCTTGCAACCACTTGGTCCCCTCGGCGGCGTCCCCATTCAGCAATCGCGGCACTTAAGAATGCCAAGGCCATGACCGTATAGGGCCAATAAGGTCGCAAGCCGACAAACGCAATCTGAGGTCGACAGAGATACAGATGAAACCAGGTTAATCCACCCAAGAGCTGCGCCGCATACAACAACCAACGACGCTTCTCCGGCGAGACATTCGGCAACACTCGGTTGTATGCCTGCGGGAGCAAGCCCAGAATCGCGCACATCGCGCTTCCCGTCGCTAATACACAACAGATACCTATCACTAGCGCAAGAGGCAGGCTTCTTATCGCGATAGTGCCTCGCAATGCTAACTCCATCCCGAACATCGCAAACGTCGAGATCAATACAAGGGCTGCGCCACACCCAGCACCTAACACTAATCCCGGCTTCCAAACCTGAAGATCCAGTCCTAACAACTTCGGTAGGCCCCACAAAGAAATAGGGATGACAATAATCCCAGCAACCAACAATCGCATCGAAACAACTAGCGCTGCTGGCTCTGTCCCTGGTTCTAATCTCATAGCTCCCAAGACCATCGCCACAAGAAACGTCAACACTGCAAATTTTCGAATCATGGCATCCTGAGGACGATCGCTTTTACCGAGCAAAACACCCCACGACGCAGTCGTTCCCAACACGGCCGCAAGTCCGCCTACGGAACAAATCATTAACCAAGCCGAAGTGGCTTGCACCCTCGGTAAGATCCCGAAGACAGCAACAACAATGGCGACGACAATCGTCAAACCGAAACATGCTCGTAGCTCATCACTGATTCGCAACATCCCGCGACGATCAAGTAGTGCGAGTGAATTCATCGGCGTTCCTCGGCACCAACCCAGCAAGATTGGCCATGACCAAGCCCATAGTCCCGCAAGCACGGCAGCCAGCGAAACTGACATCGCTAATGACGAAATATTCCAAACAGCTGGCAACGCTAGCTCTACTGCCATCACCAGCATGCATTGGCTGGCCCAATATCCAAGCGTTACCGTTCCTCGACGCCCAAGTCGCCATGGTGATGAAGCAACGAGAATGGCGAGTGTGGCAATCCACGATGGACCCACCAACCATGGATCGTTTCCGCGGACGGTAGAAGGTACATCCAACAGGCCAATCGCCATCCCGGGTAACACCACCAGCAACGCTCCGCCGCAAAGCAAGAAGTCAATCCAGGGTATCCGCTGCGTCCCGACTTCTTTTCTTTTTAGTACCACGTTGTCTGACAATATGAACCGCCAGCAACATCCAACGGTTGTCCACATCGCAACCAACAATACCCATGATGCGTTTGTATTTTTTATCCAGGCCTCCACATAAAAAACACCAAGAATTGCCACAGGAATGGTTAACCACTGGCCAATCATTTGCCCCAGTCGAACATCGTTTGATCGTATTGCCATGGTCAATCCCACCATAAATGCGATCACCAATCCAATCCCACACACACTCGATTCATGCCATGTAAATCCATATTGCCACAGCGAAATGAGGCATGCGCCGACCGACGCTGTCCAGGCAATGGCGTATCCACGCAATTCGCGGTAGTAGATTCCATTCAAGAGCGATAGCACTGCACAAACTAGCCAGACAACGGACATCATCCAGAGTTGATCGGCTTCTGGAATCCAATGCCAAGCGGCCATAACGGAAGCGCACCAACCACTACCGACACCAACTGCCAGAGCGATGAGTCCAGTGCGGCCTGCAGGGGAGCTCGCATGGCGTACGACCAACAGGATCGTTGCGACCACATACAAGCATCCCCACAAAGTAGCCGGCACAATTTCGCCCGCGTCCTTCGTTGCCACCTTATAGACTTGCAATATGGCTACACCGATGGCGATCACCATACCAACTCTCGCTACTTCCCAAGCGGGATCCCCAACCATTCGTTGATTCTCATCCGCTTCGCTAGATGCCTTTGCCTCAGGCCAACTCCACGACTTGAGCCAAGTATTTATCGTCGTTCGTCTGAAACACTCTTGCAGTACCAGCGTTGCCATCGCTCCACTCACTGCAGCCGCGCAGAGGTTCCAGCCAATATCGATGGTCACATAAAAACGAGTGAGTATCGCAGCAATGATTGGCATGATCAGCACGGCTAAACTTGCCGCGATGCGGCTACCTGTCAGGCTCCCTGATAGGCTCAGCAACAGTGCGCTCGTCAGCGCCAATCCGCCCACGTGCCAAGGGCTCCAATCCCAAAATCCGTGGCCTCCAGTAACGCTCAAACCATCGGGCCCTAGGCAAATTGCCACGACAATGCTGAATAGCACTAACAGTGACTCTGTCCAAACTAGCAATCCACTCTCTAAGGACTGGCGACGATGTTGAATTCCACCGGACCTACCATGCCACCAGAAAATAGCTCCGCTGGCGGCCATTCCCAACAAGGCAAGCCAACCAATACCAACAATTCCTCGCGCCTCCGTTCCAAAAACATAAGTGGGAATCATCAGCAAGAGTGAGACGGCAGTAAGTAACAAACCACACAACCGCCACGACGTGCCTCCCATCAGTAACTCTGAAGATTGGCTCGTCTGAAACAGCAATCGCTGGACTGCGCTGCGTATGCGTAACCGCGCGACGACGTGTGAATAACGACCGAATAGAATCCCCTGTAAGGCAAACATGGCTGCCAAACTCAAGCCAGCCATCACAACAGCGTGCCAGGGGGCAACTACCGCAACGCGATTCGTAACATAGCACGTCAAGATAATAAAAAGGTTCCAGCCAACAGCGAGAACAAAGATGATCGTCGCAAACGTTCCAACCCAACGCTCCCAATAGACGAGATCACCCGCCAGCACACGGCGGAGCCCTTTATTCACATGAAACCCTATCCCTCGTGCGAGATCCCAACACAGTGCATATCCGCCCCCTATCGCAGCGACGAGAAACCAAGCCTGCGTCGAACGCCATGCAGGTTCATATTTGAAGATCTCTGGAAACCAATGGAGCGCCATTAACGCCGCCAGGATCGTGCTGATCCCTTGGCTGCAACTGACGGCCGCAGGCATTCCACCACGATACGCCGCCACAAGCGTCAACAGACTGGCTCCACCACTAACAAGCATGGCCGTCTGCGGATGTTGGGCAAACAAGAACGGACTCAACAAGCCCGTCAAAACGGAGATCATTGCCGATGTTGCCCACCATTCCTGCAGTTGCTGGCGAGTCGACCCCCGCACTTCACTTAACAAGCCAACACTCAAGGCCGTTCCCAAACCAACAAAGCTCAGCTCTTTGAGCCATTGGGATATCGGGTTTCCCTGCCATACACTCATGGGCAACAAGCCAGCACACCATGTGACTGCCACTAGAACAACAGTCGCTAAGAGTGCAGTAGTGTTCCGCCATGGAGATTCGCCAGCACCCAACAGATTCGAATTCTTTGCAGATAGCAACGCGGTAAGAATAGAAAACATCCCCAGCATGCTGACCATACCGCCGCGTGGCACATTGCCCAGCCACGCATCGGGACCCAACCCCACGGCAATGGAAATCAATAGTGCAAAAATTCCCGCAAAATAGGCACCCCATCGCAAGGGTTCAGCCACTTCGCGTCGCTGTTGCATCGTACTGAATTTTGACGCTCGATTTGCCGACCATTTTGATGATAACTGCGCAGCGAACAATGTTATTGCGGCCACCAGAGTCAATCCAATTGCAGCATCACCATCGACGTATCGACGCCACAAGGACTCGGCCCCATTCCAGAGTTTATGATTCCACCAAACATGCATCCCCAATGGAACAAAAACGGTAATCGCCACAGGACATAGCACCAGCATCCAAGTTTGTCTTGTCATCCAGCCAGCCCAAAGGGCACTGATGGCAACACACACCGTCCAGATCAGCACCCATTCAAATTGATGCAAGGTGGCAGGGAACGCGGCCAACGTTCCAGCGATTCCAAGGACGGCTGCAACCGTCACACCCACCCGCTGGCCTCCATCGCCAGTCCAACGCCGCATGCTGGAAAAACTGCCAGCAGCCGTCAATACGGCAGGAATCAATCCCAGCACCAGCGGAGTCACTCTGTGTGGCAATTCATGCAATGGCAACCAAAACATCACGGCCAATACGATAAGCGCATACAGGGCCATACAAATATGAAGGATGATTCGCTTGCGGCGCGCGGCTAGCAAATTCCTCAAGCTCTCACCTCGCAAGCGAGTCTGCGAATCCAAGGCCAAGCCAATTGCCACGATCGCCGAAACAGCCATCATCGCCCACGTTGCACCAGCGCCCCAGTTTCGCACAATGCCAGGAACGAGTGGCAACAAGCATGTCGGCGCGCCCAAGGTCAGCACCCATTTGACATAAGATGGTCGACGCACCAACGCGCGACCCGACATCAAGTACAGCCCCAAACAACACAGCCAACCGGCACCTATCGCCGCCCAGGTTATTGGTTCATCCAAAGAGACCGCGCCTACACCACTGCCAGCCACGGATATGCCAGCAAACATACTCAACGGCACTAACATCGTGGCGATGATCAAGACAGCCAAACTCGTATGTCGCAGCCGCCAACGCTTCAATGTGTAAAGCCCCGCACCTTCGATCGCAGCCACTGCGGTGAGAAAAACGGTTGCGGGCAGCAATCGATGCGTTTCCTTCATCGTGTTCCAAAGGCTCACCACTAAGCCAATCGAACAGGCCACGATGAGAATACCTGCGACCAACTCGCCCCAACGAATGTTGTAAGTGGCCATGAAGGAACGAAGCACTTCCGACATCGCGCGACGGGGTGTTACCACTGGTCGGGATTCCGGCACTACGGTCGCAGCTAAAGTCGCAACCTCAAGAACACGATCGAATTGTTGTGGTTGAAAGGCTGCCGCATGAACTTCCGCGCTGGCGGGAAGCTGCTCAACCGGTGAAAGAGATTCAAAGCTTGTGGCCGCCACCACAGGCTCAGGCGCTGTCCTTGTCGCAGCCCTTGTCGCTGCCATTGTCGCAGCGGCAGCGGCTGACACAGGTGAACCAAGCGGTGCTCTACCCTGCAGTTGTCCACTGACTCGATCCGTTAGTTCTTTTAAACGAACTTCGTCCGCTGGCTCTAGGCAGCCCAAATAGCGGAGATAGATGTGCATCCGGCGAAACGCATCCAGATCATCGCGAATACTGGGCTGCTTCGCAGTGGTAGCAGGCGGTTCGGGTGCTCCACCAAATAGGCAGCGAAAAATCCAAGCGACCAGCTCCCAAACACCATGCCCAATGAGCGTGATAATGAGCAACGCAACGAACAAGGCGAATAACTCAATCATGTTTCCCGCCCTTGGTCGTGTTTAAAAGCAGCAAAAAACATTGCTGAACTCATTGGATGTATGGTCTTCGGAGCCTTTCCTGGCGGTGTTAATGCGCGCCTATATCGTAGATTTTTCTAACGGTACGGGTCGTACCTTTTGTGGTTCGATTAGACCATACAACCGTCTCAACCGTTTACATACGACCGCAAATTCCCTAAAGACTTGCATGCGCGTTGAAATCAAAACAAGCGGTCCTAGCGATCGTTCCGATGCTATACAGGGCGTGCTAACTCAACCTGCTCTCGTGAGGACTAAATTCATGCGAACCGCACTCATTGCCGCAATCGTGCTCGCTGGCAGCGTAACAGCATCCGCTCATCCACCCACTTGGCCCACACCACCAGTGGGCTACCGTTTTGAGCCCATTCCGCCACTGGGAAACAATCTACCTTTGTCGTATCGGGCGAGGATGAACCGACCAACCTATCTTGGCGGAAAATTGGCGTACATCATTGAACCGACCAGCCAAGAAGCAATGAGCTGGCATGAAAATGTTCATCGAGGTTCCTATCGCAACCACGCTGGTCGTATCGAACCGATGTACATTTATCCCAAACCGTGGGAAGTCTTACGCGTCGGTCCCCGTACTTCCTATCAGCCGGATGGCAACGTTGGCGAGTCAATGAGTCACGAGTAAACGCGCTGGTGCATTCACTAGCGATCGGTTAACTCATGTCGCAGCGACTTGACTCCGCGATGCAATAGCCCTGCCACGGCACCTGTAGTTTTCCCCATTCGACTTGCACATTCGGACAATTTGAGTCCTTCCAAATAGTGCAGACGGACGGCATCTCTTTGCTCATCGGACAATCGTTCAATCGCTGCGCTTAACCGCACGACTCGCTCTCCCAGTTGTGCATATTGACTGGGGGATGGCCCGCCTGCGGCAAGCCATCCTTCTAGCCGCAATGACGATGCGGCGAGGCGATCTTCAATCGAACGCTCACGCCGGACGTCTCGCTTGTCGCGATGCATATCTCGATCAAGATGAGTAATATTTCTGGCCAGTATCTGCCGCAGCCAGGCCCGCAACTCTCCCTCGCTGCGCCCACGAAATTGGTCGATAGCTTGCACCGCTTGCATCAACGACTGCTGCACGATATCCGACTCTCCCACTTTGGCTTGGTACGCGCGTCGCATATGGACGCGGGCCAACATCCGCAAATAGGGCTGATAGTCCCATAATTGCTCAGCCTTGATGGGATCGATATTCGGAAGATCGTCGTTCTGGGAGTCTTCACTCATCACTTCAATTTACCTTTTCCAAAACGCTTAGAATTCATCTCTCACTGCGGCAACGACTGCATTTCCAAGACACTCAATTTCAGCAGGTAGAATACTGAGCGGTGGCATAACCACAACCACGTCGCCCAACGATCGAATCCAAACTCCCGCATCAGTGGCTCGCTGGCAAATGCTTCGCGCGTGCTGGCCATGGTCCTCGAAAGCTTGCCGTTTCTCTTTATGTTGCACAATTTCAATCCCCATCATCATTCCACATTGGCGAATGTCACCGACATGAGGATGATCTCTCAAGGGCTCCACAACTTCGCCTAGCAAGCTTGCTTTTAAGGGCAGCTGCTCAAAGACTCTTTCTTGCTCAAACAATTCAAGTGATGCGATCGCGGCTGCAGCAGCCAGCGGGTTTCCACTGTAGGTATGCCCGTGAAAGAACTGACAGTGGGCCTCCTGTGGTCCCAGGAATGCATTCCATAATTCACTTGTTGTAAGGGTAGCGGCCATCGGTAAATAGCCGCCGGTGAGTCCTTTCCCAAGGCACAACACGTCGGGTGTAACCCCTTCATGATCACACGCAAACATTCGCCCAGTCCTGCCAAATCCCGTGGCAACTTCATCGCAAATCAGCAAGCAATCGTATCGTCTGGTCAGCTCGCGGACGCCACGGAGAAATCCATGCGGATGCATGACCATACCGGCGGCACCCTGCACCAAGGGCTCCATCACGACCGCAATGATTTCTCTTTGATGTTGCGCTAACAACGTCTCCAATTGGCTTAAATAATATCCACATGATTCATCGCTCTTCACTCCCACTGGTAAGCGATACCCGTCGGGAAGCGGACCGCGAATCGTATCGAACAAAAGAGGAGCAAACAGGCTTTTAAATCGCTCTACGCCACCCAGGCTTACACTCCCGGTGGTATCGCCATGGTAAGCAGCACCTAGAGCGACAAGACGGGTCTTTTCAGGACGCGGATCCGCTCGCTGCCGCCAGTACTGCAGCGCCAGCTTCAGCGCCGCTTCCACCGCGCAGGTCCCGTCGCTACTGAAAAACACATGTTTCAAACCACTCGGGACAACTTCAAGCAACCGACCTGCAAGACGCGCCGTCGTATCGTTCCCCATTCCCAACGAAGTCACTTGGGCGATGCGATCAAGCTGATCCCGAATTGCCTGATCGATCATAGGCTGGCGATGACCATGCACGTTGCACCACATGCTGCTCGCACCATCGAGATAACGTTTGCCCTGGCGATCGATCAACCAGTTCCCTTCACCCCGCGCGATGATGAAGGGCTGGTAATCGGCCATTTGCGTGAAACCATGCCAAACAACTTTTCGGTCCCATTCTTCAATTAATCTTTCGTCCCGCTGCGACACAACCATGGCTCCTATGACAAACTCTACCCTCCCCGCTCGCCAACTTGTCCGATAAGCTGTTAAATTGACTAGTCTTTGAACTATTGTCCATCTCTTTTGGCAGCTATAGGTCGGCATGGCACGCGAGGCAATTTACCAGCAATCGGGAGGCGACGACGATGACCCGGGTGATGATCCACCCAAAATCCATCAAGATTCACGTCTTCGCCCCTCGGCGATGTCGGAAATGGTCGGTCAACGAGACACCATCGAACGCCTGCGAATTGCGATCGACGCCGCACGGAATCGGGGCGAACCTCTGGGACATATTCTCTTCGATGGACCACCTGGCTTAGGAAAAACCACCTTCGCTACCGTGATTCCACACGAAATGGGGACCACCGTACAGCTCGCCTCCGGTGCCGCCTTGAAAGCACCCAAGGATCTCATTCCCTACCTGACGAATTTAGCTTCCGGCTCAGTGCTGTTTATCGATGAAATTCATCGCCTGCCCCGCAATGTCGAGGAATATCTTTACACGGCAATGGAAGATTTTCGGATCGACATCGTCCTCGGTGAAGGTGTCAACGCGCGAACCCTGAATTTGGATCTGCAACCCTTTACGTTGATCGGCGCGACCACTCGCGCTGGCATGCTGAGCGCACCACTGCGCGATCGCTTCCAAATTCGTGAACACCTCAGCTACTATTCCATCGAAGACCTTTGTGAAATCCTGCATCGAAATGCCCAAAAATTGAAAGTGGGTATTGATGGTGATTCCACCAAAGAAATCGCTAACCGCAGTCGCAGCACACCACGAATTGCCAATAACAGGTTGCTTTGGGTACGTGACTATGCTCAAAGTCGCGCTCAAGGAACAATCAATGCCGACATTGCCATTCGCGCCATGGAGATGACGGGGATCGATACACTCGGACTCGATAAACAAGATCGAAATTATCTCGAAACCCTGATTCGCGTCTTCGATGGCGGACCAGCCGGTTTAGAAGCGATCGCTCACACGATGAATATCAGCAGCGATACTCTCGAAGACGAAGTCGAACCTTTCCTGCTGAGAACTGAGATGATCGTGCGCACGCGTCGAGGCCGAATGGCGACCGCCAAAGGGTTTCGACATATGAAGCGACCCGAAAAATAGCCACGTGAAAGTCGCAACCTACACCAACTCGGCGCAGAAAAAGTTTGACTCGGTGTTTTTCGACTGCTACAACTCGCGATAGGGCTCGATACCTCCCTTCTCGTCTTAGCAAGGAGCACCGAATGTTCTCCACCCACTCCAAACATGCTCGCTTGGGCCTGTTCTTGGCCACCCTCTCCGCTGCTTCATTCGCCAGGGGAGCCGAGCCTGACGCGATCGACGAATTTGTACCGACCACATTGGCCGAAATGGTTCTCACCGCAGAAAGCCGCGGTGACCTGGACTCGCGAAACAAAATCGCTTCACTGCTTACCACCAAAACCGAAGTGGATGAACTCGGTATGACGGTGCTCGGCAAAATCCGAGATGCCGACGGCCAATGGCGCACAATCGATGAGTCCATTCGCCTCGCGCAGACAGCCGAAAAACGACTCGCTTATGCTCAGTTCCGCACCGCCCAACCCAATTCCATCGAGGGCCATTGGAATGTCGTTCAGTACTGCAATACCAACAATCTACGCGAACAGCGCCGCGCTCACTTGTTGGCAATCTTAGATCTCGAACCACAAAACAGCGAGGCCCATCGGTTGCTGGGACATCAACTCGTCGATGGTCAATGGATCTCGCAGGAACAAACGGCTGCAGCCGAACGGGAAGAACAGGCCTTTCGCGAATCGGTGATTAAGTATGGCCAACAGGTCGCCAAACTCGCCAACTCGCTTGGTTCGGAACGTCGTCGCGATTATGACCAAGCAAGAAAACAGCTCTTCGAAATAAACAGCCCTGATGCAATTCCAGCAGTTGCGTTAGTGTTTGCCGGTACAACAGGGAAGCCTCTCGAGTGCGCCATCGATTGGTTCGGAGAAAACGAATATCCAGATGCCAGCATTGTATTGGCCCGTTGGGCGATCGCGCATCCCGACGAATCAGCCCGCAATTATTGTGGGACAAAACTAGTCGGTAGGTCCTTTTTCGAGTACGTCCCGGTGTTGCTCGACGCTACAAAATCGCCAATTAGCATCGGCTTCATACCATCCTACCGTGCGGATGGCTCGCTTGCCGGCGTCCGACGCATCGCTGCCCAGGAAGGAAAAGACAGCGTCGAAGTGAATGTGCTGGACTCCGTAAATCAACGTCTCAATGTCGTTGCCGGAACCCGATCGACTCGACTTGGTCCTCAAGCCCGCACTCCCGAAGACTTAGTTCGCGACTTGCAAGAAACGCGGCGAGTGCAATCACTCAATCAACTGAGTCAATTGCAACTCAACAACGAAGAGGCACAGAAGAATCAGTTGCTTCAATTGCAAGCAGCCAACGCCAACCTCAACACGGCAGCTACGAACCAACGAGTCGCTGCATTGCTGTCGCAAACAGCCGGTACCAGTCCGACGTCAACTCCGGCACAACTCTGGGATTGGTGGAGTGATTACACCGAGCGAGAACCCGCACCTATCAAGTTCGCCAACTACCGTTATCAATTCGAGTTTGTCCAATCAAGTCAATACACGGTGGACCCCATCCGCATCCCACCACCGCGATCTCACGAATGCTTTGTCGCCGGTACATCGGTGGTTACTTCCGACGGAAACAAAAATATCGAGTCCGTTTCCGTTGGTGATCATGTGTTGGCCAAAGATATTGAAACGGGTCTCTTTGCATGGGATTTAGTCGTCGCGACCACCAATCAGCCCCCCAAACCCACCTTCCGTATTGAAACCCATTCGGAAACACTTCAGTGCACCGGCGGCCATTTGTTTTGGGTCTCTGGAAAAGGCTGGACCAAAGCCCGAGAATTACTCCCTGGCGATATTCTTCATTCGGCCGGCGCGCCTCTCGCAGTCAGGGCTCGCACCGCTGCCAACAATGAATCAACATTCAATCTCGTGACTGAAAAGCACCACAATTACTTCGTCGGCGAGAACCGCTTTCTCACGCATGACTTTGAAGAGCATCAAGTACCGCCGGTTAAAGTCCCAGGCCTCCATCTTGTGCAGCGCTAAGACCCGAATTGCTCGCGTTCTGTACGGAAATCTAATAACGCAAAGTATTCAGTCTGGGCCAAGATTTGTGGCGCATACCACTGTCCCATGCGACGCAAATAGGCCCCTGCGGCCGCAAGGAGACACTCAGCCCCGAGCCTCTTCCCATCGGCAACATCGTGGCTGCGTAGCGCCTTGAAAATGCGAGGCCCTTTCAAGGCAGCCTGCATTAACCGTGCCGCAAAACGGGCTGGGTAAAGCCACTTACCAAACCGCCGTTGTTCTCCGTCCGCCACATGCACTCCTGTTCGTCTGGCGTTCCACAGCATGTACCCGCGACTCAGCCGTTCTTTCGGTACACCGTGATAGATAATCGCTTCGGGTGCGAACCATGGCTCCACCCCTGTCTCTCGGATGCGATGATAAAGATCGGTATCCTCTCCCCCCATCACCACGGCTGTATCAAATAAACCAACACGCTGGATCAATTGCCTCGATATCAGCATATTACCGGTCCCCGGAGAACGGGGAGCACGATAAGGTTCGGCCGGCGCATTCAAGGGTGATTCGCTCAGCAGGATGCGGCACACTCCCGACAATTGTCCCTGAAAATCTTCGGGCAATCGCAGTCGTACCGCACCTCCAACACACTCAGTCTGATGCTCGTTCGCCGCGCGAAGCAGTTCGATAATCCAATTCGAATCCGCCTCTTGATCATCGTCGAAAAACGCAATCCACTCGCCCAACGCCGATCGAAGCCCGCGGTTACGCGCATGCGACACCCCCTGCTCTGCCTCATAAGCCAAACGCAAGGGTATTGGACTAGACCCCATCATTGCTTCGACAACCTGTGTCGTCTCGTCGTGAGAAGCATTATCCACGACGAGAATTTCCAATTGCCATTGCGGGGGAATTAGGAGTCGCTGCAAGCTGGCAATCGCCTGTTTCAATCGGGCGGCGCGATTGTACGTACAGACCACGATCGTGACTAAGCCCGCTTGCCCACCATTCATCCAATCCATCGTCCCTGCAGAAAAACCCCACGCCATAGCAGGAGCGCGCTTCGGAAATACAGGGTTTGGGGAGGACATATTACGCATGACAAGCATGCAAGACGGCGGAGTAAACAGTAACAAGAAACAAAGTCAATCCGCATCCAGCAAAGCAGACGGTTTTCGCAGTATAGTCCTCCTGCCCTCCAATCACACTTGGAATCGAATTCTACCTCCCACCATTGTCAACTCCGCACGGCCATACAGAGTCTTTCCCGACAACGGTGTACTTCGACACACCGATCGAAACTGCGATTCGTCCACCACCCATTGGTAATCAGGATCGATGACGATGATATCGGCTGGTGCACCTACCGAAAGCGTTCCTGCATCCAAACCAACTATCTTCGCTGGGGCAAAGGACATTCGTTCGATGAGCACACTCCAGGAGATAACGCCTGATCGCACCATCTCGGTATTCATAACCCCTAAGGTTGTCTCCAGTGTCGACTGTCCAAACGGAGACAAGTCAAGATCGTTCATCTTCTTCTCGTCAGCCCTTGGCATATGCCCCGTTTGAATAGCATCAATCGTTCCATCGGCGATGGCTTCTCGCAAAGTCTCAATGTGGCGATGACTACGCAGTGGCGGATGAACTTTGAAACGCGCATCAAAGGACCGCAAAGCGGCATCGCTCAAGCCCAACCCGATCGACAAACTGTGGGGACATGCGGATGCGGTCACCTGCACCCCGCGGTGCTTCACTCGCCGCAACATATCAATTGCCCCCATCGTGCTGACCGGCCCCACATGCAATCGTCCGCCAGTCGCCTCGGCCAGTCTAACATCCCGGGCCACCGCCAAGTCCTCCGCTTCAGTGGGCAAACCAGCGAGCCCCAGGACAAGAGAAACCTGCCCTTCGTGCATGACGCCACCGGAAGATAACTCTGGCACTCCTGGACGTTCTAAAATAGGACGATCAAACATCCGGCAGTAATCAAGTGCCCGCCGCAAGAGCGCGCTATTGGGAACCGGGCGAGGCGAATCACTGAAAGCAATCGCGCCCGCTTCACAGAGCAAACCCAACTCCGCCATCGCTTCGCCATTGCGGCCCTTGCTCACACAGGCAATAACATGCACCCGCGCCAAATCAGCGAGTGCCGCTTTCTGACGCACTAGCTCCACGGTTCCCGGTGAATCGATGGGCGGATAAGTATTGGAGGCACATAATATCGATGTAAAACCACCCGCCACTGCCGCCGCAGCGCCTGAAGCAATCTGTTCATCCTCTTCGCGCCCCGGCTCACGCAATTCGGTGGCCAGATCGACAAACCCCGGGGCAACGATCTTGCCCCGCGCATCAATCCACTGGCAATTCGATGGCAGGTTGCCATCTGCAGGATCGACCGCTGCAATGCGGCCATCGGTAACCAACAAGCGAGCCACTCGATCCAGTTGATTCGCAGGATCGATCACTCGACCACCATCAAAAACAAACGCATTCATCAGCAGCCCTCCTCGCCTCGTGACAATAGCCAAAGCGCGGCCATGCGAACCGCAATTCCATTAGTCACCTGATGCAAGATCACACTTTGCGGCCCATCGGCTACCTCGGGAGTAATTTCAACACCACGATTTATTGGCCCGGGTGCCATGATCAAAATATCCTTCTTGGCTATCTTCATCCTTCGTCCATTCATCGCATAGCGGGACGCATACTCGTGAATGCTAGGAAAGGAGGGAATCGATTGTCGCTCGAATTGAATTCGCAATAAATTCAATACGTCACATTCAGGCAAGATAGCATCCAAGTCATGCGCCACCTCCACACCCAATTCTTTCCAGCGATGACTCACCAATGTCGCAGGACCGCAGACAATGACGCGTGCACCCAACTTCCTTAGACCCCACAAATTGCTTCGCGCCGTTCGACTATGTTCGATGTCGCCGACTAACGCTACCGTCAGCCCCGAAATCACACCCCGATGCTGGCGGATGGTCAACATGTCCAACAAGCCTTGGGTCGGATGCTCATGGGCGCCATCACCCGCGTTCAACACGCAACAACGCAACTCGCGAGCTAAGAGATGAGGTGTCCCCGGCGTTTGATGACGAGTAACCACCCAATCCACACCCATCGCTTCAATCGTCTTGGCGGTATCGACAAACGTCTCACCCTTGGAAACGCTGCTACCACCACTGCTAAATTCCACCGTGTCGGCGCCCAAACGCTTGGCCGCTAACGAAAAACTGTTCCTGGTTCGCGTGCTGTTCTCAAAAAACAGATTGGCACAGGTTTTGCCTTGCAGCAGCATGAGCTTATCGCGACATCCACCCGTCGCTGTCTTCATCCAATCCGCCACATCCAACAGACTGGTTATTTCTTCTGCTGACAACCTTTCCAGGTCTAGCAAATGGCGTCGATTCCACACCACATCGGGCGGTGCACTCACGGCGATCTCCAGCGTGGTTGCAAGAATACTCCACAGGGCTCGCACCAATCATGCGAAAGCGACGTAGCTTACCATCCCTCGTCATTTCCTTGGAATGAGGCTTCCACAAGGTTAGTAATCCCAATTGCTCACCCCCCTTTTTTCTGTTTCCCAGTTTTTCCTCACAACGCACCTACCAAAATCCCGATATCCCGCACTATCTACGCAATCGACAAAGTCGATGCTCATTAACACGCCACTCGCTTCGGGGGGAGCCAGCGGCCAGCAGGAATACCAGGGCAAATGGACAAAATGACACAGGCTCGAATTGGACTCTTGCTAACCGCACTGTTTCATTGCTGCGGTTGTTCTCTGATCTCTCCGTCCGCCAAGATGGACGAGGAGCTTGTGCTGCAGAGCACAGCCCCCGCGAGCGACTACCAGGCCGTGGCCGATGCCCAACGCAACAATGCGATCGTGCTGGAAATTGTTGGTGCCATAAAACCAACCCGCACAATCCCACTTCCCAGCGATGGACGCCCTGTCTATGTCAGCGACCTGCTGCGACAAAGCGGCCTGTCGGGCGAATTCATACGCATGGACGCAACCCTCTTCCGCAACTCTCCCACAACGGTCAACGGAATACGCATGGGTATTCGCTTCCGGACCGGCACGAACCAAGTAGCACCCGAGCACGACTATGCGTTGCAGGCAGGTGACCGAGTCCGCGTTGCAGAACTTGAATTGAATCCGTTCGAGAGCTTTGCCAACATGTGGTCGCTCCCCGCGAACGGTCGCCGAGCCGTAGTCGGTTTCTGATCGACGTCGAAATAAAAAAAGCCACGCGACCCGCAATACGGACCGCATGGCTTTTTTACTAGCTCTCAAAAACTACAAAGGTTTTACTTGCAGATTGCGAAAGTAAACCTTGCTATCGGGATCATGTGCTTGCAATGCAAAAGTCCCTTCGTTCAACAGTCGAACAAAATTAGGATCACTGGAGACTGCTCCCTCTTCCTCGGTGTAGTCAACCATAGTCTCTCCATTGACCTTTAGAACGACGTTCTTTCCTTTGACAATGATTTCTTGCGTGTACCATTCATTGTCTTTAACCGGTGGATTTCCGACATTGACGACGCCATAAAGGCTGCTCGTTTTCTTTGGATCCGAGCTGGTTACGTTGACTTGGCATTCAAAGCCGTACTTCGGCCAGCCTTCGTCTTGGTACTTGGTATGGAAGTAAATTCCCGCATTGCTGCCTGGAGTGGTTTTAACTTCGGCCTTGAAGTGGAAATCCTTGAAGGGACGGCCTTCCCCTGTGTAGAACAAATGGCTTCGCGGCCCAGCGCAAACAATCGCACCATCCGCAACCGACCAGCTTTCCACATTCTCGTTGGCTTTCCAGCCATCCAGATTCTTGCCGTTGAATAGCGAGACAAACTCACCCTCTTCGGCATGCACTGATCCAGCGGCAATGACCACGAACATGCATGCAGCTCGAACTATCGACTTAACCATGTATCTCGTCTCGTTGTGAAAAATAGTTGAGGTGTACTGCAGCGTCGCACTTTACTCCAGCTTGGCGTCGGTCGCTGGCAATTCCCCTTCTTTGATCTTTTCACCAAAGGTCTTGTCGTCTTTGCTCTTGAGTTCTTCAACCGCCTTGAATGCGGCGATAATCTCTTCCTGTACCTTTTCAGGCTCGTCTTTGATACGCTCTTTGCTGAAGTCTTCCGCTTTCAGTAGCTTTGACAATGCTTCGCCGTATTCATTGCGAACCTTTTTCTTGTCTTCCCCTTTCACGTGGCAAACATTGCAAGCAGCTTTGGATGTCAGTTTGCGAAAGTCTTCGGAAACCGCATCACCCCCTGGTTCACCTTTCTTCGGCGTGTAGTGCTCTCCCCAGATTTTCTTGAAATGGGTGATCGCCATGGCGGGCGACTGCAATACGAACGCAACCATCACTAACATCAAAACGCGTCTCATCCGCTAATCTCCTTGGAACACAAACTGTGCAGAGCTTGCTGTGTGAAAGTAACAAAGGGACACTCTTTACATCGATGCCCTTCCAGCGATACCTCGATTAAACGTGGTAAGCAGTCGCTTGTCAAATTCCCTATTCTAATGAAACCCCGCTAGAGGTACCAAGTTTTGGCAGCTGCTCGACTCGAAAACCAGGGAGAACAACCCCCTCTTGTAGATAATCCAATGGAGTATGGAGGTGCGATGTGACACTATCGGGAACGGGTTTACTCCATACCACTATCCCTTGGGGTGATTCCTCCGTCGCCCATTTGGGGCGGTCGGATGCCAGCAGGTCTGCGACAGTGTAGCGCAGTGACGTCCCGTCGGTACCCACGCCTTGAACGATGAGCTGGGTTCTTTCTCGAGCACTGTCGTAGTAATTGTCGCGACCGCGTAAGACAACAAATCGCTCCGTCTGAGTTTTATCGCTCAGGCCAGACATTTCGACCAAGGCCGCGTTGGCGGGAAGACTGTAAACACAACGGTTGGATTCTCGATCCACCGTAATGGGTTGATCCGCTCCAGGCGTCAACCTGACCGTCACCAACGCCGCACCTGGAACGGCTGTGACGTCATTCATGATGAGTCGCATGCGGGCCATCGATGCAGAACCGCGATTGCTAGCGCCACCCACGCGAATCATATTGCCGCTGACGGCGAGCAAGCCATTATCCCAGCGCACTTCAATCAAGGCGGCCCGCTCCGAAGCCAACATGGTCATCTCACCCCGCACAATTGTGTCGCTCAATTTGATGGCAACTAAGGGCGGAGCATTCACTTCTCCCGCAGGAAGCATCGTCTCAAATGCATTCACGTTCGACCGAGACATCTCATTTTCAATGGTGAGCGAACACTTTGAAAATCGTAGCGTGTTGCCGCCATGAACGCGAAACATCGAACCGCCATCGGCAGCCCATGAAGGGCATCGCCAAGCAATCTCGATGTTCTCAACATCCAAACTGTAGGAGCCTACATCGATCATCGCTGGACGCTCCATCGACGCAGTCTCGAGAGAGACCAATTCCAAACGACTGCCGTTTGTCAAACCTTTGAGTGTCAAGCCGCGACGCGGAATAACCAACGGCCCACTCCGCACTCGGTCCGTTCCCAATTCAATCGTAGTGATCCGAAGGTCCGTCTTGGCAGCCTCCAACGCTTCTTCCATCGAGTTCAATAGCAAGCGGTTTTCCTGGTCAATGGTCCCCGCACCCTGGGCTAAAGTACCAATCACGCGAACGACTGTCGGTCGCTTCACTATCGCTTCTTCCACACCCAATTTATCCTTCGGCGATGCCAATTCGCTGCGGATCGAATCGACCAAGCGATTGACGGCATTTCCTGTCGCCTCGAGAGCACCTGCAGGAAGCTTGTCAGAAACGGCTTCCTCACTCTGCAGCAGCACCCCACTCGCGCTCGACTCATCAGCAAGTCCGCTCTTACCAAGATCGTTGGCAAAGGGCACGGCCCCCGCGTTCTTCCCACTTGTGATCTTTCCGGCGGAATTCGTATCGGGCGTGGCGACTAATTCGTTCGGGACCAGTGCCTGCGAGTCACGAGCAGCGCCGTCCAGCGTTTTATTCACGCCCGCCTCGCCACTATTGGTACCTCCAGCTCCAGGTTCGACCACTGGATTTCGCGTTTCAATTTTCCCGTTGCCCGTCGTCCCTTCACTCGATGGCGTGCCGGAAGAAACACTGGCGGGGATTGCTCCTTCACCCATTGTTCGCCCGTCCGAATTCTCCAGCGGACGCGGCTCCAATTTTTCGGTCTCAATAGCGTTAACTGGTCCACCGTTTCCCGCATTTTCGGCCGATGCACCGGCATTCCCCGCGTTTGCTCCCGCCGCATCGCCGCTCGTACTGGCGCTGTTTGTCGCATTAGGACCAGCCAATGACGCAGCACCCTTACTCCCATCACCGCTCCTCGTTTCACTCAATTCTGGCAATACGATTGCCGCCGGCGCATCAAGTGAACTCTCGCCGAGAACGCCAGCCGGCAAACGACTCGCCGGAGTCGGCTCGGTCATGGTCAAATCGCTACTAGCTGCAGAGATTAATTGCAACCATGCGGTACTAGCCAATAACAACACAGCAGCAATAGCCCACGGTAAATGCTGTTCCACCATTTGACCAAATCGACTACCTGGAACAATGGCAATGGAACCAGCCGACAAGGATCGGGGCAAATGCTCGCGCTCTGCCAAACGATACAGATCTGAAATCAAATCGACAGGCCGTCGATATCGATCATTGGGTTGCTTGGCCAACATCTTATGCAAGATGGCCACAAGATTATCGCTTAACCCACTTCTGAGAATACGAGGGTCGGGAGCGGGACTTGCACCATGGCTAAGCAACTTCTGCAGCACAGTGCCACTCGGATAGGGCGGACGACCGGTTAACGCGAAATAGAGAGTGCAACCAAGTGAGTAAATATCACTTCGTACGTCGGCATCGCGAGGGTCGCGCGCTTGCTCTGGTGAAATATAGTCGAACGTTCCCAGCGTCACTCCACTGGCCGTCATGTCATCGCTCATCTCCAACTGTTGAGCTCGCGCCAAACCCATATCGACTAATTTCACTTGCCCACTTGGCATCACCAACACATTGGATGGTTTAATGTCGCGATGCGTGACTCCGCGTCGATGGGCATGTTCCAATGCCTCTGCCACTTGGCGAGTAAAGTAGACGGCATCATCTACGGACAATAACCCATCGCGGTCCACCAAGTCACGCAGATTCGTCCCTTCGATATACTCAAATACAATGTAATGCCAGCCCTCAAAACGCCCCACATCGTAGACCCGTGCGATGTTGGGATGATCCAGCCGTGCAGCACTTTGTGCCTCATTGCGAAAACGTCGCAATAATTCGGGATCGTCTCCTACGCGTGGAATGACCTTAATGGCGACGATGCGATCAAGCCTGGTATCTCGCGCGCGAAACACCGCCCCCATCCCGCCGCCACCAATTAACGTTTCCAAATGAAAGTGGTCAAGCTGATGCCCCAATAAGACTCGCGACACCTCCGCAGGTGAGCCGCCACCTAGCACCGGGCCCGGGACTCCCACGCGACTCGAACCACTGCGATTGGTCCCCGTAATGACCGTCGGCTCCAAGTCACCTGCCCCAGCCAATTCACCCGAACGGGCCAATTCATCCGAACGGGCCGAATCAAGAGACTGGGTTACGTCTTCAGCTTGTGCCTGCACCAGATCCAAATCGGTGCGCACCGTAATGTCTTCTGGATTCGCGTCCTTCGCGTCCATCGATTACACCGAATAGATTGATGAGAGAAAAGAAAAAGCGCGACCGAGCACTTTTGAACAGTATGCGTCTACTGGAAACCTTCCAAACTAGTCGTAATGGCCGACTGGGTCAAACTTTCTAGCATCCAAATGTCCAGACCTGACTCCCCCAAACCAGCCGGTCACTCCAATTCTTCTTCCACAAGAACGCAGTAGCTATCGTAACGCCTGGCATCAATTCGGCCATCGGCTACCGCATCTTTGACCGCACATCCGTCTTCAGAAGTGTGTCGACAGTTAGGATATCGACATTGACTGACATAGGGCCGCATATCGGGCATTAACCCGGCCACCTCGTCGGCCGAAATATCCCACAACTGAAACTGACGAATACCGGGCGTATCCACGACAAATCCACCATTTTGTAGTGGGATCAGTTGGGCTGCAGTGGTCGTGTGCTTCCCTTTATCATTGTCGCGGCTCACCGCTCCGACCCGTAATCCCAAACCAGGCTCGACACAATTGAGCAGACTGCTTTTGCCAACGCCACTCTGTCCAGCCAAGGCGGTACTACCACCGTAGATCAATTCCCGTAGGTAATCGACCCCCTGCCCTGTCTCGATGCTGGTTAGAATCACGGGGTAACCCGCCTGGGCAAAAACGCCAGCTATTTGCTGTAGATCGGTTTGATCGATCAGGTCCACTTTGTTAATGCAAACGACGGGACGGATACCAAAACGTTCAGCCGTCAATAAAAAGCGATCTACCAACCCTGGCTTGAGATCAGGCTGGGCCGCGCTGACGACGATCAACAACCAATCGACATTTGTGACAATAACATGCTGCCGCCCACGACTGGTTCGGCACAAAGTGCTGGATCGCGGCTGTACCGAATGAATCGTTCCCGTGCCCTCTGCATCGGGCCGAATCCCGACCCGATCTCCAGCGGCCACGACATGGCGTTGGTCGGTGCTCAGGGATTTTAGGACCTGACGTACGTTGCACACATAGGATTGTCCATTATCGCCCAAAACCTTGCTTTGCAATCCATGGACACTCAAGACTCGGCCGAGCAGGATCGCTGCATCGTCGTCGAGATGGACCGACATACCGGCGGCATTTTCCGGATCGGCACCCACTCCTTGTACCGTGCGTTTCCGGGTCAAATCCCCTTTACCGCTAACCCGTTCGCTTTGCACGATATCTGCCAAACTTGCTCCATCTCCTCCATGAAACTCGCGCGTCAAATCTCCCTTACGCACCCGTCCTTGATGCTTCTTGCGGAAATCAGCGCGAAGTTTTGAATCACGACGTTTGGCCGCCATGCACTTAACCTGTTGGTTCTGCGGAATCAAATGAGGTCGTAGTGATCTCACTTGCGTTAATACTACCCTCGGCTTCTTTGCGCTGCATTCGCTGCGCATGAACGGACGGGCCAATCAGCTCTGTGATTTCTACTTCGCTCAATTCTTCTCGCTCGATGAGCGCTCTCGTCAGTCGCTCTAATTCATCGCGGCGATCCGACAACAACTTCTCGGCACCAATAGCCGCTTCGTGCAAAATTCGCGTGACTTCGCTATCAATAGTTTCCTGCACACGTTCACTAAAGTGACGCTGCTGGTGGATCTCGCGGCCCAAAAACGGATCGTCGTCGGAGGTCTTGTAGCTGACCGGTCCCAACTTGGGACTCATGCCCCAGTGAGTAACCATGCGCCGCGCCAATCCTGAGGCGCGCTCCAAGTCATTTTCGGCACCAACAGTGGTCTCGTCATAAATGATGTTCTCAGCTGCCCGGCCACCCAGTAAGACAACTAATTGATGCTCAAGTTCGCGCTTGGAAATACTCAATCGGTCTTCCACTGGCATGTACTGAGTCGCTCCCAGTGCACGCCCGCGCGGAATAATGGTCACCTTGTGGACGATATTGCTACCATCCAAATGCCAAGCGGTTAATGTATGCCCCGCTTCGTGATAGGCCGTTTTTTCTTTCTCGCTCTCCTGCAGCACTTCTTCCCGTTTTGCCCCCATCAGAATCTTGTCGCGAGCATAATCGAAGTCGTCCATATTGACTTCGGTCTTGTCGTTACGTGCTGCCCAAAGAGCCGCTTCATTCACAAGATTACGAATGTCGGCTCCGGTCAAGCCAACCGTTCCAGCGGCCAAACGCCGCAGGTCTACATCGTCTCCCAAGGGAACTTCCCGCACGTGAACCTTAAAGATCTCCTCGCGTCCTCGCAATGTTGGCCGTCCTACCGTGACGTGGCGGTCAAAGCGACCGGGACGCAGTAAAGCAGGGTCCAACACATCGGGCCGGTTGGTCGCAGCCACCACGATCACGGCCTGATTAGGACTGAATCCGTCCATCTCACCCAAGATCTGGTTCAAGGTTTGTTCGCGCTCATCATGACCGCCACCGAGTCCGGCACCACGCTGTCTACCAACAGCATCGATCTCATCAATAAATATGATCGCCGGACTTTGATCTTTGGCCGTACGAAACAAGTCTCGCACTCGGCTCGCACCGACACCCACAAACATCTGAATAAATTCAGAACCATTCACCGAGAAAAACGGCACGCCCGCTTCTCCCGCTACAGCACGCGCTAACAATGTTTTTCCGGTTCCCGGTGGCCCATTGAGCAACACACCCTTTGGCACGCGGCCGCCGAGTTTTCGAAACTTGTCTGGACTCTTTAAATAATCAACGATCTCTTGCAAGTCGGCTTTGACCCCCTCCAGACCGGCGACGTCATTGAACGTAATAACTTGATCCGCACCCTCATAACGCTTCGCGGGACTCTTGCTAAATCCCGATAGGAACCCGCCACCCATAATGTCATTGCGGGTCCGCTTTAACATGAAGAAAAAGAAAAGCGGCACACCTAACAACACGGCGAACACAAGAAAAGTTGAGATGATGTCAAACGTATTGTCCTTCTGGACCGCCTCGTAATAGACACCACGCTCGCTCAACTCACCCATCAGACTGTCCACCACAGCCTGCCCTGGCGGCAGCACTACAACGAAGCGGTCATGGAGCTTTTCGCCCGTTCCCTTGGTCTCGACATTGCCATCTTCCGATATTCCCTTCGGGGCCATAGGGGCAACCTTGAAACGCCCTTGCGCCGTCCCAGATAGAATCTGAACGCTCTCGATGTTGCCACGCTCAAGCTCGTCCTGAAAAAAGCTATAGCCTATGCGACTTTGTGGCGCCCCCTTGGGCGACAAAAGCAGGGCTAGCGCACCAGCGATCACCAAGAGAATTAACCAAGTACTGGTTCCCCGCTTCGGCCCACGCGATTCTGCTCCACCGGGTCGTGGCTCTTTTTCCGATTTCTCCATCTCCAACCTTTCTTCGCTTCTGCTTCAAACGCCGAACACAATTACGTGCTCTAAGGTAGATCATCCACAGCGCGAGTATTGTGCAAGTCAATGTATCGCTGGAATTCCAGCCTGCTCTTCCTTATCACGACCGTCACTACCGAATAGCGACCGGCCGCATTGTAGCGGTCCAGCCTCGTATTGCCTAACCGCTTCAACCCTCCGTCACCAACCGAAACAATTCTTGCCAAGCCGATTTCCAGGCAATCCCCCCCGTCACATCATCGACCCAACCACACCCCCCATCAGGAAAGTGCGATAGCGAGATCGGACGGCCCAGCTTGGCTTGTTCAATCAAGTGCTCCAACAATCTTCGTCGATCAATCCGCCGTATCGTCAACACGTCATCTGGACTGTAGCCATCGCTGTACAACCGCCAAGTCCAATACCCATCCTGGTCTCGCGGAGCCTTAACTGTCACGTCATCCAACTTCGACACTACTGATTCGTCCAACTTCGACACTGCTGCTTCGTCCGAATTCGACACCGCTTCGTCTGGGGAATCAATTGCACTACCAACAGAGGGGCTCGTCAATGCATGGACCACAATTTCCACAATGTCAAACCCATACTCTTCCACTGTGGCCGCACCGACCCCCGCTATCTGCTCCAGCTCCGAGGTACTTCTGGGCTTGACCATCGCAATCCGCTCCAAGGTCGCATTGCTTAATACGCGGAAGGCAGGCATCCCCGACGCGGCAGCCAACCGCCGCCGCCAACTTTTGAGTCGGCCCATCAACAACTCAGTGGTCGGATCTGTCGCAGTGCTCTCGGCCGTCTCTTCGCTAACTTCCAGCGATGGTGGTGATTCCAAGTCATCGGCAGCCAACTCTGGCGAATCCTCGCCGCTGGCTTCATGCGTCTCGGCAGATCTCCCGGTGACATCGGCAGCTTCCATGCGACTTGCAACCGCAGCCAATTGTTTGGCCAACGGATACGCCATTTTCAGCGCCGCAGGGACCGGCATACGCCCCAGCATCACCGCTTTGCCATCATCGGTCAGTTGAACGGTGGGTCGACGCTGCTCGACTTCTAGTTGCGATATCAAGCCCACTTCCGTGAGCGCGTCGATGACCTCGCTGACTTGTGTCTGCTTTAATCCTGACAGCATTCCGTAAGTGCTTAAGCGATTCAGCTTCCACTGTTGAATCTTTTTGTTTTGCGATCCGCACAGCATCTGAGCAACGAGGCCCTTGCCAAAACGTCCGTGCGTCCTGGCCACACCACTGAGCACAATTCGCAAGCCACGACACAAATCTGGATCCTCAACGGGCAACGACCTCGCTGGCTTGGCGGCACCTATCGCACCAATCGCGGCCATTACACGTGGATTTACTGGCTGGCATCGATCACACGAACCACAATCCCCGCTGCTTGCATCACCAAAATAAACCAAGATCTCACGCTGCCGGCAGCGCCCGGTTCGTGCAAATCCAATCACACTTTCCAGCTTTTCGTATTCGCCCTTCTTGCGTTCCTCAAGCTCATCAAAATCGATCTTCAATGACTCAAAGGGTATGTCGCGATCGACAAAGTGAATCGCACGCCCACGAAAGGGAGGCACATAGTCAAGCGCCTTCAAACCACATAACTCTCGCATCACCCGCGACAATTGCTCGCGCGTCACTTCAGCCAATTCGCACAACCGCTGCGGCCGCACGTAGACGTCCTCATAGCGATGCTTGCCGACCACCTTCTCGACTGCTCGCAAGACCTTCCGCCGCACCTTCGCTTCGCGCGGGAGTAAATCGACTAACGTAGGTAAATCGCTATCGATTCGCACTACGGCACTGTTGCTGCTACTGTCCAGTCGCTTCAGCACGCCTGCCCGCCCCAGCAATGTTTCTGCTGTCGCTATCGCCTCCGATGAAGACTCCTTTTCGACAGCATCGCGAACTTGCAACAACGTAAGTTCAATCGGATCCTCGGGACGGGACAGCAAGTATTTGTAGACCTTCTTAACTAGCTCAGCGGTCGGATAGCGATTCTCAATAAAAAATTCTTGAATGTGACGATCCGAATAGCTGAATAGCAACACGCATTCGCTAGGCAATCCATCTCGTCCCGCTCGACCCGCTTCTTGATAGTACGCTTCCAGCGTCCCCGGCATGTTGTAATGGATCACATACCTCAAATCCGATTTGTCGATGCCCATTCCAAATGCATTCGTCGCCACAATCGCTGACAATTTACCCGACATAAATTGTTCTTGCACTTCTTGTCGCTGCTGCGGCTCCATCCCGGCGTGATACACACCAATCGGACGACGAACTTTTTCGGGTAACCAACCCGCCAATTCTTCACATCTCTTCCGCGTCGCTGCGTAGATGATCCCTGAACCAGCTTGACGATTCAAATACTCCGTCAACCAAGCATCCTTCTCGCGATCCCCTTTGCAATGCGCAACTTCAAACCGCAAGTTCGTACGAGCAAATCCAGTCACAAAATTTCGCGGCGACTTCAGCCCCAACAATCGACTGATATCCTCTCGCACCGTGGGGGTCGCAGTCGCCGTCAGCGCAATCGTTTGCACACCGCCCAAATAACGCTCGCGAAACAATCCCAACCTGGCGTAATCGGGGCGAAAGTCATGCCCCCATTCACTGATACAGTGCGCCTCATCGACCGCCAATAAAGAAACTTTCATTTTGGAGATGGCCTCCAAAAATCGGCTATTCCGCAGTCGCTCTGGGGCCACATAGACTAAGTCATATTGCCCGTCGGCCATCTGACTCATCGCATCGTTCTGTTCGCCAGCAGTCAGCGTGCTGTTGATCAGCGCGGCAGAAATACCCCGCTGCAATAATGTATCGACTTGATCCTTCATTAAAGCGATCAATGGACTCACCACGATGGTCGTCCCCGACAATGCCAAGCTGGGCAATTGGTAACAGAGACTCTTACCACCACCAGTGGGCATGACGCACAGGACATCCTCTCCCGACAAGACAGCCTGCACCACTTGGTCTTGACCAGGTCGAAACGCGCGCAGCCCAAAACGCTCCAATAATCCAACTGGATCGACTTCCGTGGTTGGCATCGCAGCGTCCTCTCCTTAAGCAACCCAAAGGCACTCTATATAGTTACCATGTGAACACTGCCGGATTATAGCGCGTTGTCTCTCCTCTTACCACGGCCATTCCCCAAAAGTAGCCAAGCCCGTTGGAATCAATACTCCAGCCGACTAATCCAAGGCATCTGCTTCTTCAGCTCTTCATGCGCTTCTGGACTGATCTCGGTCCTCGTAATGAACAGCGTTTGTAGACCCTTGAGCCCATAGAGCTTCGGCAATCCTTTATCCGTAATATACGTGCCGCCCAAATGAAGCAGCCTCAGCTTCGACATTTGCCCAATCATCTCCATCGAGGCATCGGTGACGTCCGCCAAATTGTCCAGATTCAACTCGGTCAGCTCCTTCAAATCCTTCAGCTCCGCCAAACCTTCGTCGGTGACCTGGGTGTTCCATAGATTGAGCTTTTGCAAACCTTTAATCTTACCGATATGCGCCATCGCTGGATCATTCAATGGGCACTCACTTAAATCCAGATCCTTCATATTTTGCATCTTGGCAAATGCTTCTGCACTGCGACCTACGATAGCCGTCTGACGCAGCCGAGCCTTCGCCAATAATGGGAACTTGGCCAGCGATTCCAAACCAGCATCGGTCAAATCGCTGCCGTACAAATTGATCTCCTTTAACTTGGTCATCCCTTCCAATTGCTTCATGCCAGCGTCGCCAACCTTGGTCGCTTGGAAAGTAATGGCAACCATATCCGTCAACTGCGACAGATGCGCGGCACCTTCATCAGTAATAGATTTGCCCCACAATCGAAGATTCCGCATCTTCTTGAGCTGGCCGATGGTGGGCAAACAGGCATCCGTAATTCCCGTGCAATCAAGCAACTCGAGCAATTCCAGTTGTGGCGCCCCCGACAAATGCATAATGCCGGCGTCGGTGATCTTGGTTCGCGTCAATCGCAAACGCAATAAGCTCTTATTCTCGGCCAACAATTTCAGTGATTCATCGGTGATCTCCGATCGTTCCAAACTAATGTCGGAAAGCTTGGGCAATGTTTTAATCGCACGAATACCTTCGTCACCAACAAGGCTGCGGCTTTCAAAAGCAAGCACAGACAGGGAGGGATGCCCCTTGAGCAACGCACAAGATTCATTGTTAATCGCCGGTCCGGTGGCCGTTAAGGTCGACAGCTTGGGTAGCCCCGCGACCCAGGCAAACTCCTCCATCAACGACTCGTTATCTTTGGGTGAAAGCCCTAGCAAATTCAACGAGACAATGTTGCCATCCTTGCGAATGACTATCGCACCACTGGTCGCTTCAATTTGCTTGACCACTTCCTGATCATCGGGCGTGGAAACCACCGCCGGGGTTGCATCTGAAACCGCGGCCGAACTCCCTGTGGTCGCCGCGGAATCTTTTTTTGCGGACGACGATGCGTCACAGCCTGCGAGTAACAAACTAGCCAGACCGCACTGCAACAACCAACGATTACGACGCATCAGGGTCGACCTCCAAAACAAGTGTATATGAGTAAGTTAATTTTGAATCTGGACGTGATTCATCGCGTCCCTGAGCTCTTTGGCGAACGCCGTCACGTCCCGTAAAATGCCATCTCTCGCTGTCATTCTCCGTACAAATGCTGAGCCGACAATAAGTCCATCGGCTACCGGAGCCAGCTGCCGCACTTGGTCGACACCGCTGATGCCAAACCCAATACAAATCGGCAAATCGGTTTGCTCTCGCAGCCAAGCAACGTTCTCCAGCAACTCAGGTGGCAACTCGCGTCGTTCCCCCGTTATACCAGTTACCGAGACTACGTAGAGAAAACCGGTCGATAACTGGGCAATGCGAAGCTGACGATCGCGAGGTGTCGTAGGGGTCACCAGTTGCACAAGACTAAAGTCGGCTGCCCGACAAACTTCGGCTAGTTCATCGGCCTCTTCTACCAATAGGTCAGGAACGATAGCGCCCGAATAGCCTGCCTGCTTGGCTCGCTCGACGTACGCAGAAATGCCTGTTCTTAAAATGATCGAATAACTGACCATCGTGACCAGTGGCATGGCAACCGGCTTGCCAAACTCACTCGATGTCAGTCGCTTTCCCATGTCAAATAACTGCTGCAGCTTAAATCCTTTTTCCAACGCTCGCTGGTACGATGCTTGAATGACGGGACCATCTGCAATCGGATCACTGTACGGCACTCCCACTTCGCACATATCGGCACCAGCATCCGCTAAGCCCCTCAATAGCAACTCAGTCACCTCAATGTCGGGGTCACCCGCAGTGATAAATGGCAACAGCGCTTTGCGACCCTGGCTGCGTAAACGAATGAATAACTGATCAACAGCGGACATGCGGAGCGTCTTCTAAAAATCGTGAACCAAGGAAGGGAATAAACATAAGAGTGCAACAGGGAATCTCGTTAGGATTCCAGCGATTGACCACGCAGCCTGGCTAATTCCATGGCATCCTTATCGCCCCGCCCCGACAAACAAATGACTAGGTGCTGGTCGGGACGCATCGTAGCGGCAATTTCGATGGCTTTGCAAACAGCATGACAAGTCTCTAAAGCCGCCATGATCCCTTCGCTGCGCGCTAGTTTGTCAAACGAACTCAGGGCCTCGTCATCACGACAACTGATATAGTCGACTCGACCTGTATCTTTCCAGTAACTGTGCTCAGGACCCACTCCCGGATAATCCAGCCCGGCACTCATGGAGTGAACGTCGCAAGTCTGACCATCACTGTCTTGCATGACATAGCTATAGGAACCATGCAATACACCGGGTGCACCAAAGCTTAGCGGCGATGCATGATCGCCAGGTCCCGCACCACGCCCTCCCGCCTCAACTCCCACCATTCGCACTCCATCGTCCTCCACGAATGGATAAAACATTCCTGCCGCGTTGCTGCCGCCGCCAACACATGCCACTACACAATCGGGCAGAGCCCCGAATGACGCTAACGATTGCTCCCTCGCCTCACGCCCAATCACCGATTGGAAATCTCGCACCATCATGGGAAATGGATGAGGACCGATCACGCTGCCAATGATGTAATGCGTATCTTCAACGGAAGACATCCAATCTCGCATTGCTTCATTCACAGCATCGCGGAGCGTCCGAGATCCACTTTCCACCGGTCGCACCTCCGCTCCCAATAGCTTCATACTAAAAACATTAGGCTTCTGACGCCGCACATCCTCGGCACCCATATAGACCACGCACGGCAAACCAAAATGCGCGCATGCGGTGGCCGAGGCAACTCCATGCTGACCGGCACCCGTCTCCGCGATGACGCGAGTTTTCCCCATCCGTAATGTCAACAACGCTTGACCAATGGTGTTGTTAATTTTGTGCGCGCCCGTATGGTTCAAGTCCTCACGCTTTAACCAGATCTGCGCACCCCCCACGTGCTGGCTCAATCGCCGCGCATGATACAAAGGGGACGGGCGGCCCACAAACGTCTTCAACAAGCCTTGTAACTCTTGTTGAAATAAAGGATCCCGTTTGGCTTTCTCGTACTCGTCCGCCAATTGATCCAACGCACGCGTCAAAGTTTCCGGGACAAATCGCCCACCAAACACACCAAAACGTCCCCTTGCATCGGGGACTTGACTATTTGCGGGCGACGTTGGTTCAGCGGTACTCATGGAAGGGGCAATGCCTGATCGGGACCAAACGGGTTGTTTTCAATGCTTGAATTGTCGACACACGAGTGCCATTGGTCAATCGACGCTCGGAATCTTGCAAAACACTGGAAAAACCGTAAGCAAATCCGACCGACAACCTACCCCCCCAAGATCGAGCTGAAAAAAACACCCCCTTAGTGCTTACTTGCTACCCAACAACAACCGACTTCTGGCTTGCTCCAAATCAGCAATTCGATCCCTCAGTTTGCCAATCTCTTCATCGATGGAATGAAGGCTTCGCTGCTCCAACAGCGAAGCGCCCGACTGGAATGGAAGTTCTGACTTGCTGATCCGATGCATCACCGGGATCACCAAAGTGATCGCCGCGTTGACAATGGAAAGCACGATTGCCAGCTGAACAATCGATGCAGCAAACTTTTCATCCAGCACCATGTAAATGAATAGAAACGCCAGACCATAGATTGTCTGATACGCGACAAACATCAACCACTTGAAACGCTTCGCCAATTGGACGATCCCCAAAAGACTCACGTGAACTGTCGCAATGGTCAGTGTGGAACCTGCCAGTACCAGTTTCCAAAACGCATCATCATCCACCTCCACCCACATGCCAAATAGCAGCATCGTGGTGGATATCAAGCACAGCACCAATCCCGCGATCGGCAATATATTTCGTTCACCCGGGATTCGCAGAAAGTCGCAGGTCAAGCCACACAAACTGGCCACTGCAATAACTGCCGTTGTCAACAGGACCCGAATTTCGAACCATTGCCACTGATCGCGTAGGACCACGACAATTCCCAGCAGTGCACCAAAAACGATAGAGCCAATAAGGCCATACCACATCCACTGCCGCCTAGCGCTAACGTGCTTCTTCATGCTTCACCTCGAAAAGGTGTCAGGTACCTTTTTTTCACCAACAACACTTAAAAGGTACCGGACACCTTTTAAATGCCACCTCTAGTGGTGGGTTTTTTACGATTTTCGGGTCGGATGATTGCACTCAAACCTCGATGTGCCACAATAGTCTAAGCACGACCCACCTCAGAATAGGCATTCAGCCTGGTTTTTCATCCTGGAGACTCTCTATGCTCGCGACTTTTTTTTCCGCTCCCAGTACTCCCACTCACAAGAGACCGTTTGCGTCAATCATTTGCGTTGCCATGTTAGTTTATGCCTTTTTGGGCAATCCCGTGGTAGCCGAAGATGCCCAATGGATTACTTTGTTTGATGGCAAGACGATGACCGGTTGGGAAAAAATTGGCAACGACCAGAGCCATTGGGAAGTTGAAGACGGCACCCTGAAAGGCACCGGCGGTGCCTCGATGCTGGTCAATACCACCGGCCCCTATAAGAATTTTCGCTATCGCGCCGAAGTTAAAATCAACGACCACGGTAACTCTGGGTTGTACTTCCGCACCACTCGCAAGCCCGGGTTCACGGACGGTTACGAAGCCCAAATCGACAGCACCCATTCCGATCCGATCCGCACCGGGTCCATTTATGGGATGTGCCACGTCTATCAAGAGCATGTAAAGCCTGACACTTGGTTCACCTATGAATTGGAAGTGCGCGACGATGTTTGGCGTGGACGAAACATGACGCGTATTAAAGTGACCATCGATGGCAATGAATTGTATGAGTACCTCGATTTTGATTTGACCTTTAAAGAAGGGTACTTTGCCTTTCAACAACATGACCCGGGAAGCGTTGTGAATATTCGTAAAGTCGAAGTACAACCCCTTCCCTAAGTCTGCTTTTCCCGCCTTAGCTCCCCTCCTGAGTTCAAGCATCATCCCGATTTACGCGAGGCCCTACCCCGATGCGCATCTCCCTTCTGTTCACTTGCTGGATTATCGGTTTATCGAGTGTGGCTGTTTCACAACAGCCGGTCCTTGAGCAAGGGGATCGTCTGGCAATCATTGGCGACTCTATCACTGAGCAAAAACTCTACAGCAAGTTCATGGAGACGTATTTGCTGGCTTGCTATCCCGACCTGGACATCCACTGCTTCCAATTTGGATGGGGAGGAGAACGTGCTCCGGGATTCGCCAGCCGAATGGAAAACGACCTCGTTCCGTGGAACCCCGATGTGGTGACCACCTGTTACGGGATGAACGACGGGTCCTATAGAGCATACGAAGATGGGATCGGTAAAGCTTACGAGGACGGAATGCGAAAAATCGTCGAGCGAATGAAAAAGGGGGGAGCCACGGTGATTGTCGGATCGCCTGGTGTTGTGGATAGCTTCACGTGGAGGCGCGATGCGCCCGAATTCGACCAAGTTTACAACGACAACCTGAACCACTTGGGCGAAATTGCTCACAGCCTTGCCGAGGAAAATAAATTTCCCTATGCCGATGTGTTTGGGGAAATGATGAAGGCCATGGTTGCTGCCAAAGAAGAGCTCGGGCAGGAATATCCCGTAGCCGGTGGCGACGGTGTCCACCCCGCTGCAAACGGACATTTGGTCATGGCGCAAGCGTTCCTCAAAGCGCTCGGCCTGGACGGAAAGATCGGGACCATCACCATTGATTTGAAATCTGGAAAAGCGAGCGCCACTGCGGGACATGCCATTCTCAGCAGTAATGCCGGGACGATTGAACTCGAAAGTACTCGCTATCCCTTTTGCTTCTTCGGCAGCGACACTGACCCCAATGGCACGGCCAGCATTCTCCCCTTCACTTCCTTTAACGATGATCTCAACCGATTCATGCTGGTCGTCGAGAACGTCCCTAGCGAAACTGCCGAGGTTACCTTTGGCGAAACCACCAAAACTTTCAGCAAAGAACAACTGAATGCGGGAATCAACTTAGCGGCCGAGTTTCTCCAGAATCCTTTCGTAGGTCCTTTTGAGCAAGTCATGAATGAAGTCGCTCAGAAACAAGCCTTTGAAACCACGATGATCAAGGGCTTGGTAACCAACTTTCGTCAACTCAGCGGTCCCTTGTCCGAAGACGCAGAAGTAAAAACAGCCCTCGACACGCTGCGACGCAAGCTCATCGAAGCAGACGAGACGGCCCGAGCCAAAGCCAAAGCGGCCGTCCAACCTGTTCGCTACAAGCTGATCATCTCTCACTAGCGAAAAGGTGTCAGGTACCTTTTTCGCGCAGATCGCCTAAAAGGTACCGGACACCTTTTTCTCAAACCCCCTGCTCTTTCATGGCCCGATACGGTTTGCTGGTAGCGATCCTTTTGTTTGCTACGTGCCAATATGTAGTGGCGGAACCTCCTGTCGATTTTGCTAAGGATGTTCTGCCACTTCTTTCTGATCGCTGTGCGCTCTGCCATGGCCCCGACAGCGCCAGTCGCCAAGCCGATCTGCGATTGGATATTCCAGCAGCCATCGATGCCGAGTCGCAAAGTGGTGGTCTTTCGCGGATTATCACTCCTGGGGATGCACAAGCAAGCGAGCTCTTTCGCCGCATTACTAGCGACGACCCCGACGAAATCATGCCCCCTCCTGAATCCAATTTGGCGCTCACTGCCAAAGAAGTGGCGCGAATCCGCGACTGGATAAATGCGGGTGCTGAATGGAAACGACATTGGTCACTGCGGGAGATCGTACGGCCCGCGATTCCCGATCCGGCGAACCCAAACTCCATTACTGCCGATAACCCGAATCACCCCATCGATCTGTTTATCAACGAAAGACTAGCCAGCGAAGGAGTGACTCCGTCTCCGATCGCCGATCGCTATTCACTACTTAGGCGACTCACTCTCGACCTAACCGGATTGCCTCCCTCAGTCAGCGATCTCCAAAAGTTCCTCGATGACGACTCGCCATTGGCTTACGAGCGTCAAGTGGATCGGTTATTGGCCTCTCCTGCCTATGGCGAACGAATGGCAATTCCATGGCTCGATGCGGCCCGATATGCCGACACCTATGGATATCAATCCGATGTTTTTCGCGATGTCTGGCAATGGCGAGATTGGGTCATCGATGCCTTTCGAAACAACATGCCATATGACCAATTTCTGACTTGGCAATTAGCAGGCGATCTGATCCCTCACCCCACAACCGATTCTCAATTAGCAACTACTTTCAATCGTTTGCATCGCCAGACGAATGAAGGAGGGAGCGTGGAAGAAGAGTTCCGTGCCGAATATGTTTCCGATCGAGTCAACACTTTGGGAACAGCAGTTCTGGGACTAACGCTCGAATGCGCTCGATGCCACGATCACAAATACGATCCTATCAGCCAAAAACAGTATTACGAACTGGCTGCTTTCTTTGCCAACATTGACGAATCCGGCCTCTATTCGCACTTCACCAACTACGTGCCTACACCGGTCTTTAATTTACCATCCGACATACAGCAACAGCAGCTCAACGACGCCGCGCAAGCAGTCGATCGCGCCAGTGATGCGTACCGTGCCGCGGTCCAACAAGCCAAGACATTGGACAGCTCAACCAAAATTCGATGGTCGACTGAGGATCTTTTTTCTGCGGACGGCATTCACCTTCGTGACGAACTGGCCCACTACGATTTTGGCACGACCTTAGATGCTTTGGACTTTGCCAATCGCTGCGCTGACGGACCAGCAGCCCAACCCACTGGATCGGTCTCACCAGTACAGAGTCCTAGCGGAAATGCCGTTCAATTGGATGGTGAGAATGGTCTGCAAACGCCACTGGGAGGCGATTGGGATTGGTGGCAACCCTTTACCATTTCCTTGCGACTGAACCCACAACAATTCCATCAGCGCGCCGTCATTTGGCATCGCTCGAAGGCATGGACCGATGCGGCCAGTTGCGGATATGAGTTGCTGATTGAAGAGGGACGATTGAGCGCGGCTCTGATTCACTTTTGGCCCGGAGATGCAATCCGAGTACGCACGGTGGACCCAATCCCGGTTCAGCATTGGAGCCATGTCACGGTGACTTCCGATGGTAGCGGCAAAGCCAGCGGGCTAAAAATTTATGTAGATGGAGTCGCAGTCAATTTAGAAATAGTGCGCGACAATTTGTTCCGCACAATTCGTGGTGGTGGTGCAAATGAATTGGCCGTTGGTAATCGATTTCGCGACCGTGGTTTTAAGGGAGGCCAAGTCGATGATCTGCGTATCTTTTCACGAGACTTAGCCGCTGCCGAAGTTGCCACCATCGCTCAATCAGAAAGTCAATCGGCCACTGAATCATCTCTAACTCCGCAATCGATTGCACTAGCCCATCATTTATCGAGCAACGAACAAGTCCGGCAGTCACGCCAGGCGTTGCTTCAATCTCGCCAGCAACTCGCCAGCATCCGCGATAGCATTCCGGCCATCATGACCATGCGCGAGGTTCCCGGATTGCACGACACGTTCATATTGGAGCGAGGACGTTACGACGCGCCACGTGAAAAAGTCTCCGCCCACATTCCTGAAACACTCGGCCCCTTTCCCTCAGACTATCCTCGCAATCGACTGGGGCTGGCACAATGGTTGACTGAGTCGCACCCCGATCGTCGTCATCCGCTTGTTGCCCGCGTGGCCGTCAATCGTATTTGGCAGATGTTTTTTGATAATGGATTGGTGAGCACTCCTGAGGACTTTGGCCTTCAGGGTCAACCACCAAGCCATCCAGAATTGCTTGAGTATCTTGCTGACACTTTTGTAGATCAGGGCTGGGATGTGAAACGATTGATTCGCTTAATCGTGACTTCGCAATCGTATCAGCGATCGGCACATTGCAATCCTGCCGATCGTGAACGCGATCCCGACAATGTGTTGCTGGCACGAGGGCCCCTATCTCGATTACCGATTGAATCGATTCGCGATTGTGCGTTATCTACCGCCGGGCTGCTGGATTTTACCAGCGGCGGGCCACCAGTTCGTCCTTATCAGCCTGCCGGACTGTGGGAAGAGAAATCAAGTGCGTCGTATGTGAGACAAGTCGGTGCTGGCTCACATCGACGCAGCCTCTATACCTATTGGAAGCGAACTAGCCCACCTCCTTCGATGTTGATTTTTGATGCGCCGGGAAGAGAGGTCTGTGTGGCGGGGCGAACCATCACGCAAACACCTCTGCAAGCACTTGTGTTACTCAATGATGAGCAATTCGTCGAAGCCGCGCGAGGTATCGCATTTGGCCTACTCACCAATTCTTCAAACAACGACGAAAGTAGTACTGCAGAGGCCCAGGCACGCGAGTTGTTCTTGAGAGTACTTGGTCGCCCTGCAAGCGACGAGGAAGTCCGCGTTGTGTTGACACTATTCAGCGAGCAACGCGATGCCTTCAATGCCGACACAAGTGCCGCAGACAAGTACTTGGCGATTGGCGACTTCAATTGGCGAGCGTCCGCACACGCCGACAAAATCGTGCCGGCCGAGCTCGCCGCCTGGACAGTCACCGCTCAAACCCTAATGAACCTTCAAGAATGGGTCACGCAATAATGGGTCCACAAACAACTTGCAGCCCCCAGGCCATTGCCGAGATCACACAGCGGCTTTGTCGACGATATTTTCTGGGACAGACAAGCCTTGGGCTGGGCACAGCGGCCCTCGGTTCGTTGATCGGGCGAGATGCATTGGCCAGCGAATTCGATGGACTTGCGCTGACCAATGCGGGCCATGGTGGCATGCTCAGCCAATTTCATCATGCGCCCCGAGCCAAGCAGATGATTTCGTTATTCATGAGTGGTGGTCCGTCGCAATTGGATCTGTGGGATGACAAACCAGTGCTACGCGAACGCAATGGAGAAGATCTTCCCGATTCCGTTCGGCAGGGACAGCGGCTCACCGGAATGAGTGGCAATCAATCCCGACTTCCTCTGGCGGGGTCGATATTCAAATTTGCTCCGCAGGGAAATTGTGGTACATCGGTGAGCGAGCTACTGCCCTACACGGCAAGTATCGTCGACGACTTGTGCGTTGTCCGTAGCGTCTTTACTGAAGCGATTAATCACGATCCGGCTATCACTTTTTTTCAGACCGGATCGCAAATCGCTGGGCGCCCATCCCTCGGTGCTTGGTTGAGTTATGGATTGGGTTCGACGAATGATGACCTACCAACTTTTTGCGTAATGATTACCAAGAATCAGAGTGGTCAACCACTCTATTCGCGATTGTGGGGCAACGGTTTTCTATCGAGTACGCATCAAGGTGTTCAGCTGCGAGCGGGGAACGATCCGGTACTTTACCTTAGCAACCCCGATGGCATTTCGCGCGATGTGCGGCGCAAGATGCTCGACTCATTGGACCAGTTGCATCAGCTCCGCGCTCAGCAGACGCTCGACAGTACGCTACAGCAACGAGTCGATCAGTACGAACTTGCTTTTCGCATGCAAACATCAGTTCCCGATGTGGCCGACTTGAGCGATGAACCTCAATCGACCTTTGATCTCTATGGCGAAGCGGCTCGCGACCGGGGCACCTTTGCCGCCAATTGCTTGATGGCCAGACGGTTGATCGAGCGGGGTGTGCGCTTTGTCCAGCTTTTCCATCAGGGCTGGGATCATCACGGCGGACTTCCAGGAGGAATTCGCCATCAATGTGCGCTTACCGATCAGGCCTCGGCAGCTCTAGTCACCGATCTCAAGCAACGTGGTCTGCTCGACGAAACGCTGGTCGTTTGGGGAGGTGAATTTGGACGAACCTCTTACAGCCAAGGGACCCTCACGGCGACCGATTACGGTCGAGATCACCATCCGCGTTGCTTCTCGATGTGGATGGCGGGTGGAGGCATACGAGGTGGTACTGTTTATGGAGCCACGGACGAATTTAGCTACAACATCGTCGAGAATCCGGTTCACGTCCACGATATTAATGCCACGATCTTGCATCTCTTGGGCATTGACCACAAGCGGCTAACGTTTCGACATCAAGGCAGGCGTTTTCGTCTGACGGATGTCGAAGGGGAAATTGTGCACGACCTTTTCACGTGAGACCTGAGGACCTATTTACTATACCCTCTACACCCTCTTCACCCTCCCGAGTCGCCGTCTGCGGCGAGTGGGAGGGTCGGGGCGAAGCCCCGGGGAGGAAACATGCCCAGCCACCGGGGGATAGGGCTACGATCACGCAATTTTGTTCTCTTCAGATTAACTCGCTATCTGCGTGAATTTTTAGTGTGTCCACAGTCATAACGAAGCAGCGAATACCTCAAACGATCGACTAGGGCCGCAACCACACCACTAATTGACCAACTAGACTGAACCCCCCGATATGTGCACGTGCTAATCGTTTGATCTTTCGTATTTTGCGAGCTAGCATGACTCCCGGAACCACGTGAGTAACTTGCAATAGCCTCCTGTTTTGACTTTCCTTGTCTTTACTCACGAAACTCAGAAACGGATTCGCCAGTATATGGAACCAGCAGCCATTGCAAAGGTTTTGATCGTTACAGCGTTTTCCACTTGCGCCATTAGTTTAGTAATGGTGGCGGTGGTGAGATGGCTCGCTCACAAAGTTGGCCTAGTCGATCGGCCTGACCCAACACGCAAACTCCACCGCGGTGATATCGCGTTGGGGGGCGGAATTGCTGTCCTCGCGTCTGTCGTACTCTCTGGGTGCTTGGCGCACTGGTATGTAGCTCCCGAGTTTGGCTTAGAAGGGCTTCCTTGGTCAGGCCGCTGGACTGCTCTGCTCGTTGCTAGTGCTGCGATGGTATTACTAGGGGTAGTCGATGATCGGTTTGCGCTGCGTGGAAAACAGAAGCTGGTCGGTCAAATGGCGATTGTGTTCGGGCTTGCCATCGCTTGGCAACCTTCTGGATCGATCTTCATATTTGGCTTTCCTATTGAACTCGGGGTTCTAGCGATTCCTTTAGTGATGCTGTGGCTGTTGGCTGCGATCAATGCAGTCAACTTGATTGATGGCGCCGATGGAGTTGCTGGCAGTTTCGGTGTCGTTGCTTCGGCTGGGATCGCTTTGGTCGCATTCATCAATGGCCACGCTACTGTCGGTGTGGTAGTAATCGCGACAGGCGCTTCGCTGGCTGGTTTTCTGTGCTTTAATCGACCTCCTGCAACGATCTTTTTGGGTGATGCCGGAAGCATGTTGATTGGCTTAGTTCTAGGCACTCTGGCCTGCTGGTCTACTGAGCAGGGGGGTGCACCCCAAAACATTCTCATTCCGATCGCTTTGATTGGTGTACCGCTATTCGATTCTGCGGTCGCAATCGTGCGCCGAGTACTGACAGGACGAAGCATTTACATGCCGGACCGTGGGCATTTGCACCATATCCTTGGTGCTCAATTGAACGCGAGACGCCTGTCGCCCATGTGGATGATGGCAGCATTCGGTTGCTTGAGCATGCTCACTTCCATTGGTGCTGTTGTCGGGACCGTTTTTGCCAACGACGCTTTTGCTTTGCTGTCGATTGCCTTACTAGTGTCAGGCTTGGTTTGGTCGCGTACGTTTGGACACGCAGAAGCGAGATTACTTGCCTCGCACACTCGCCGCGTAGGGGACCGACTTGTTTCGAAGGTGCGTAAGATAAAGCCCAAGGCGCACGTCTCGGGAGTTCCTTTACAGGGAAATCGTCAATGGGACGTGGTTTGGCTGCCGCTGGTAGAATTCGCCACCAAGAACGGCGTGGCTCAATTGAAGCTAGACCTCAATATGCCTTGGCAACATGAAGGTTACCATGGCCTTTGGTCTTGCGGCTCAATGCCTGATAAGGCAGAGCAGTGGAGCATACGGTTGCCGATCATTTGCCACAGCCGTAAGGTTGGCCGATTAGAGATAATCGGCGAAGCAGAGGGAGAAAGCCAACTCGAGTCGCTAGAAGCGTTCTCTTACTTGATTGGCGAACTACAACCGGCGATTGAGCAACTCGTTTGCTCGTTGTCGATCGTACATACCGACGAACCACATAGCGTTCCGGCTCCAGTGATTAGAGCTGTTGTAGCGCGGTAGCGGCTTGGGGCTGAGACGGGGATGATTGCGCACGCCCTCCCCGCGGCTCGTTCCTCGCCTCGACCCTCCCGCGGACGGGAGGGTGGATTGATACACCCTCCCGAGTCGCCGTCTGCGGCGAGTGGGAGGGTCGGGGCGAAGCCCCGGGGAGGGTGTCTTTTCAGGAGAGAGATAAAGGGACCGGAGATTGCGCTCGCCCTCCCCGTGGCTCGTTCCTCGCCTCGACCCTCCCGCGGACGGGAGGGTGGATTGACACACCCTCCCGAGTCGCCATCTGCGGCGAGCGGGAGGGTCGGGGCGAAGCCCCGGGG
>JBGTBJ010000082.1:0-59842 GCA_041749395.1 Pirellulaceae bacterium
TGACTGCGGCGCAGCCGCGCATCGATGCGGCGACGGGCTTTGACGTAGCGTGATCGCTCGCTTTGGTCAGCCTGTTCCTCGCGGCGGAACTGACGAATGCTATCCGGGTTCGCTGCCGCCCAGCGATTCGGCAGGCAGCGCAGCAAGCGATCCGAATCCAGCATCAGTTCTGTCGGCGAATGCTGTTTTGCCCAGGACAGTTCGCGCAGTACATATTCCAAGTAGCGATCAAGCATCAAGTGATGACGATTGGCGCTGCTCACGATACTGAATAACCGCAGGCGACTCTCGGCAGCCCTGGGATGACCTAAAAACATCCAGTTCTTACGACCGATCGTCAACGGACGAATAGCTCGTTCGCTTTGCGAGTTATCGATCGGTATGCGGCCATTTTCTAAATAGAGAGTTAATGCCTTCCATTGGTTGTTCATGTAGGTGACGGCTTTGCCCAGCGGGCTCTTCGGCAGTCGTCTGCTTGGAGGTATTCCGTCGAGCCACTGCCGAAAGCGTTCCCACAGTGGCTTCGCCTCGCTCATTCTCAGCTGCTGGCGAGCCTCTGGACTTAACTCCTTCGCTCGAGCCTCAATGTCATAGAGCCGCTTGTAAAAGGCGATTGCTTGAGATGATTCGGTAGTCGCAGTCTTCTCTGCTTTCAAAAACTCGCGGCGGGCATGAGCATTGCACGCAGCGAACTGAATGCCCGAATCAATCTTTGCGAGCCGAACATTGCCTCCGAAGGCATCGCCAACCAGCGTTCCTTGGAACGAGCCCAAATGCGTCTGAACGGTTTTCTGGCTACGGCCAAGCGTCCAGTGGAAAAGGTTGTAAGGGGCCCCATCGTCTAGGCCGTTGTAAATCCACGCGTAACTAAGTGCGATTCCCGGCTTGTCTTGATTCCCCTTGTCGCTACCAGACTTTTTGCGCTGCCTGCGAAGTTCGAGTTCCTGCTCTTGATCTTGGTCCAGTGAATCGCGAGTCAACAGTCGCACCGTGGTATCGTCGCCCAGCACAATGGAGTCTTTGAGGATGAGACTTTTCATCTGCTTGAATAGCGGAGCCAAGATAACATCCGCCTGATTGAACAGATCGTTAATACTCGAACGACTCGGCGCCCATCCGCACCCGGCGAAAATATCTTGTCCGCGATAGGTCGGAATATGCCAGCCAAACTTTTGCGACAAAAGCATGGCGACAACACTGAAGTCATACTTCGAACCGGCAACAAAGTTTAGCGGCAGCGGTTCGCACTTGATGCCTGCTTGGGAATTATTCTTTATCGCATACTGACGCTGAATAAGTCGCTCGACAAACAGCACTTGGCACTGCAACTTCAATCGCTCAGTAATCGAGTCACCGATATACCTAAGCCCTACTTTCTCGCCGTCTGGCAGATCGACGATCGTGTCGCGACGTTCGAGGTGCTCGGGTAGTTTTTCAGAGCGTTTCGCAGTCGGCTTTTGCTGTTTCTGTCGGTTGTGGTAAGCGTCAACGATTTCTTTATCCGACAGCTCTAATGCTGCTTCCTGAGCAACAACGACGGCCTGCTCTTCTTCAGTGAGCACATCATGGGAGTCGAACAACATGCCTTGCTCTGGTGAATTAATTCGACGCTCGCCGCGGCGTCCGAATAGCATGGCGGTTAAGCGTTGATTTGTTGCTTCCAGTTCAGCAACTCGCTGCTTAAGCGCATCTCGTTCAGCGACAATTTTCTCTGTGAATTCGACCAGTGTCGCGTATTTGGACTTCAGCAGTTCGTGTTCTTGAACCAGCGAATCGTAACTGGCCTGCAGCTTTTCTTGATTAGCCAGGATGCGAGTTAGCATTTCGGTAAGCTGCAAATTGTCCATGCAGGACATTATAACAATTATAAGATTTTGCAAAAGAAAGAGACCGAGAAAGCTACCAGATTTCGGTAACTTTTCGGTCTCTTGCGGCATTCAAGAATGCTGGAAAATGCTTCAGGCAATCACTGCGTATCGCTTT
This sequence comes from Pirellulaceae bacterium, assembly GCA_041749395.1. GTDB lineage: Bacteria > Planctomycetota > Planctomycetia > Pirellulales > Pirellulaceae > Laterigemmans. Next base: position 1,984 of record JBGTBJ010000082.1, read on the forward strand.
CGCTTTTTCGCTGAATGGACATCGATGCCTCCAAGGATTAAGGCGAGCGTTGTGGCATCGATCTCGATCGCTTTCGAATCGACGCTGGTCGATCGATACGCCTGAAAACTTCCGTTCTCTAAACGTTTTGCCCAAACGATAAAACCATCGCGATCCCAGACCAGAATCTTGCAAAGGTTTCGGTTGCGATTGAAGAACACGAAATAGTCGCCAGTCAGAGTGTCCTTGCCGAGCGACTGTGTCACGATAGCGCAAAGTCCGTCGAAGCTGCGCCGCATATCGGCGATGCCATCGTAGAGAAAGATACGAACTGCTGGAGAAGGATGAATCATATCCGGCACGCTCGATTAGAGTTCATTGCGAAGGGCATTCACGACCACTTGCAACAGCGAGGCTGAGCCACCGCGAATACGGACGAAGGAGCCGGACCTTAGATGTAGCTCCACGAGCGAGTCGCTCACCTCGGTGGCAGGCTGTGGCACTAGCTGGATGAAACGATCGCTTGTCTGCGACTGGGGCACAGCGCTGTTATCATCGCCCAGCAACTTCCGCTTCCACTGGTAGTAGGAAGGGACAGAACAATTCTGTTCTTTACAGAACTCGGCAATGGTCAATCCGGACTGCGCGAACGCATCCAATCGGGCTTGCCAGAGAACACGCTTTTCAGCATTGATGGACCGTGACATGCAAGAGCCTCCAGGGTTTGAAGAAGTGACAAACCCACCATCCTCTCATGCACGTCAAGAATGGCTATGTCGGGCGCTTACAACCGAAGCGACAAAATCAAAGGCTACAGACGCACGATTCGCTAAATTAGCGCTCCCGTCGTAGCCATCCACCAATTGGTACGTTCGTCCATTCCCAGCAGAAATCCCGACCGTTGGGCTAAGATTCGAATTCCCTGCTCCATAGTCAAATCGAATTCGACCGTCTGAGTACAACACCACTGCGAATTGGACATCGCTGTTGTCGATTTCATTGGTTGCATTCCAGCGAAATTTAACTTGATTGGCAACGGTCGTATCGACAATCAGATCATCTCCGGTATTGTTCGTGCGAACGTTATCCCAAAGTGGAGCAATTCGGGGATAGGCAATAAATTCCGCAAAAGTATTCGCACCATTGTACGCTAGCGTATTGCTACCGAATTGTACAAATCCTTCCGTCGACACAAACAGCGACGTGTAGTTCTGGCCATAGTAAGGAAAAGCAAACGGAAGTGTATACGCAAAGTAATTGCCATTGCTTCTCCAGGCAGGGACGGCAGTCCCTGTCGCACTGAACTGACTCGATTCTAGAACCGTCGGTATCAGCGTTGGTCGCCCAGTGTTAACAGTGCTCGGATCATCGAATCGCTGAAAGCCTTCCACATCAAAATTCAAAGCATTCCAGGCATCACCCTTATCAATTCCCGGAGAGTTCTTAGCGCGATAGAAATTGTCGTCCGTCCCGCCGTTACGACCACCGCCACCGGCGACGTAGCCCAAAGTATTGTCGGCTCCATCGATGTCAACAAATCCAGGATCCGCCGATAGGCTGTGCGCATCACGTGTTGATGCAGACTGCCAATCCGCAAGGTCCGTCAATGCCGCTCCATTCCAGAAACCAACTTTCGCGCTGCTACCCTGAGCTCGGTACAGAATGTTGTAATCGCTGGTAAACCCGGTCTGACTATTCGCATCCACATAGACGCCATAGCCCGCCTCCACCCACACAATATTGTTATGCAATCTAATATTTCGAGCCGAACTATCAAGGCGGATTCCGTCGCCAACCGATTGGTAAATTGTGTTATTCATAACATCAGCCAACGCAATACCTGCAGAGCTGTTCTGCAATAAAATGCCGCGATTGATATTGGCATACACCACATTGTTGGCAATCTGACCGTTAAAATCGTAACTGCCAGCAATGCCAACCGAATTGGAATAAACGTAGTTTCCGATTGCTTTCGCTTTACCTTGCACCAAGATGCCTGTATCGCTGTTACCAAAAACTTGATTAGCGCTGACTAAAAATTGACCGTATCCGTAAATACCGTTCGCATTGTTGCGAATCACATTATTACGAACTTCAACAACATTACTCGAATTGCCCTGCGAATATATCGCCCAGTCATTCACCCCCGAGTGTCCGTAGATCTCATTGTCAAGTATCTCAATATCATTACCAACGTAGATTCCTTTGTCTTGGTTTACATGAATGACATTGCTTCGAATCACGGTGCGGTCAACCCACAGGATGCCTGAGCTTGATACATCAATTCCATCTCGATTAGCAAAAATCTGGTTCCCCTCGATTAGGTCACGAGCTCCGCGAAGATAAACGCCCGAATACGCATGGTCGCGAATGATGTTGCCAATAATCTGTGTTTCAAATCCAATACTTGAGTTGGACGACGCAATTCCATACTGCTGATCGTCTAATGATGTTCCACCAGGAATCCCATAGAGCGTATTCCCGCCGATGTTCGTTTGGTCGGTCGTAGTACCAAGATAAATGCCGTAGTTCGCATTGCCACCGATCGAGTTATTCAAGAATTGATTTCGATCGCTATCTGAACCATTTCGGATATTAATTCCATTCCGTGCACCGGTAATGGTCAGTCCTTCAATCGTCACATCATCAGCGCCAGTAAAATCGAAGACGTAGCTTGGATCGACCGCGTTGCCACGATTGAAAATCGCGCCACGATCACTGGGGCCTTGAATGACGACACCCGAATCATTCGGTCTCAATACCGTATTTCGGTACAACGAGTACTGCCCTGCGCCTACGTGGATGATGTCGCCAATATCAAGATTGTAGGCGTCCAACAAAGCAGCCAATGTCTTCATTGGTTGGTCAATCGATTTTCCAGACGCAACGTTTATTCCATCGGCACTAATGTAGTAGTCTGCACCGCTATTTGCGATGGAGAATGAATGGGCGGACGTATCTTCAATCGTTGCCTCGCCGACGGTATGGACAACCCGCATCCGATAAGTGGTAGATTCATCGAAATCACTCGGCACTTGCCACGTGTAGTTTCCTCGACCCAAGCGATTCATACCGAGATCGCTTGCAATAGTGATCCAGTCATCCCCTCCGGACGATATTTGCAAACTCACTCTTGGATCACTAGTTCCTTCGGGATTAACGCGAATCAATTCGATCGCGGCAATGGCGGCTTCTCGATTCGTTTGATTGATCAAGTCAATCGCCAACCCCATGCCTCCGATAACGGTTATGGGGTAGTCACGAATAACTCCCTTGGCAACCGCCCCGGCAGTGGCACGTATATCAAAATTGTCATCAACCAATTCGCCATTCAGTTGAACGTCAAACACGCGTGAACCGACCGCTTCAGTGAACTCGGCAAAATGCAGTCGCACAGTGTATTCGCCGTCGGTTACCGGGAGTGCGTACTGAGTCTTATTGCCAACGCCAAAGTTGCTGTAAGCGAGTGTCTTGTAAATCTCAGCTGGTGTACCCGCGGGAACTGCCGATAGATCCAGATTGGTTAACAGATTGACCGGTACGTTATAAACGTTTCCGACCAATCGATAACGATCCTCAAGATACATCGTCGCGTTAGGGCCTGCTGCATTGAGCAATAGAATCGGCTGAGACTCGACTAACCCCGATGATTGCCAACTAACATCAATACTCTGTTCTCGCTCGTATTTCTCCAGCCCTACGACACTCGTCAACTTTAGGGTCTTTGCATCGCTAGTGGTGGCTTGTGCCGTATTACCGGTTGCCCCAATATTGATGCGCCCACCGTTGGGTACAGGTTCGGAAAAAAAGTAGCTTTGGATATCGCCACGATCAATCGAAGGAGAAGTAGGGAGAACTGAAAACTCAAATCCAGGAGCATCGATATCAACGAATTGTGGGTCCTCATCAACACCATTCGTTTCCTGCCCAAGCTCGTAGAACACATCCACTAGATCGCTATACGTTTTTGTTCCCCATCGGAATAGGTTTCCGCTCCCATTCACATGGTACAGATTATAGTCGCTAAGAAAACCATTCTGCGCTGTGGCATCGACGGCGATCGCGTTTCCATTCTCAACCCAAAGAATATTATTCGTCACTTGAACTAGGGAAGAAACACCTGTAACGAGAATTGCATCTCCTGAAGACTGAAAAATTGTATTGTTCGTAATCTTAGGAATGTTCGAATAATACCCCGTTTGATCGTTCCACACCCCGGCAACAGCATTGTTATAAATGGTGTTGCCGCTGACTATTCCAGAGAAGTTTAGATCTGTACGAATGCCGATATTATTATCATGAATTGTATTGGCGCTGTTAATTGCGCTGCTTGTAAGATTTAGACCCACGGCTGTGTTTCCGTAAAGATCATTATTCCGTATTACCGATTGATAGCCCGCGGCTATTCCATATTCATTGTGATGCGAAACATTGAACTCAACGATCCCAGATGATGAAATACCGTAGGTAGTGCCGGATACGGTATTGGACCGAACAAGCGTGTTCGTGGATGCTGAAATACCGTAGCTTCCGGGTCCCTGAACAACGTTATTCAGGATCTGCATTCTCAGCGCTGGATCGGATGAGGTATTTGATACCTGAATTGCGGTTCCGATATTGCTAAAGGTATTGCCCGTAATAAATGCACCTGCCGCATTAATGTTAACTGCGTTATAAATTGTATTACTAAACGCACTATTGGTTATCGATGCTAATCCACCGTAGGACCAGACGTGATAGTATTGTTGATTGCGGGCTGGTCCACCGTCAAACGATGAATCAGAAATACTCCAATTGTCATTCGATCCCTCAATGTAAACACCCGTGTTTTGGTTTAAATGGATCGTACTGTTGCGAATGGTGACATTATCGCTGTCAGACATGGAATTCGCGTGAATGCCGTAGTAACCGTTTCGAATCGTTAAATTCTCCAGCGTTACACTATCTGCGTTCTGCAAATAAATACCAACTGAGCCCGAGTTAAGGTTACCGCGATCGAGGATGGCAGATCGATCCTGCGGGCCACGTATGGTAACCCCAGCATCTAGTTGATTGATGACAATATTACTAACCAACGAATAGAGACCTTTATCAACATTGATCACATCGCCAGCATCGAGATCGTAGGCTGCCAGCAACGCGGCAATGCTTGCCATGGGATGGGCAGGATCCTTGCCAGAATTTGCATTATTGCCGACGGCGGTAGCAATCGTGTCACCTAACGTCGATCCGTCGTTTACGTAGTACTGGTTTCCAGAGTTTGCTATTGTGAAATAATTGTCCGACGTATCCGATACTTCCAATTCATCCACACCGTGCACGACACGTACTTCATAATAGTTGCTAAGAAGCATATCGGCAGGAATCTGCCATGAGTAACTACCTCGACCAAATCGGTCCATCGGCAAATTGGTGGCGATGGTAGTCCAGTTGCCTTGACCACCTTCACGATAGTCAATTCTAGCGCGCGGATCGGCTGTTCCCGCGAGATTGCTTGCCAATATCTCAATCGCCGAAATCGTTGCTTCACGATTGGTTTGATTGATCAAATCTAGGACTATTCCAACTCCGCCTACAACGGAAAGGCTGTACTCCCGCGAAACAGCTTTCGCCAGTGCGCCCGCCGCTGCACGAATGTCAAAGTTGTCTTGCACCAATTGCCCGTTGAGCTGAATATCCATCACTCGACTGCCAACGGCTTCTGTAAACTCGGCGAAGTATAGCTTTACCATGTAATCACCGTCGGGAACCGGCAGCGAATAAGTAACTCGATTGCCAATTCCAAATGCTGCGTAGGCAAGCGTTTTGAATACATCGTTGGGAACTGTAGTCCCAAGGCTCGCCGTGCTCAGATTGGTGAATTGCGAATCTGGGACGTTGTATGACGTGCCCAGAGTTCGGTACTGGTCAATAAGGAAGCTCTCAATGGTTGGGCCACCTGCATTCATTACAGCTATAGGTCGCTTCTCCGTCAGTCCAGAAGAACGCCATTGAATGGGGATGACTTGTCCCTGCTCGAGTTTTTCTAGCCCATTCGGACCACTTATCTGAATCGAACGTTCAGGGCTAATAGAAGCATTTGGAGAGTTACCAAGCGCACCGGCATCGGTTCGACCACCATTGGGAGAAAGCTCTCTCAAGAAGTAGCTAATCGGACTCCCCCGATCAACTGCAGGCGAAGTTGGTTGTAAACTAAAATCGTCATCGGCACCAAAGTCGCTTGGCAGGAATCCATAGGTAACTCCTAAATAGTCGCTCGAGATAGTCTGCTTGGCGAGCGTTGGCCCGCTCCAACTAAGTCGGATTCTCGCATCTCCGGCTGTTTCGCGCAATTCGACCTTGATCGCATGCCATCCCGCCTCTGGAAACGATGTTGAATAGGAGCGTTCCGCGAATCCATTCGGTGCCCACTGATCGATGACAGGGGAAGTATTACCATCAAGGTAAAGTCGCACTCCATCATCCGCTTGCGTATAGAACGTATAATTTCCAGCGACTGGTACGTAAACATAGCCATCCCAACGAACGCTAAAGTTATCACCGGGAACTCCCGGTCCCGGCACCCCACCATTCACCGAACCATACCAATTGAATTCGAGTTGTCGATCAACTCGCTCTAACACAACAGGTCCACTCAGATCGGCGGTTGCGTAGTAGCTACCTTGCAAACCGTTACCGGAATCAAAGCCTAGTCGGTCATCGGCTCCATCGGGATCTACAAACTGTGGGTCGGCAACAATACTATTTCTATCAAATCCCAGCTCATAGCTAATATTGGTGAGATCTTGATAGTAGCGATTGCCCCATCGATAAAGATCGGCGGAACCGGTCAGTTGAAAGACGTTATAATCGCTCTGAAAACTCCGCTGACTCGCTTCGTCAACTGCAATGGCAACCCCTTCCGCAATAGAGATAATATTGCTGCTCACTTGAACCTGATAAGAGGGTCCCACCAACTGAATCGCATTTCCCGTTTGCTGATAAATCGTATTGTTCGAAATCTTTGGGAATGTCGAATAGTATCCTGCCCCGTCGCTCAATACTCCGACATTGTAATTGTTATAGATGAAATTTCCCGACAGTGAGCCGGAAAAACCAGCGTCAAGTCGCACGCCAGTTGCATTGTCGTAGACTCGATTGTTGGCAGTAGTAACACTCGAAAGGACGTTTAAGCCAAGCGATGAATTATGAAAAATTCGATTGCCTTCCACCCTGGCAAAAGATATCGCTGAGACTCCGGTTATATTGTCATGAACAATATTGTCTTTTATGTCTCCGTACGATGAGATACCAGTACCCTGGCCAGAAACACTGTTTGCAGTTGTCAGAGTATTTGCTGTTGCTGAGATCCCGACCGACCCTGGGCCAACGATTGTGTTGCCCGAGATAACAGTCTGTAACGACGCAACTTGAGATGAATTGCTGACATTGATGCTGTTAGCCACGTAGGTGAAATGATTATTGCTAACAACTGACTGTGGCGCAGTGAGTCGAATCGCTTCATAGAGCGTGTTTTTGAACTCGTTGTTTTCGACCAGTACGCGACCTCCAACCAACCACATGTGATAGTACTGTTGATTTCGTGCCAGACCGCCATCAAATTCGCTGCCAGTAACAGTCCAGTTGTCATTGCTAGGCTCCATCCAAATTCCGGTATTCGCGTTTAATCGAATGACACTATCGCGAACGATGAGTCCGTCGCTATCGGAATTGGATGCAGCGTAAATTCCTGAATAAGCGCCGGTGATCGTCAGATTCTGCAGAGTCACATCGTCTGCGTTCTGAAATTGAATGCCGTAGGATCCTCCACTGGCGTTGTTCCGATTTAGAACCGATGCTCTCTCCGGATGAGCGGGATCGAAATACCCTTCGATACGGACGCCGGATGCCGCGGCTGTCAGTATGATGTTGCTCGCAAGAAGATATGTTCCAGCGTCGACGCGGATCACATCCCCTGGATGCAAGGTGTGCGCCGCAAATACTCCTCCAATCGATGCCTTGGGACTGTTCGCCGATGTCCCCGAGTTCAAGTCGCTCCCCGCAGCAGTGGTCCAATCGCCCGCCTCGAAGGTTGAGTCATTTACATAATAGACGTTGATGGGCTCGGAAATGGTAAATGAACTGTTACTGATATCGGACAACGCGGGAATATCATTGCGAGTAACTCGAAGGAAGTATTGATCACTAGGAGTAACCGTTGCAGGGACCTGCCAGTTCAATTCTCCGCTATTTGCAATTGATTCAGTGATGGTCAAAATCGGCACAGAACTACCCACCGTCATGAGCTCAATCTTGACGGTGCCTTGCATGTCATGCGAACGCCACCGAATCGACGTATCTTGATTGTGCTGAAATATTTCACCACCGTCAGGGGAGAATACTGTGACATATTGTGCAGGGCTCAGCGAGGCTTGAACCGTTCCCCCATACGCGCCCAAGTTGATAAAGCCGCCATTGTTGATCGGTTCTAACCCATACAAGTCGCTCGCCAACCCACGGTCAATCGCGGGTGATTGCGCTCCATCGATTGCCCAAGTTCCCGGCGCTAGTGAAGGTGCACCCGTCCCGTTACCTGTCGTCAAAGGAGCAAATGATCCAGCATGAAAACTGCCATAGAGACTCTGTAGATGATAATCATCATCACGACCATCGCTGGTGCTATTGAGATACCCCACCACACCATCAGCGCCCGGAACCGCAACAAACTGCGGAGACTGTGCGATGCTATTCAAATCTGTAAACGAGGTCGTCCGCCAAGACTCCAGCGTCGGAATTTGCACTCCCTGCCAAGTGGCAATGCTACCTGATCCAGTCGTGTGGAACAGATTGAAATCACTACTGAATCCAACCTGAGAGTCATTGCTTACGGACAGCGCCGATCCCGTCTGCACCCAGAAAATGTTGTTTCTCAACTGCACATTTCGCGCACCCGACTGAATACGCACACCATCCCCTTGAACTTGGTGAATCGTGTTGCTCCGCAGCAATGCTGCTGTTCCGCCATTCAACAGCACAGCTTGAGTGCTATTTGCGTAGATGAGGTTGTTGGTGAGTGTGCCATTCAGGGACTGAATGCCAATCGCATTTGAGTAAACTACATTACCCTCTTCCAGAACATTGCCGTTTGCATATATTCCGATACCGGCATTGCCATAAACACGATTGTTTTTTATTCCCAGCTGTGAATTCGTCGCTATGCCATTGCCATTATTGAAGACCACATTACCAACGATATAGGGATAGTAATCCGTGACAATTCCATAGTTGCTTCCGCCCAGGTGACCGTAAACGGCATTTCCAGCTACTGTCACATTCCCCAAGGCGTAAATGCCGTACCACGAATTGTCGTGTACACGATTTCCATTTCCTGAATTTAGGTTCGTGTCTCCAATGACCACTATTCCCGGGAGATTGTTCGTAACGTAAATGCCGACAACATTGGATCCAAAATTATTTGCAACTTCATTTCTAATCACCGATGCGGCTCCGGTGTTTAGCAAATACAGTCCGCCAACACGGTTACTTAGCATCTCGCTATCGCTGAGTGTATTCAACAATCCGTTGATGTACACGCCGTAAGATTGATTGCCGAGCGATGACAAACCGGTGATGTTTTGCGCGGACGATCCTGTATCAATGCGCAGACCTTCCAACGAATTGAGACGTGTTCGCACATTGGAGATATTTAGATTGGTGCTATTGTTCCGTGCCCAAATTCCATGGCTGCCACCGCGCACTTCCAAATCGGTCAACGTTATAAAATCCGCGTTATTCAAGTCAATCAGATCCGCCACAGTGAATGGATTGGCGTGACTAAAAGTTGTTGCCTCAATCCCTGCACCCCGAAACAGAAATCCTTCGTCATCTCCAATCCCGAGAATGTTGCTAATTTGCAACGGCATCAGCAGGGGGTAGCTGCCGTGGTCGACACTGATCGTCTGATTGGCGCCGACTGAGTAGATGCGGATGACATTTGTCGGATACGGCTTCGGTGCTGAGGAAATCTTTCCTGTATTCCGGTTGGATCCAATGGCCGTTGTGTAAATATCATTGTCTGTTGTGCTGTCGTTTACAAAATAAGAGTTCGTATTCTCAGGAACAGTGAAGGATTCGGTACTCAAATCAAACTTTGAGGGATCGTTAGCCAGTGAGACTTGAATACGCAATCCATAGGTACCGTAATCAATACCGCTGTTGGCAGCGATCCAAGTAAAATGTCCGTCGTCAGCGGTACCGGTCGAGATACGAGTTTGCCAAATGGGCCCAGTTACCGAATCCTGAAATAGATCAATGTAGACCAACGACGCTGAATCGTTTCCAAACGAATCCCAACGAATATCGAGCGGCTTATTACGATCCCAGTCTTTGTAAAGGTCGGGACTTCGCAGCACCAAGTGAGCGTTTTGTGGCGTATCGTTACTGGTGTTGCCGTAAGCACCGGCATCAACGATCTGGCGACTGGGTTGCAAATAGACGAACGCCTGATCCAGATAGGCATCATTGGTAGCTCCGGTCCGTCTTACCGCGGTAAACACATACTCAATCTTGCGTGCTCCTGAGGGCAGATAATCTCGATCGCCGATCAGTTCCCAACGATCGTTGCGATTCGCGGATTGGATCGAGACTGTGGCTAAAACACTATTTCCAGCGTCCAAAAAGTTCATCGTCAGCGTTCCGGTATCTGCAGTTGCTTCGGCCGCAGATCGGACTCGTCCGCCAAAATTCACTGAGTATTGGTGAGAATCGAGTTGGGCCGAGGTGAATCCTTGTGCCAACAGATCAATCGTCTGCTTGACGACGGTTGTTGGATTAGGACCTCCGCTGAAATAAGCATTGCCGTGTGAGGGAGTCGGGTTAGAAGACTGAGTGACGCCGCTGGGAACTGCTTCCCATGAATTCAAGCCTGATTCAAAGCTAGGATTCGCCAAAAGATTGACCTGGCTAACGGGCAACGCGATATCGATCAGCGGATTCCCAGCATCAACGGTTGGACTTGAGAAGCGCTGACGTGCAACCACGTCATAGATCCGATAGTCGTCGGCCGCCTTGTTGACAAATTTTGGTTCAGACCAAAGTGGATTAACCGATGTTCGGCCAATCGAATGCAGGTCGAATTGATAGATATCTTCCTGCCAATCCAGTATGTCGGTAAAGTCCTTCGTCCAGAATCCAATCTTGCCGTTGTTGCTTGTATGCAACACGTTGTAGTCACTGAAGAATCCGATCACGCTGTCGTTAGAAACGTACAGGTTATAGCCATCTTCCGTCCAGAAGATATTGTTTTGAATTTCCGTTCGGCTAGAAGACGCCGTAATTCGAACATTGTCTCCAACATTTGTGTAGATGGTGTTAGAAATGATCTTGACGTCCGACACACCTGTCAATTGAATGCCCGTCGCATTGCGATATAGCACATTGTGTGCGATGAGCTGACCTGACGAAGCCTGAATACCTACTTGGTTCTTGCCGATCTTTTGGAATTCAATACGACCGTTGAAGCTGACGCCAGTTTGGTTCATCTCAATGACATTGGCATGATCAAGATCAGTGCTGACCAGTGATCCAGAACCGGCTATTCCTCTTTGATTGCTGTAGATGCGCTGGTTCTGCATCTTGCCGGCGAGGGCGACTCCCGTAGTGTTATTGTGAATCTTGTTTGGCAAAACATCGTTACCAAATCCTAGTCCGTTTACGTCGGAATCAACTGTGGATGCAATTCCCGTTGTATTACCATAGATTTCGTTATCTCCAAGCGGTGCTGGATAATCGTAACGCACACCGATGTTGGAATTGTGCAATTTGTTCCGCGCGATGGAACCCGTGAAAGCCGCGTCAAGGTCAATCGCTGTGTCCGATGCAGCAATATCATTCTCCTCAATCAGACCACTTGAGTTTCGCGATATTCGCAGTCCATTGAGCGATCCGGAAAGATGATTGTTGATGATGAAAACGTTGGTTGCGTTGCTGGTGGTCAGCCCAAGAGCATCCCCTAATACAATTCCCCCAATACTCCCGCGAAGATCGTTGTCGCGAATGAGTGTTTGGTCATTACCGCCACGCAGAGAAATCGACACACCAGCGCCTAGAAAGCGATTGTGCGTGATTTGGGATCCGATACCTCCTGTTAACAATAGCGATCCCGTAACGGTGCTCTCTCGCACAGCCAGTTGAGCCGCATCGGTCGCCACGATATTTCCTGTCAAATGCAATCGTTGCAGAGTTACTTGATCTCCTGTTATGAAAATGCTCCCAGTGATCGTCGCACCCTCGGCCCCCACAATCGTGATTCCTGAGTCATCGTGGCCAATCACAATATTGCCAGTGAATGATCCTTCTATCACCAGCACATCACCGGGCTCAAAGTCCTGTGCATCCAAGATCGCTTGCGGCGACACGCCGGCCGACGCAGTGTAGACCGTACCTTGTGGGGTTGCTAAATGGGTCCTCAGCATTATCTCGGAGGCACCTGAGTCCACCGATGTCGTCTGCCAAATTACTGATGGTATGCCATCGGCACTCATGGCAGCAGCAACTGCTTGGAAATCCCGACCGGTTGTCGAAATGCCAATTCCTGATGCATCGCCCGACACTAGCTCTGCAAACTCCGCTCCGTCCCATGACGTTGAATAAAGCTCTGTCGCGCTATCCAACCACAATAATTGTAATTGTTGGCCACCACCGATCAGCTTCGGTTGAGCTAATCGTGATAGTGTTGTAATGGGCGCAATGGATATAGGAGCGCCGCTTGAGTTCAGGTAACGAGCCCCGGCAATAGCACTGCTTTGATCCACGTAGGTTTGCCAGCTAACGAACAGATCTGTGCCTAGATAGGCAACCGTTGGCTGAGCATTGTGAGTGAGTGGTGCCGTGAATTGACTTTGTGCCAGCTCGCTAACACCAACACCGGAAGCCGATCCCGAAACGCCAGCCCAATTGGTTCCGGTAAACTGCTTCATATAAATTTTTTGAACAGCGGCGGCTGAATCATGCTGTGACCATACCAACGCAATATGGCCATCACTGGCTGCGATGCTGAGATCTTCAATTGTAGCTCCGATAGGTGCTGCAGATATTCCTCCAGCCGTATCACTTCCGTTGCCAAGGTTGAGCCAATTCCCGTTTAGAAAAACTCGCCCGTAAACCTGCGAAGTCCCCGAACTCGTATCGATCCATGCAACGAAAAGTCCAAATGACGTATCAGCAACCACAGCGTGGTCTGCATGTCCGGTACCTGAGACTCCTGCCGCGGCGAGTGAGTCATTCAGCGGTTGCCACTCACCTGCTCCGCTATTTGCCGCTGCGTCGTATTGGGCTAACTGAATATCACTTCCCAACGCATAGTGATTCGTCCAAACAACTGTTGGTTTGTCTAAGCTTGTCACTGTGATATTGGGTGACGTAGCGTTAATACTATTTTGAGAAACACCACCAAGTCCGGCGCTGCCTGAGAGTTCCTGCCAACCGGTGCTCCCATACGATGCGACATAGACTGCCGACTGACCATCCCGAGTATCGGTCCATGCCGCCACTGGTCCGCTGGAGGAGTACGCAACGCTTGGCGACGTTGACATCGCTCCGTTGCCCGACAGCCCCGCTCCCGATGCGGATCGTCCCAGTTCACCCCAGCGTCCTAGATCAGCAGGTCCCACTGGCAAACTCGATTGCCCCAACATAATCGCGGGGCCCAACGGGTTTAATGTGGGACTCGGGGTTGGTGTAGGTGTAACAAAATCGGTTGGATTGGCACTCTCACCCGTACCGTAGTCCAATCGATCTTGTGTTGCATTGGGCTGGGGCACACCCGGCACTGCGATATCATCATCCAATAAATCGTCATCCCCTTCGCCAAAGAGGAAATCAATACCTCCATCTCCATAAATACGGTCGCGACCCGAACCCACTTCATTTCCATTGGTTCCGAAATCACCGTAAACATAGTCCACTGAATTGTCAGCACCCGTTCCTGAAGGGTTTAGAGCATACAGGACGTCATGACCGGCACCACCTACAATCAGGTCTCTCCCACTATCTCCATAGATTACATCATCGCCATCGCCCCCTTCGAGAATGTCATTGCCTGAACCACCATAGATATGGTCATTTCCGGCGTAACCATAAATGCGGTCTTGACCACTGCCTCCAAACAATTCATCGGCACCATCGACCGAACCGAAAAGCTGATCATCACCATCTTCACCATACAGTTGATCGCCTGCGCCGCCACCGGCGTAGAGCACGTCATCCCCAACGCCACCGTAGACAATGTCCGTTCCCGATCCAGCATCAATGTAATCATTACCCTCATCGCCATAGATCAGATCGTCGCCTCCTTGTCCAAAAATGCGATCATCGCCGCTGCCAGCAAAGAGTTCATCATTGCCGACGTTCGATCCCGTAATCTCGTCATCCCCTTCACCACCAAAGACAATCTCTATCAATCCAGTACCGGAGAAGAGAATATCGTTACCTAATCCACCATCAATCCAATCACTCCCTGCTCCGGCATCAATCACGTCATTCCCATCGCCGCCAATGATTTTGTCAGAACCGGCGAGACCCCAAATCTGGTCATCACCGATGCCACCATCTAAATAATCACCAAAGTAAATTTCGTCGCTGAAATCACTATCGGTTTCACTTCCCTCATTGGAACCGAACAGCCTGTCATTACCTGCCTGTCCATAAAGGTGATCTCCAATACCCGTGCCTGCATCGAGCAGATCATCCCCTTCACCACCGTACAACGTATCACGGCCAGGCCCACCAAATATCTGGTCACTACCTGATCCACCGGTCACTTCGTCGTCGCCCCGCAATACATAGATCGCTAACCCTAGCGAAACAGTCGCAGCGACCGTGACCGTATCGTTGTCATCATCAGTCAGAATCTCTGCGAAGTCTGCCAGCAGATTTCCAACGATATCTATCACCGTTCCAGCGCTGTCTTGATTGCGATAGTCGCCACGCAGATAGAGCTGATGCGCTGACAATGTGCCGAGGATGCTAAGATCATCTGCGGCCTGCAATAGGATGCGACCATCAAGTGCCGAAACCAAACTATCCAGTCCAACAAAAATATTTTCGCCATTGGCGGTAGACTCACGAGTAGTAATGCGCACATCCCCTGAAACAAGTGATCGCGCGCTGCGAACATTAAGGCGTCCCTCTGACTCGGTTACTGCAATCGCGCCTGCCGCCGTAACGATCAGCTCACTACTAGACGTATCGGCCGTATTGATTTCCAAATCATCGTGAGTCGCGCCTACGGTGCCATTTTGGGAAGTCAAGTAGATTGACATCGCACTGATATCTGCAGCAGCGTCTCCGTTGATATCAACAATTGAATCCAGTGCAGTGAGAGTGACTAGACCGAGCAAAGCTTGCACGTGATCAATGTCCATCCCTCCGAGGCCAACAATCGTCACATTGCCATTGACCGAAACAATGTTCCTTAGAATTACATCCGACGGAGTTCGTATCCAGGTATGACTATTTGAAAGGGTAGTCAGTTCTCCGCTTAACAGTTGGATATCGAGATAGTTAATGGATGACCCGATCAACCCTCCGGCAACCAGATGAACATTTCCATTTGCTAAGCCAACGGCCGTACTCGTACGTAGATTTAAGAACCTACCTGTCGAATCCGATAGCGCATCATAGATTGAACCGGCAGCCTGCAAATCAATTGAAAAATCTGAGTCAACGCGACGCACGAGCAGATCCCCCTCGGCTACTTCGACACTAATGGGGCCCGGGCTGCCAACTTCAAACGCTTGTAATTGATTGATTGCAACAAGCACTCCATTGATTGTTACATCGTTGCTCACTTGCAATACATCGATACTATTCTCCGCATGTGCAACAAGTGTCCCCAAAAAGCCAATCTGCGTTCGGAAGGAACCGCTGACTTGCGAAATAGCCTCCCCGGCAACCAGAGTTACTTTTCCAGGTGATGCTAACGCGGCGGCAGTATCTGTACCCAAGTCGATAAGGTTGCCAACTGTGGCCGTCAGGACTACATTTCCGCCTGAGACCACTCTTTCGAGCAGCAAGTTATCGGGTGCGGTGATGGCAATATGTTGATAGGCGAACGCGGTCAAGCCAACCGCAGCATCAAGATCAAGATCACTTGCGCGCTGTAGAGTGATCGCAGTCACGACGCGTCGATTAGTAACAAGGTCGCCATTGGCCAAATCAAAAGGTGTGTCGCCCGTCTGATAAGCTCCGTCAAGTTTCCTCCAGCGCGAAGAATCCGTATAATCTTGCGTTGCTAGATCGATAGTGGAATTGGATGCCAAGTATTCGTATATCCCATACGTATCACGATCGAACTCTACCAACACGCGTTGACCGGTTGAGACCGTTCTTGAAATCGTCGTAAATGGATTCGCGCCGGTTTTGATTTGAGGCAAAAGCTGCTGCCAGCGATTGGTGTTACCAAAGTCCTCTTGCAAGAGATCGACGTTGCCCTGATTCGCGCCAAGATATCGGTACAATCCGTAGCTAACTCCAACCACATCTTCGGCAATCGCATTCGCCATTGCGTCCAATTGCTCAACCGTCATCAATGCTCTCAGATTTGGATTAGAAATCGCAATCTGGTCGGCGATACCGCCAATTTGCGCCCCAGCGGATGGAGCCCTCAGCACAACTCGACCACCTTTCACGTTGAGCGTTTCTGTTGCAACCGATGCTGGCGTGCCACCGAGAAATTGAGTGTGTGGATACAGTGCTCCCATCAGCCCTGGCGATACGGGTCGCGACACCGAATCGAGCGTCCATGTCTGTGCAGCGATTCCTGCATTGGTAAACGCTTGCTGGAATCTGCTGAGACCGTTGATGCTAAAGGTACTTACAGGAGTCTGTAGCTCCTGCACACCATCGCGGATTGATCCATTTGCGGCAACAAGAAATACATTTCCAATATCCGATTGCACTGAGGCTTCCGCCTGCAATGTCAGCGGTGCTGGCTGACTGACTCGGTAGACCAACGGTGCTGTAAGCGTTAGATCTCCAGTCGTTTCGACAATTGACACGTCACCATGCCCCCAAGCGGAGACACCACCTGCTCCATTGACACGCGAGTTCACCCGCAGGGGCGTGACCTCAGTGCCAAGCGATCCATTCGCCGAATACAGCGAAATTTGCGATCCCGCAATTAGCGATGTACTGAACGCAGAGGCGATTCCATGCTGCGCTGTGAGCCAAACATTGCCTGTAGCGGAGTTGATTGATGCAACAGAAAACTGGCTGGATGCATTGTCCTGTGATACTGCTGTCAATGTAATATCGCCTACGGCATTGACGTATAGCGGCCCTTGGTTGCCTTCAATCTGCAGCACTACATTTTTGCCACTACTGACAACCGGCGACGCTCCGTAGATCGCAGCCTCTTCCGCCATCGTGACGGCACCCTGAGAAGAATTGAGTTGAATAGAGCCGTTGGTAGGTATTCGAACGTTCCCTTCAAACCGAATGCCTGCTTTGGAAGTAATGTCAATTCGTGGAGCGGACGACCCTGCGGCAAAACTCAATTCGATCGGATAATCGGCTTTCAGTGTATGCGTGTAAAAGTCTTTAACACCTCGATTGAACGTTAGTATCGAAGTAACCGTTTTCGTTCTTAACCAGCCGCCCCCACTGACATAATGCTCCGTCGTTAGGATGGAATTGTTCTGCTCAAAATGTCCCTGCGTCGGATCGGGATGAAAATCTGCCGCTGGTATTTCGCTAACCACCCATCTATTCACGTCACCGTAGTTCTCAGTCAATAAGTCAATGGAAGCACTATCTGTCGCTACATACTTGTAGACGATCCCATTCTTGTCATATGCCGGAACACGAACCTGAGTCGTATCAGTAGATGGGATGATCACCGTGTTATCGCGGCGCACATACTGGATGGAGTATGCAGAGTTGTCTGCATAACCCGGTACTCGCTCGCCCTCATTTTCCAACGTCTTTGACAAAACCAAAGGACGCTGGTCCAAGTAAATAGGCCCCTCCTGCCTTACGAAACTATTGTCAGCAGCCAACAAATCCGCAATGAAGTTGTCACCTACGAGATTGAAGCTCCGCTTTTCAAATATTCTCTTTTCGATGGTGGTTGCGGCTTGGCCTTCAAGCCATACCAAGTGCTTACCTTCTGGAGGGTTGTAAGGCAGGATATCATTGATGCTATGGTTCGAGCTTCCTATGGGAGTGTATTGAATCCGACCGTTGACTTTTTGTCCTTGATAATCTGTTTGCTGAACCGTTGATCCATTAACGATATACTCAGATTTCTCTAACGTGGGTGAATTCACTAACGTGATCTTGCCAACTCGATCTGTTGTTGTATCGATATCGCTAAAAATTATCGGGTATTGCGATTGGTTATTAATGTTAACGTCTACAAAACCGCTGGCGACTTTCAGCTTGCCATTTCCTGTACTAAGAATTTCGCCCGCGATAATAATCTCTCCGCCATCGGGCACAATCTTGCCAAGACGGAATGCCTTTTGGTTGTTGTCCCAACTACCATTTAACGGAACGCTTTCAGGACCAAAATCGATGCCGTTAAAGAAATCGCCAAGCGATCCACCGCTGCCAATAATGCAATTGCAAGAAACTGCATCTGGATCGAGCAGACCTGTCGGATCCGCGACCACATCCTGGAACTCCTTAAAGCTGCCGGACCGATCGGGCGGTTGCCAAGTCGAAGACACATTAAAGGAGACCGATTCCACCCCGCTTTGAATCAGACCGTTTACATCCAGATACCTCGCTGTAATAGCAATGCGTCCCTGGGACAAAATACGGGAGTTGGAGGCGGCAATCTCGCTGGCTAAATTCTTTGTTCCATCCGATACTTCGCTTGCGTCAGCATAGGAGCGAAAGTTTGGTTGCCCTGCCCCCGCTGCATTTGCAATATCTGCATCGAGCTGTAGAAAATCTATAAACTGCCTAGCATCACGCAGCCCCCACCATCCGGGAGAGTTCAATGAAAAATCACCTGCCGCTACGATATTCACAGGATTCCCGATGATCTCTCCGCTTACATAGATACTCCCCTCAACGTTCTCAATGTTCACTGCACCATCTTGGTTATTGATTCCATTTTGAATGTGCAGCGACTGATCCAGCGTAGAGAGTCCAGCCGGCAAACCAGTCACACCATAGGAGCTGAAAGTATCAAAAGCATCTTGCAGCACGCTGATCGTATTCGCAGGCGTTTCTGCAATATTGGTCACCGGAACATAGTTGACATACACATTGCCAGGTTGAAGCACTACTTTCGCACCATTCAGCGTTACCAATCGCTGAGCCTTGAGCACCTCCGCTCCGTTCGTCGTCATTGAGAATGGCGTGGCATTCAAAATGTTAATTTTCGCATCAGCATGAGCAAGCAGCTGATTACCCGCCATTGCCTGGTAGGTCGCCGGATTCGCGCCGCTCGACTGAATGTAGACGGAGCCAGGTGACACCGAGAGCGCCGGCATGTCAATAAACAACACATCAAGTCCCGCTCGCACAACCTTCCTCGTTGAGTTGTCATCGAGAACTAAAGTGTCGATCAGGCCAAGTCGTTCCAGGTCCGACTCAATGGCCTCCAAGCGAACTTCGTAGCGGGCCAACGTCTCGTCATCCGCCGCTGAATGATTTTCAATCCAACCCAACAATTCCTCACGCTGCTCAAGCAGCAAGTTACCCATGTTGCGATACGAGAGCTGCGGTGCATCTATGGCAACAGGTTTGACAACATAGAATTTGTCGGTGAGACGTATCGCTAAATCACTGACAATATTGCTTTGGTAAACCGCTTGCCCCTTCAATACACTTTCATCCACTTCAGCTTGGCTAATCGGTTGCCATCGCGCTGCATTTGAAAAATCCTCTTGGTGCGGGATTGCGCTCGAGGAAGTTCCTAAAAAACGATAATGCTGGTCTACGACACCACCTGAATTCGCACCGGCAACAACTTTAAATATTGCGTCCCTCTGGATATCAAAGCGAATACTCGACAGTGGCAGACGAGCGTATTCATAATCCATGCCAACGGGAATTCCCAGCGAAGCCTTTTCTGCGCTGTTGAGCTTCGTACCCAAACGACTAATCGGTAGATTGGTGATCGGCACGGAGAGCACTCGCATGACTGAAGTGCTTGCGACACCTGCTTCCACGCGACTCGTACTGCCGATATCAACGTGACTGTTCTGAACTTGAGTACTGTTACCATTGATCGAGTATCCATATGGAACGATCGACAATGAAGCAACGGAACCGTCTGTTTTGGACCAAATAAATCCATTCTTGGCGACCAATTCCACGTCTTGTATCGCAACCACCTGTGAATTGCCCGAGATGTTAATCAGATTCTCTTCTGACACGTTGGAATGGACAAAGCTCAGTGCTGCATTGGGCAATAGCGATGCGGTCACGATGGTCGCAAAGCCAAAGCTGTTATAATCATTGATCACAGCGCCATTAACATTGCGAACTTGTCCTGCCATGAGATTAACATTCATTCCCTTGATGTAGGCGTTATTCACCTCGATGCCATGTGTGGCTACTGTATCTGCACTGACTTTCGCGGCAGCATTCGCAGAACCACCCGCCACAACTGTGAGATTGCTCTCCGGACGATTAATCCCCTCTCCACGAGATGCCAAGAGTACATCTCCGGTTTTGTTTTCTAGCCTCGCCCCATTAGCAATCACTTGTGATCGCGTCACTGCATCAATATTCGAGAGTCCAGCTGATATTCCACCCAACAGTGCTACTGACTCTACATCGACTTTGTCTATCGCCTCGAAGTTGGTATACGTTGTGATTTCGAAGAAACTGCGATCCGTGAACGATCCAAGCGTCGTTATGGACGCTCCAGGGGAAATGGTAACCACCGATTGAAACGGATTCGACGAGGTCCCAATATCGGTATTGCTAGACAACACTTCTAAGTTAACCCCAGCAGCACTCTTAGAACTCAGATTCGTGCGAAACTGATCTTCTAAAGGCTTGCTTGAGTCGCGACGATTCTTAATTGCCCTATTGGAACCTCGAATGGCCACATGGTCGGAAGTCAGCTTGGCATTCGAACCAATATTCACGTCAGCGCGGCTGGTCAGTTCATTGTCGGCGATAGCCGCCTTGCCGGTTACAGCACCAAACGACGCACTGTCAGAAACCGTATCGAGCTCCGCTTCATGTTGAGACACTAAATCAATGCGTTTTGCATTTGCAACTGCACCTGTACCCATGACAACGACCGTCGCTAGATCATTTGCAGTACTCGCATAGGAACCCGCTACAGAGAGCAGACCGATCGATCCGGCTGAAGCATTCGCCAGCGACACGTCGTTACTCTGTGCGGTAACGCGAATCGCCCGCCCCGCAAGCGCTTGAGCATTATTGCGCAGTCCAGCTTCTACCTCGTCATTAACGTTTCCACCACCTAACGTAACATTTGCAAACATCCCACCGAAGGTACCCAGACCGGCAGTGAATTGACCGGCATCAACAAATCCCTTGGCAATCAAATTCGCCGTTAGACTAATATCACTAACAGCTTTGACTATCGCACCATCGCCGATAGTGGCTTTTGTTTCCGGAACGATATTGGCGAAAGCAAAATTCACCGTCCCTGCGATGACACCTGCACTTACTCCCGTCGTATCGGCGTCGACGTAGTAATCGGGCGTGGCGCTGAGGATGACATTTCTTGCCGTGACTTTGGCGGCATTGCCAATGGACGCCAGCGTTTCAACGGAAGATTCATTGTCGATATCAATCTTTGTAAAGGATGCACCGACCGCAACGATACCAACCGATAGCTGCCCGGTCGTTCCTTCTAGCCGGCGGCTGTCAACTGCTCGAATATTCAAATCGCCGCTAGCGTACAGATTTGCATTGGCTCCGATATAGGCTTGAGCAACCGATACATCGTTCATCACCACCACTGCGGCACCTAATCCCACCCAACCTCCCACTGCGCCAACATAGGCAGCAGCATCCGCATCCGTATCGATCACAGCATCGATGTTGACGTTTCCACCAGCGTTGATCGTGCCGGCTGCATAAGCGGTTGAGTTCGCTGCAATCGAGGTCACCGAAACGCCAGCGCCCAGACCAACGATCCCGACTGCAATGGCACCCACAAGCAAATCAAATTCAAAATCATTGTTCGAATGAACTCTGATATTACGACCGGCCTGGATGGTGGCACCACTCGTAATGCGTGCCGTCGTTCCAGCGTCACTCCCACCATTATTGATGGAGTCCTGAATCTGTGCTTGCGTTGGGGCTCGGCCGCTTATCCGATTGGCCGCAGCCCCCGTGATTGCGCCAACTCGTTTTCGCGAGCTCTGCTGCGGATTCCCTGCATCATCGTCATAGTTGGAGAGATAGGTGCTCGATGTACTCGACCCCATTTCTGCTTGTCGCGCAGCATCACCGTCTGCGGCAGCCCCTCCCTGCCCCTCGGTTGCGGTCGACGAATTGCCTTTGTCATCCGAGTAGTTCTTCTCAATCTCCGTACCAATCGACCAAACCGATATCGAAGCCGCCAGCGCAAATCCTCCCGCACTCCCACTGATGGAAATGCCCCGCAGGTCTTGAATGCCCACGGAATTGACGCTGATATCTGCAAGCGCTTTTACACTTGCCGTACCAGCAATCTCCGCCACGGTATCATTCGTAATCTTGCCTACATCGACTGCACCGGCCACCGCACCAGTACCGACCCCCAGTGCCCCTGCAAACGACAGCCCTCGGACAAGATTGCCTGCATTCACAACGACTGACTGATTGGCACTAGGCACAACACCAACTGGATAACCTCTGCGATTGATCTGCGCACCACTCGCTATGGAACCCAGCGTATCGGAATCCAATACGGTAACGGTGACGGCCCCAGCCACACCCACCGATGCAGCGACGCCAACAGCCACCGTCAGATGTGTGAAATCCTCCAACGAAGTGGCTTGTACGACGAGACCATTTGTCGGTGTACCCGACAGAGCCCAGGTATCTCCATCGCCTACTTTCTCGCCGTTCATCACACCCATCAGGCCCGTTCCATAGCCTAAGGCATCGACATAACTCCCGCCCGCGACGACAGCCTGCGTGTCCTTTTCAACTGTTACGACTCCGACTGCGGCACCAGCCGCAAATGAGCCAGCAGCGATCGCACCGGAGATAATGTCTATGTCGCTGTTGTCACGAGCCGACACCAACATATCTCCATGCGTAAAGACGCTCGCGTCTGATTCAATCTTCGCCAACGTCTCATTGTCAATCGACATCACATCGACACTCGCCCCCAATGCAAATCCTCCCGCTAACCCAAGTCCAACCTGCAACAGATCTTCGTTGGCATTCGCAACGAGGGAGATATCGTCTTTCGCATTAACGCTTGCACCAGGACGTATCAACGCGTGCACCAGATTCGTTACGACATTCAGTCCAATCGTGGGCGCGATTGCTCCTCCTAATCCGACGGTTGTTCCAAAATTAATTGCGCTGAGATCACTACCGGCTGCAACCAGCACTGACTAAGCCGACCCGGCCGCCGCCAAATCGAAATTGATAACAGCATCTTCACCGATGTAGGAACGGGTGGAGTTATCGAAATCGCTGATCCCTGCCGACAATCCAATCGCAACCAAACCACCTGCAAAACTGATCGTATAAACTTCAACATCGCTGCGACTGGTGGCGGTAACCGCTAAGCCGTTGTGGCTCTTTGTAGCGGGCGTAACGGTTCTTTGAGAACTAAGCGACGGATCGCTTGCTTCACTTGATCCGGACGAATCACGATCGACGTTAAACGCACTCTTTGTGAAATTGGGCAGCCCTACTTCACCACTCGCGGACAAGCTCGATGCGTTGGAGTTCAGCGACACTCCGCCATTGGCTTCGACGCCGGGAGTGCTACTCGATGCGCCTACCGCTCCCAACGTGTATTCACCCGTACGAACAATCGACGCTGGGCCTAGACCCAATGAAGTCAGATTAACACCCGCACCGACAAACGCTTCGGTTGTTTTCGTCGTATTCGTCACGCCGGTTGTTACCCCAACACCCGCGTAGGCCGCAGCTGCAAGTGCAGAGACGACTTTATCCACTTCAAAAACATCATCTGCTGCAATCACGACATTCTGTTTCGAGAAGATGGTCGTCGGATTAAGCGATGCAATCGCATCGTTCGGATCATCACCAACGAAAGCACGAGTCACAATTTCGATAGCATGAACGCCAGCGTCGGCTGCTACTGCCGCATTGCCCGCTGCAGCGAGCCCTGCAGCCACGGAAGTAATATCCTCGGACGAATCCGAGGTAACAACAATATTCCCTTCCGCAACAATGCTCGTACCGGAATCAATGTATGCAGTGGTTACTTTCGCAATATCCGCTACGTCAGCACCTGCACCAACCGCCGCCGATCCAGAGGCCGCCAATGAGCCCGCCACTGTCACAATAATCGTGGCATCGCGCGCCGTCACGACAACATTGGGCGTTCCGCTGGCCGCCCCATTGTCGGCATCCACTATTGCCGATCGACCTATCGTGGCCAATGTCGTTTCATCAAGCACGAGAACGGTTGCAGAACCCGCAATGGCCGCACTCCCTGCCCCTGCACCCGCTGCCGACACGCCGATGATCTCTTCACGTGAGTCTGCAGCGATACTCAGCCCAACGCTGCCTTCAGCGGTAATGTTAGAACCAGCGCCGATCCCCGCATGCATCAAATCACTGTGCAGTATCGTTACGTTCGCAGCGCCTACTCCAGCGGTCCCACCGATCCCTACTGAACCAGCCAGCGATGTGAGTTTGAAAATCCCGTTGCTGAGCACAGAAACAGCACCCTGCGAATTCAAGACTGCGTTGTCGCCGATAGTCGCTGTGGAAGTTGTGTTGAGCACATAAATGGACGCCGATGCAGCAATGCCCACTGAGTTACCTACGCCACCATTGACCGCCAGTGTCGTCAATGTCTCGTCCGCTACCGTGCGTACGATTACATTGCTGCGTGACCCGACTAGTGTATTCGCACCGATGACCGCTTGAGTATTTTTGGAAAGGATTCCGACGTCCAACCCCGCGCCGACTCCGACATTACTGGACGATAATCCAAGCGAGCCGGCAAAGCTCGTCACGACACTATTGTCGAGCGCCTCAATCGTGATGGTCTGCCCTGCATTGTCGACAATCCCAGCATCTTGATTGATCTGACTCGCCGCATGAATCAATGCATGAGTCGTGAAATCAAAGTCATTGATCACCACAGCACCAGCAATTCCTACTCCGCCTGAACTGGCCCCACCGGCCACAGCGATAGAAGTCGCATCCACGTCTGGAATGGGTGAAGGGAGATCCATTGTCGATCTGCGCAGGTTGGCTTGCGATCTCACCAACATCTGATTCGACGCATCTGCGTTTCCGTCAATGGTCGCAAGTGTTGTGATATCCAACGTACCGATCGCCACGGCCGCACCGACCGATTGCCCGTTGGAAAATCCGCCACCTGCGGCCAGGACTTGCGGGTTAAGGTCGGTTTCCGCTTGGACGGTCAGGCTGCCTGTCGATTTAACATGCGATCCTACCCGAGTGCTCGCTTCGCTAGTGAAAGTGACCACATTGATACCAACGGACCCCGCGATGCCAACATCACCACGACCACCACCTGCCGCAGCACCCCAAGCTGTGAACTGATTCACTTCGTTGTTCGTTGTAACAGCTTCGACGGTGACTCCATTACCCTGGATAACCGAGCCAGAATCGATCACAGCGCGATTGGTTGCATTGGCGAAATTCAATGCGACTGCGGCACCAATATTGTTCGATTCCAACAGTGTAACGGCCGTTCCATGAGCTTTTGAACTTGCATCGAAGTGCCCCTTGGCACTTACGGTGATGCTTCCCGACGAGCTTACATCCGCGCCCTGAACGATCGACGCCTGGTTCGAGATGTTATGAACGTTAATGGACACCGTTGCCGCGACGCCTACGCCGCTCGATCCACTACTTGATTGTGACGACGATTTGCTACTTGCGGATTGAGCTTGCGAAGCCGCACTGGGTAAGACTGAGTTGCTGCCACGATTTGGCGATTGATTCCGCTGCTTGTTGGCCGTGCTATCCGCTGAGTCGGCAGATGCAGAGTTTCCTTTTGCACTGGCTTTCGTTTCCAAACTAACACTGGCCGTGGACTCCGACAGCACGGACAAGTTTGCTGCTCCGATAAGGCTGCGAGCTAATGTTGCCGAAACACTATCATCAACGTCGCTGATGCCAACCGACGCCCCCACGCCGACGTTTGATCCCGCTGCCTCGGCATCTGCCTTAGTGTTCACTCGGTTGTTATGATTCGCCTTGATCGTCGCAGCACCTTGAAGATTCAATGTGTTGCCTGTGCCCAGCAATGCGTGTGTGTCATGATCGACAATGACCAAGGCGATCGCAGCGCCAATGCCGATATCACCTGCTGCACCATTGGACGAGAGCGTATCCACTTGGTGATTCGCCAACGCCTCAATCGTCAAGCTCTGCGCGGTACCGAGTAGCTGGACAGTGTTGTCGACTTTCGCTGACACCAATTGATCCGTTCGGGTCAGCGCAAACGATCCGCCGATACCAACATCGTTACCCATGGTGCTTTCGGGCTTGGCGTTGGTGACCGTAATTGATGTCGCTGCAGCCCTGACGGTGAGAGGCTGATTGGTTAGCGCCCCAATAGTTGCACCCGCACGCACTTCTGCCAGCGTTTGGGTATCGATCAAATTGATCGCAACCGAACCTGCCACACTTACATCACCATCGCCGGAACCCGAAACAGCCTCCGTCGTAAATGCGTGAGTCGTATTTCCACCGACGTTGGTCATCACAGCTTCTAGTACCAAACCGTCGGTGTTGAGCGTGGTACCTGCGTCGACATACGCCTCATTAGTAAGCTTCGTGAGGTTGATCGCGACTGCCGCGCCAACTCCCACTGAGCCAGCAGACGTTGCTTGACCATTTGCACGGCTCGTCGTATCAAGATTTGCAGTAGAGCGAATGATCGAATTGCCACCTACCGTGATCACGCGATTGCTGGGCAGAAAGGCGCGCTGAACAGATTCAGTGACGTTGAGCGCAACTGCCGCCGCTACGGCAACAGGTCCGTCGCTGGTGCCTGCGGTGGGACTGGTTTGATTACCGCTCGACGATCGTGCTCCCTGACTTGTCGCGCGTGAATCTCCTTCAGTGCGGTTTGTCGCCGATTTGGTATCGATATCATCACTATCCTCTGTTGCACCACCGGCACTGGCACTTGCGACCACTTGAAGAGAAGAACCGCCGATAGAAGTGATGGTTAGATTTTGTAAGACATTGAGATTTCGCGAGGTTGTCGCTTCGGTAGTTTCATCGAGAAAGCCCAGCGCAATCGCTGCGCCCACGGCTGCCGTTGTGCCTCCTTCGGCATCTCCGTCCGCAGTAACAGTGGCGTCACCCGTATGACTAGAGTTCAAGACAAGACTACCTGGCACAATTAATTCGTTCCCAGTACCCAACCGAGCAAAAGTGTCAAGATTGGCGATTTCGTGAGCGACCGCAGGACTAACTGCAGTTCCTCCAGAGGCACCCGCTCTCGCTTCCGTCGTCGAATCGTTGTCGGACAGCGCGGTCACGGTGAGATTATTGACATTGGAGATCGATGCGGAATTTTCAATCATCGCCTTCGTAGTACGATCCACAACATTGAGCGCATAAGATGCGCCAACACCAATGCTCTGACCACTGACCGCTTCGGCAGGAAGTGATCGAAGTGTGCTTGTTGAATTAGATACTGCATTGAGTGTTAGGTTCGCACCGTTGACATTGAGCACAGCACTAGGCGAGATGGTAGCTTGAGAAATAACCAGATCCACGGCGATTCCGAGCGACCCGGCAATTCCCAGGTCGGCACCTCCCCCGTCGCCACTCTGGCCGGACCGAGCACTTACACTGGAATTACCCGTATTGACCAGCGACGCAATTCGAATCGTATTGCCGTCGAGATTTGCTGAACCGCCCACATTGGCCAATGAGTCGAGATTTATTGCTTGGATTGCGGCGGCAACTCCGACGCCTGAGCCATTGCTTCCAGTCGAATAGGTACCATCAGCCACAGCGGTCACTGTGTGATTCGCCGTCGATAACAGGTCCAGGTTTCCACCGATCGACTTTACCGTACCTCCCAAAATCTGTGCGCTCGTGTCGCCAGACACAGAAACTACCGTCACTGCCGCCGCCAATGACATGTCGCCATCGGACGTAGAGGCATCATTGTCGGCCAGCGTCTGTTGGCCTTTGGTGTTGCTGGCGGTACCGTCTTCCGTCGCTCCTTCAGGAGTGGACTTCGACGTTGTCGTTATGTCGCGCGTACTCGTTGCAGCAATCGTCAGGTTACCTTGAGCGGTGACACTTGCCGCGCCCGCGATGAGCACCGTATTGTCTCCAATGACGACGGCTGTGGCTAGAGTTCCACCAGCGCTGCGATCGCCGATCGTGCCATCAGCAATCGTCGTAATCGTATTCGCGTTAGTACTGGTAATATTCATCGTGCCGTTGGATACAAGCACTGCGTTGCCTTGGATTACCACGCTAGGCGAGCTCGTTACCACAGACACAGCCACTGCCGCGTCCTGCTCTTTGTCATCGCTGGCGTTCCCGTCAGCTTGTGGCTTACGAGCAACAACGGTGGTCACTGTGCTCGATGCAGATACGTTGAGCGAACTACTAGCCGATATCGATGCGGTTCCTCCGATCTCTACATCAGCGTCCGATAGCACAACCACCTCGCCAACACTAACCGCGCCACCTAAAATCGATTCGGATTGAATCTGAATATTTGTCGTTGCAGTTGCCGCCAACGTGATATTCGCAGCGGTCAAAGTTCCGCTGGTCATCGTAATGGTGGCACTCGGTAGCGACAGCACTTTCTGCGGATCACTCGCATCACCAGTTCCTGTCGAAGAAGGAGTGGCTAACAGCGATATATTGGTCGCGATGAGCTGTGTATTGCTCACCACAACAGCATTCTCAGAATCGACAACGAAGTTGCCCGTGATGGTTGGCGAACCAGCTAGAATCTGTACATCGGAGGTGGACCGCACCTCAAGACCGAAGCCCAAGGTGTATTGTCCACTTCCCTCTAACCAGACACTGTCCTCTGTCAGCGGTGTCTCCAGACCCCCATCGAAATCGAGAACCAGTGATCCACCGCTGTTCACTACAAAAGTCTGTAGCGTGGTCAATGAACCCAAGGAAATGCGCAAACGGTCCCCAAAAAGTTCTGGCAAATCCGAACGCCTAATTCGAATATGGTTGTCAGACGCCTCATCGAGTGTAACAGAGGCAAGTAGGTTTCCTGTACCTGTTTGCATCAGCTGCAGGACCGGAGGGCTGGCGTTCTGAACGGCTTGCAGGGTGATATCCGTGACGAGCGGATTGGGGGGGTACTGCAAGTCTGCAGCCAACATTACGCGAGGCTCGAGTAATTCGAATAAGCGATTTGCTAGTCGTCCTTTACGGGCGAGTCGGTTGCGAAGAGTGCGTCGAGCAAGTCGTTGGCGTTCGCTGTGATTCACGGCGGGGCTCCGGGAGGGCCGCCGGGGAGGCAAACGTAAACAATAAAAAGGCGGCCGATAGCAAAGCTATGTGTAAACCTCCTCTGCACTAGCTCAATAAAAACTCAAGTTTTCACAAAAGTGCGTTTGTCACTCAAGTTCTTCTGTTCAGACCCAACCCCCTATTGATCATTCATTAGACGCCAAACGAGCTCCGCATATGCGGTTTGGTCCCACTGAAATTGTATGGTTGTGGGCATACGTTTCGGTAACGGTCTTTCCAGTGTCACGGGATCTCGCATGACTTGCGCGCGAAGCGATTCCGCATAGTGGGTATCGACTCTCGCTAACAACCACTCAGTCGTCTCGGCAAACTTGCTATGAGCTTCCTCAATTCTCCCAAGATCTTTAAGGCACAAGCAAATGAACAAATTCGCCTGATACTGACGTGGTTCGCTTGGTTGCGGCTGTTGCAAAATTTGCAGCGCTTCTTCTGCCCGCCCGAGAAAATAGAGAACACGTCCGCGGAAATGGATTGCTTCCCGTCGATCGTAGTCGTTGACAGGACAAGTAATCCAACGGTCAACAAGAGTAAGCAACTCTTCTGCCTGCAGTTGGGTACAGCGACCTCGCGTACCAGCATCCAAGAGATGAAATATCAACTTTGGGTCGGTCTCGCCACGTCCGACTCGCACCACTGCTTCAATCACTTCGGGGAACTGCTGCCTATGGTGCCACATGGTTAAGTAGGCCATGTGGGTTAATGATGTATAGAGTTCGTACCCAGCCACTACTCGAGGTTGCTTTTCAAAAAGTTCTACGACCTTTGCCAACGATGAAAAAGAATCGTCGATACGGCCGATGGGGATAAAACTCAAAGCCATTTTCCTCCTGCTCAATACGACCAGCGGATGGTCTGGTCGTAGGCCACACTCTTGATAGATATTAAGACTCTTTTGATATGCCTCAATGGCCTCGTCGTGTTTTCCTTGTTGTGCATAAAAGTTTCCCAGCGTATCCCACGATCGTCCTAGGAAGGGCTGATTGGGAAGGGCTTCCTGATTGAATTCAATAACCTTTTTGTAGATCGCTTCTGCTTGTTCAATGCGCCCTCCACGTTCCAACGCACCAGCAATCTCCCCTTGTGCATACATTGTTAGTGGATGATTGGGCCCGAAGACCTCCGACATCTTCGTTCCGGCCGAGGCAAAACTATTCACTGCCAAATCAGTTAAGCCCGTCGACTGAAAGGCAGTCCCCTGCGCGTACAGAGAAAAGACTTCGGTCAGCCGCTGGTCTCCATTTTTTTCCACAAGTATCTGTTCTGCCAATTGCAATTCCTCCAGTGCCTTTGCCGGCAAGAGGTCGCGTGCAAATATTGAGGCACTGGCAATGTGACAGTAGGCAACCTCGATATGGTCATTGCCGAGAATCGCTACACGTGTGTTGAGCGATGAACGAAGCAACGCTTGCGGTTCCGTACCGGGCTGAGACCGGGAGTAGGCCAGCGCCAAGGCGAGCGCCGATTCGCTCCGAGCTATCTCTAATTGCAAGTCATCGATGATTTCATGTGATAGATTCGCGTGCATCGCTTCGTCTAAAAGTACTGAGCGAATGCTCAATGCTTCATGAAAACGCTCTGCCGCTGATTGCGGGTCACCACGATAGAATTCGTAGGTGCCAAGGTGATGGATAGTGGATGCAATATCGGGATGATTTTCGTGAAGTAAGCGCTGACGAATCTGCAAGCTACTATGCAGCAACTCGCCCGCTTCTTTCATTTTCATCTGACCGGTGAGAGCGACCCCAATAGTGTCTTTGATCTGAGCTTCGACCAATGGCGACTCGGAGAAGTCCTCGGTTTCGATCTGTTTGGCTGCATTCTGAATAAACTGAAATGCGCTGGTCGACTGATCCATGCGGTACTTAGGGTTGCTATGACCGGTAAAAAGTCCAGAAGGATCAGCTCCTTGAATCATATCGACTAGATAATCGGAAACTCTCTTCGCCGCGAGCTCATTGCGTTGGGCAATCTCCGTCTGTTTTTGCGCCTCTTTTGATTTTGCATTGAGGCCCGACGCGAACAAGGATGCGCCAACCGCTGAGAGCAACAGCAATAAATTTAACGCACCCGCCATACTGGCCAGCATAGGGTTGCGGCGACTCCACATCCAAAGTCGCTCGACGGAGGAAACGGGTCGTGCGCAGATCGGTTCCCGGTTAAGAAAATTCTGTAAGTCAACGGCAAAATCAGCCGCGGTTGGATATCGTTGACTTGGATCGTGATGAATTGCCTTTTCAATAATGGTGGCCAGATCCTTGGATAATCCAGGTTCCGCCTGTCGCAACGGACGGATATTTCCCGAACAGATAGCTGCAAAAAAAACGGCTCGATCTTCCCCTGCAATAGCATCTCGTAAGGTAATGAACTCGTACAGTGTCAAGCCAAGTGAATAGATGTCCGAACGAGAATCTGCCTGACCCGAAAATCGCTCGGGCGCAAGGTATTTGAGCGTGCCGACCAACTCCTGTGATTGCGTGTCCTCCGACAATGACGCGAGCCCAAAATCAGTTAACCAAGCCGTTTGGGATTCATCGATCAAGATGTTAGAAGGCTTGATGTCGCGATGCAAAACGCCACGCTGATGTGCATAGTGCAAGGCACCCGCCAGTTTGCACCCTAGTTTCGCGACGCGGTCGTAGTGCTCTTCTCGCTTCCGTGGCGTCGATTTGGTATCAGCCTCTATTTGCAATGATGCAATCAGCGCTGCGAGTGTTTGACCTTGAATCAACTGCATCGAATAGTAACTAATCTGTCCCACCGTACCCACTTCGAATACGGGAACAATATTCGAATGGTGCATTCGTGCAGCCGCTTTTGCTTCCCGCTGAAACCTCTCGCGCGCTTTTTCTTGAGCGATCATGTGAGAGGGCAAAACCTTAACTGCAACATTCCGCCCTAGATTGAGATGCTCGGCCTCGTAGACAATTCCCATACCTCCCCGGCCAAGCTCGCGAATGAAGCGATAATCTTGTATTTCAGGCGGATTGTCGGTGATCGCTATAACTCGTTCGCTGGTAAAGACAGCGGGATGCTCCAAAATGGATGCGGTGGGAAGCAGGGTTCGCAGTTGACTTTCCAAGGCCGGATACTGTGTTACCAGCTCGTCGATATTAACAGGCTCACCCTTTCGAATTCGACGCGCATAGTCTTCAGCGATCTGGTCCAGCAACTCGAGCGATTTCGTTTCTAACTCGCGCATGATGAGTCCCAATTTTTCATGATCGCTCGAATGCTTTCTAGTGCTCGCAAATAACGTTTGGCAGCTGCCGCAACTGTGATTCCTAAAACTTCAGCCGCTTCGGATCGCGTCAATTGTTCCCCATGTCGAAGGACGAGTATTTCGCGATCCAAGTGCCCCAGTCGTTCGAGTGCAGTTTGCATTTGCCGCAATCGCTCTGCGAGAACCATCTGATCCAAAGGATGAACCATCGAATCGACTAGTAACCTGGCGAGTCCTTCTGTGCCACAACTATCTGCCATGCCCAGCGACAACTCGCGACGTGCATCTCGCCCTTGCACACCCAGGTGCTTTCGCTGCAGATCCCCTAAGGTCCAGATTGCCAACCGCCGCAACCACACATAGGCAGATGTGACTTGCAAATGTGATTCAAAATCCGTTTGCCGATGAATGCGCAAAAAGAGTTCTTGTAGCACGTCGCTATCATCCATTCTTTGTCGCAATCTTTTATCCAACCGAATCTCAACCAGCAGCTTCAATCGCTCGCGATGCATGGCAATCAATTGGCCAAGCGAACTCGGATCTCCATGCATGGCCCTGTTGAGAAGTGCGACTTCAGACGAGCTGTCATTGAATGATGAATCGCGAATAGGCGGGGGAGGGTCTTCGGGCGGCATGATGAAGTTGCCGAATGATGGCGAGCGATTTGTCGGAGTGGCGCAACCGCTCGCCAGTATGAAATCCGTACATCCAATCGGCAAGCTCAGAGGGTCAATATTTCAATTGACCCACGAGAAAGAACGGTTCTCGCCAGCTTCTTGATGAAATCCATAAAAATTCGGGATTTCATGTCTCGCACGATGGACCTTGCTACGAAGGGTTCTCAGGGAATGCGTCCTGATCTATCAGATTTTAACTTGGATACTGGCAGGACGGGCTTCCCACCCATATTGGACTGAACGCCATGCGTCGAAAAGCGACAGACAAACGACCAAATCTTCGCAAAACTGAATCCAAGCGACGTATTGCCCGGCGGCAGCGATGGTGCTTGTTTGAAACGCTCGAGTCACGGTTGGCACTGGCGGCAGATCTCGTTTATCCCCAAAACAGCCCGCTACACGAATTTGTCCTGAAGGCTCAACTAGGTGCCCCTACCCCCATACTGCAACTCTTAGAGAGGGGGTCGACCAACGTCGTGGCCAGCGTTCCATTTGATGCCAACGTAAATGTGCATGCCAGCGGCTTGCTCGATTTACGGGGTGACAAACTATGGATTGACGTGCGAAGTCTGGAAGTACTGAACTCTTCGGTCGCCAGCAATGGAGGTACATTTTCAATCCAGTTTGACGGTGGTATGGATATCGCCTCAAGCTTGTCTCTACCCATCGCAGATGACGCGGTCTATCTCAGTGGAAGTGGAAGCTACACGCTGGGTTTCGCTCTCAACGTGACTTCTTCGAGCGACATTGTCATTGACGCTGGAGAACCCACCTTCACTGGTGCATTCACGGCACTAAGTCAAGCCACTACGGTCGGCACGACCGGTTCCGATCCGACCAAGATGATTGCGTTACCGCACACTAGTATCGCAATGAACAGCGGCCAGATCACTGCTACCAATATTACTTTGCGAGCTTCTTCGTTGGTTAATGTGACGATCGAAGCGAGCGATGCGTTAGGAGATGTGCTTCGCCTAGGAGCCGCGTATTCCGATTCCAGTGCAACTATTGATGTCTCTGGAAATGCGATGTTGAATGCATCTACATTGTTGACAATTGAGGCGACATCGATAGTCAACACTACCGTAAACAGAAAACCCCAAGCGGACTCAGACTCGTCCAACGACAAATATACTGACGCCGCGATTTCAATCGTCGATGTTCTCAGTTCGGCCGATGTTCACATCGGTGGAACTACAGTGCTCACCTCCGGGGGCCAAGCACTTATCAAAGCCGGTAATACAACGGTCATTGCCACGACGGCCGATGGGATTGGTGGCACTTCTGATGCAGGCGGTACCCTGGCGACTACTGTTGTGGCAGGAAACACTTCGGTCCTTGTCGATGGAACCGCCAGCATTACCTCGGCCGGGAACCTAACGCTGCAATCAGTCAGCAATCGTTCCGCCACGACCACTTCGATTGCCACGCCTAAGGGTGCTAAGGATGACGGCATTGCCAACACCACATCCCAGGGGCAACAATCGCTCGACGCTAACGACGCCTCCACCAGCGATGGAGACATTAAGCTGGCTGCCGCCATTGGCATTTCCACACTGACAGGAGATACGACTGCGAGAATTGTTGGCAACAGCTTGGCGGGACCCACAGTCCGTTCCACGGGCGGAACACTGAAGCTGCTCGCCGACGCCACCCACACCGTCATTGTGCTAGCCGATGGAACAACGACAACGGGTTCCAATGATGGTGGTATTGGGGTTGCAGTGGCAATCAGCAACGTCGATGCAGACAGCCAAGCAAGCGTGGGTGGCAAGGTTGATCTGCGCGGTAGTACTGTGACCGTCGAGGGAAAAGTCTCTAGTGGTAACTCAACACTCGACGCTAAGGCGGGTCGCAAAGGAAGCGGAGTCAGCGATGCTGAGTTCGGTATCGCGGGCTCGGTGGCTATCGGCGTTCATCATGTGGATGCGATTGGCACGATTGAGCCCAGCGCCCAGGTGCAACTGAATGCGGGCAACCATTTGGTGCTGAATGCTACGGCCAATACAACCGAGATTTCTCGCGCCATACCGCTTGCTAGTGGTAGTGGCTCAAGCCTCGGTATCGGTGCTTCCTATGCCCTGAATGTTGCTGACCATACGACGGGTGCTACGATTGGAAACGATGCAGCTCTCTCCAACGTAAACAATCTGACGCTCACAAGTCTGGCGGTTAACAACGTCACCACGCAAGCGAAAGCAGGCGCTGCGGGAGGCGTGGCTATCGCGGCTGCCGTGGCGCACACTGTGGCAAATGAGGATACGCTCGCCACACTCGGCACTGGTAATACGCTCTCCGTTGGAGGAATCCTCAACCTGAATAGCGATCATCGCGGAACTCACTCCACGCAAGCTACTGGCGATGCCAATAACGGAAGCTCGGCAACGATCGGAGGAGCGATTGCCCTAGCCTTCGTCGATGCTAGGACCACCGCGACTACCAATCGCAATCTGAATGTCTTCAGTACAATGACGGTACTCTCCAGTGACGGAAGCTCTAGCAGTGCTAATTCAACAGCAACGTCAGGTGGAAACGATTCCGATGGCGGAACAGCCGATCAACAAGGCAACGCTCAGCGATCAACCGGCAATAACAAGGCGAGCAGTAAAGGTGCCCGGACCAGCGATTCGCAGCAGAGCAATCCCAGCGCGGCGAGTTCCGATGGACCTGTCGCGGTCGCCGCTGCATTCTCGCTCAATCTGTTGGATACGCTCAGTACGGCATACTTACCGAGCAATCTCACTATTACCGTTGGCGGCATAACAACGATTCGCGCTATCGGCAACACGGATGGCAGCACCGTTGCCGACGCATCGGCCGTGGGCGAATCGAGTGTCGGAATTGGCGCCGCAGCGGCCATCAATCGCGTGACAACGATGATCGACGCGTCGATCGCCACAGGAACCACGCTGAACACCAAGGGATTGACCTTAGAGGCTAAGATGCGACCCCTTAGCTCTGACTCCACGCAAACCTTTTCCGCCGATGCTACGAGTGGTTCCGGAGATGCCGATGTTGGCATTTCAGGATCCGTTGGATTGAACCTCATCGACACCATGACAACCGCCATTGTCGCGGCGGGTGCTAGCGTCATAGGTCTCGCGGGCCAACCACTAACCGTGACCGCTGAAAGTCGCTCGGACAATCGCGCCAAGACCAAGCCGCGCACGGGCACTTCAGGGAGTTTTGGGCTAGGTGGTTCTTTCTCTCTTAACTCACTCGATCACATCACTACCGCGATGATTGCAGATGGTGCAACCATCACTGGAACACCCACGGCGCTGACGATCGATGCAACTGGGATACATACTAGCGACAGCGAAGCCGAGAATGGCGCAGCCGGGAGCATTGGCCTTGGGCTCGCCGTTGCACTGTCGATCATCGACAACCAAACTCATGCGCGATTGGGTACGGGAAGTGCCTTGGTGCTGGGCAACGCTTCGTCGGCCAATGCAACCGTTCGGGCGACTCATTCCAGCCAGGTGAACACGAAAGCTCATGCATCGTCCGTCGGCTCTTCAGTTGGTATCGGCGCCTCGGTCGGCATCGCAGATCTGGATGAGTCAAGCTCCGCCACAGTGGCTCGCAGTTTGACTCTGGGTGGTACGCTGCTACTGCGATCTACTGCGACGAACAGTTCGACGGTGAACACA
Source organism: Pirellulaceae bacterium (assembly GCA_041749395.1). Lineage (GTDB taxonomy): Bacteria > Planctomycetota > Planctomycetia > Pirellulales > Pirellulaceae > Laterigemmans. The sequence continues at coordinate 39,144 of JBGTBJ010000082.1, forward strand.
ACGGCAAGCGCTAAAGGAAATAGCAGCACGGCGAAGAGTTCAGACGAGGAGGCCGATCATCAACGCAATGCGAATCCCAACACGGACGATTCATCGCTGCCCGATATCTCGGGCCTCATGTCGTCGGGCAATAACAAGTCCGACAGTCAGTCGAGTACGGGATCTAGCGGAGTCGGCATTTCTGCGTCACTGGCGATCAACCTGCGCGATTCGAACAACCGCGCAGCAATCGAATCGGGCGCTGACATAGTTGCGAGTGGCGCTGTCACCGTTGAGGCTATCGGTCATTTTGATGCGACAACCAAGGCAGTGGGAAGTTCGGTAACGATTGCGGCCAGCAACAACATTGGCGCTGGCGTTGCACTGACTGTCGCCGAAGAAACCAATGAAGCCATCGTTGGTGCAGATTCGCAAGTTACCGGCAATGCGATCACCGTCCAGGCAATCACGCCGCAGGGTCAGAATCTTGACTTTGTTACCTGGGGCGCCGCCGCTGCGGGTGGACGTGGCAATTTGGGGATCGCAGGCTCGGTGGCAATTAATGACATAACCGTTCATTCCACGGCCATCGCAGCGGCGACGTCCACGCTCCGCTCGACCGGCAATCTCACCGTGCAATCCCAAGCGAGAATCAACCCACAAACAGTTGCTGCCGGCGGCGGATTTTCCATGGGGACAACCTTCGGTGCTGCCGTCGCTATCAGCGCGATATCACCCACCACTATCGCTAGTATTCAGGGTAATTCCGATGCGGCGGGTGTGACCACGGTCAGCGCGCAAATGACTATCAGCACCTCGAAAGTTGACTTTCCGATCTTGACCCCCTCGCAGGATCCGACCCTCACATCGCTGGCGGTGGCTGGATCGGTGACCAGCGGCAGTGCGGGTATCGCAGGGGCGGTGGTCATCAGCGACTACACTCTGGTAACCGAGGCATTCGTAGGGCCAAACTCGCAAATCAATCAGTCGATCGCTGCGAACTCGAATCAGTCGCTAAGAATCGAAGCGTTGGATCGGACCACTTTAACGAGCTTTGCGGGGGCATTTAGTGGTTCGCTCAGCTCGACTGGCATCGGCGCTGGATTAGAACTGGGTCTATTGACGAAAGACACTCGCGCTTACGTCGATAGCAACGCTAACGTGAAAGCAAAAAGCAGTCTTCTGATTAACAGTGATTCTGTGGAAGACTTGACTTCCTTAGCAACCAATGCAGGGATTGGCGGCTCTATTGGAATTGCTGGTTCCGCCACAGTGAATGTGTTAAACACAACGACCCTGGCATACGCTGGTTCTGATAGCGAACTGATCAGCGAGGGTGCCGCCAGTATTCTCTCCAACGGCCGCTTTGAGCAGACGGGCATGGGATTTTCCGTCGGCATTGGCGGAACGGTCGGAGCTGGTGCCGGTAACTTTACGTTGCTGCACACCGATGTCGTCAAAGCCTATATCGATGCCGGTGCGATCATCGAGGCGAAGGGTGGAACGGGCCTGCAAGTCAAAGCAACCTCGACAGAAAACATCTTGGGTGTTTCGGCCGCCGGTGAGGGAGGCGGCAGTGCAGGCATCGCTGGCTCCGCAACGGTCCTTGTGCTCGATGAAACCACGGAGGCCTGGATTGGACGCAGCACGCAAGTGTCCACGGACAACGGTTTAACGGCTGGGGAACCATCGATTGAGGTCAGTGCCTCTGATAATACGGAGGTGGTGTCGATTGCTGGTTCATTGGCGGTTGCGGGGGGCGCTGCGGTTGGTGCGGGAGCCGATGTATCGACAATGACAAAGAACACCTCAGCCTTTATCGACTCAGGTGCGATAGTCCGCGCTGAGGGCAACATCATTGTGACCTCAGACTCTCTCGAGGATGTGACCTCGGTTGCTGCAGGCTTAGCAGCATCCACTTCCGCCTCCATCGCTCTCGACGCGGCCGTTCATATCCTTGATTTGAGCACTCGTGCATTCATTGGTGACGACCCGACGGACAACATACATTCTGCGGGTCCGGGTAAAGTAATTGCGCTACAAAACATCAAAGTAGCCGCCAATGACCAAACCGAAATCGACAAGATCGTGGGCGTCTTATCGGGATCGTTCGGTCTTGGACTTGCTGCCGCAGTGGGAGTCTCCTCCGCAACAAAGACTACGCAGGCCTTTATCGGAGATGAGGCGATCGTATTCGCCGCTGGCGAGGGCGCTCCCATCGAATCGCCTACCGGTAAATTCGGCATCGGGATTGGCAGCAATAAGAATACAACAACTGGCATAGTACCTGCATCAGGTTTGCTCAATACAGATGGCGCCAGCGTCTCGGCTACCGGTGAAATCGGTACTCCTCAAGTCGGCGCAATGGATGTGGATCGACAAGGAGGGACTGATGCCACCGATCCCTCGCTGAGCAACCAACGCACTGCGACTCTGCTGACGGAATTCCGATATGGCTTAATTGTTAGCGCAACCAATCGCGATGACATGGAAGTTTATACCGCCAGCCTTGGTGGCGGGGTGGTAGCGATCGGAATCTCGGCGGGCGTCAATGTAATCGATAACACGACGGAAAGCTTCATTGGTAATGGAGCTCAGATCAATCCAGGAAATTTGGGAGTGAACCTCGGACAAAATTCTTCGGTGTCGGTCACGGCAGGGAGCGATTTTAATCAGATCGCCTTTGGTGGCACGTTGGGCGTAGGCATCGCGGCAATTGGTCCCGCGGTCGGAGTGACCGTATTAACCGAGGCGACGAGCGCTCGCATCGCACCCAATGCGATGGTCACAGCCAATGATGATATCACCATCCAGGCCATCGGTACCCAACATATGCTGTTGGTGGGAATCGGTATCAGCGGTGGTCTCTTCGGCTTAGGCGGATCCGTCTCTGTGATGACGATCGAGCAAAACACGTCGGCAACGATCGGGACTGGGGCAAGATTGATTGCTGCAGGAGATGTGCTTGTTCTGGCAGAGAACGATACGGATGTGGATGTGATCTCCGGCGCTATTGGGGCTGGTGCCATCGGCATCGGTGCCTCGGTGGGCGTGGTTACTATCAACAAAGACACGCTCGCCTTGATCGAGTCAGGCGCGCAGGTCGATGCGTTCGGATCGGGGACCGGAGTGACTGAGGTGCTCAGTGGAGACAAAACCACCGATGGCCATGATTTCCTGCGAGGCACCGTATCGGGACTAGTCGTCCAGGCGACCTCTAGTGAGAAATTTGTGCATTTGGCTGTCGCCGCGGGCGCGGGCATCGTCGGTCTCGCCGGTGGCGTAGCGGTGTTGGTCAACGATTCTGATACCTGGGCGACGATTCAAGCCGGAGCACAGATCAATCAATTTCTATCGTATCTACCTGGCTCGGTCCCCTTACCCAATGGCTATGCACAACCCGCGCAAAGTGTTTACGTGAACGCAGCCAACTTAGTCGATGGATTTGCGTTCGCGGGTGCTTTGGGTGCAGGGTTCGTGGGGTTGGCGGGTGCTGTGAACATCGCCACGATCAAGAATGATACGGCCGCCAGTATTGAGGGTGGTGCCAAGGTTCGGGCCAAGCGCGATGTGGAAGTCAATTCGCTCGGCATCAAGGATCTGAAGGGAATCACCGTCGGCGGCAGCGGCGGGCTCGTTGGACTCGCAGCGAGTGTTTCTGTTTGGTCGATCGGTACGCCCATCGAGAAAAATTACTCAAACCAAAACAATCTTGATGGAGCCGACGCAGCGGATTCGGACAATGCCACCCAGGCTGAGAATGGTGATTCCGTAGACGGAAATGCTGCGCAACAGGCTCAAGATGGTACCACAGAATCGGCAAATAGTCTCAGCCAGTACCAGGGAGATGAAGCTAATCCGAACGAGAGCTCGAAAAAACAGGTTGGGCGAATCACTAATCAAGTCGCAAACAAGCTCAACAACTCATCTCCACGACGATCGACGATCGAAGATGCGTTGAATGCACCCGGACCCGACTCGGGTACAACCGCCCAGATTCTGTCCGACGCTGAAATCATTGTGGCTGGCTCGATCCGAGTAACCTCCGATGATGGGTTAGTTTTTAGTCAATTCACCGGAGCGCTTTCTTTAGGCTTCGTAGGCTTGGGCGCTGGCATCTCCGTCAATTCGATCGCTATCAACAGCACCGCACGAGCCGGAGGCATCCTGGATGCCGGTGGCCAAATCACAGTCGTTTCGCGGTTGAATACTGATACCAGCGGTGATTCTCTTGCTGGTGTGGGTGGATTTGTTAGCCTCGGAGCTGCCGTTCTGATTGTCACCGACCGCTCAGTAGCCCAAGCCTTCATTGACGATCATGCTCAGGTAAAAGCAAGTGGTACCGTTCTTGTCCAGGCACTGGACCAGCGGAAATTCGATGTCGATTCGGGTTCGGTTAATGTTGGCGCATTGACCGCTGGCACGTCGTTCGTGCGGGTTGCGGTTGAAAATCCAGACGCCATCGAAACGGCCGCATATGTTGGTACTCAGGCGCGGGTCGAATCGGCTTCCCTTCAGATAGAGGCGTTACCGAATATCGAGATCGCCGCCAATGCCACCGGTGTCGCGGGTGGAGTGATTGGTGCAACCGTCAATTTCTCGACAGTGGTAATGGGCATGGAGACCCGAGCTACTATCGGAGCCAGCAGCACCATCAACACCACTGGGGACATAGAGATCACGGCAAAACTAGTCAGTGATCTCGAATCCTCAGGGACTGGAATTGCCGGTGGGGGGCTTGCAGTTGGGGTAATGTTTGCCGACGTCAGTGCAGGTAGCGGAAGCTCTGCAGACGATATACTCGCGGGCCTGATGGATAATGTAACCATCGTCTCGGCAGGCGTGCTAAGAATTCGATCCGAGAGTGACGACAACATCATCGCCTCCAGCGTCGCTGGCTCGGGTGGCATCATCGCCGGTGTTGGGTCATTGGCAGAGACCAATAACGACCTTGTCGTCAAGACTCAACTTGGCACCGGTTCACAAATCACTGTCGGTGGACTGGGGCTCTACTCCGAACACTTGCAAGATGTGGACGCATTTAGTGATAGCGTTACAGTCGGTGTCGCCTCAGGCAAGGGCGCTTTCGCCGATCAAGTCAATACCACCGCTGCCAAGATTGATATCGGCAGCACGGTGATAGTGAATGCGCATCAGATCGATATCCGCGCTAACAATTATCTCGCCAAGAACGCAACGCCAGGTGGCTTGAGTGATCTCATCATTGGTGCACAGCATCGCACCAACGTCGATTCAAAAACTGCCTCTGGTCTCTCTCTTGATGCGCTATCGAGTAAGACCAAAATCGGCACCGGAGCTGCCCCCTTCCAGGCAACCGTCTCCATCGGGCCTAACAGTTACCTAAAGTCCACAGGTTCAGAGGAGAATCCTAGTCGATTCGAGATTGTCACCTTAACCAACTTTGATGCCTACGACCGCGTTAACGTCATGGGGATCTCTGGTATCGCGGGCATCTCCACAGCGCTTTCCGCGATCGACGCATTCACTCGATCCACCATCTCGACCACGAATGCCCGTTTAGAAAACAGCACCGGCGATATTCTATTGTCAGCCCGTGGAAGTGGCGACAATCGCCCGGAAGCCAACGTAGCGGTCGCTGCAGGTTTTTCTGCCAATGCACAGGCCAAGGTGCGATCCACAACCACGGCTGAGAACAAACTACAGATCACCGACACCCATATCCAGGCTCATAACGTTCGATTGATGGCAGGAAAGTTTACCAATACTAATGGAGTCTCCTCGAACGTTCTCAATAATTATGCCTATTCCACAGTGACGACAGGATCATTTCTACCCAATGCTGCATTGGATTCGGTGACATCGACTCTCATTGAAAAAAACCTGGTCAATTTGGAAGGGACTTCTAGATTGGTCAGCATTCAGGATGTCGACCTGATCGCCAACGCGGGGGACAGTCACTCTTCAACGGCTGGCAAGGTACTCTCCCTATCCTTGATTCCGTACGGACATGGAGTTGACAACACAGGCCAGCTCACTCAGACCAACCAAGTTAATATTGCCAATGGCGTCAAAGTGCAAGCTGGAGCCGCCAGTCGTACGGCATTGACCATACGGCCATTGAGATACGGCAACACAGAGTTCCTTGCAGTGAATCGCCTGGGGACACTGCTTAACGCAGAAGATAAAGCAAATCCTCTCTATCGTGGATCAGCCGAACCGCTACCTGACGACATTGATTACGTGTTCGCGCCGATTGAGTTGGCCGATGTGCAGTTCCTGGTCAGTCCGTCTTATGTGTTCCAAGTCATTGCGAACGCCAATCAAGGAGGTGTCGAAGGGGCGTACTATCGGTACATCGGCGACGCACGCAATATGCAACCCCACCTAGAAAACTTCGGCTCTGCAAATTGGGTACGGCTCACTCCAGAAGAGGAAGAAGGACTAGCGGCGGGCGAGAGTCCTGTCTATCGCAGCGATGATCTCCTAGCGTTTTCGCAGGGAATGACCAATAAGTTTTTTGTGGTGAAGATGGTCGACCAGGAAACCCCAAAAATCACGCTACGAAACGTTGCTAACTTGCTCCTTCGACAGCGTGACGAGATCCTCGCCTGGATGGATAATCATGCAGGATCGACCGACGGCTCCTTGGATCGCTATCAGGTCCAATTAGAGATCGTTGAATCAGATTTAGCCAATCTGGGATTGACCGAGATCGTCGAGTTCAATGGTCAGACGAAGGAGGTGGTCAAAGCCGGACTCGATACCGTATTCATTGACATCCCGGCCCTATCATCGTCGCCAGGCTCGATCTATGTGGAAGCAGATCCACTCAGTGCCGGTACCATCTCAAGCAAAATTGGTAGCCAACTGATCGCCAGGCCGGGGGCAAGAATCGACATCCATAACGCGTCACCATTTAGTATGAATACCAATGGTATCGAAATCCTTGCCAATCGGCGGACCATTGTGGTTGACGGCAAGTACACCACGTTGAATCCAGGAAACGTTTATTTCAACTACATCAAAATGACCGATGTAGATGATACACAAGATCGGGCGGTATCAATCACTCAAGATGCTTACGGATCCATTGCTAGTTATGACTTGACCGGATTGCCAAGAACTCCCTCTCAACTTGATCAAGACCTTTATATCTACCATGGAATCAACAACGAGAACGGAAGCGTTTATGTAAACAATCTAGAAGGTAGCATTACTGTTTCTGGAGAGGTTCGTGGCGAACCCGTGGAGATCGTCGCTGCTAGAGATTTTACCTTGAATAGCGATGGTTGGGCACATGTCCGTGATCCACGTCAATACTTGGACTTTAGACAACTCGAGGATCAAGTCGCCAACAGTGCAACCAAAAAGCTCATTGCAAACAATCCCGCGAATGTTTCAGTGGGTTCCAAAACGTTAGCGGAGGCCATTGCTAGCGATGAGTCCATCATCGTATCCCAAGGTCGAATCGCAATAACGGCTCGATATCTCAACGTTAATGGATTGATTCAAAGTGGAGTCGACTCGATCGACCTCACCATTGACTCCAGTTTTGTTGCCCCTTCGAGGCTCGCTACTTTTTCGGAATTGAAGAACGCGGGTCTACTGACAGGAGTCAGCTACGGGGCAAACAATAATGCAAAGGTCCCGATTGTCGATGTAACGTGGGACCCGGGGCGTACCAGCGGGCGCGGTAGCGAGAGCAACCCAGGGAGTTTTTCCGTCGGAGCCATTCGCCCAAAAGGGGGCGAAATTATCATCGCAGGAACAATTCTCAGTACTGGAAGTGGGCGGCTCAAGGTCGCCAGCGGATACGTTGACGTTAATATTAACAATCAAACTGCTTACCCTGTCGTGCTCGATGAAATTGATACGACCACAAATCGACAGGGGAAAATTACCATTGTCGGTTACCAAGCAGCCACATCAGCATCCGCCCCAGTACACTCCAAGACGGTCTATACAGTATCTGGAACTCAATTTGATCAGCAGAACTTTGTTGGTACCGTGAACGGAAATCGTGTCGACTATGAACTCGTTGGTACAACGCCTCACGCTATAGGCGATAACATCGTTTACCTTCCCAAGGCCGGCACTCACTACGTGTGGACCCAAGGTCAGCGGATGAGTCAGGTAGCGGAAAAGCAAATTCTTGAGAGGAGCTTTGGAGTCTTCTTTGTCGATGTGGATTTTCTGGTTCCAGATGATGTATACAGGACACTGGAATTTCATCCCATTGATCGGGAACGTTTAGTCCTTTCTGAAACACCGGGCCTGCAGGGCGAGGGCAATAGCGTTCCGTCCTGGGCAAATGGTTCAGCATTTTCGATCAGCTTTGAGCGGCATGACAATGCAATTGTCTTGGTAAAACCTGGTGTCACTCTGGTCCGCAATCCTCCCTTCGTAACTCCCCTCGTCGGAGGCGTCATATACAGGTACATAGGATCCGCGGAGGAGAATGTTGATCTGAGTCTCGTCAATTATGCCGAAGAAAGTCAAAAAGAAGAGAATAAACAGTGGGAGCTTGTAGGCATTGATCCCAATTTCAAACCAGATCCCGCTCAAGATAAGTTCGAAAGCACGAATTCTATAATAACGGTTAATCGAAAAGTATCTGGTGGAGGATGGTTCAAGACAAAGACCGTCGAAACCAATATTAAGGTCGAGCAAGCCGTAAAGGACTTCTACGTCAACACGCTTAAGGCAGACTATCCGATTGCGGTACAAGCCACCTTGGGTGCTCCGAATCCCGGAGTGAATATCAATTCCTACGGTGGCATTCGTATGAAAGGGAACATCCAAGTTCCCCAGGGAAGCTCGGTCACTCTTGTTTCCGGAGGCGGTTCGATCACTGCCGACGGTACTTTTGCGATTTATGGCGCCAGTCCCACGGTCAGCGCTGGCAAGGAAGTAGACATCCAGTTTGAAGGAAACTTGGGACCGGCCACAATTTTCGGATTCAAGGACGTAAGCGTCACTGCCGTTTCTACTGATAATGTTTCGAGCCGCATGATTGTCGGAACCATTCGTTCGACAACAGGTGATACGCACATTACTGCGGCCAATGGAATCGTCAGCCATGATACGACTTCCCGCGTGATCGGTCGGAATGTGACGCTGTATTCGTCCGACGGTGAGATCGGTTCGCCGGATCTTGCAGTCCTCGTCGATTCGGGGTTCCAGGAACCGGGGAGTGTTGCGGCCTGGGCCGCGCAGAGCATTTATTTGACGGAAGTTGCCGGGGATATGACTCTCGGCATGCCGATTTCCGTGTCACATCGGTTACCCACTCCAACCCTGATGATCGCCGACGCATCGGTTCAATCGGATTATGGCGATGCTGTTTTGCTGGCTAATTCCGGTTCTATTCTTGACGGACTGGTTGAAGCAGAGATCGTTCGTCCTACCAATCTGGGTTCACTTGATCCGTCTCGGGCAAAGTTCCTGAACGACGGTATTGTTGCGGGACAATGGACACAACAAGCGTTAGATAATCCGGTTTCGCCCGCGCTAATGGCATTCCTGCTTCCTCATACACAGTTCCTGACTCCCGTTTCATCGGATTCAGTAGCCGAGCGCCCCAACGTCAAAGGTGCAGTCGTCTCGCTATCTGCGCCGGCTGCAGGGAAGAACTTGGGTTCCATCGGAGAGCTGATTTCGATCGTCGATCCGCAAGACTTCTCCAGCCTGACTCCCCAACAGGCTGCATCGCTCGCCAAGGCGACGCGCGATGATGTCCTTGGCATACATTACGCGCTCTATCGTTACTTGGGCGAGTCACGGAATGGTGTTGACTTGCAGTCAGAGCCGTTCACAGATTCAGCCAACTGGCAGCGTCTCTCTCCCAACTTGTACACCGGCCCAAATAGCGCTACCCCGAAAATCAGTTATGTCACGACCGGCTTGCGAGTACTGGTCGAATTCAATTCCACGGATTACGGCATGTACGAGTACGTTGGTAGCTCGACCATTCTCGATTTAGCAGCACAAGACTACCGCGATAACACTCGCTGGAGCCGATTGACTGCATCCTTGTCGACCGACGGTAGCCCTGCCAACCTAGTGCCAGGCGTCCTGGTTTCTAACAAGTTTACAATCGATGCGCTCACGCTTCGAAATGTTGAAGACCTCAACTTCGCAGCGACCGAATTCATTGTGGCAAACGCTCACGGCCAAGTTGCCCTAGAATCAGTTGGCGACGCGAGAATCTATCAAATTATTGCTGGGTCTGATATCCAAATCAGCTCGACCGCCGAGATGATCGATATAGGATCTGGCCTGGCGGCAATCTCCAGCGGCGGTGATGTTCGCTTGAACTCCGCCGCAAACATCGGCGGTGGAGACACAAGCCTTCCCTTACGTACCCAAATCACAGTGACCGGCTCACTGGACGCGCAGGCCGTTGGCACACTCAATATCAAACAAGTTGCGCAAGACGTATTCATCAACGGTTCACAGAGAGAAGTAAACGACCTCTTTTTGTCCCGAGCCACCAGCTCAGGCCCGGTCATCGTCGCTGTGACCGAAGGTGATTTGTTGCTAGGGAAAGTTTCATCGAGCGACTCGATCCAGATGACCTCCGCCGGTTCAATCCTCGATGCCTATCCGGATTCTGCAGGTAGATTTTCCAATATCTCCTCTAACAACAGTGGCGGCTTAACGTCAGGCAATGTTCATTTGGTCGCCCAAGGGACGATCGGATTGTTATCGAATCCACTTGATCTGAGTCTCATTGGAGGTGAGCTAACGACGGAATCCCTTAGCGATACAGCGATCGCGCACCGTGGCAACCTCACCGTCCGCGCCATGATCAGCCATAGCGGTAGCATCCTCATCCGCAACGATGGAGCAATACATATCTATTTGGCTGATGCCACTGGAGGCAATATCGACATCGATAACGCACTGCAGTTCGATGCGGAAAGCCTGTACGTCGTCGGTGGTGATGTAGTGATCGTCAACGGAGGTGATCTCTTCGCGACCAGCATTGTTGCTGCTCAAGGCACCGGCAGTGAAGGCGTTGGTGGTGGGATTGCAATCGATAATGGCGGCACGATGTCAATTCACTCTGCTCAGGCCACCGGAGGAAATATCGACATCGATAACGCTCTGCAGTTCGATGCTCGCAGTTTACTGGCCGATGACGGGAATATCTCTATCGTCAACGGCGGCGATCTACTTGCTCACAGCATTGTAGCGTCACTTGGCAGCGTCTTTATCACCGTGCAACAGCACACTTGGGTCGATCGAATTAGCGCTGTGCAGGGAACTGTGAGTATTACTTCGAATCTCTCAATTACCGATATGACAAGCGACTTGTCCAGCGATATCGATGCGCTCGAACTATCGCTGCTTGTGGCGAATGGATCGATCGGAGAAATCAACAACGACCTCGAGATCAATACCGCCAATTCCTCCGGCAGTTCACTCATTGCCGTCGCTTCGCAGAACGTATTCATCACCGAGACGGCCGGTCGTCTCAACATCCTCGCGGCAAGATCCACGTCTCAGGGTGACGTACGAATCACGACGCGAGATCTCGCCTCTACTGGCGATGATATCTATGTTTTGACCGACAGCTTGGTATCGTCAGCGTTCGGATCACTTTCTCTGCTGGCAGGAGACAACCTGACCATTGCGGGGCAACTCGCGGCGAACGCAATTTATCTCTACGGAGATTATCGCAACAACGATCCGGCAGGCTCAACGATTTCGGTAACGGGAACATTGGCGAGCCCAACCGTTGAGATTTTCACGGAGGACGATGATGACGTCGTGCTGATTGCAGCGACCATTGCAGTTGGGTTAGCGATTCGCACCCGCAAAGGAGACGATGAGGTACAAGGTGGGTCTGGAGGCGATTTCATCGACGGCGGTCAGGGTCGCGACATTCTTCGTGGCGGCGCGGGAAATGACACGCTGCTGGGCGGCGGCGGTGTCGGTGATGCTCTCTACGGCGAAGCCGGCAACGACTACCTAATCGGGTCCGATGATGGCAGCGAAACCGATGCTGATTTTACCGATCTGGTTTACTTTGGCGACTTCATCGACGCAGGTGAGGGAGACGATATCGTTTGGGGCCTCGGCGGAGCAGACCGCATTATTGGTGGGCTTGGAAACGACACTATTTATGGTGGCGCTGGTAGCGATTCCATTAGTGCAGGAGACGACAATGATATTGTCTACACCGGTGCAGGTTTGTCCGATCGCGCCGAAGGTGGATCAGGGAATGACATCCTCTATGGATCCGACACTGGCAATGACTTCCTCTATGGTAATGCAGGTAACGATCGTCTTTATGGACAGGCAGGAAACGATACGCTTGACGGTGGAGATGGTGATGACTTTCTGGATGGAGGTGCTGGAACTGATATCGTCTCTGGCGGGCTTGGTGCTGACGAAATTTATGCTGGTGGTGGAACAGGCGATACTCTTTACGGAGACGATGGTGACGACTTGATCCACGGCTCCCACGATGGTGCTGATCTCATCTACGGCGGAACAGGTCGCGACCGTATTTATGGCTACGCTGGAAATGACATCATCTACGGTGGTGCAGGTGATGACATTCTCGATGGTGGCGAGGGAGACGATACCATTTCCGGAGGTCTTGACAGTGATGTCATTCTTGGCGGGGCCAACCATGACATTCTCTACGCCTATGATGTGAACCCTATTGGTGATGACGGTGCAGTCAATTACCTCTATGGAGATTTCGGTACCAACGAGAATGAAAGCGGCTCCGGACAAGATCAAATCTACGGCGGAACCGGAATCGATTTAATCTATGGGGAAGGTCAAGACGATCGGATTGTTGTCGGAAATGCCCTGTCGCTAGTGGACTATGGCAGCGGTGATGGCTTGACTCCTGACAACTTCGTGCCACCCCTTCCCACACCCGCACCCGATGTTCTTCCTCCGGGTCCTGAAATCTCTGCCGCAGCCGCAACTCTTTCCACACAAGAAAGCGACCTGGGAAGATGGGGAGAACTATCCGGATCAGCCAGCGGCTTCGGTATTGCCGGAAATAGTGGTCAAGCATCAGCTCCCAGCGTTGCGGCAACCGACAACGGCCATATCGTCGCCTGGGTCGTTACACGCAATGGCAATCTAGAAATCTATGCTGCAGAACATACGGAAAATGGTTGGCGGGAATTGGCTGGCAGTGCGAGCTATGGCGGCATCAGCCAAACCTCTACACCTTCGACTTCACCATCGATCGCGATCATTGGCGGCAAACCAACAATTGCATGGACGGAAACGACTGCCACTGCAACCAATATTCGAGTTGCCCAATTCGACGCCTCAGCGAACAACGGAGCGGGAGCTTGGCTCGCTCTGGGAAATTCACTGTCGGTCAACGGAATTTCCAATACTGGCACTGCCGACTATGCCGTCATCACCACGTCCAGCTTTGGACCAGTCGTCGCCTGGATTGATTCACAAAGTGGAACAGCTCAAGTTTACGCCAAGGTCTACGCCAACGGATCATGGATGGCAATTGGTGCCGGTAGCGATCTTGGTGGAGGAATTTCCGGAGCAACAGTCAACACTCGCCTAGATGATGTTGTGATCGCGGCGGGGACAGACAGAATTTCGGCTTCATGGACCCAGTTGGATTCCGCTGGGACTCGCCAAGTGTACTTGAAGGAATACACGGGTACCGATTGGCACGAACTTTCTGGCTCCAGTACTAACACCGGCGTCAGCGGCACTCTGGCACCATCTTATTCCGCCCCCATCACGAACAACGCTCAGCCCACTCTGGCTTACGTTGGAGACGATCTGTTTGTTGCCTGGCAAACGTTTGTCGACGAGAGTTCGCTGATTGCCACGGTTCGTTACGAAGCAACCACAGGGTTGCCCACAGTTAAACACGTTGTTGAAACATTTGAGCGCAATGCGAACCCGCAACTGGCTTCCCATGGATCCCAAATGCAGCTAGCGTGGCTGGATGGCGAGAGTCATATCTATACGATGCGTTGGAACGGAGATACGTTCCTAGAGTCGGTACCTGGCGATGCATCAGGAATCGGCGTGACCCAAACAGGACGAGTCATCAGCAATATGGCTCTATCCCTCGACGCGACTGGACGACCTACGATTGTTTGGGAGGATACTTCTCTTGGTCGCCCGGTTGTGATGGCCCGCAGTAATCCACTGCCCATCGGGGCCGTCTTCATCGCGTCACCCGGCGGACAGTCCATCCAACAAATTCTGAATGAACATTCACTCGCACCTGGAGATGTCATCTACATCGTCGGTCAGCTCACAGGTAATGTGACCGTAGATCTTAATGATGCTGGAGTCACCATCCTCGGAGCACCTGGATCATCCCTGGTGGGCAGTCTCTCGATCACCGCAGACAATGTGCGTTTGCAGAATCTAACGATCGTAGGACAGACGACCTTGGCTGGTTCGAATCAGTCCACCTTGAGAGATTCCCAGCTAACTGGCACATTGACGATCAACGGTGGTACCGGCAATCAAGTGGTTCGCTCTCGCATCAACCAGGGTGGGGTGATTCTGTCAGGCAATACAGACTCTGCGATCATTCGCAATAGCCAAATTCTCGGAGGTGTGAATGCGATCTCGCTCGGCGATCCTATCAGTGTAGGGACGGGCGGTGCCCAAAATCTCAACCTCTTTGACAACGTTGTCTCAGGCGCCGCAAGCGGGATTCGAATCGTTGCCTCTTCTAGCGGAGAGATCAGTGGAAATCAGGTCATGGCTGTAGGCAATGGCCTTGATCTCGACGCTCCCTTTGACGGTTGGATCCGCAAGAACCGCTTCACTGGATCAACGGTCGGCGTACGGTACGACTTTGTTGCACGCCTGAGCGATAACGATATCCATGGCAACGTGACAGGAGTCATCGCTGCAGTCGACTCAACCACCACCGGCTTAGGATTCGACCCCAGCACATTACCCAATCGCATCTACAATAATGCAACGGGAGTGCAGCTAGTCGGCCGAATGCAGAATCAACAGATATATGCTAACCGCACAGGTATCACAAGTTCGGGTGACCTTGATAGTTTGGTGCTCGATCGCGGTAACATCATCGAGAACAACAGCATTGGAGTTAACGTCGCAGGAAATGTTCGATTCCAAAGAATTAACCGCAATGGAACCGGTATTGTAGCAACAAACCAACAATTGATCGCTCATAACCACTTGGTCGGCAACTCAGTCGGGATTCTGGTCGCGGGCAAAACTAATGCTAAGATCGTTAACAATACACTCTATACGACGATAGGCGATAATATTCGCATCACGGGCGGATCAAGCCTCACCGAAGTCCGCAATAATGTTCTTTGGACCTCATCGGGCTACAACCTCTATGTTGCCAATGATAGTACGGTCGGTTTCTTTAGCGATTACAACAGCCTATCCACATCGGGAACGGGCAAAATCGGCTTCTGGACAAAAGACTTCATCGATATCCTTGATTGGCAAGAAGACATTCACCAGTTTGACCTACACTCGATTGGGAGTACGGTCATTGATTCACGAGGAGCCCAGCCACAATTCTATAATGCTGCTTGGAACGATTTCAGTATCGTGCCGCAGGTAGCTCGGCAGCAGTTCACCAGCCCGACTATCGACGCAGGCGATCCTCTTACCGACTTAGCGATTCCGAGCAACGCAAACAACTTGCTGGCCAACTCCAGTTTCGAATCAGGCCTGACGGGCTGGATAGCGACTCCATCGGGAACGACGAAGGCCTCAAGCCCCAGTCCATTCGATGGGACAGCCTATTTTGCCGCTGGTCCAAATCCGACCACTACTCTTACTCAAAACATTGACCTGACAACAAGTCTTTCTGCGCTAGAGTTAGCAGCAATCGATGCTGGGAAATTGTCGATCACTTTTGGTGCAAGGGCTCGATCGGCAACGGAATCGACTCGTGATAAAGGAACACTCACCGTCTCATTTCTAAATGTCCAAAACCTTGCGATTGGATCGCCTCAAGTAATTCAGGCCGCCAACGTGGACGATCGCTGGGAACTCATGGGTGGACATGCTTATGTGCCCGTCGGTACACGGCGAGTCCTCTTCCAATACGAAGCGGTACGCTCAACGGGTACCACGAACGATGTTTATCTGGATGGCACGTTCGTTCGAATTGTTCCAAACAATGCCGTACCGGACCTCGGCGCTTCGGGGAATTCGTCTATCGACATTGCTTCACCTGGACAACTCGTGTTGCGCTCACCCGATCTCTACAAAGATTGGGAGCGAGACAAAGCGATTGACATTCGCTGGGATTCTTACGGCAATACCTCTCGGTCCGCTGTTACCATCGATTTGCTTCAGGACACCATTGCAGGTCCCGTGCTCGTAACAAATATCACGACCTCAGCGGCAGACACCGGCGTCTTCACATGGATTGCTGGCAATTCCGGAATCGACTACGGAACGAAGGGACTGAGAATTCAAATCGCTCTCACCGGCAATCGTACCGTTCTTGATCGAAGCGTAGAAACATTCACTATCCCTGAGAATACCGACACTTTCTTTGTCAATGACTCCTCCACCGCTGAGGATCAATACACAACAAACTCTGGCAGCAATCGTAATACTGGCAAACTCCCCGAATCACCAAAACCCTATCCCAACAACCTCTTACGCATTTACTCGATTGGCGCAAACCAGACGCTGTCCATCGATACCGGAACCTACCGTCTGCTCAGCCCGCTGAAAATCTCTAACCGAGCCGCAGAGGGCGACGACGAAGGATTTGTTTTGAGGGGAAGCTCGGCAGGAGTGACTACTCTGCAACACGCAAACTCATTGACCTCAGCACCCATTATTGAACTTAGTGGTGCAGACTTCATGACGCTGAGCAATATGACTCTGGTCGGGGGAACCCTTGGGCTATATGCGCGAAATCAAAGCACGAATCTATCTGCTAGCTACCTTAGCGCTATAGCCAACACTCAAGGAGGCTTTCGAATTGAGGACGGCTCGTCCGTGTTCGGACTCGACCATCTTGTTGCAGATCAAAACACGGGCATCGGCATCTATATGAGTGGCTTAATGGGAAGCCTGACGAACAGCGTCATCACAAATAATCGAGGCATCGGTGTTCAGCTCATAAATTCAGGTGCTACACGAATCGAAAGCAATAAAGTCTCCAACAATTATGCGTCCAATGCCTATGGTATCTATGTAACAAATACGGTGGCGGGCGAGCCGCTAGTGATCGGTAATGCAACGGTGGCAGCTGGTCTTGGCAATACGATCCATGACAACTCGCCTAATGGAATCTACGCTAGCGGCAATGTTGTGGTCGCTGGAAATACCGTTTACAACCATCCCGGAGGCGGTGTGGGAATTCGCATTTCCGATAGTGCAAGCGCAACTCGCAATGTCGTTTTCGATAACGCCGTCGGTATATACTCCGTCGGTGGTAGCTTGATCGAAAACCGAAGCTATCACAATAGCGATGCGGGCCTCGTCGTCGAGGGTGCTGCAATCATCGACCGCAACGTTGTCTATTCCAACGCAACCGGAATACGCACAATCAGCGGTTATAGAGGAAGCATTACTGGCAACATTATTTACTCAAATTCGCTTGTCGGGGTCCTGCTGGCTGGTGCTGGTTACAATGGTGGCACGCCAGCACTAGTAAACAATACAATTGTGCAACCGGTCGGTGATGCGGTACGAATCAATGCCGGTTCGAAAAACGTGCGTTTGCGAAACAACATTCTTTGGGTCGCCTCCGGTTACACCCTGAACGTTGCTCCCGACTCACAGATCGGCTTCACTAGCGATTACAATAATCTCTATGTATCCGGAAGTGGAAAAGTTGCTCTATGGGAGAACATTGAGCGCACTACACTGGCTACATGGCGAACAACAGCCTTCGCCGATACAAATAGCCTTAGTGTCGACCCCCGGTTCGTAGATATCGATGGCGAAGACAATCAACTTGGCTACGTTGCCGGTATCAATGATGGACGCGATGACGACTTCCATTTGCAGAGCACTTATGGAAGCTTCCACGGCATCTCGTTCGCTCCCATTGCGAGCGGTGACGGCACCGGAATTCCGACTCTTTTGACAGCGGCGGGCAATCCTGCAAGCGATGCATTCACGTCCACACTGATCGATCGCGGAGATGCAGCAAACAGCTACGCGGCCGAACCTGCTCCCAATGGTGGATTCATCAATATTGGTGCTTACGGAGGAACCGACCAGGCATCACTCAGCCCTGCCCGCTATGCCACTGTTATCTCGCCAAATGGGGGCGAAGTTTGGCCTCAGGGTCAGACTTTCCCCATTCGCTGGCGATCAAAATATGACGACCTGATCGACGGTTCCTATAAGATCAATCTCATGCAGGAAGGAATGGTAGATCCCATTCTTACGATAGCAAATGCTGCGGATAACTCCGGTCTTCTTAACTGGACGGTTCCCTCAAGCCTTGTTCCTGCTAGTGACTATTTTATCCAGGTTTCACGTAACGACTTCCCCGACATTCAGGACTCAAGCGATGCTGGATTCCAGATTAATGCACCCACTAATGCATACTATGTCAACGATGCGACCGTAGAAGCAGGAGACTTTACCACGGCCGCAGGAAGCGACGAGAACAATAGTGGTCTTACACCGCAACAACCCAAAGCCACTATCGCAGCAGTATTAAATAGCTATGCCATCAAGCCGGGCGATACAATTTTCGTCGACGCTGGTACTTACAATTTGTCAACGACCCTCGTTCTCACGGCAGCGGCAAGCGGAGTCCATATCGTCGGATACTATAACCCCGACTATGCGACTCGCGCGTCAGTGATCAATCGAGGCAACACAAGCCAACCGGTCGTTACGCTTCAAAATGCAGATGGAGTGACTCTCGATCATTTGACAATTCGAGGGGGATCGCACGGTGTCTTCGCCAATAGCACTTCTAATAGCGACGATCTCACCATCAGCAACAGCCTGATCACTGCAAACACCTCGTATGGCGTCTTTCTGGATGCAACAAATGATCGCGCAAATCTAACCAATAACAGCTTTGCCAGCGCCACAACAAGCTACTCTCTGTTCTCTAGCGGCGCAGATGCCGTGATCTCTACCAATACCTTCACTGGACTCCTCTCCAGGGCGGGCACGATTTACGGAGTACGCTCTACAGTCAGTAACAACACCTTCAATGGTATTCATAATGGTCTCGAAATATCTGCGATCTCGTCCGCGCCGGCCGATCGTATGGTCGTTCGAGACAATATCTACAACGTAATCACCGACTGGGCTATTAAATCGAATTATACAAACTTGGTCATTGGAAATGAAATTGTCGGCGCTGGTACTGGTTTACTAGGAGGCGGAGAGTTTCGCGCGAACACCGTTCGCAACAGTGTTACTGGCGCATTTATCAACGGTACTGCACTCGTCGTGGATAATCACTTTCACAACAACTCCGGTACCGGCCTATTCCTGAATGCATCCGTCGTGAACAGCGGCAACAGCATCCATGACAACGCGATCGGCATTGAGGCATTGATCAGTTTCAGCGGCTCAATTTCCAACAACCTTGTTTACAACAACAGCAGTTACGGAATACGAGTCAATGAAGCGGGCTACTACGGTAGCACTCCGACTATTATCAATAACACCATCGTTCAACCGGTTGGTGATGCGATACGACTGATCAGCACAAATACGCAAAACGTACTGGTGAAGAACAATATCATCACCGTCGACAACGGCTTTGTATTTTCGGTGGCTCCAGTCAGCGCGAGAGGCTTCCGCAGCGATTACAACACGATCTACAACACGGGCGCAAGCAAAATCAGCCTCTGGGAAAACCAGGAATTCAGCCAACCGGCCGACTGGTTCTATGAGGTTGGGCAAGACGGACATAGCTTCTTTGGCGATCCACTCTTCTCGCCTGAATCGGTCACCAACAATACTTTTGCAGTACTCCCTGATTCACCCACGATTGACGCAGGAGATCCTCAAGATCCGTACTTCCGCGAACCGGGCCTAGGTGGCGGACGGATCAACGTGGGTGCTGACGGAAATACCGTCCATGCCCAAACAAGCCTATTGCAGACGGTCCAAATTCTCTCACCCAACGGACGGGAGAAATTCGAACAGGGACAAGTGGTACCTATCCAGTTCCGTAGTTTCGGACTTAAGGCAACGGCACCTGTGGCGTTCTTCAACGCGGGCACCATTACAGTACAGTCTTGGGCCTCGGCAACTCCTTATCTGGTTACCGGCAGCAACTCACAATTCACCACGAGCGTTTTATTGGCGGGTGTCACCGACCCTGCACCTCAAAGCGTCTATCAATCGTATATGTACGGTAGCAGCGCTATCAACGCTCCCTTATCGCTCGCCCTACCAATACCTGATGGAACCTATTCTGTTCGCTTGCACTTTGTGGAGACGAGTTACACCAGTGCGAACCAGCGTAAGTTTGACATTAAGCTGAACGGTTCTACCGTCCAAGCCAACTACGACATCTTCGCCGCAGCCGGTGGTCGCTTCAACGCCAAGACAGAAGAGTACAGTGGCATTGTGGTCAATGGTGGAAGTGGATTGCTCATTGATCTCATCAACAAACTGGGTGCGGGCGCAGTGCTATCGGGCGTGGATATTTTCACCACGACACCGCAAGGAACAGCAAGCCCCACAGTAGATCTCGATATCACAGGGGACAACGGAGCCAGTTGGTTACCCATTGCCAACGCCCTTCCCCTGAATCGAATCGGAAATGG
>JBGTBJ010000083.1:0-62650 GCA_041749395.1 Pirellulaceae bacterium
CGTACGAATTCCCCCCAAATTGTGTTTGAGAACTGCAATGGCCTTTTCCATCCGTTCTTCAGCGCTCATTACGATTTCATTTGCAGCCATGTTGCTTCCTGACGCGTTCGTGAACCTAAGGTGAAAGTCCTGCGAGCAATCAACGTTGTAGTTCCTCGCCTGATCCGATCCATGTACCGACGCTTTCACCAGCGACGGCACGGACGATATTACCGTCCTTCTTGAAATTAAACACTACAATGGGCACCCCGTGTTCTCTGCAAAGAGCAATTGCTGTGGCGTCCATTACCTTTAGATTCTTGGCGACGACCTCCGAAAAATCCAAGCGATCGTACAGCATCGCATGGGGATTTTTCTCCGGATCTTCGCTATAAACCCCATCGACGCGGGTGGCTTTCAAAACCACATCCGCTTCCAACTCAAGCGCTCGCTGAGCGGCGGCGGTGTCTGTGGTTACAAACGGACTGCCAATGCCCGCCGCCAATATCACAATGCGTCCGCGCGAGAGATGACGTGTAGCACGGCGCCGAATGAATTGCTCTGCTACACCGTCCATGCGAATCGCCGACATCACACGCGTTTGACAGCCGATTTTTTCCAATGCGTCCTGCATTGCTAGCGCATTGATGACAGTAGCCAGCATGCCCATATAATGGGCGGTCGCTTCATGTACCGACGCATTGGTATCGGAAAACTGAGCACCCCGTAGGATATTCCCACCTCCGACTACCACCGCCACTTCGCAACCGCTGGCATGCGCTTGTTTAATTTGTGCCGCAATATGGTTGATCTCTTCGCTACTGATACCTCGCTCGCCATTGCGGGCCAGACTCTCCCCGCTGAGCTTGAGAATGACGCGGCGGTACCTCAATCCAGCCTGCTTTTCGCGGTTGAATTCCTGTTCAACAATTTCCGTCATGATTTGATTGATCAGCTTTGCAAGGGCAGTGACTATCCAGCGGTCCGATAGCATAACGAAAAAACCGAGTTGGATCAGCGACCCAACTCGGATTCAATAAAACTATCTTATCGCTCGTACAAGCTTCAAGTTGTCTTAAGCTTCAGGTGCACTTGCGGCCAATACCCAGTGCCAATAATTATTGACCTTCATTCCTTGGGACTTGGCATAGTCACCGACGGATTGCTTGTCATCTTTTACGAAAGCTTGTTCGAGCAAAGCTCGCTCGGCTACGAATTGTCGCAAGCGACCTTCGACCATCTTGTCGACAATGGCTTCTGGTTTGCCTTCCTTGATCGCTGCCGACCGCAGAAACTCACGTTCTTTCGCAATCAATTCTGCATCCAGTTCGTCACCCGACAAAGCAGACGGAGTCATCGCGGCGACGTGCATGGCAATATCTTTAGCGGCTTCATCAGTGCCCCCTTCGATTTCCAGCAAGACTCCAGAGATCGTGCCAGCATTGTGGGAGTATCCACCACAGCTCGACTCGACTCGTACCATTCGGCCAACACGGAACACTTCACGAATCCGATTGAACAAATCTTCCTTTTGTTCTCCTAAGGTCATTCCTGACTTGCTGGGAGAAGGCTGGGCGAGAAGTTCGTCAGCGGTGGTTGCACCACTGCCAGTTGCCAATTGCTTCGCAAGGTCATTCGACAGTTGAATGAACTCTTCGTTTTGGGTGACAGGAGCGCTCTCGCACATCAGCTCAACCATGGCGCCCGTCTTTTTGTCGACGCCAATGTACAAGCCAAACCGTCCAAAGCCCGTTTCTCGATCCGAACGCTTGTTTTCAAGCGACTTACCGGCTTCTCGCAAAATGGCGATCGCTTTATCCTGATCTCCACCAGCGTCGGACAGTGCCCTCTTGCAATCCATCAAAGGCAAACCGGTACGCTCGCGAAATGCCTTAACCGCTGCGGCGGTAATCTCTGACATGCGAATGTCTCCTCGGGGTATTACTTCAAAAAAAGATATTAAGTGTTTTAGGTTTTGACGGGGCTACGCAAACGGAGCCCTCAAGCTAGCAACACCGCACTAAATTCCTCTGGCCACCTCGGACGTGTGGCCAAAGAAAACGAAAGCACCATGTCGCTCGTGCGAATCAGCAATCAAATAGGTAATTGGGAAGCAACGGCAATGCTTAGGTCGCAGCCGCAACTTCACCCTTTGCCACTGCAGGATTTTCGCCCTTGCCGATCATGATCGCATCGGCCAATTGCTTGATGATGAGCTCGACCGATCGAATCCCGTCATCGTTGCCAGGAATCGGCAAATCGATTACATCGGGATCGCTATCCGTATCGATCAGCGCCACCGTGGTGATGCCAAGTCGCTTCGCTTCGCGAACCGCGTTTCGCTCTTTTCCTGGATCGACAATTACGATGCATTCAGGCAAACGGCTCATCGATCGCAGACCATTCAAGTTGCGATACATCTTGCGATATTCGCGATTCAAGGCCGACTGCATCTTCTTGCTATAGTTGTCCATCAAGCCAGCGTCACGGAGATGCTCTAGCTCTTCCAATCGGCCAAGACGGCTGCGAATGGTACGAAAGTTCGTCAACGTGCCGCCCAACCAACGCTCCGAGATGAAAGGCATGCCTGCTCGCAATGCATGCTCTTCAATCGCCTCGCCTGCTTGACGCTTGGTCCCAACAAACAGTATGAGACTGTTATTCGCCGCAACCTGAGTCAGATATTTCTTGGCCCGCAAAAGACCACGCAACGTTTCGCGAATATCCAAAACGTGAATTTGATTCTTCTTACCGAAAATGTATGGCGCCATTTTCGGGTTCCACAAGCTAGTGCGGTGCCCAAAGTGTACACCAGCTTCGATCATGTCTTTGACAATCGATTCCGACATCGTGCGATATGCTCCTGACTCGCAACTACTACGGCGCAGAATCACCACCACTATGGTGTGCGGATTCCAGATGAGCCCAACGCCCACCTTCGGCCTAGATGCAGCTACAAGCAACTAAACGTAAGAACAGTACTTCCGCGAAGAAAACACTTTCCTCGCACTACAGAAGACCTGTCGAGTGCAGAGCTTATAAGAAAGGGAGGTTTCTAGTCAACCGCCGATCTGATGATCAAAAAGACCACCGCTAACATCAATCGGTGGATGTTCCGCTTTCAACATTCTGGACAATCTTCCGGGATCATCGGCATTTACGGAAGATTAAACCAGGTCACCTGTGCGGATTGCCGCAACTGGAGCACGAATTTTTCTCCAGTGTAGGGATTCCGCAACTACGAATCTTCATGTGACTTTTGGCGCTTTCTACACAGCGGAGGGTGGTTTCACCCTGTCGCGAGCGCCAACGATTGGGGTATTCGTCTTAACTTGGTGAAAAAAATGGGTTGGTTTCAGAGTTTTCGCGTTCGCAGCAAAATTCTCGTCTGTGTTGGCCTGCAGGCAATCATTTTAGCCATTGCGTTTATGACAATGTTTGTCACGCAAGTGCGTAAATCGGCAAGCGACGAAGTACTCGATTCGGCCCGCAATACTTTGGGGATGGCCAAGAGCGTCCGCGAGGGAATGGCCAAGAAATGGGATGTTGGGCTGTTCAATACCAAAGATTTGCTAACGTGGGCGGATGCCGGTCAACATGATCGCGTCCTTGCCGCTGTACCGATTGTCACGGCTTGGGAAGCCGTGATGAAGCGAGCCGAAGAGAATGGCTACACTCTCAAAACTCCTCGTCGAGGAGCTAGAAACAGTAACAACGAACCCGATCCTCTCGAAGCCCGGGCACTCGCCGCCTTCGATGCAGACCCGAACCTAAACGAGTTCATCGAAACCGATGAAGAAGCCAATACGCTTCGCTATTTCCAGCCAGTACGTCTCTCACAAGACTGTATGATGTGCCATGGAAAGCCTGAGACTTCGGTAGCTCTTTGGAATAATGATAAAGGGGTCGACGTTACGGGTTATCAAATGGAAGGAGCGCGCGTGGGAGATTTGCACGGCGCATTCGAGGTGGTCCAATCGCTGGATAATTCCGATAAGCAAGTTCAGGCATCAATCAATACCGGTTTGCTGGTGCTGACATTCGTCTTGTTGCCGTCTCTTGGTCTAGTTTCGTGGCTCGTGTCACGCTACATCATGCGACCGATCCAAGGAACAATCGATACACTAAAAGACATTGCGCAGGGCGAAGGAGATCTAACCAAGCGGCTCAACGACAAAAGTAAGGACGAACTGGGAGAACTTGCTCACTGGTTCAATGAATTTGTCGAGAAAATCCATCGCATTGTCAGTGAGATCGCATCCGGTGCTTCCACACTGACCACTTCCAGCAGCAACCTTTCGGCAACTGCCGGGCAGCTTAGCGATGGTGCAGTGCGTAGCAAATTGCAATCGGCAACCGTCTCCAGTGCGGCTGAAGAATTGAGCATCGGCATGCAAAATGTTTCGAGCAGCGCCGATGAAATGTCCAGCAACATTCGCCGTGATACTCAAGCGGTAGAGAACGTAAAGAATACAATCGATGCGATATCCCACTCAGCTGAAAAGAGCGCCAAGGTTGCAGGAAAAGCGGCCGAATTGGCAGACCAAAGCAATTCACGTATTACGACGCTAGGACAGTCGGCTCAAGAGATCGGCAAAGTGATTGAAGTGATCGAGGATATTGCCGAACAGACAAACCTGTTGGCTCTCAATGCTACGATCGAAGCGGCGCGTGCCGGAGAAGCGGGGAAAGGCTTCGCAGTGGTAGCCACAGAAGTCAAGCAATTGGCCAAACAAACCGCCGCAGCCATCGAAGATATTCGCTCTCGCATTCAAGCGATCCAAACCTCTACAGGGGCAGCGGTTGAATCAATACAGGCGATCGATAAAGTGATCGGGCAGGTAAATGAACTGAACCGTGATATCGCGCGCTCCGTCGAAGAGCAATCAAAGACCACTTCACAGATCGTGGAGAGCATTACAGGGACCGCTGGATTGGCTGACGTTATCTCGCGTAACATCAGCGAATCGGCCTCCGCAAGTCGCGAGATTACTGAGAATATGGCACGTGTCGACGAAACGCTTGGTGAAACTGCGACTGGTGCCGAGCTGAGCAAATCGGCAGGAAGTCAGCTCAGTTTGCTTGCTGGGAAAATGCAAAGCCTCGTATCGCAATTTCGAATCAAGAATGAAGATCGAATGGCCGTGTAAACGAAACGAACTGCAATTTCACCACTGTGCGGCTTAGCCTATTAGGGTTGTATCGAAACAAGGTCGTTTCGGTACAACCCTCTTTTCTTTGGTATTGATCGCCGCTTCGGGTCGCTCCGCCTACTTTTGAGGAACTGTGCTTAAGCAATGTCGCCAGCAATTGAAAAGTAAAAGCGGGTTAAGTGATAAAAGACAGGGGCCGCAAAACATACATTGTCGATGCGGTCCAGCAGTCCTGCATGCCCCTGCACCAGTGTCCCTGTGTCATTGACCCCTCGATCTCGTTTAATCGCGCTGAGAGTCATCCCTCCGGCGAAGGCCATAATGGCCACTACCATCGACATCACGCCCGCTTCCCACCAGGAAAATGGCGTCGCCCAAAACAATGCCATGCCGCAAAGTCCTGTGGTGATCATTGAACCAACCACTCCTTCCCAAGTGCGACTGGCATTTATCTCTGGCGCAATTACATTCTTACCGGCAAAACGGCTCCAGGCTTGTTGCAGCACGTCGGCTATTTGAGCGATAAGGATGAGAAAGAGCAGCACCGAAACGTTGCTCCCATTCCAGTCTTTGCCATCGCTGTATTGCAGCTTCAAATCAAGCAATGCGGGCGCATAGCTGAGCGAGTAAACGCAAACCAACAGCCCTGCCTGGATCTTCGCACTCCGTTCTAGAAAGCGTTTGAAGTCGCCTGCAATTGCGATCCGCGCCGGAATGAATAGGCTAGCGTAAACCGGAATCATAATGCTGTAGAAACCGTAGAAATCAATATCACGACCGCGGGTGAGCCATGACGGTGGGTCCTTTCCCAAGCCAATCAAAATGTATTGCAACGGTGTAAAAATGAAAAACACCCAGAACAACGTGCGATGATCGCCGCGACGCGTTGGTGTCATGGTGATAAATTCACGCAATGCCCAAAACGATACGAGGCCAAATAAGACAACAACTCCCAGCCGATGCAAGAGAAAGCCGAAAACCAGAATGGCGAACATCATCCACCACACTCGCAGGCGATGATTGAATCGCCGAATCATGGCGGGTTCGATCGACAACCGCTCGCGACGTTCCAGCACTGCTCCGACCAGGGAAGCAACCGTCAAAGCCACAAATATTACCGACAATAAAATGTAGGTACGTAACGTCAATGTGGTCGCAGTCACTCCATCGGGAACGGCTAGCGCGAACGCCCCTTGGCAAAATGCAGAGAGGGTAGGGAAGATATGCATGGGGTTTACGCCTCGTCTCCTTTCAACGCTTTAACCGCATTCCGGGCACGGTTGAGAAAGTCGTTTTTCGGTTCTCCCGCTTCGAGAAAGATCGGAGGACCAATAGTGATACAGGTCAATAACGGAACTGGTAAGAATTCACCTCGAGGGAGGACGCGGTTCACATTGTCGATATAAACCGGCACGAGCTCCAAGTCGGGTCTTTTCTTGCCCAGATAGTAGAGTCCACTCTTGAACGGACCAACATCCTCTCCGCTGGTCCTTCCTCCTTCAGGAAAGATGATCAGCGAATAGATGTCGCCAATCTCGCGGATCATCAGATCGATCGGGCTATGGTGAACCTTGATTTCCTTGCGGTCGATTAACATCGCATTAAACGACTCGGCCAGCTTGGGACGCAACCAGCCTCGCGACCAGTAATCGGCCGCTGCAACGGGTCGAGTGATGGCGCGCAGGTTGCGTGGCAATGCCGACCAAAGGACGACAGCATCAAGATGGCTTGTATGGTTCGCGAAGTAAACGCGTTGGCAGGTGTCGGGTTGGCAATCCACCCAGCGCACCGTAAACCCACTCATTAGCCGCGCGAGCAGCACAATCGCATGCCCGGTCAATTTCATGGAGCTAACGGTCCCTTCGAATCGCTTACACGTACTCGGGTTTACGCCCCAGCCGACGACGGTCGGACTCGCGTAAGTAAGCTTTTCGCAAGCGGATTCGTGTCGGAGTCACTTCGACCATTTCATCGTCTTCAATGAACTCCAATGCGGCTTCGAGCGACATTTCGCGAGGCGGCTTGAGAATGACGTTCTCGTCACTGCCCGAGGCCCGCATGTTGGTCAACTTCTTTTCGCGACAGGGGTTCACCGCTAGATCATTATCCCGCGCGTTCTCGCCGACAATCTGTCCTTCGTAAATTTCGTCCCCAGGACGGACCAAAAGTTCTGCGCGGTCCTGTAATCCGAATAAGGCAAATGGTATTGCCTTGCCCGCTGCCATGGAAACCAACACCCCATTGGAACGCTTTGGCACATCTCCCTCGACCGGCCGATAATCGGCAAAACGATGGTGGATGATGGCCGTTCCCTTGGTCGCATTAAGCAATCGCGTACGCAAACCGATCAGACCGCGTGCGGGAATACTAAAGCGGAGAAGGCTGTAATCGCTGCGCTGTTGCATCTCGTCCAGCTGACCTCGACGCAAGCCGACGAGCTCCATAACCGGCCCCATGTTGTCCGTGGGAACTTCCACTGACAGCACTTCGAACGGCTCATGTTTCTTGCCATTGATTTCTCTGAAAATCACGCGTGGCTTGCCGACGCTCAGCTCAAATCCCTCACGGCGCATCGTTTCAATGAGCACTGCCAAGTGCAACACGCCGCGACCACGTACGGCATAGGCTTCCGTACCTTCGATCAATTCCACTCGCAGAGCCACATTCCGTTCCAGCTCTTTTAACAATCGTGACTTCAATTGCCGCGTCGTCACAAACTTTCCTTCGCGACCGACGAAGGGGGATGAATTGACGCTGAAAACCATTTCCAACGTTGGTTCGTCGACCTTCAATCGTGGCAATGGACGGGAGTTTCCGGCCGCACAAATCGTGTCGCCAATTTCTACCTTTTCCAAACCAACGATAGCTACCACTTCTCCAGCGGAGGCAAGTTGGGTTTCCGCACGGCCTAGATTGTCGAAGACATAGAGCCCGGCGACTTTTGATAAGGTCACGCCATGAGTTTGATGCAGTTCAACCGCTTCGCCACTACGAATTGTCCCGGCAGCAATTCGCCCAATCGCGATTCGACCCACATATTCGGACCAATCGAGCGTCGTTACCAACATTTGCAGTGGCGCATCCGCGTCCACTTCTGGGCCTGGTAAGCGATCGACAATCAGGTCTAACAAGGGCCGCATATCGGTCCCCGGCACGGCCGGATCGAGCGTTGCATAACCTTGTCGTGCGGATGTAAAAACGTAGGCGGCGTCATCCAATTGGGCTTCACCTCCCAAATCGGCCAACAACTCCAGGGCCTCGTCTAACGCTTCGTGCGGTCGACCATCCGGACGGTCCACTTTGTTGACAATCACAATGGGACGGCAGCCCGCTTCTAGCGCCTTCTCAAGCACAAACCGAGTTTGTGGCATGGGACCCTCGGCCGCATCCACCAGTACTAATGCACCGTCGGCCATCCGCACCACTCGCTCCACTTCACCACCAAAGTCCGCGTGACCAGGGGTGTCAATCAAATTAATCTTCACACCGCGATAGGGAATCGCAATGTTTTTTGCCAAAATGGTAATACCACGTTCCCGCTCCAGATCATTGGAATCAAGAATGCGCTCGCCCTGCAATTGCGAGTCACGATATTGGCCGCTCTGCCGCAAAAGGCAATCGACCAAAGTCGTCTTACCATGGTCGACGTGAGCAATAATAACAACGTTTCGGATATCTTCGCGACGCATCGAGATAGCCACGTGTTAAGGACGCGGCTGTCCTGGGGAAATTGGATGGTGTGACTTTCGCGTCATTGTCAGTGGCCAACCTCATATCACAAAGGGGGCAACTTCAAACATTCACGCAACAAAGGAATTAGCTGAGCATCCTAACCTTTTACACCTCAGTTCGTCGACGGCGTTTTTTTTCACCTTATGGAAGTATTTCCAACTGCAGCGCAATGGCTGATTCAATCACCACGTTGCCGGCATAGCGGATAAATCACCAACCCTAAGGGGAGAATGACCATGGCCTTGATCAGGCCCCGTGGATCCGTTTCCCAGCGGAACTTCAGACTAAGAAAAGCAATTCCAAGCGAAATGGCAACAAAAACGAGCGGCGTCCAGGGCCATAATGCGACAGGACGGTTGCCAGGTACTCCCCGAATCGCAGGCATTAACAGGCAGGCAACCGTGGCGGCCGAGCTCAATAACAACATGAAGGTTAGATAGTCCAGCAACTGCTGCAAATCGGCCAACCATACGAGTGCACAGGCAAGAACCACCTGCAGCACAATCCCGTGCCGCGGTATCGATCCCTGCTTACCAGCCATGACGCTCAAAACTCGCGGCAACAAGTGGTCTCGCGACATCTGTGCGTAAACATGGGGCCCTACCTGCAACATCGCCGATACCGAAGTAGCCAGGGACAACAGGATCACACCCACAACCACGTTCTCCAACCAGCGAATGCCCAAAGCTGCAGCCGATATTTTCAGCACCTCTTTTTGGTTGACGAGCTCGCTGACCGGCACGGAATAAAGGACCACATAGTTCAACGAAAGATAAAGTACGGTGACCGCTGCGGTGGCAATCCACATCGAACGGGCTACGGTTTTGCCATTTGTCGACGCACCCGCAACATATACAGCCGCGTTGTATCCTGCGTAGCTGAGCGAAATCCACATGACCGACGTTGCCAGCGCCGATAGAAAAAGCAAGCCGCTCGACGCCGGCACTGCGGTAGCAGCGATCTCCGATACCGCAACCAATTCCTGAGTCCCCTCGCGAGGTTCGCCATTGAAATAGGTCCCGCTCCCAACCACCGTGGCGCCATAAAAAACGAACGCCACAAAGAGAGCCAGTTTGATCAGCACCAGACCATTTTGAAACCGTGTACCTGTCGACAACCCGCTCCAGTGCACCACTCCAAAAGCCGCGATGAGCAAGCAAGCAATTGTCCCGCGCGGCCATTCCTCATAAAGCGTATGCGATGGCAGA
Source organism: Pirellulaceae bacterium (assembly GCA_041749395.1). Lineage (GTDB taxonomy): Bacteria > Planctomycetota > Planctomycetia > Pirellulales > Pirellulaceae > Laterigemmans. The sequence continues at coordinate 10,073 of JBGTBJ010000083.1, forward strand.
TAGCTTTCAAACGTCAGCGCCGCGAACGCGATGGCACCGCTAAATCCAGCAGTCAAAGAAATCCAGCCCGCCATAAAGCCGGCGATCGGGTGGACCAGGCGAGACAGGAAGAGTGCTTCGCCCCCTGATTCAGTGATTTGCTTGACAAGCCCGCCGTAGCAGACTGCCCCCAGCATTGCTATCACACCACCTATTGCCCAGGCCGCTAAAACCCATTCGCGTGTCTGCAGGCTGCCTAAAGCAAACCCGCTGCTAGTGTAGACACCAGCGCCGATCATGTTGGCGACGACGAGACAGGCTAACGAAAGCAGGCCCAGTCGCGGTGAAGTTGGTACATCGGGCTTCATGCTTGGCACCTACGAGCCATGGCGGTCGATCTCTCACTGCTTATGGAATAATTAAGTCGTAGGTGGCAAGACGGTGGCGACAAGATCTTGAATAGCGATCGGTCGAGTCCCCACTAAGACTTCACCCGCTTCGATGCCCGCAGCTTGGCCGGTGATAATCGCCGCCGCGCGAACGCGTTCAAATATTTGAGGCTTGCCAGCAAACTGGGTTTGATAACAGCGTATGGATTCGATCTTGGCCTCTAAGGTGGAAGCAATGTCGACGGTGAGATGACTAGGAAATCCCTGTAAATGGTCCGGTTCAAAGGCAAGCCGAAAGTACATTTGCCTCGTGATTGTGTGTACGGGCAAATGGCCAAATATCTCATCCCACTTGGTCAGCCGACTGTAAAAGACGGCCGCATCGGTAATCTGCATGGTTTGCCAATGATCTGGGGAGGCCATCGGAGTTTTGTCACCAAAGCCAATGACCATGCGTGGGCGATAGCGACGAAACTCTTTCGCCAACGCTACTCTATTCTCGAACCCATCCATTAACCGACGATTGGTCAGATTCAATTGAATTCGCACCGCCACCCCTAACACTTCGGCCGCTTTCTGTGCTTCGGCCAAGCGGGTCTCGGGCCCGGGGGAAAGGGGCGTGGGTTCTCCGTCGGTCAAATCGATGATACCGACTCGATATCCCTGGCGGGCCAACAACGCAAGCGTGCCCCCACAGGCAATTTCAACATCGTCGGGGTGGGCACCAACGGCCACCACATCTAATGGTTCGGGAAGTTCCTCAGCCACATTGAATTCCTAATTAGACGCCCGCAGCAAACGCACGTACGTCGGCTTCCAGTTGATGGATACGATCTTGAAGTGTTTGCTTTGCAGCGCTCAAATTCTGCGAAGCGGCCGGTGCCAAGCGAGTGAATAGATAGAACTTTACCTTGGGCTCGGTCCCCGACGGACGAACGGCAACATAGTTTCCATCCTCCTCCAAGTCCATAATCACGAGATCACCCATTGGACCTTCCAGAGGTGAAGCAACTCCAGTCGCTCCTCCCGCAAAGGAAATCTGCTGACCATTCTCGTAATCGCGCACCGTGCTGACCTTCATTCCAGCCAATGTTTTGGGAGGTGCGGCGCGAAACTTAGCCATCAGGCGTTTCATCGCAGCCATTCCCTCGCTTCCTTCCATCTGCACATTGATCAGGTGCTCAGCATGGTAACCATGCTCTTGATAGAGCTGATCTAATCTCTGATGTAGCGATAATCCTTCACTCTTTAAGCGAGCCGCCATTTCGCTCATCAGCATACATGCAATCGGTCCGTCCTTATCTCTCGCATATTGACCAATCAAATACCCATGGGACTCTTCAGTACCGAACACAAAAAGATCGGGTCCTTCTTGGTCGATCACTCCAGCGATCCATTTGAATCCAACCAGCAAATTGCCAACACAGCGGACTCCGTAATAGTCGGCAATGCGGCGCGTCAATTCGGTAGTCACGAGTGTTTTGACAATATAGTGATTTGACGAAAGCGTCCCGGCAGCTTGGCGTCTCGACAGCACATAGTCGGCGAGCAGGGCGCCAATTTGATTGCCGTTGATCGTCTTCCAAGGGCCACTAGTATCCAGAGTCAAAGGCGCAGCAACACCCAAACGATCGGCATCGGGATCCGTTGCTAAAATCAGTTCTAGACCATGTTCCCGCGCGTATTCAATTGGTTTTTCAAAAACCTTCGCATTTTCCGGGTTGGACACATGGCCCGGGACGTTGGGAAAATCGCCACTAGGTTCCGCGTGTGGACCGTAGACCTCTACCTGGGTAAAACCATCTCGCTCCAGCAATGCCATCGTGGGAAGGGTGCCGACACCGTGAAGGGGTGAATAGAGTACTTTGATGGCGCGCGGACCAGCAAAACCGCTGGGGCTGGCTGCATTCAAATACGCTTCATCCACTTCCGCAGTACAGATCTCAACTCGCCCATCCGCGAGCGCTTCGGTAAACGGGACTACATGAATTTCTTGCGCATTCATCACCCGTTCGATGATTGCCGCATCGTGAGGCGGTAAGACCTGTGCACCGCTGCACCAATAAACCTTGACTGCGTTGTCGCTGGGAGGATTGTGGCTCGCGGTTACCATAATTCCACAAGTACAATGTTTGAGGCGCACGGCAAACGAGAGTTGCGGTGTGGCCCGATAGTCGTCGAGGAAAAAGACTTTAAACCCGGACGCGACCATAATTCCAGCGCACAACTCGGCAAAATGTCTCGAGCGATGTCGCGTATCGTAACTAATCGCACAGGACAATGGCGAGCTCAAGCCATTTTCCTTGTGGTACGCGACAAGATAATCGGCCAAGCCCTGGGCGCTCTCACCAATGGTTCGGTCGTTAATGGCATTCGAACCGATGGGGTACATACGTCCGCGCCGCCCCCCGGTTCCAAACGGAATGATCGTCCAAAAAGCATCGTCGAGCGCTTGCCATTTCCCGTCGCTAATATGCTGCAATACTTCGGCTCGATAGGAAGCATACCTGGCTTCCGATAACCATATTTGCAAGTTCTCTACTGCACCGGCACTCAATTTCCCGTCGCGGTGGGCTTGTTGAATTTGTTTTTCGGCCTCGGCCAGGGAAAGGGTGTTTTGCGCTGCGCTCATGGCTGGGTTCTCGTGGCTCGTAACTCGATCTGTGGCTACCAGAGGGAAATAAGGTCGAGGAACAGTCTACGCCTGACCGGGGTGATCTGAAAACCGCCGATGCCAGATAATCCTCTCACACTGATTCGCAACACCCGCTACATTGCTCGCATTCAGCAAAGCCCCCACTGCGGTATCCTCAGCGAGTCGTCGGAGAATTTTGTCATGTCGGAACTGATCATTAGCGTTAGCGGCCTGAGGGGTGTCATTGGACAATCGTTATCCCCCGAAGTGGCGATGCGATACGCAACGGCGTTCGCGCAACAACTTCCCCAAGGACCAATCGTAGTGGCCCGAGATGGCCGCACCACAGGGACCATGATGCGTGATTGTGTCGTGGGCGCCTTAACCGCAGTGGGTCGCGATGTCCTAGATTGCGGTGTGGCCGCAACTCCAACGGTGGGAGTCTTTGTGAAAAAAAACCATGCCGTTGGTGCAGTGCAGATTTCTGCCAGCCACAACCCTCCCGAATATAACGGGATCAAGCTGTTTTCGAGCGACGGGCGCGTCATCGGAGCAGATGCGGGAAAGAAAGTCCGCGAGTGTTACGAGCAAGATTCCCCTGCATGGGTCGACTTTGACCGTGTGGGACAGGTCACTCGGGTTGGTGACCCCCATTGCGATCACCTGGATTCGGTGCTTCGTACCGTTAATGTGTCGACGATTCAAAATCGCAAATTTCGCGTGTTGATCGACAGCAACCACGGAGCGGGTAGCCTGCTAGGATTGCGGTTATTGGGAACACTGGGTTGCCATGTGGTTCCCGTGGGAGCCGTTCCCGATGGGCTCTTCGCTCATCCACCCGAGCCTACTGCGGAAAACCTTGTTTCAATTGGCCAAATGGTGCGAGACCATCAGTGCGATATCGGCTTCTGCCAAGACCCGGATGCCGACCGGTTGGCGCTGATCGATGCACAAGGGAACTACATCGGCGAAGAATTCACTGTGGCACTTTGCGTGATGCGTCGCCTTGCCACAGCTCAAGGGAACCTTGTGATCAATTGTGCGACGAGCGGTATGACGGAAGTCCTAGCCAAACAATTTCACAGTCGCTGTTTTCGAAGTGCCGTCGGTGAAGCCAATGTGGCGGATGCTATGCTCCTTCAAAACGCCATCTATGGTGGTGAAGGTAATGGTGGTCCAATTGATCCTCGCGTTGGCTATGTACGCGATAGTTTTGTTGGCATGGCGCAGGTATTGGACCTGATGGCATCCCGCAATGCGACTCTGACGGAGTTGGTCGACGAACTACCTCAACTTGCGATTCATAAAACCAAGGTGACGGTGCAAACAAGCTTGCTTCCGAAGATCTTTGATGCGCTCGAAAACACAATGTCGGATGCTGTGAGTGATCGTCAAGACGGTTTGCGATTGTCTTGGGACAACTCATGGCTCTTGGTTCGCGGCAGCAATACCGAACCCATCGTCCGATTGATTGCTGAAGCACCCGCACTGCAGCAAGCAGAAGACCTTTGCGAACAAGCGGCCGGTGTTATTCGCTCACTGAGCTAATTCCCTGAAGGTAAATGGTGCAACACAAGATTACTTGTGTATGTCCGTCAGCGAGTACTTGGGGAAAGCGACTGCGAGAAGCATCAGTGCAAAAGCGGGACAAATGATCGCCACATAGGGTAAATACCCGCTCCAAATGACGTTTTCCTTCTGCGCAATGGTCAGCACGTTTTCTGGCTGTATGGGCAAATAATACAGCTCGATTTCGCTGCCAAGTTCAGTGGTGGAAACAAATTGACTATCAATAGTTGCCGAGCCAGTTTGTTGGTCGGGCAAGGGGTAGATAATGACAACCTGCTGAGGCGTTTCGCTATTCGGCTTGCGCTCCACGATCGTCCCGGTGACTTTGTTGGCCCCCTGCCATGCTTGGTAGCCGCGGTAAATTAAAAATACCGGAAAGATCAACAAAGCGATGGCACTTGCCGTCAATACCAAACGACGCGTTGAGCGGCTACCCGATGTTTGCGACGGCTCCATTGGGTTAACACCTGATGGGTGAGCTGTATCCGCACTGCCATCGGTGGAATTGGCGTCTGCCAACAGGGTCTCCGTCGTTAATGGGCCGCATCCTACTTTCGGTACATCGGCCAACGATCGAATCACCACCGCTTCAATGCATCCACCTCGCATACATAGTCCAATACCTTGGCTCTTAATCCACAAAGTTCCCCCATCCATCAGACGTTGTGGTTTTGCATGGGTGGGGCGCAACGCATCACTAACCGCCACGCCATGATGATATTCCGCGTCAATTTCAACGTCGGACCACAAAGTATCAGCAAAGTCGCTGACACCCAATGCTTGCAGCGCGTCCTTCACTTCGCTCCCTAGAATCGCATTTCCCCCAATGCGTACATCACCACCGCCAAACAACATTTGCACCAGCGGTTTTGCTTCATGGTCAGCGAATGTCAAACTTACGTAAGGCTCTTCTAACTCTACGCAATGAGAGTCGAACGAATCGTCAAATGGCAAATTGCCTGCAGCTAATTTACGCTTGACCGTTTCCTGCGATTCACCAAGGTCAATTCCTTTCCAACCCGTTAGCGGAACAACATCGATCGTGGTGACAGGGTCTGGCTCGTGCATGTGTCTTTCCCACAATCCCTTTGGTGATATTTGCAATGACTTCGATAGTGTAAGATGGGGCAGACAGCGAGGATTGCCAGATTTCATTTGGACACCTCGGTCCTGTAGCCGGTCCTATAGCCGGCGTAGAATAACCTATCGCGGCTCACCTCGGAGAGTGGTCTACTCAATTGCTGCAGGATCTCTCGTATTTGCGGAGACTGGTATGTTCCAAGGTAGTCCGTCGTGTGCGTTTCTTCTCAACAGGTTCGCATTACATAGCATTTTGCAGCTGTTTTGGGATTATCTATGCCACTATCTGCTCGGCAATCCCGTGCGAAAGTGGTTGTTATATGCTGGAATTATCAGTGGGATATTAACGGGGTATGGGGTCCCCGCCCGTGGCGAGATGCCACACTTTGAAAAACAGATTGCGCCCCTGATTGCCAAACATTGTTTGGAATGCCACACGCAGGCCAATGCAGAAGGGGGGCTCGATCTATCGAGTCGACTGGGTTGGCAAAAGGGTGGTGACAGTGGGGATCTGACCACGATGGACGCGCCGTTGGAGGGTCTCGTTTGGCAATATTTGATCGACGACTCGATGCCGAAAGACCGGCCGCCGCTCGCCAAAGAAGAAAAGGAATTGCTCCGCCAATGGCTGCTTGACGGTGCAGTTTGGGATGTCGAGTCGATCGATCCATTTCAATTCGTGGATGATCGTCACGCTGGCTACGATTGGTGGTCGTTGCAAATTCCTGTACGTGGCTCCTTGCCCGAAGCGATCACACAGTGGCTTCCCGAAGCACAGGGGCGGCCCGAAAATCCCATCGATCTGTTCATTCTCGACGGCTTACATCGCAATGGACTAAAGCCAGCACCGGCGGTAGATCGACGAACGCTGATTCGGCGAATCTATTTTGATTTGCTCGGACTTCCGCCCACGCCAGAACAGATCGAAGCATTTCTTAACGATCCGTTACCCGACGCTTATGTACGACTGGTTGATGAACTCCTTGAATCGCCTCATTACGGCGAGCGATGGGCAAGAAATTGGCTCGACGTCGTACGCTTTGGAGAAACCCAAGGCTTTGAAAGAAACTTGATTCGAGAAAACGCATGGCGGTATCGAGACTGGGTGATACGTGCATTTTCAGACGATTTGCCCTACGATGACTTCGTTCGATTTCAAATCGCAGGGGACGTCATTCAACCCGACAATTTTGATGCGATGATTGCAACTGGCTATCACGTCTGTGGTACTTGGGACCAAGTGGGACATCTCGAGGGCTCCGCGTCGATGCGTGAAGCGGCTCGTTGGGATCATCTCGAAGACCTCGTCGCAACACTCGGACAAACATTCCTTGGCATGACGATTCACTGTGCTCGCTGCCATGATCACAAGTTTGACCCCATTGCCCAACGCGACTATTACCAAATTGCATCTTTGCTGGGCGGTGTCACACAAGAGCAGGAAGAGCGATCGGGAATTAAGGTAACGATCGACAACGACCGCCTGAATATGTGGCGCGCGCAACAAGAACAATTGCAAACAAAGCACACTTCGCTGCTCCAAGCTCTCACCAAAAAATATGATGTCGCTCCCGCAGTCACCGAGCTCGATTCACAACTTCAAGCCCTTTATTCTCTCCAAGACAGTACTTCTAAGTCATCTGCAGATACCTTCGTCAATCTCTCACCCAGCGGTAAGGGTCCCAGCCTTCGTCGCGAAAAGTCCCAAGCAATCGCTTCGCAGCAACCTGCAAAAGAGCTCGTTCAATCACTTGTCGCTGCAGGAGAAGTGTCAGTGGAAGCGTGGCTGACTTCCACGAAAAATATACAATCTGGTCCAGCGAGAATTATCACCCTGTCGCTCGATTCAGGGCAACGTAATTTTACTCTAGGACAAGACAATAGTGCCTTTGACCTCCGCTTTCGCACAACGAAGACGGATGCAAATGGTTTGCCTAGTCTTGTCTCACCTCAAGGTTCCGTCACCCTCGATCAGACACACGTTGCCTTTACATTCTCCAAGGCAGGACAATTAAGTCTGTTCGTGAATGGAAAACTTGCCGTCCAGAAAAAAGTAGCCGGTAGCCTTTCCAATTGGGGGCCAGAGTTTCATTTGGCCATTGGCGACGAATTAACAGGCCAGCGTGCTTGGCAAGGTGCAGTTCACGCGTTGGCAATTTATTCTCGCGAGCTCTCCAGCCAAGAGTTAGCAGACCATGTTCGTGTCGGGCCGCAGTCGATTGGCTTAAAACCGGTTGAGAGCTCAGTGCTGGCACGGGCGACTCAATCCGAAATCCATGAGTTATACGAGTTAAAGGCAGAGCTAGAAACTCTACGCGAACGAATTGCTAGTGCCTCGTTCAATGGACGAGCCCATATCATTATTCCTCGCCAGCCAGCGGTTTTTCATGTTTTGGCACGGGGAGACATGCGCAAGCCACTCGATGAAGTTGTGCCCAGTGGTATCAATGCCTTCTCGCGACATGGATTAAGTGCAGACTTTGGTCTCGAGAAGGATGCTCCGGAAGGTGAACGTCGTAGAAAGCTTGCCGAATGGATCGCCGACAAACGCAATCCTCTCACCGCCCGAGTCATGGTAAACCGACTTTGGTACTATCATTTCGGCAAGGGCATTGTCGATACTCCCAGCGATTTTGGGTTCAATGGAGGACGTCCCACCCACCCCGAGTTGCTCGATTGGTTGGCGTGTGAATTCACCGATCCAAAAACAGCAGTGAGTAAGCAAGACAGATTGACTCCGTGGAGCATCAAGCATTTGCATCGCTTAATGGTTCTGTCGGCTACCTATCAACAACAGTCGCGTGGTGTGGACCAAAGTGCCGCTGAAAAAGATAGCGACAATCGATTGCTATGGCACTTCAACGCAAAGCGATTAGAAGGCGAAGCAATCCGCGACGCAGCCTTAGCGATTTCGGGCGAGCTAAATCCAGCCATAGGTGGCCCTAGCTTTCTGGATATGGAATATAAGCTCAGCAGTAATGCGGAATTTACGGATCCCAAAACAGAATTTTCACCGGAATCCAATCGGCGTACGATCTACCGTTTATGGGCCAGATCCGGCAACCACCCCATGTTGCAGGCCTTTGATTGCCCCGATCCAAGCGTGGCCGCACCTTTAAGAATGCAAACGACCACACCTCTGCAAGCGCTGTCGCTGCTTCATAATGCGACCTTGGAAAATTGCGCGAGTTCTATGGCAACACGCTTAAAAGCAGAATGTGGAGACCAACCCACGGATCAGGTTGATCGTGCATTTCTACTGGCTTTCGGTCGACCTCCACAAACTGAAGAACGGCAGGCGGCCTTGGACTTTATTCATCGCGTTAACCTCGAACAGTTTTGTTTGATGCTGCTCAACTCGAGCGAATTTCTCTTCGTAAACTAAATCCAATTGTATTGTCTTTGTCACGCCTCGATCGGTTAGGTAGGACTTCCGTGAATCTTCATCAAAACTCGCGACGGAAATTCCTGGGCCACGCAGCGCTGGGTGTAGGCTTGATTGGTCTGGCCGATATTCTAGGCAGACAGGGGTTGCTGCAGGCTTCAGTGAACAGCGTGGGCCTCAGCGGAGTGCATCATGCAGCGAAAGCCAAACAGGTCATACATATTTTTTTGGGAGGCGGTCTTAGCCACGTCGACTCATTTGATTACAAGCCGGAGCTAGAGAAATATCACGACCAGGAGATGCCGGAGTCGTTCGGAAAGGCTGATGTATTCTTTGGCAAGATCGGCAGACTGCATAAATCGCACTATCCATTCAAACGAAGAGGCAAAAGTGGTCTGTGGGTCTCAGACTTGTTCCCTCACTTAGCCGAAGTGGCTGATGACCTGACTGTGCTGCGATCGATGACGGCGGAAACTGCCAACCATATTCCTGGTGTTTTTCAAGCCAACACGGGATTTCGGCAAATGGGTTTTCCCACTATGGGTGCGTGGTTGACCTATGCGTTGGGAACGGAGAATGAAGATCTACCAAGCTTTGTCGTCCTTCCGGATGCACGTGGAATTCCCAATTCGGCAGGGGGCGCCTTCAACTGGACCAATGGATTCTTGCCCGCTGAGAATCAGGGAGTTCCCTTCAACACCAAGGGTGAACAGCCGATTCTTGATCTCAATCCTGCCTCCAGTGTTTCTGACGAAGTTCAGCGAGCAAGATTGGAATACCTAAATACGCTGAATCGAAATCACCTCCAGGCAAACGACAACGCAGACCCGCTCGTAGCCCGCATTCGCAGTTATGAATTGGCGGCCAAGATGCAACAGACCATTCCTGAAGTGATGAATTTCAACGATGAACCGGCTGCAATTCGGCAACTCTATGGACTGGATCGGAAAGAGTGCAGCGACGTCGCCAAAAATTGCCTCGCAGCCCGCCGTTTAATCGAAAACGGAGTACGTACGGTGCAGATCTGGACGGGGGATGGCGTCTCCTGGGATGCGCACGAAGACATTCTGGGAACAGGCTACAAAAGCCATTCCGGCGAAGCGCTGCGAGTGGATCAACCCATTGCAGCACTTATCGCCGACTTGAAGCAACGAGGATTGTTGGAAACCACTATCGTGATGATTACGACAGAGTTTGGCCGCACTCCCTTCGCTCAGGCAAACGCAGGAACCCTTAGTCGTGGGCGAGATCATCATCCACAAGGTTTTACCAATCTGCTGGTTGGTGCTGGACTTAAACGGGGATTCGCTCATGGCCTAACGGACGAACTGGGATACAGGGCAGTGGAATCACCTGTCACCACCTATGATATGCATGCCACAATTTTGCATCTTCTGGGGATCGATCATGAACGGCTAACGTATTACCACAATGGCATTCAACGTCGCTTGACCAACGTTCACGGCCATGTGGTGCAAGATATTTTGGCGTGATTCATCTTTCGGCCACCGACAGAATCGACCTATACTCCCGCCCCAGCATAGTCGGGTCGCAAAAAATGGCTGGCGACCAATGAGTGAAAGAATTGAATTGTCAGGGAGGGAGAGTTCGCTATGAATCAGGATCGCATTGCAAATTTTACCCAAGTTGCCGCAATGGCCACTCTTCGAGGAAGATCGATCGCCGCGACTCAAGGGGCGTGCCATAATTTTACAATCGAATGGCTCAGCCATATGTTTGAGAGTGGTGGTTCGACAACGGTCGCCAAAGCTAAAGATCGCATGACCAAACTAGGTCGCAACAACGGCGCCGGTAATCCCATCCTTCAAAAGGTGTTTGGTGATCGCTGGAAGGAAGGGGGGAATTCCTACAAGATTGCCGACCAAATGATGATCTCCATCCGCGGGCTCAAAGATGCTGCGATCACCTTCGATTACCGCAAGTTTATTGTCGACGATCTATTGGCAAACATCACCTCTCCCGATCACTCGGGAATGATCTATTCGTTCTGGTTCAAAGGCTCCGTTTCCGGGGCTTCAGGCGGTGCGCATACCATCGGATTTTTTCGCTCGGTCAAACCACATCACGGTAAAATGGTTGCAGAGGACGAGTACGTCAGTGGATTTGATCCCAATTTCGGTGAGTACCGGATCTTAGAAACAGAATTCAAGCGATGGTTCACTGATTTTATGAAATCGTATGGTGGCATCTTTACGCATCACATGCTCAAATCTGTTTCAAAACCATAGTGATTCTTGGTGCATCGTAACTTCGAACCCATGTGAATAGGCCGGGTGGGGAATGACGTTTTCGACTACCGACGAGTGCCCCATCGAACTGATTCCGCTTACCCCACAGCACTTTCTAGCATTGCTGGATGGGGCCGATTCGTATGGGAAGTGCTTTGGTCATGCTCCCGCGGAAGGGCTAAGGGATTTCATCGTTTCTGGAGATATCGATCCCGCGTTTTTCCAATTGCTGCAGATCGCGTCCGGAGAAGATCCCTGGCTGTGGGGATTTGCTATTGTAGATAAGGCAAGCGGCCTATCGGTTGGCAACGCTGGATTCAAAGGTGCTCCGTGTGAGCAAGGAATTGTAGAGATTGCCTATTGTGTTGTGCCAAGCTTCGAGAATCGAGGCATAGCGACGAGAGCCGCGGGCAAGTTAGTCGAATTTGCGAGACTGGATGCCCGCGTGCGAACGATATTGGCTCACACTTTGCCCGAACCCAATGCTTCGACGCATGTTCTCTCAAAGAACGGGTTTATTAAAATCGGCGACATTGAAGATCCAACGGATGGCCCGATTTGGCGCTGGGAATACAAGGGGAATTGGTGATCGGCAATTGGTGATGGACGCGAGACCAGCGGCCGTGTTACAATGGCTTGGTCTGGCAATTCCTGCCTCCCCATGATTGCCAGATAATTGTTTCCTCAGCGGCGAAGCCTGCTGACCCGAAATTCATTTCGGCCAGTAAGCTTGATCCGCTGCAGCAAACTCCCGCCTCTCCTTTCCTGCCTTCCATGGGCCCACTTCGGTGATCGCTATGGCCTCCTTCACACAAGCAAATCGGCTATGTCGAGCCTATCGGGTACTCGAACGTCTTTCGCAGCGAAGACCCAAAACCAACCTTGGCCTAGCAGGCGTGTTTGTTCTGTTGGCCCTCGCAGAATCGAGCGCGACCGAACCGGGTATGACTCGTAACGTTAGTCAACCGATCAGCTTTGTAAACGAAGTAATGCCGGTTCTAACAAAAGCGGGCTGCAATTCTGGCATCTGTCATGCGAAAGCAGGCAATGGTCAAAATGGCTTTCAATTATCCCTGCTCGGTTTTGAGCCTAATGAGGATTACGAACACATTGTTCGCGAAGGAAGAGGGCGACGACTCTTTCCCGCGGCTCCCGAGCGAAGTCTGCTATTGCTCAAAGCAACAGGTGACGTAACGCACGGTGGCGGTGCTCGACTGACCACCGATTCAGTGGCTTTTCAAACGGTTCGCGATTGGATCTTACAAGGCGCAACACAGGATGCCGATTCTGCACCGAAATTGACGAATCTTCGTGTAGAGCCGCAACGTGCAACGCTGCCGCCACACAGTGCACAGCATCTTCAAGTCTATGCGGAATATTCGGATTCCACGCAGCGCGATGTAACTGAACTAGCCTTGTTTGAAACAAACGATGCTAGCCTTGCCGAAGTAACCAAAGAGGGTCGGGTCGCTACATTGGACCTTCCTGGGAAAGCTGCAATCATGGTTCGCTACCAGGGTAAGGTTGCGGTATTCAATGCTTCGATCCCATTGGGCGCTAAGATCGAATCGCTACCTGCCTCCATGAACTTTGTTGATGACTTGCTATTTGCAAACTTGAAAGAACTGGGCATTCCTCCTTCGCATGTCTGCGACGATGCAACGTTTCTGCGCCGCGTCAGCCTCGATATTGCAGGCCGACTGCCAACTGAAGTCGAGGTTAACGAGTTTCTTGCTAGCGATTCACCCAACAAACGCGAACAAGTTGTCGACACCCTGCTTCAAACGGGTGAATATGCAGATTACTTTGCGAACAAGTGGACTGCAATGCTCAAGAATCGTCGCGATGATGCAAGCGACATTACTTCAAACTTTGCTTTCTTCTCCTGGGTTCGCGACGGCCTGCTAGCAAACAAGCCCTATGATCAAATGGTTCGCGAATTGTTAGCTGCTACTGGTACCGTAATGGGAAATCCACCCGTTGCTTGGTACAAGCGAGTCAAGGAGCCGAAGCAGCAATTGGAGGATGTCGCGCAGCTGTTCCTAGGTGTTCGCATGCAGTGCGCCCAATGCCACCATCATCCCTTTGAAAGATGGAGCCAAGATGACTACTACAGCTTGGCTGCCTTCTTCAGTCAAGTTGGTCGAAAGCCTACCTCCACGCGAGGTGAAGATATGATTTTTCATAAACGAGGGATCGCTAGCGCGGTGAATATCAAAACCGGCAAATCGCTATCGCCCTCCGCTTTGGGCGATGCCATTCCAGCCATCGCTGCCGATGAAGACCCTCGGTTAAAATTAGCCGATTGGCTGGCGTCCCCTGGCAACCCTTATTTTGCCAAGGCGGTTGTCAATCGATACTGGAAGCATTTTTTTCGTCGCGGATTGATTGAACCAGAGGATGATATTCGCGATACCAACCCACCTACCAATCCCGAACTGCTCTCCGCACTGGAGCAAAGCTTCATTGACAGCGGCTTTGATCTAAAAGCACTTGTCCGAACCATTACCACGTCGAATGCTTATCAGTTGAGCGCCGACCCGAATCAGTACAACATCAACGACTTTCAAAATTACTCGCGATACTATCCACGACGATTACAAGCGGAAGTGATGCTCGATGCGATTGATCAACTCACCGGCGCAGTAACTGATTTCCCTAATTTACCGACAGGGACTCGCGCAATCGCCTTGCCCGATAATAGCTACAACAATGCGTCTCCATTTCTGCGCGTCTTTGGTCGACCTGAAAATGAAAGCGTTTGCGAATGCGAACGTATTCAGTCTTCCAGTTTGGCGCAAAGTCTGCATTTGATGAATGCGGCTGACATCAAAGCAAAACTAGTATCGAATACCGGACGCGCTGAAAAATTTTGCAAAGCAGAGCAGTCGCCTGAGGACTGTATCGATGAAGTATACCGGGTCGCATTTTCCCGTCCCCCTAGCGCCGATGAATTACAAGTCGCTATGGACTACCTCGCCGAACCGCGACTCGATGAAAGCGGCACTCCCATGAACGCTGAACAAGCCAGTCGTGAAAACTATCAAGATTTGATTTGGGCATTAATCAACACAAAAGAATTTCTATTCAATCACTAACCCCCATTCGCTCCTAAGCTGTCAATTAATTAATCGAAGGCAATAATAGTCGCCTTTCGCTCCGCGAAAGTTCTAAGAAAGGCAACTATCAATGCTACTTTCGCGGAGCGAAAGGCAACTATCTTTCAAACAAGCGCTGAATCCGGAGCATCCACAATGACAAGGCAATATCAACGACATCGCATCTTTGGGTTGATCTGCGTGTTGGGTTGGCTGTGTCTCTGCGCGAATTCAACATCATGGAGCCAATCCGTTTGCTTGCCGCTTCCACGGTTGCTTACAACGATGCCGATGGGTGGAATGGTGGGTACGGAATTCGATGTAGTCATAGCGGGTGAAAATCTGGAAGACACTGGAGAACTTTTTTTCAATCACCCGGGAATCGTCGCTTCTCCTCAACGTGATGAACAGGGAGTTGTCGTTCCCAATCATTATCAGGTAGCGATCGCTGCTTCATGCCCGAGTGGTATCTACGAAGCCAGAGTCATGAGCCGCTTAGGGATCTCCTCGGCTCGTGCATTTTCAGTCGATCAGCTCGCAGAGTCCATTCAGAAGTCGCCCAATACAACACTGGATACGGCGATGGAGTTGAACGTGAATTCTATTTGTAACGGGGCGACTACAGCGAAATCCATTGATCATTATTTCTTTCATGCAAAGCAGGGGCAGCGTTATGTGGTGCATTGTTTGTCGAGAGGCATCGATTCAAAGCTAGATCCGGTCGTCATAGTGGCCGATGCAACCGGGCGCGATCTTGTCGTGGACCGCCGCGGTGACACCATCGATTTTGTTGCTGAAGTCGATGGAAAACACATAATCAAAGTCCACGAGCTCACTTTTAAAGGTGGCTCTCCCTATTTCTATCGACTGGTGCTGCGAGAACTTCAACCGGCAGAACCACTGCCAATGTTTGCATCCACTCGCACGGTCAGCGCGTTCTCTTGGCCTCCTATTGGCATCGCAGATGTTGCCCCTCACAGCGAGATCGAACCAAACAATGACTCCCGAGAGGTACAGAAGATAACTCTTCCCTTCGATGTCACAGGCAGCTTCTTTCCCGCAGCGGATGTTGACTGCTTTGAATTTGAAGCCAAACAAGGGGAGACTTGGTGGATCGAAGTTGCGTCCGAGCGATTGGGACGTCCCACAGATCCTTCCATTATCGTTCAAAGGGTCAATAAATCTGAGGCGAATGAAGTTGTTACCGATATAGCCGAATTCAATGATATCCCTAGCCCGATGAAGCCGTCCAGCAATGGCTATGCATACGATGGACCACCCTACGATGGTGGCACATTGGACCTTATTGGAAAACTCGATATCAAAGAGAATGGGTTCTATCGATTGCAACTCACCGACTTGTTTGGAGGAACACGCAATGATGATCGGAATCAATATCGCCTGATCATTCGACAAGCGGCGCCCGACTTCGCATTAGCGGCATGGGGGCTTCATATGGAGCTTCGTAACGGCGACCGTAACGCCTTGTCCAAACCGATCTCTTTGCGTGCGGGTGGGACAATTGCGCTTGAGGTTGTTGTCGTACGCCGCGATGGATTTGATGGCGATATTGATCTATCGATGTCTGGATTACCGCCAGGTGTAACGGCTGCTGGCCTTAAGATTCCAACGGGCAAATCGCGAGGTATTATGCTCATTACTGCAGCCGAAAACGCTCCCTTTGGATTTGCCAATGCTAGTTTTGTGGGGACTTCGACAATTGATAGTCAAGTTGCCGTTCGGCCGGTGCAAATGGCGCAAATGGCCTGGCCCGTTCCCGATGCATGGGGCGAAATTCCTAGCCCGCGACTAGTGGATGGTGTTCCCGTATCGATAACCGAGTCGGAAATTGCGCCGATGTCCATTGTGGCCACAGAGCAGAAAGTCTGGGAGGTCGATAGCGGAGCCACATTAACCATACCGCTCACCATTATAAAGCGAAGCGATTTCTCAGGTACGGTTATTCAGCTCAATACGCTGGGCGAAGGTTTTGAACGGGTACCCAGGTTTGACATACCACTAACGGCTGACACCGCCGATGCACGCATAGATCTCAGTGCGCTACAGACTCCTCCAGGCGATTATCAGATCGCGTTCTTTGGTCCCGCAGTGGCAAAGTATCGCTATGATCCTCATGCGATATTGGTCGCTGAAGCGAGCCTACGCGAAGCCACGGGCAAAGCCACCGAGGCTGTGGCAGAACTTGATAGAATTCAAGCGCTACTAGCATCTTCCAGCCTCGAAGATCACAACCGACTTGAAGCGGAAAGCGTTTCGGCAACAACCGTCAAGCAAGCTGCCGACAACCTTGTGGTGCAAAGAACTCAAGAACTGAAAGCGGTAAATGATCGAGCCGCTCCGAAAGATACAGTCGATATAGTTATTTCTGAACCCATCCACATTCGTGTTAAGTAGGCGGTACCAGCATGAGTGATCCATTTAACGCGTCGACATGTTGCCGAGGCCCCTTTGCGATGAACCCGTCTGATCGACGTGGTTTTCTACGCATGGGTATGGCCGGATTTGCCAGCCTAAGCCTACCCGCAATTCTGCAATTGCGCAGCGCTTCGGCACAACAGGAACCGAGTACCCTGTCGGCAAGCAAAGAAAAAACAGCAGTCATCATGGTCTGGAAACCCGGCGGCTGCTCACATCTAGATACCTATGATCCAAAACCCAAAGCGAGCTCCGAATATCGTGGTCCTTTTTCCACGATCTCGACCAAAGTCCCCGGGATGCAATTCACAGAGTTATTGCCAATGCAAGCTCAGATTGCTGACAAATTCACCGTTTTAAGATCGATGCGGCAAACAGCCCCAGGACATCCCGCCGGTTCGATGCAAATGCTCTCGGGAGATCCTGATACGCGCGACAAACCAAAACCGAAGTATCCCGATTGGATGACCGTAACGAACTACTTGCGGTCGCAGCAAGGTGCACGGGAAAATCCCTTGCCTCGGTATGCGGGCATCAATCCACCGTTGGAATACAACGGACCCGCATACTTGGGCGACGCCTATTCTCCTTTTACTGTGATGGGCGACCCGAATTCACCAACGTTCTCTGTGCCTAACATTGGCCTATCAAACGCCAATGAAGTCGATCGTATCGAACGAAGAACATCGTTGCGTAAAAGACTGGATAACCTGCAACGGGCCTTCGATCGACAGGGGGAACTCGGGGCACTTGATCAATTTGAAGAACAATCTCTCGCCCTGCTGACCAGCCCCAAGACAAGAGACGCTTTTGACCTCTCAAAAGAAGACGACCGTACGCGAGATCGCTACGGTAGAAATGCCTGGGGACAACAATTACTTATGGCAAGGCGATTAGTAGAAGCGGGAGTAGAAGTCCTGACCACCAGCCTCAGTGGCCAGCTCTGCGGCCGTGTTGGCAATTGGGATGATCATGCAGTGAATCATCATATCTTTGACGCCCTTCGATTTCGTGCACAAGCTTATGATCAAGCGGTTTCCGCTTTAATCGAAGATATTTATGCTCGAGGTTTGGATAAACGCGTTCTGGTTGTCGTAACCGGCGAGTTCGGTCGCACTCCGAAAATTGAACACTCACCCAGTACGGGCGAGGGTAATGCCAGTGGTCCAGCCGGTACTCAACAACCAGGTCGTGATCACTGGCCTCGTGCCTTTTCAAACCTTTGGGCGGGAGGGGGCATTGAAACGGGGCGGTTTATTGGTGCAACGGATAAGTTGGGAGAAGATCCCATCGAGCGTTCGTGCAGTGCAGGCGATTTTCTCGCTACGATCTATCACCACTTAGGCATCAATGCTGCAACGACATTTATCAATGACTTTAACGGTAGGCCCACACCTATCGTTGATCAGGGTAAACCCATTCGAGAATTGATCACTTGAACTGACTTGCAGAGTCCGCTTGCGGGTTCCAGCGAAATTTCCAAACGTCCGGAGAACGGACTCCAGGTCGAACTTCTCCTGTCGGAAGTATATAGCTGTCTTGGTGCCGGACAATTGTGGTCGTCACACGAGACACATCCAATGGAATACTCGAAGGCCAATGATCAGCAATGCTGTCGTACAGAATGGCTGACTTAGGAAATCCTGGGTGTTGATCCAATTGTTGCAAACCAACTAGGCTGCCATCGTCACCTCCCAAAATCAAAAATCTCCCATCGGCGCTGAATGGGGCAGGGGAGGGCGCAGCCACTGCGGCTCGTGGCATATCGGCTAGCTTCTTCCAACCTCGCTCAGGATGAAAGCGATACGCATCACGTAGATAACTTCTGTTCGCTTTCCCATTCGCGTCGGGCAGCAATTCTGCGCCGCTAAACAGAAAAAAGGATTCGTTGTCCGTTCCTGCAACGGCAAGTATCCTCCCTGGGCCAGGCCAAGGTTCATGCTCACACCACGGCGCAAGCGGATTGCTTAAATCGAGGCTCCAAAATTTTTTCATGGCAGTGGTCGCGTCTGGCGACGTATTTCCACCGGCGACAAAGATGGAGTCGCCCACCAGTGCGCCACAGCAATTGGCTAATGCAAGGGGCAGGGCTGGCAGTGCACGAATATCCAAGACACCATTGGATACACTTAACTCGAAAACATCAGAATAGTGTTGTCGATCGTCGCTACCACCAATGCAGATGATCCCTTGACTCGTGGTGATTGATACTCCATATGCCAGCCTCTTTGGCAATTCGCCAACCCGTTGCCATCGCTTTTGCTCTGCGGCATCTGAAGCAACATTCAAACTGTAAACCGCTTCAGACCACTTCTTGGTACCGCCATCCCATGGCGGGTTATCAGGAAAATTTGCGCCTCCTGCAACGAAAAGTTGCTCACCAATCATACCTACGAAAGGTCCAGCAAGTCCTTTTGCGTTTGGAATTGCCGGCAAGGAGCTCCAGCATAACTCGCATTGCAAGTCAACCTGGGCGAACGAGCACGCAGCCCATGGACTCATCTTGATAACGGCAAACACAAGCCACACCCATTTATGCATTTGCTGTACTCACCTATGCCGGAATAGGTAAATTCCTAAACCATTCAAAATACCTGGTTACACTACGAATCGCTGGAACCGGTTTCATCTTCTTAAACTGATACGCGAGCGATTTGCCGTTCACACAAGGGGTGCGTACCATTTCTCCCGTTCAATATCGCTCTTCGCAATTGCTTCTCTTAGCAATTTTTTGATCTCCTTATCGGATTGTATTTGCGAAAGCCAAAGCGAAACCCCATTCGCAAAAAACTCTTGCAACGCGGGATAGACAACAGATGTGGTGATGTCGCCAGCCACAAAACCGCTTCTTAGATAGAATGCAATCGCCGTGTCAGAAGCTGAAACGGGAATTTCTTCCTTCGTATATCCAAAAACCGAGCGAGCTAGATTGGCGAGTACACCATCGGATTGACCGATCGCGATTTTCAGGGATTCGCAGGCGCTTCTCCATTGTCTTACGCTGCGCCAGTTAGGCAGATTTTCAAGCAGCAAAGTTCGCTGTGCGATCAATCCGGCCATGGTATGAGTTAGTTCGGGGCGCCCAAGAACGACAGCCTGTGCGTAGGACATCTCAGGCATACCGTTGTCAACAATCCCTACCTTGTGGAAATATGGGTCGGTAAGAATATCCGTCGGAGTATAGATCCCCGATTCAATATCAATACCAATGGTCTGAAGATTCTGTCGAGACCGTCCTGCTAAAGAGGTTGACCTGTAGGGTAGTTCTGTTATGCCAGCGCGGTCGAAAATAATGCGGATGAGATTGGTGCAAGTTGCACTCGGCGCTCCCCAGCTCTGAGGAAACGAGCCAGCCGATGGATACCGTCTGGACTGAAAGTCAAAGGAGATCACCTCTAATTGATCTAGAACTTTACTGATCAGCTCACCAACATTAACAGGTAAGTCTCGAGGACGGACCCATTCGGAATACCAGGAAAAATGGGGCGACAATCCAGTAGTGATTGGAACACACCGCCAACCACCTTCATAGATTTCTACCAAGCAAGGTTGAAATACTATTTGTCCATCTTCAGCCGCGACACGACGGGTGACATACAACATCGCATGTGAAGCGATACCCGGTTTAGCCAATACGGCTTCATGGATACCATCCCCCGGATAATTGAGCTCAACGATTCCAATATCCCCACTGCGGAACTCCAATCCTCGAACACGAATCCGATCGGGGTCACCATCGACAAACTCTACCTCTGCCATGTCAGCATCGTTCAACCAACTCTCTGAACAGTACTTTTTCGCGCATTTCCGAATAGGCCTAAATTGCCGAAGGATCTTAGGCCCCAATCTTTGGAGCGCAACCTCATCTACATCAAAATCTCGCACAGCATCTCGAACGTAACGCGGATCTGCAAAGTCAGCTAACAATAAGGCCAACTGCTTTGCGGTTTGACTGTCACCGCATTTTTTTTGGAGGTCACCCAGTAGTGAAACGCCGTCGTTGGGAATCAATCCGCGGATGCTTGCTAGAATATCCAACCACAGCGCAAACTCTTTCAGAGTGGCATCTAGCATCCCACTGCGATAGAGGATGACCTCAATCGACTTTTTCGCCCAGAGGGAACGCATTAAACGAAGCTGCACCAATTCTTCTCTAGCAATCGTAGTTGCCATCGCATCATAGGTACGATTGATCTCGATCACATACTCAAGTCCGCCCTTAAGTTGCAATTGCTTCGGATAATTTGCTATTTGCGAAGCGAGAGATCGAGCGGCAGGACTAACTCGCGCCTCACCGGTCTGTGGTGCTTGCTGGGAAACATATCCCAACGAGGGCAGGGCACCAAACTGTGCGAACTCTGCGTTTGAACTTGAAGTGGGATGGGAAAACGCACCCAATGCAGAGACAGGAAAGTCAGAGTTTTGTGTCACGATATCAACTCATCTTGCTGCATCGGAATGAACTGGGAAGATGAACTCCATGAGGAACTCACTTGATATCCGAGCGTGGACTATCAACTAAATCACCGAAGCCACGAAGTGTTTGCAACGGAGGTAAATCGACAACAGGCGTTTCGTCATTCGACGCTACAATCGCAGCGACGGGCCGACGAAATTCCAAATCTGGCGGCAGTACGAAATCCGGCAGATGCGGTTCGCCTGCGAACGTAGAGCGAGCCACCTGCAGACCGTACTGATATTCTTCTTGCGGCGGCAAGCGGCGAACGATCATTTGCCTGCGAAAACTTTCTGGCATATTGATTTGCGCATCCAACCACCATGCGCATCGCTGATGAATTCTGTTCATATCAATACCAAATTGATCTTCTAAGAATGAACGGGCCAAAATGGGTAGACGTGCGCCGCCAGTGCCGACCACATGTGCATTGGGTACTGCACGACGCAAATCCTGTGCCACCACCGGCATTATAAATCCACCACAGTACAATCGTCTTTTTGTATTTCCAAGCTGACCCAACGCGCCCGAGACATGTAGCTTGCTATAGTCCACCTCCTCGATCGGATCGAAGTAGGTCGGCTCCGCAACCGAGGCTTGTATGGCCAATGCCAGATCTGCAGGAGTTTGTACCAATCGAAGATCAGCAAGCCGTTCGTTTTCGGGAATTGAGCTAAGCAAGGCAAACGTACTTTCGTCACAGAAATACGTGCATGCTTTGCCAATGTAGGGAGTCTCGCCCAGCTGTATATTGGAGTAATTGCGTGCAAAGGCATCGCGATCCAGTTGGTATCGCTGAAAGTCCGCATCGGACCATGAAACGGAATAATCAGAGAGATTGAATAGACGTCTAACTGTTACACTTTCAGAACTATCCGACTTGTTCTGCAATACTTCGTAGTTACCGGCAACAATCACAAATGGAAACTTAGGCACGACTGTGCTTTGCTCGACAACTCTTGCAATACTTCCTAATTCGTTGTCATTTGATATACCAAGAACAATCGCGAGCAGCCGTCGGAGAACTTCCCTCGGTAGTTCAGACCGCTGGCCTGTGGCGAGTCTAAGCATCTTCTGCTTCACATTCTCGTTCATTCGCATTTGGCTGACGTCAACTGTCTGATACTCTGCTTTCAATTCATCCAGAGATGCCTGTGAAAATCCACGGCAAGCGAAATACGCGGCAAGGATACTCCCGCTGCTACTACCAGTTACGATTACACTACCTTCACCGAGACTGCTCACATGTTCGAACGCTGCCTCCGCCACCCCAATATCGTATGCGAACGACGTTCCTTTTCCTTGGAAGCAGAAAACGAGTTCCTTCCCGGTCAAGTGTCCTGCGTCATGCAGAGCATTGGCCGGATCGCTCGCTGAGCTGAATGTTGCATTCGCAACGCATGCGAAGATTAAGAGCGATCGAATTAGCAACTTCATGGGCGTATAGAATTGGTAAAGAATTGTGGATCAAGTTTCGCATCTGTCGCCATCGACAACCAGCCTCGACTAACACGCAAAACGGCAGGATCGGTTTCAACATCGGAAAGTAAGAGACTGAGGAAGTTCAGTCCCGTGAACACAGCACGCGACGGCAAAAAGTGCTCGGCAATGTGATCTAGACGCTCCTGATTTCTTGCATGCTCGGCGAGAGCTTTGGGATCGGCAACTCGCACCAACCGTAACAATTCGCCGTCCATTTGGACGGAATATTTTCCGATGATCAATGCACTGTCTTGAACATCGATTCCTGCTTCGTTGGAAAACGATTGAACTTTTACGGCCACTTCAACAAGGTCGTCTTCAATTTTAATGCGAATTGGCTGACTTCCCGCAATCGTTACCTCACTGGGAACGGTCGGCACTGCGGAATCGAACGAGTACTCCGTCATGAAGCCGATTTGTTCAAAGAACATCTCGCCGAATTCCATTTCCGAGATTTTTCGGTGTGCAAGGCAATCGGCTAGTTGCGAAAGGCAATCCTCAGATAGATGAATGGCAATGCGACCGTCCTCTGAAACAGCAGGCACCGGGGCAATGTCCCGTTGCATAGCACCCGTCAAAGAGCCTGACTGTAGCGGTTCACTTTGTTGAGAAGTCACGTTGAAGTGCGCTCGTCCGACTGTACCACTTTCGCTCGACAACGCGACGATACTTACCCCGAAATTGTCTTGCAGTTCCAATCGTTTTTTGTCGGTGTCGCCACTGAACTTAGTAGAAGCATCTTTAACTTTTGCAGTCAGTTCACTAGAGAGTTTTTCTTTGGCTTCGCGATTGGCACGTGCTTCAAATTCCGTCTTCCGCTTTTGGAAGATGGATTCGCCTATTTTGGCGCCCAACCGACTGACCGCCCCTATCTTTGAACAAAAGCAAATCTGCTGAGGACATAAGTAGGTTTCCACTGTCACATTCGGTGTTGTAGCGTGGACACCGCTATTGCCAAGAATGATATTCTGTTGACCGTGAAGCCGTGTATCTGCTTGAGCTACAATTTTCAGTCGGCCACGCTGTACGCTTACCGTTCCCACTCCGCTACCCACCAACTCAACACCAATCGCTATACCATCACCACAGTCAGCCAGCGACGCGGCGATGTTCAATTCTCCTGATCCTTCGGTGTGCACGACGGTATTGTCAGTACGCTGAGTTGTGTTGATTGTCTGGTTGACTACCTTCTTTGGCATGACATGCGATGGAATATCAATCGCCAAATTCGCACGACTTTCCTCTGCAATTAACGATGCATGTGGTAAACCCATGACGCAGCAATATCCCATCACGGCTGTCGCAGTGATGCGTAGAGTCTGCCTGGAATAACACATATTTGACACGTATTGACGGTGCGGTGTAGTACGGATTGAGATTACCTGCGGCGACGTGACCCTTTGGCAATTCCTCAAACATACCCCGTCATTTAACTCTTTAACGGCGCAAACCGGAGTCGTCGCATTCTGAGAGACAACCAACCGCATGATCGTAGCGATTGTGACGCATGTTGCGGGCGTCTCGAGCTGGTGTGATGTTTATTGTAGAGGCAACAATAGTCGCCTTTCGCTCCGCGAAAGTAGCGTTGGTATTCGCTGCTCTCATAGAACTTTCGCGGATAGGCGGTGAATTTATGATAGTCGCCTTTAGCTCCGCGAAAGTAGCGTTGGTATTCGCTGCGTTTTCAGAACTTTCGCGGAGCGAAAGGCGACTATTCCAGAACCTCAAAAAGGATTCAGGGGGCAGACGGGAGTATTTGTGGCGGATATTACCCATTTAAGGACATTTTGGGAGGCAATCACCCCCAGTACTGAAAATCACTTGAAAAATAAGCCTCCACTATTGAGTTCTACCGGTGTGATACTAGTGGCAATTGCCCATCGGACCATTCATACTGTTGGCCGCTATCGTCGTTCGATGGGAATTCCCAATCGCTGAATCCATTGCTTCGCCTTCTCCATGTCCGCACTTCAGGTGTATTCCATGCGTTTGAAATTTTTCTCAGTTCTGGTGTTTGCCAGCACGGTGTTTGCCAGCACCTTGGGAAGTTCTTGGTCGATAGGCCAAGAAGTTCTTGATACTCCCGATCTTGCTGCGATCAACAAGATCAAGGAAGAGGGCATGGATCGCTCTCAAGCCATGCAGACAATAAGTTTTCTTACGGATGTTTATGGACCGCGACTTACCGGTTCGCCGCAGTCTCGCATTGCAGGTGAATGGGCGTCGGCAAAGATGTCTGAATGGGGTTTGGAGAATACGGCACTTGAATCGTGGGGCCCCTTTGGTCGAGGCTGGTCATTGGAACGGAGTTCGGTGGATATCGTCGAACCCTCCTACGCTCCGTTGATTGCACATGCCAAGGCGTGGTCACCTAGCTTAGCGCGCACGGTCCAAGGCACTCCGATCTATTTTGATGCTGAAACGGAAGAAGAATTAGAAAGCTTTCGTGGAAAACTCGGACGAGCCATCGTTTTGATCAGTCCGCCTCGAGCCTTGGAAGCGCATTTCGAGCCTGAATCACTGCGTCAGACAGATCAAGGTCTTTTGGCTTTAGCCAATGCGGAACCACCATCCGCTCGTGGCAACCGTGGTGGTCGAGGTGGACCACGCCGCGCTGCGCCGCCTACACCAGAAACGCCCGCTACGACACCTTCCACGGAAAATGGAGCAACGGTGCCTGCGGTACCTGCAGTACGCGATCCTCGAATCGCGGGTCGAATACTCGCCGACAAGTGGCAAATGGCATACGAAGAGGGAGCGTCTGTAATCCTAGAACCAGGGCGGGGCGATGGCGGAAACGTATTTGTTGCCTCAGTGACTATGCCGCGTGCCCCTGAAGACCCTGCCAACAACAATCCTTTTAGCCGCGGGCCGCGACCTTGGTCACCTGAAGCAACGATTGTTCCGCTGCCGCAATTGGTCCTGGCCGCAGAGCATTACAATCGATTGGTTCGGATGATCGAACGTGGAACAGCTCCTGTATTGCAAATCGACGTTGTCACCCGATTTCACGCCGATGATTTGAACAGCTTCAATGTAATTGCTGAGATCCCAGGAACCGACTTGAAAGACGAAATCGTCATGCTGGGAGCGCACTTTGATTCCTGGCAAGCAGGGACAGGTGCCACCGACAATGCTGTCGGCTGCGGCGTGGCAATGGAAGCAGTGCGAATACTAAAAGCCACCGGTGTTCAACCACGAAGGACGATCCGTATTGCATTGTGGACCGGCGAAGAACAAGGACTATTGGGCTCTCGCGCATATGTTGAACAACATTTCGGGCGCACGATCGCACCTAGCCGTGATTCGGCCCCCGCTGCCGAAACCGAACCAGAGCGTCGCGAACGACCACGCAATGCCTACGAGTTGCTACCCGAACACGAGAAGCTCTCTGCATATTTTAACCTCGACAATGGAGCAGGTAAGATTCGCGGTATCTATCTGCAAGGAAACGAAGCCGTTCGTCCCATCTTCCGCTCATGGCTTGCACCTTTCACCGATATGCAAGCGGCCACCATTTCGTCATCAAACACCGGTGGCACCGACCACCTGTCATTTGATGGAATTGGACTTCCAGGATTTCAGTTTATCCAAGACACGCTGGAATATGACACGCGTACCCACCACTCCAGCATGGATGTTTACGATCGTTTAATCGAAGACGATGTCAAACAAGCTTCCGTAATCATGGCGTCGTTTGTTTACAACGCAGCGATGCGCAATGACAAACTCCCTCGCAAGCCGCTCAATGGCGATATCATTTCCACTCCCACCGTATCTGAGCCCACCACACCCGAAGTCGCTACTGCTCAAGCCGATGCGGCCGAACCTAGCGCTGCGACTGAACAGGCACCCGCAGCGGCCACCTCAGAAACTAGTGCAGCAACCGATGCTTCGCCTCAATAAACTACAAGAAGTCAATTCCACTTACGCATTTCCCTCGTTTACTTTACGGAGACCATTGAAGTGTCCTATTTAATGATGTTCGTTATGACTCTCTGTGCAATCACAGAGGGCGTCCGATCCGAATTTGTACCCAGCGGCATAACTCAGAAGGTGGGTGGATATCGTCCTGTCCAATCCGAAATGGATAAGGATGCCGACATCGCAAAAACCCCTCCTGAAGGGCTTACAGCGGCAAAATATGGCTCCTTTGAAATCGGTGACAAATCGTGGGGATATATCATGGATGAACCGGAGGAAATGCCGGCGAAACTGTATGTCGACACCAACGCCGATGGCGATTTCACCAATGACCCCGCAGCAGAATGGGAAGTCACTAAGTCAGGCAATTTGACGATGTACCGCGGAAGCGCAATGCTCGATCTTGGCAACGAGCAAGTTGGCAAAATCGAGATGTATCGCTTCGATCCTAATGACGCTCAACGCGCTGCGTTGAAGAACACTCTCCTGTACTATCCGGATTTCGGATCCCAACTCAGCTTTGATTTGGACGGTCAAGAATTCCAAACCTACGTTGTGGGGAGTCCATCAAACGCTAAGTCACTCACCATCGATCGAGATGGAAATGGCGCCATCAGCTATAACTTCGAGAGACTCACTGTTGATGAGCCCTTTAACTTTACTGGAACCACCTACGTTTTCAGCGCTAAAGATGGCACGCTAGTTCTAGATAAAGCTGCTGAAGAAATCCCACAGCTACCACTACCTCCAAATCTGGTCGTTGGTCAACCCGCGTTAACTTTCACTGCTAAGACGTTTCAAGGTGGTGAAGTAGATTTCCCAAGTGCGTATGCGGGCAAGATTGTGATGCTCGATTTCTGGGCTACATGGTGTGGGCCATGTATCGGTGAGATTCCCAACATGAAAGAAGCGTATGCTGATTGGCATGATAAAGGATTCGAAATCCTTGGTGTCAGCTTTGACCAAGAGGGTGCCGAGGAAAAATTGAGTGCCTTCTTAAAAGAGAATGAACTTCCCTGGACTCAAATCTATGAAGGAAAAGGCTGGGAAACCGAATTGGGTCAAAAACACGATGTTTCAGGGATCCCCTTCGTCTTGCTAGTCGACGGCGACAGCGGCGAAATACTTGCCACCGCTCGCGAACTTCGTGGTGAAGGCTTATCCGAGTTCATTGGCGAAGCCTTGAAAAAGAAAAATCCAGAGACAAAAGAAGCAGAGTAAAGAAGCGAGTGATCTAACTCTCTCTGTTTATCAAGCGAAAAAGGCGGGGGCCGCATTTGCGACTCCCGCCTTCTGTTTATAATTACCGCAGTCCTGCCAACTCGAATGAGTTTAGTTCCGCTGTAAATCCCAAGCAGGCAACCATTCAGTCGTTGTCTCTTTGAGCGAGAAGTCTTTCTCAAGTCGCTCTGCCATATCTGGCAAATGTCCGGCGCCGTAGAATACGGCAATCTTTTTCTTTCCGGCCTGAATCTCTTCTCGCATTATATTGAACGCCTTCACATTGCGACCTCGTATCAATGTGTTGTTGCCGGACTCGTCATCTAAACCAGCGGTCATGATCTCCACATCAATCAACTGTTTGGACATCGCCTGTTTCATTTTTTTGGGCCGATCCTCACCCGACATTAATGCTAGCAACATCCCCGCGTCACCACCGTTTGCCGCTGAAGAGGCGATTCCTGCTCCCATCATCCGCAGGCCCATGTTCAGCAAAGTATCGCCGCGGCTCTCCATATGCTCCATGAACTCCTCGGCGCTCATATCGGCGTGCCGAAAATTCTTTGCCATGTAATCGATGTTCTGCAATTGGAATTCGAGATTCAGCATGTCACGCATTCCCAACTGCATGGCACTCAATGGCGAACGGTCGGCACCAACATCTTCGGGACGAATGCGCGTACCATCTGGCGCCACAAGCTCATATAGCACCACATCATAGGTTGCCAGTTTAGCATCCAGTTGCTTGTAATACTCCTTCTGGCCGATATGAACGACGCCCACTAGGTCAACAATCAAGCCGTCATACTTGCTGTCTTTGGGGGCGACATACCGGACGATAGCCGTTTCAAGTGCTTTGACCCGACCTTTATCCGTCTTAGAAATGCGGATAAACCGTTCGGCGCGTCGGCCACGCTGCGGATCAGTCGCCTTTGTCTCAGCAACGTCATTGGTTTCCTTGGGAGGGGCCGGAACGTCTTGCCCCATGCATGCCGAGCCAACGCTATGAAGTGAGCAAAATGCCATAGCGGCAAGCACTAATGAGCGAGCGCTCAGAGAAAATTTCATCGTTGCCAATTCCTAAAAAGATGGACCCACGTGTTACCTAGGTACAGCCTAAAATCCGGAGAAATAGGATCCCCAAAAAAGAATCCCACTTCTGAAGGATAGGCCCTAGCGTGGTGAACGGCAACGGTTCAAAGGGATCTAGGCGGTAAAATTCAGAGATCCTGAAACATAAGTTCCGTCGTTCGCACCCGGACCGGATAAGATCGAATTCATAGCTGGAGCAGGAACAGCCCGCTTTACTTGAGCATCGCAAACCTGCCGCCAAGTCTCCAATTCAATTTCCAATACCATTCCGATGCTCTTTATACGGTCGAGTCCTGGTTCGCGTTCGGCAAACGTCAGTTCCTGGATCATAAAGACGTAGATGTCAGCCACCTGAAGGGCCAGCTTATCTTGTGACTTGCCCACACCGTTTAGCAGCTCGCCAAGAATATCTCGCAACGTGATAGTTCGTTCATTGACGAGGATTTCAGGATTTCGCCTGCGTTCCTCGTGAATCGCCTCAACAAGCAATACCGCACGCTCCAGCAACATAAATCGCAAACGCGCTGGCGACGCAGTAAAGACGGTTGATTGGAGATATTTCTCGTTTGCGGAAGTGGAGAGCATAATCTATTCAAAAAAATAAAGGATGGCAGTGATTAAGCAATAGTAAGAATCTCACATTCAGTTCTTCACAGAACGCATTCGCACTCAGTTTGTTGTAAATGAACTGAATGATTGAATCGTCGACAGGTATTTTTGATTTGATTGCAATTTGGCAATGGACGATTCCATGTCATTGAATTGTTTTAACAATCGCGTCCTCTCAACTTCGAGCCGCTTGTTCATTGCATTAACGCGAGCACTGTTTTTGTCTATTTGGTTGTTGATCGTAGTTGTGCGACTAATCAACAACCCATTATTTACTCCTGCAATGGATTCGATCGCCTTATCAACCTTTGCCACAAACCCAAATTCCTTGTCCGTCAAGAAACTCTCGACCGATTCAGGGTTGTCCGCAAGAGCCGATTTTAATTTGCTTGCGTCAAATGCCAGTACTCCATCTTGATTGACGGACAAACCTATTGTTGAAGTTCCTTGAACGCTTCCGCCGGTGTGATATCTTCCCGTCAAAACGCGTCCTAGACTGGACTGAATGCGGACCACTTCGGCCTTCCCAAACAACAATCCAACCTCCGTCGTATCGGGATTGTAGAAGGTGAGTTCCTTGACCCGGCTCTGCAGTTTGTTGTACTGATCGACAAATCTTTTGATCGAACCTTCCAGCCCAGAAGTATCTTCAGTAACGTCTATTTTCACCGCTTCATCTGTGACAGTTTTGGCGGTCAAACTAACTCCAGCAATGGCATTCGAGAAGACGCCATCTGCAGATCGGAAGATCGATGCTGTGCCTCCCAGAGTGTCCCCTACTGCGATCACCGCATCGCGTCCTCGACTTGATTCTCTGACGCCCAAATCAAAGCCGGTATTCTGCACGGTGAACCTGCCCGCGTCACCACCGCGCAAGCTCGTGATCGATAAGTTTGCTCCGACGGTGGCATTTCCCACGACAGATGCAGTAACGAATCGGCCGGTATCTCGAATCTTGGTCGAAAGACTTGAGAGTGTATCGGTGGAAGAAATCTGAAATACGTCCGCTTGGCGTCCATTCAGCGTTGAAACCAATTCGCCATCGACGACTTCATCAATAGAAGTACCAGCAAGTCCGAGCTTCTGAGCACTCTTGCTATTGCCGATGTCTTCAACTTTGAGCGAACCGGCCCCACCCCCGGTATCCACAATCCGAATCCCATCACCCGTTTCATTGATCGATACCTTGATATCAAGATCGAGCGCGTCGATTGCGTCAATCAATTCTCCTACGGTACCAAGCGAATCTGTTTTCAGATTGATAGCACCAATTTTGCCCTTTGAATCGGTTATACGAAAGGCGCCATCGCCAACCCCTTTTCCCTGCAGCAGATCACTCAACCGAGAAGCACGCGACACGAATTGTAGTTGCAGGTCATCACCCTGTAGTACAACATCCGTGGTGCTTCGATCCAATCCCAGTTTCGCAGCAGTATCGTCTAGGCTGGAAATGGTTAGGGCCTCCGATGTGCCTCCGGAGAAATCACGCACTTGGATCCCAGTGCCACTACTTGAAATTGTTGCTTCAACTTCAAGGCCGCTCTCATTGATTGAATTGATAACATCTTGCAGTGAACTAGCACCTGACAAATCGATATCAGCGTTCGACCCATCACCTATTAGGATATTAATACTACCCAAGGTACCCAAGCCGGAGCCGCCTGCCAGCGCGCCCAAGGAGACTGTAGACAGTCCACTGAGCAACCGCGCGCCGGAAATCTCACCATCTACGGCAGTTCCCGTCAGCCCCAATTCCGCTGCGACTGTACTGGAGCCGACATCTTCCACAGAAAAATCTTCCGTCCCGCTGGTCAGGTCAACAATGCGGATCGAATCGCGACCGGGACTTAATTCGGCTTTGAACTTGCTTGGATTTGCGACATTTAGAATACGCAGCAAGTCACCTAAATCTGGGTTGTCCGTACCTTCAATTTCTGAGCCACCCGACAGTACGGCTGATTCCGAAAGGGAAACCAAGCCTGAGCCATCACCTTCAAATGCAGCTACAAGTTTCGAGTTCGCTTCCGAGTTTCGACTGACAGCAGAAGCAATATCGGCTGCCGTCGATACACCCTCTTTGATCTTGACAACCAATTCCTTACCAGCAGGACCATCTATCAAAGATGCCGACTCTGTACCTTGAATAACGGTGTCATCTTGTATAAATCGGACTTTCAGACCATCAAAATCGCTGCCCACTTCTTTGGTGGTAAACGTAAGCTGCGCATTCGCCGTTGCCGTGCTGGTCTGGCCTGTAGCCTTGGTCTCTTTCTTACTGAAATCATCGAAGTCAACATTGAACTTGGTGCCGTCTCGCAGCGACACTTGTAGATCGGCCCCTGTGGTGAAGCTAAGGCCACGACCATCTCTCAAGGTGTTCAGCTTGGTCCCTTCAGAAAGCTGATAAATATCTGCACCCGTGGCTGCGCTCGAAGAAGTGTCAATTCCCCGCAATCCAAGATCTGCCGCGGTCTGTCCACCACCGACATCTTCAACCCTGAGGTTGGAGATTGACTCGCCCGACTTATCAACCAGCCGAATAGCATCGCCGTCCGTCGTCGCTGAGACCTCGATTCCAGATGCGTCGTTGATGGCCTTCAGGACCTCGTCAACCGTAGAGGCTGCAGAAAGATCCACAATAGCTGAAGCACCACTGCGGTCTGTGATGCGAATGGATCCAGCCGCAACCCCGCGACCACCATTCAATTGATCGAGAGAAACCGATCGATCGACGGTCCCTCCCCCTCTCACGACAAGCGTACCCGCAGAGCCGAAGGCCTTACCTGCAGAGCCGAGAGTCTTTGTGCGAAACCCCTGTGTGCCTGCTGTTTGCAATGTCCTAACGCTGTAGCTACCCGTTTCCGGATTGCCAGCGCGAACCACCGACAACGCCGTGGCGTTACTCGACGCAACACTCGTCGTGCGAAGAGAGCTCGCAGTGCCAAAGGATTTGACTGCTAACTGAACACCGACGGCGAGAACGGTGATGTCCGTAACCGCAGATCGCTCTTTGATCAGCAGATCGTTTCGGGCCTTCAGTTGATCACGTGGCTGCCCAGACAAGTTAATGAGTGCATCAACCGTGTCTTGAATCTTCGTGCCAGTGATTAGCCCGACCGATGAGGATATTAGTCCCATAACCTTCCTTCCTTTTGAGCCTCTTGGCATACATCGTCCAAGGAGCAGCAAAGTAATGAGCAAAAAGGAATTCGGGCTCCATCTCCCTCGCAGCAGCGATCATAAATCCCAGTTAAGAAAAAAGCGGCGACCTAGAATCAGGCCGCCGCTCGTCTTTTTTAGTTTTCGTCCACTTCGTTTATTATCGCAACAGCGATAGTACGTTCTGTGGGTTCTGGTTGGCTAGCGACAACACATTCGTTCCCGATTGAACCAAAATCTGTGCTCTCGTCAGCTTAGCGGATTCCGCAGCGAAGTCCGCGTCTCGAATCGAGCTTTCTGCTTGTTGCAAGTTAGCCACTGTATCGTTGAGTGATACCAAGTTACTGTCCAAGGTGGTTGCTTGGAATGCACCAAGCCGACCGCGGAGGTTGGTCACTTTGTTAATCACTTCATCGACTACTTCAGCCGCACCGGAAATGTCCGTAGTCAGCGACTTCGAACCGCCAGAAGCCAGTTCATACAACCGACCCGATGGTCCACCCAGTTTGGCAGTGTTCAAGCTGCCGATGCCGAGACGTGCTTGCTGATTGCTCACCACATCTGGTCCCAATTGGAACAGTGCACCACCACCAATAATCGAGAAGTTGACAGCAGTGTCAGAACCTTCATCAACCGTCAAGTTCAAATCCAAAGTAGCAGTGTTCACCGAAAGACGATTTCCAGTGCCAGTAGCCTTGTAACCGTTGATGGTTGCTTCGATGTCCGTGCCATTCGCCCGTTGTGTGGTCAATTGGTCTTCGAATGTCCCACCTTCACCTTCGGAGGTCACTTCAATTGCAACCAACCCAGCCGAGCCGTACTTGCTGCTGGTTAACCGCAATGCTCCGCCATCATCCGATGCAATGATGCTCGTTGCATCAGAGACCAGGTTGATGGATTGGATGATGGAATCCAGTGAAGCTCCCTGATCGAACTGAAAAGTTTCCGATCCGGTAGCACCCGTCAACTGGAATACAAGGTCCGCATTCAATCCACCACCAAACACACCACCTGCGAGTGTTGCAACTGCTGGGGCTGTATCATTATCAAGATCGTATTGACCATCCCCATCGGTGGTCGTCAATGCAGCGGAGAATCCGTCTAGATTATCAATCGCTGCAGTGATCGAAGCCAACGAGACTGAACCGCTGTTTCGCGTGGTGACAACAATGTTGCCATCATCATCCACTGCAGCAGAAACCGCTCCAACAGCTACCGAGTTATCTTCAGCAAACGTTACGGTGACACCATTCGATGTATCGGATAGCGTGTCTGCAGTAACGGTCAAAGTATCATTGATGGTTTCGTCGGTACCACCGGTCAGTGCTGGATCCAAACTGCCCAAGTCGGTTGCCGAGAAGAATGACGTACCATTGAGTACGTTGCTGGCGATGAACGTCCCTTCGCTGTTAATTTGCGCCACGATGTCATCGACTGTAGCGTCATCACCAACAGTAATTTCGAGAACGTTGGCGTCAGCATCAAAGTTCACCGCAGTGGATGCACCCGTGCTGAACAGCAGAGTGGTGTCATTGCCCGCAGTACCGTCAGCACCTTGACCATTGGTCGCCTCTAGCTTGAACGAACCTGCAGCGGTAATATTTGTACCAGTTGACAAGGGGTCCGTCTTTGTTCCGGCATCGGCCACTTGGTAAGAGTAACTTCCATTGACTGTGTTGGACGCAACGAAGTCGGAGCCAGCACCACTATTAATAGCCGCAGCAATATCGGCAACAGTAGCTCCCGTAGCTACCGTTACAGTTAGGATATTGGTATCGGAGTCGTACGCGGCTGCTGTAGATGCACCTGCAGTAATGATAACGTCAGTTGAATTGCCTTTAGCACCATCAGCGTCGCCACCATCGACTGCGGTTAACGTGAAGCCTGTGGCAACATTCGTTGTGTCACTACCACCGGATAGTACTCCGGTGTAACTACCGGCATCAGCACTTGCTGATGGACCGGCACCCGTGCCATTGCTCACGGTAAAGAGTGCCGCGACATCTACGTCGGTAAGCAAGTCGGTTACGATATTCGCACCCGTCTCGCCTTCTTCAATGACTAAACTCAAAGTGTTCGTGTTTGCGTCGTAGCTACCGGAGCTAGCTGTACCGTTCGTAACGGTCGTTACTTCGATGATCACACCATTACCGATGGTACCGTCAACGGCAGACCCATCAACGGCGTCGATATCCAGAGTGATACCACTGCTACCCAGGGTAAGAGTACCACCCGCTTCGGCGTTCGGCGTTGTCGCGGCAGGGAAAGTAATCGCCCCAGTTGCACTAGCGCCAATTGTGTATGAGTTGGCGAGTGTTACTGTTCCACTTGCTTCGACGTCCGCAGATGCGTCACCGAAGTTGATATCTACCGTGGCGTTAGCTCCAGTTGTGGCAGCAGGAATTCCGGTTGTCGCCAATGTGCCTTGCGTTGCAGCGCGGGAGATGTTGACATTGACGTCAACTTGTCCTGTGGCACCCAAGTTTGCTTGGTCGATTTGCAAGTCGGTAACGCTGCTGAATCCGCTGCCACCACGAGTCACAAAGTCCAAACTTCCATCGAGCAATTTTCGCCCTTGGAAAGTGGTCGTTTGAGCAATTCGGTTAATGGCTTCTAGCGAGCTATCAACTTGGAGCTGATTCGCTGCGATTTCGTCCGAGCTGAGCGCGCCGTTATTTGCAGCTTCTGTTACCAGACCACGAATATCGTTTAGCAGCGAACTGACTTGGCTCAGTGCACTGTCGGCTGTAGCGATGATCTGGCTGGCACGCTGAGTATTGCTGATAGCTTTGTTCAAGCCCGTGATATCGCTTCGCAATGATTCACTGGCAATCAATCCTGCCGGGTCGTCTTTACCGGAGTTAATTCGCAAACCAGTGCTCAATCGCGTGAGAGCCGTTTGCAAATCGTTGTTACTTTGATTTAGACGATTTTGAGCGATAAGAGAAGGAACGTTAGTGTTAATACGTGTCATCGGGTGAATTCCCTAGTTATTTGCGGACATTTAAATGACCACACTTTTCCCTCGCCGAAGCGAGAGATTCGTTATCCACCAGGATGGCCTAAGTGGTCACGTATCGTGTGGCGACAAACAGAAGGCGGGCAAATCCCAATCCAATTTGGTTAAAACCTGTAACTCCTAATCTGGAAGCTTTGGGTTTTACTGCTGAGAATGCCCTCCGTGCTGCCAGCCTCACTGCCTTAACGATTAATAGCTCTAAGCATGCTAAAGCGCGCTCTTTGCTTTACTAAGATCGGACATGAATTGTGTTCGGAGCAAACCAACGGTGATTTTTCGCAACCGAATTTTAAACTTGGACTAATTTAACTCTCTTAACCGCCACGATCGGCACATTCTACCAAAGGGGCAGAATCTGCCGTGCGTTTCAATGGCTCTAGGGCTGATCGCGGTGCGGGCCACGAACTTCACCTGTCGCTTCCGTGCCAGTCTGCGTCGACTTGCGATTTTCTCTCTGAATCGCGTCATACACCTCTTGGCGGTGTACGGGAATGTTCTGAGGGGCTTCGATGCCCAGCCGAACTTTGTCTCCTCGGATATCGACGATCGTTATGACGACGTCGTCTCCAATCATAATGCTTTCATCACGGTGACGTGAAAGAACCAACATGGCGGTGTCCCTCGACTCGAATGCTTTCAGTGCGGTACTGATGTGCGGAACGGTCGATCCGGATTTGGACATCGACCCCAACTAAGAAGACTTGCCAAGCATCCATTGTTGCTCGACAGACATCTCTATCGGACCGCTAACTCGCCTTTTTCTAACGCGTCTTGAACATTGCTGCCTCGGGCGATTGTGCCGGAGACAACGAGCGTTCCGCGCCTGACTGTGATTTGGATAAAGCACACCTAAGCAGCACGCCGCATGGCCTGCGGCACAGTAATGGCATACTGCAAACTATGCTCATCTTCAGTGATGACTTGACATCCTATTCGACGAGCGACGTTTAGAATGACGGGAGCCCGTAAGTTGGTCGTGATGTGACCGGGCAGTCCACTTATTGCAGTCAACACGTATGTCGCATCTCCACTCCGCAAATGCAACGACGCTAGTGCACGCTGATTGACCCGCACTTTATATCCGTTCACAAACGCTCTCGGACTCACCAAGGGCATGGCACGATCAGGCCGCGAGGCCGATTGCAACCAGACAACAGCGGGACTCTGCGGATCAGGAACGAGCGCCCATTGACGCAGTGTTTCCATACCAATCAATCCCTGAGGGAATAAGAAGAGCTCTCCCTCGGTCATCGTCAACGTGCCAAAGCGAGTCGTCTCAATGCGCATGATTTTCCACAGCCCTATGCTTGAGTGCCCGCAGGCCAACGAGAAGGTCCCATCAAAGAATTCGTTCGCATCTCTGTTATCGGTCTCGGCATGCCGGAGTCTTCGGTAAAACCGTTACAGGAAATCCAATACGGTTAATCCAGCGGTTTTCCCGATTAACTGCAATGACGCCTGTAGGGATGCTTGTCGCACACTAATATCGCTAATGGTCTTAGTTAAGTCTGCGTCAATTTCATCGCTTAGCCGCGACTGCATCTCGGTCGATTGGTCTTCCGCACGAATTTTTAATGCGTCTACCGTTTGCGCTCGATAACCAACGGTTCCCCGCAAGCGAGACGCCCGATCAAAATCAACATCCAGCCGGTCGGTAAGGCGCTCAATCTCATATTGATCTCCCGACTGGACTCCTTCTCGCATTCGTAGAAGTGTATCGAGGGCGCCCCCAGGCTCAACGGGATTCACCGGAGCTCCAACGAGCAGAGACACACCACCCGAAACGGCACTATCCGCGTCCGTTTCACCTGCAGGAATCAGCCCCAATGCAGTCCCGAAATTGGTCAACTCGGGCTGGGAAACCCGTATCGTTTCCGTGTCGACTGGACCTCGCAACTGAATTCCATTGCCAACTTGAGCCAGAGATGCTGTGATCCTGCGACTATCTTGGTTGTTTGCGTGGTTATTAATCGCATCAATTACATCCCCGACAGTGCTGAGTCCCGCCGCACTAATATCTAGAACCCGGCCATCAGGCCGCCGAATGGTGAGATCAGCGGTCGCGTCTCCATGCAAACTAAGTCCGCGCCCCTTCAGCAAGGAGGAGAGCAGCTGTTCCTCAGTATCCGTTCGAATACCCAGCCCAGCTGCCGCCGTACCTCCGTTTTCACCTATCGAGTAATCCTCGCCGCTACGCATCAATCTCAATTGAATCGCGCCGGTCGTCGAATTCAGCTCAGCGACAATTCCTGAATCACTGCGATTAATTGCCGTTAAGACATCGTCTATCGTTTCAGCTTGCGACAAGTCGACAGTAACGGTCTTGTCACCGACGTTGACTAAAATTCCGGCAGATACGTCTAGCCCCGCTCCATCGTTAAGATCCGCCAAGCGGGTCATAAGTGTTGTTTTGGGGGCTAGGCCTCCGCCGACGATTGGAGGGGCTTGCAAAGCCAATGGATTACTAATGTTCATCTGCTGCGCCGTTTTCCAGCCCGGCGCATCCTCGATCCCTAGCGTTCCATTTAGATTGTCTTCATATCGAATAGTTAGAGAATCGCTATCAATATCTACAGCCAATTGACGTCCACCCAATTGAATCGAGGCAATGCGATCCGCCACTTCTCCCATGGTAACGGAGCCACGCAGATCCACTTCGACCCAGCCTGAGCCGTCAGTAACTCGCAGCACTCCCGCTTCAATTCCTCGTCCACCACGAGCGTCAATGAGTCGGGTCGAATCGGTCAGCGCCGTGGGTAGCTCGCTTCCGACCACTGCCGCATTGGCCAGCCCCAACGCTGCGGCCCCCGTAGGAAGTGTTTCCACCGTAGTATCGTTGGCCAAAGCGGCCCGCGCGACCGCGTCGTTTCCTGAAAACACGATACTGTTTCCGTCGCGCGCTAACGGGGCCGCGTCAGTTAACACACCACCGAACAAATAGGATTCACGAAAGGAATCATTCCCCAAGGAATACAACCGCGAGATAACTTGCTCAATCTCATTGGTTGCGGCAGCGCGTTCATCGTCACTTAAAATGTTCTGCACGGCGTAGACGGCAGTCCCCCGGGCACTGGTCAGCGCTTCGTCAATCGATCCCAATGCCGAGTCGGCCGATTGCAAAAATCCTGTCGCAACATTTGCATTTCGCTTAAGTTGCTCCGATTGAGCAACACCATATTGAAAGCCTAGCGCCCGAACGGCTGAAGCAGGATCATCCGAACCACTAAGCACACGATGGCCCGTACTCAATTGATCATAGAGTCGCTGCAATCCAACCTGGTCAGAGTTGACCTGAAACACCAATCTTTGCTGCTGAAGCGCTTGGCTGGTTCGTGGCGTAACGACCGGCAGTAGACTCATAGGAGATCACCCGTTCATTATTCTGAACCAAAACCAACATTTCGACCGCACTTCAACGTATCCTAGAGAAAATCGGCATCCTGATCGTCACAAGTTGACTTAATCGCTACATCCGTAAAACTAATCCACTCCGCTACCCTTTCGCACCTTCCCAACTCTCGCAGAGAAATGATCTTGATTGGCACGATGAATCTCACGCGGACCCGGGAAACTGGCGATTTCTATTGCCCAGGTTGCCAAACCAACCGCAGTTATCGCCTCCGTGCTAAACGCCCATTCCTGACGATTTACTTCATTCCGGTTATCCCCGTAGGTGGCGCTGAACTTTTCATCCAATGTGATGGGTGCAAAGCCAATTGGGATGTCAGCGTGCTGGAAATGAATCGCGAGATGCATGAGGAAGTCCAGGCCGCACAGTTCCGTGAGGATGGGTTGCGAACTGCGATTCTCATTACCACGGCGGACGGGACCATTACCGAGAAAGAGATTTCGGCATTACTGACGGTTGCACACAGTTTGCTGGATCGCCCCATCGATCGGGAAGAGCTTGGCTCACTCTGTGCCTCAGCAGCTCGATTGGGCATCACCGCTGCTAATTATGTTGAGTCGTGCAAGAAAAGATGGAATCAATCGCAGAGCATGACCATTCTTCAAGCAGCATTTCTTGCTGCAAGTGCGGAAGGTGACCTCAGTCCAGGCCAACTCGCGATGCTGGCGGATTTAAAATCGCGATTGAATTTTACCGACCGTGAATATGTCGAAGCGATTGAAGAGGCGATTGCTCTGGCCGAGTAACTTAGGAATGGTGTTTCGCGCCTACTCGCAGGGCGTCCATAAGCACAGCAACGACAATGACTACTCCCGTCATGATCTGTTTCATCGGGTCCGAAACTCCCATTTGAGCCAAACCCGTCTGCAGTACGGCAATAATCAGAACTCCTATAAACGACTTGACTACATTTCCTCGCCCCCCCATCAAGCTTGTTCCTCCAATGACACAAGCAGCAATGGCAGATAATTCAATTCCTATGGCCGCATTAGGGTCCGCCGACGAAAGTAATGACGTTTGACCCAACGCAGCGACACCGCACAAGCAGCCGCAGGCAGCAAACACGGTTATCTTATAGAACGCAGGCCGAATCCCCGACATTTCCACGGCCCGCTCATTCGTACCGATTGCGACACAATAGCGCCCAAATAATGTGCAGCTCAATACCAGCTGCGCTAGGATGATCACACAGATCGCGAAGATGAAAGCCGGCGATAGCCCTATCCCGCCGATCGGTTCGCCCATCCAAGCGACTGGCGAGCCAATATACTTTGTCTGCGAATCACTGACCCACTTCGCTGCTCCTCTGGCGATTTCTAACATTCCCAAGGTGACGATAAATGACGGAATCTTAGCTCCTACCGAAACGATACCATTGAGTAGGCCACAGCATGCCCCGGTCATGACGCAAACCGGCATGGCCGCCAATAAGCTCCAACCATGATCGACCATCAGCGTCCCTAACACGGCGGACGATAGGGCCAGCACGGAACCCACCGATAAATCAATTCCGCCAATCAACAGAACAAAAGTCATGCCCACAGCGACAAGCGATAGTGCAGGAATCTGATTGGCAATGGAAAAAAATGTGTTGGGCTGAAGAAAGTTCTTGGTGCAAACACCAAAGAAACCGATCATCAAGACCAACGCAAACAACAACATCAGCGACGAGTAAATCCCGCGGTTCATGGCGATTCTCCAAAGCCAGCAAACATGGCCTCGGTTATTCGCTGGCGAGTCCATTCGCCACGCTCCATGCAGTCGGTCAACCTGCCATTTGACATGACGACGATGCGATCGC
Source organism: Pirellulaceae bacterium (assembly GCA_041749395.1). GTDB lineage: Bacteria > Planctomycetota > Planctomycetia > Pirellulales > Pirellulaceae > Laterigemmans. Next base: position 51,065 of record JBGTBJ010000083.1, read on the forward strand.
TAATAGCCATGAGCTCATCCAAATCACTGCTAACAGTCATAATTCCTTTTCCCGCCGCAACAAGTTCCTCCAACAATTGATAAATGCGTTGCCTCGCCGCAACATCAACACCGCGTGTTGGTTCATCCAACAAAAAGATTTCAGCATCTTGCATTAACCATTTAGCTAATACAATTTTCTGCTGATTGCCACCACTCAACCGATCCAAACTTTGTTCAATTCCAGAGTAACGAGTTTGCAATTTATCGCAGATTTGCGCGACCGCCTTTTGCTCCCTGCCCTGTGATAGGATGCCGAATCGACAAAATCTTCTGCGCAAACAGCTCAGCGTTACGTTGATTCGCACGGAAAGAGATAGCAACAAGCCTTGTTTCTTTCGATCTTCAGGAACGAGTGCCAGTCCTGCAGCAACTGCCTCGGCTGGATTTCGGAAAAGCCTGCGCGGTTCTTGATTTGCTACTGTTATTAACCCATGTTCAGAACGACGAGCGCCAAAAATCGTTTCCAATAGCTCGGTTCTGCCCGAACCTACCAGACCGGCAATACCGAGCCGCTCCCCACGCCACAATGAAAGTGATATGTCAAGCAACTTGTGCCCATCTGACAAATCCTCTACTCGCAAGACAGTTTGGCTTTTATCCTGACAGGAGCGATGCTCAGTCTCCTTCGACAAGACATCCGGTCCAGCCATCGCCTGCATCATCTGGTCTGATGCGATGTTCTCCAGAGACGACGAATGGACCACCACTCCGTCCCGAAGAATGGTCACCTTGTCGGCAAGACGACGAATTTCCTCCATGCGATGACTGATATATAGAATCCCAACACCTTGAGTTCTTAGAACTCTTAGCCACTCCATTAATCGTTCGGTCTCAGCAATGCTCAACGCGGCGGTGGGCTCGTCCAAAATGAGGACTCGACAAGGCCGTAACAGGGCCGCGGCTACCTCCAACATTTGCTGCGTGCCAATACCCAATCCATCGATCAGTTGATCGGGCGTTAAATGGTCAAGTCCAAACTTTGACAACGCGTCTCGCGTGCGGCGGTGCAGCTCAGTTCGATTGATAACACCCCATCTCGTCGGCCAACTGCCGAACCACAAATTTTCGGCGACAGTAAGAGTGGGAATACGACTCAACTCCTGATGTACGATTTGCACGCCACTGCGCTCGGCTGCCACCTTATCTCTAGGAGCATACGCATTTCCCGCTAACGACATCACTCCTTTCGATGCTTGTACCATTCCAGCAATTATTTTGCTGAGCGTACTCTTACCTGCTCCATTGGCTCCCATTAACGCATGAATCTCTCCGCCATGAATCGCCAAGTCAACATCGCGCAGCACAGCCACGGCATAATGTTTGCATATTCCCTTAGCGGTAAATAGTGGAGGCAAGGGGCGGTTATTCATGGCATTAGTCGTTCAAAGCGCTGCACATTACCGGTTGACTCCTAAAATGAAACCCAGAGACTAGGGAGTTTCCGCGCGGATGATATCTACTACTGTTTGTATGTCGCTCGGCGCATTGGAGGGACTTTTCAATTGAGCCAATGCTGCTTCGATGCCGAATACAGCCAATTGATCGGCATGCTGGTCCGCAGTCACTAAGATGCTACCGTCAGCGATTGCTTTTTGCACCGCGCTTATATGATCAAAGCCAGCGATCAGAATGTCAGTTCGCCCCGTACTTTTCACCGCGGCCAACGCTCCTAATGCCATACTATCGTTTGCCGCCAATAGAGCCTTGATTTCAGGATGCTCACTAAGGATCGACGCGGCTAAAGTGTTTGCTTTGGCCATTTCCCATTCCGCGGATTGGCTATCCACAATCTGTATTCCTGCGTCGCTCATTGCCTCTTCAAAACCCAATCGACGTTGCGTTCCGTTGTCAGATGTTCGTAAGCCCTCAAGAATCGCAACTTGATCGCCTTTCGATAATTTGGCAGCGATCACACTACCAACGGCTTTTGCTCCGCTGCGATTGTCAGGACCAACAAACGGAATGCTGACTCCTTCTTGTTTCATGACATCGACATCAAGTCGATTATCGATATTGATCACAACCACGCCAGCTTGGATGGCCCGACGAAGCGCTGGAACCAAGGCTTTAGAATCAGCCGGTGCGATAACGATCGCTTGCACTCCGCCTACGACCATTTCATCAACGATAGCAACTTGGCGACTCAAGTCACGTTCATCTTTAATACCGTTTACGACTAAGTCGTAATCGCTCGGGTGTTCGCTCTGATGTGCCTCAGCCCCTTTGGCCATCGTAGAAAAAAATTCATTCGCCAACGATTTCATGATCAGCGCGATGCGAGGTTTTTCTTGTTCGTTTTTTGCAGCAAGAGGACTCGGATTGTTATTCGAATCAGCAGTTTGTTGGGCACCGCAACCACTGGCGATAAGCAACAACAGCCCTAAGTACTTTGACACAATAGCTCTCCAATTTGATTTGTTCTTAATTGTATTTCGGTCCGTCTACTGCGAATTGAGCCAAGCTTATGACTTCGTCGCGATAGGGAAGGCTCGGTTGCGCACCGTGTCGTGTCGCCGCGATCGCGCCCGCCGCACACGCATGCCGGATGGCGATTTCTAAATTCCCACTCTCAGCCCAAAAAACAGCCAGACTCCCCACGAATGCATCTCCTGCCGCCGTTGTATCTACACTGGCTATGGAGAAAGCCTTCATCCACTGGCTTTGCTCGGAATCGCCCCAAACGACGCCATCGGATCCCAGCGTAATGATCACATTTCTGGGCCCACGATTGGCTAATTCGCAAACGGCGATCAAAGCATCCTCTGGATTCTCAATCGCACGTCCCAGCAACATGGCGGCTTCTGTTTGATTGGGACACAATAGATCGACATCCAGGATTTCCGCCTTGACGCTGCCGTTCACTGGGGCTGGATTCATGATGACTCGCACTCCAGCATTACGCGCTAATCGAATGGCCGCAATGCATGTCGATAGAGGAATCTCCAACTGCAACAGCAGGACATCGCTATCAATGATCACTTGACGGTGGGCATCAACATCTGCTTCGCTTACCAGCCCATTTGCGCCTGGCACGACAACAATGCTGTTCTCGCCGTTGCGATCCACCGAAACGATGGCAAGACCGCTGGAGGTCCTAAGAGAAGTAGCAACCCCTGCGATATTCAATCCCTCGACCCGCAATTGCTCTAACAAGCGAGGACCAAACGCATCGTCACCGACTCGCCCAATCATATGCACCGCTGCGTCGCAGCGAGCTGCGGCAACCGCTTGATTGGCCCCTTTGCCGCCTGGCACTTCCAAACATCGATCAGCCAGCAATGTCTCGCCTGGTCGAGGCAAATGGTCACATTGAACCATCAGATCCATATTGATAGATCCAAGTACAGTGATTTTCGGAGGTTTAGTGCTCATTGCTGAGGCGGTTGGCTCGATAGAATTTGCAATGCCTCCAACGTGCGTGCACGTTGAATATCCGTCAGAGTGAGATAACGATGCTTGCCGCTGGCGTCTTCTGTAAAGCGAGTCAAACCATCGGACTCGACCGTCACATGTCCTTGCGGCGACAAGCCAAAGTAGTCGCGGTCTGGACGAATCCCTACCAAGACGCTGGTTAAATCCCACGTAGGTCGGTCGTGTGGAGGAGGAATATAGAGATGATACGCCTCCGCTAAGGGATGATGCGCAACATATCGATAGTCCTTCAAGATACTTTGGTGAGGGTAGGGCAGTGACAGTCCAATTTCAAAACCACTCCAAAGAATTTCAGTGGGCCATTCCGCTGCTAATTGCTTGGCAGAGGCCAAGTCTTGTACAACGTTGTATTCGCGGTGCTCGACCCAGTCTCCATTTTCTCCTGGGATCTTTGCAAATGCTCCGGCCATGATTGACAACTGCCTCACTTTCGTTGAGACCAGTTGACCTCCACTGAGCGGACTAATTTCATCGGCGGGCGAATCAAGCAAACGAGCGAGGTTGGTTGAAAAGCCAACTTGAATCACGACCACGCTGTTGTCCTCAGCCGCAGCCAAAGTCTTTCGCAAAACAACAACGGCCGATTCTGCATCTCCACCGCTACGAAGATCGTGAGGATAGCGATCGTGATTCTCATCTTGTATCTGACACAGGCGATTGAAACTGCCGGGCTCTGGCGTTACTCCGCTCCGGCAAACTCCGATAGGAATGGCTCCGCGACCATAGAATGTATTAATGCAATCCACGAACGGAGCCGCATCAGCGTGGTCCTTAGTAACAGTCACCGCAAGCAACTTACACTCGTGCCGGGACTCCAGTGCATGAATCATGCCCAGAGCCAAGCAATCGTCAACGTCATTGCCGATATCCGTATCAAAGATAACGGGGACCGTCCGGTTTGGTTGCTCCTGTGCAACTGCGTTTAGATTCGCCTGCCAAGCAATGGCACAAGCAACAATGAATGGGGTGGGTTTGAACACGATGTTCGCCATCTCGGTGAGAAAAGTTAAGGGGTGGGATCGCCAGTATAGCGAATCGACTGGCGATAGGTAGAATCCATAATTCCAAATGCAAGACAAGCAATGGCCGCATGCCAAAGTCGCTACGCAAGGACCTGAAAACAGTTTGGATTCATGATGGGGATCATCCAGCGGGAGGTGGGAATAACAATCTCATGTTACACACAGAAGCTACAAACAAGAGCTTGCCAGAGGGGAAACTTGAGGAGGCATTAGTGCACGAGGCGTCCCATACTTCGCTCGATGCTTGTCATGCGACTAACACTCGCTGGCAACTAGCGCAAAAGTTAGATAAAGAGTTCATCTCTCGCTATGCAAGCGATAACCCCGAACGTGAAGATATTGCAGAGAGCTTCTTGCTATACCTTGCTTATAGATGGAAACCTGAACGGCTAGATGCGCAGCAGCGAGAGAAAATTGCCAGCACCATTCCGAATCGAATCCGCTATTTTGATTCGCTCGACTTGCAAATCCAGCCATTATCGAAAGAGACGAACTGGAGAGCGTTTCCTTGGACGTCAATTGACGGAAAGACAATCTATGATTAGTTTTTCGGCGCCACGGAACAATCGGCCGAAATCTTAGTAAACGAGAAGAAATATTCCGTTGGCTTGGAAAGGCTGTCGCAAGAGAGTGTGGCATTGGCAAAAGAGCTCGCGAAGTCATCGCGCGCGTCCCCGACACCAATTTTTAACCGAAGAGTGGTTTGATGGCTATTGAATTTCAACATGAAGAGCTGATTAAGACCACGCCAGAACTTGCTTTTGCGGCAATTGATAATTTGCCCCTCACGGCAAAGTGGCTGCCACCCTGTGTGTCCCTGTCGAAGATTGGAGATGGGCCAACGGCCGTCGGAGACAAACTTAAGTATGTTTACAGACAAGGAGGACGCGAGTCGGAGATGGCAGGAGTCATCGTGGCGCGCCTGCCGGGTGAACGCCTCCACTGCAAATACTTCGACACCATGTTCGAAGTGTCTGTAGATCTGCACGTCGCTGCGTCGCCGAGCGGTACGAAGACCACACATGCCGTCGGCATCACACCCAAAACTGTTATTGGCAAACTGATGGGACCGCTCATTCGAATGGGGCTTCGCAAGCAGACTCGCGAAGCCGCAAAAAATTTGAAGCTATTGCTGGAATCGAATAAATCATCTCAGCAATGATTTCTAAATGACGATGGCTGTGTGATCCCGGGCTGCAAAAGCTTCCTAGAGAATTGGACCAGTGCGCCACCCATTAAGAGTGCATGCCCCGCTCGATTTCGAGTATTTTTTCTAAGCGACGAGCATGTCTTTCTTGCGGAGTGTAGGTAGCATGCAAGTAGGCGCGGATCACTTCCATGGCCAGCTCGGGGCCAATGACGCGTGCACCGATACAAAGCACGTTCATGTCATCATGCTCGACCCCTTGGTGAGCAGAATAGGTATCGTGACACATGGCTGCACGGATACCCACTATCTTATTCGCCGCTACGCAGACTCCAACGCCGCTGCCGCAAATCAATAGGCCGCGGTCGGCACGCCCCTCGCGAATAGCAGCACCGACGGCAACAGCGAAATCTGGGTAATCACTGCTCTCCGAATTGAATGCGCCACAATCGATTAGCTCGGTCACCTGGACCGACAACCAGCCCGTTAAATCCTGTTTTAGGAAAAAACCTGCATGATCCCCCCCGACGGCTAGTCGCAAAGTTTTTTCGGGTGAAGAAGCGGGCGTAGTCGTGCGAGATGGGTTCATAGCGCTAAATCTATTCAGTTTGTAAATTTTGCAGGCTTCGATGCACGACAATAACAGAATCTTGTTGGGCTAACAGGGTAAACGGCCGTTGTGGTATTTGCGCGGCTTTGGTAGTTTTTCGGGTTATGTCACCCGTTCTTGTGGCGTCGGTTGTATTCGGCAAATGGTTTGCCGCGATCGTCAAATTTTTAGCTTCATCCTCTAACCCCCCCGGCTACCCTGTTTTTCGTATTTTGTTGTGAAGTCGCTGCTAAAGGCGTTTCGCACGATTCGAATGGAGACAGGGGCATGACAGCCGCAGAGTTCGTTATGGTAAATCGCAATCTTATTCGCTTTCTAGAAGACGACAGTTTGGCAGAAGAGTTGGCCGCTTTGGTGCCAGCCGAAGAAGTAGAAGAGCGACTGCTCGATGCCCTTGAGCAAGAACAACAAGACTATGACTCGGGCAAAATCGTCAACGGCCGAATTGTCGAGCTGAACGAAGAATGGGCGCTCATCGACGTTGGATTCAAGAGCGAAGGTACGGTGAGCCTCGATGAGTGGGGCAGCGATGAAGACCCTCCCAAGCTTGGCGATATCGTCAAGGTCTTGATCGAGGAGATGGAAGACGAACTTGGCGCGGCGGACGATCCCTATGGCATGATCTCGCTGAGCAAGCGCAAGGCCGAGAAGATCATCCAGTGGGAAGCGATGATGGAATCGGTTGCCGAAGGCCAAGTGGTCACGGGCACCGTAGTGAGAAAAATCAAAGGCGGTTTGCTGGTCGATATCGGTGTCAGCGTCTTCTTGCCAGGAAGCCAAGTCGATATTCGTCGTCCCGGCGACATTGGCGACTTCATCGGCCGTGTCATTCAGGCTGAAGTCCTCAAGATCGACGATACACGTCGAAACATTGTTATCAGCCGTCGTTCGCTCATCGAACGTCAGCGCGAAGAAGATCGCAAGTATCTCATGCAGGAATTGGAAGTTGGCCAAATCCGCAAGGGGATCGTCAAGAATATCGCCGATTTCGGTGCATTCGTGGACCTCGGCGGAATCGATGGTTTGCTCCACATCACCGATATGGCTTGGGAACGCATCGGTCACCCAAGCGAAATGGTCACCATCGACCAAGAAATCGAAGTCAAGGTGCTCCATATCGATCGCGAGAAGCAAAAGATTGCTCTCGGTTTGAAGCAAAAAGATCGCAATCCTTGGGAAAACATCGAGACCAAGTACCCGGTCGAATCGGTACACCAAGGCGAAGTTGTCAACGTGATGAGCTACGGTGCGTTCGTCAAGCTCGAAGCGGGCATCGAAGGCCTGGTACACATCTCCGAAATGAGCTGGACCAAGCGAGTCAATCACCCCAGCGAATTGGTGAATATCGGGGATTCCATCGAGGTCAAGATTTTGGCCGTCGACCCCGAAGGTCAACAGCTCAGCTTGGGCATGAAGCAAACGCAAAAGAATCCTTGGGACGAAGTGGTCGAACGCTATCCCGAAGGTTCGGATGTCAAAGGTCGCGTTCGCAACCTCACCAATTACGGTGCGTTTGTTGAATTGGAAGAAGGGATCGATGGCTTGCTGCACGTCAGCGATATGTCATGGACTCGTAAGATCAGCCACCCCAGCGAAATGCTTGAGAAGGGGCAAGAGATCGAATGCCGCGTGCTCAGCGTCGATCAATCACGACGTCGTATCGCGTTGGGTCTCAAGCAATTGGATAACGATCCATGGGATTCCGACATTCCTGAGAAATACCAGCCTGGACAAATTGTTCATGGCAAGGTCACCAAGATCACCAACTTCGGTGTGTTTGTTGGACTCGAAGATGGACTGGAAGGTCTGCTCCACATCTCGGAACTGGCTGAACACAAAGTCGAAGATCCAGAAGAAATCGTCAAGGTCGGCGATGATATCGAAGTCAAGATCTTGCGCGTCGACACCGACGAACGAAAGATCGGCTTGTCCCGTAAACGCGTTGACTGGGATGGAGAACAGGAAGAGGCGGCTGCCGAAGAAGAACGCCAACGCAATGCTGGCGAAGCAGAACTCAAGGGTGGTCTTGGCGGAAGCGAAGGCCCATTGATTCCGACTGCTGAGTAATCCGTCTGACACCAGACAGTTTCACTGATAAAACGAAAGGGCTGCAATCCACTGGATTGCAGCCCTTTCTTATTTCACTCTCGTGATGACCTCAGCAGTCTTTTGGAGATCGATCGACTAAAGATCGAGGCTCACAAATCCACTATTCGCTGAAACTACCGTACTTCCAACGAACCGTGTCTCCCTTGTGCAGCTCAAATGCACCCGCTCCTCGGTCTGCCCACTGGTCGTTGACATAAAACAACCAGCCTTCGCCAGCGGATGTTTCTAAGTCGCCGATCTTCGTAACGAACGCATTGCCACCGGTTCCATGAGATTCAACGGAAACAAGCTTCAGTTGCTGCAATACATCCAGCACGGTGTCTCCCTCGCGAGCAGAGTCCACAACTTCCTTAATGGAATCCTTTCCGTCGGGAAACTCTATCGTTACTGCAATATCGCCAAGACTAGACCTCTCGGAGGTTGGCTTCGTTTCAGGCTTCGTTCCGCAACCTAACGACACGATACAGAGCAAACCAACCCAGCCAATTTGCCTTCGATTCATTGATACCAATCCAGTGAGTTAGGCAATTCCAAATGCAACCTTCATATCCTTGCTAATTTCAGTCAGCCGAGCAGCATTTCCACCACCAACTTCTGCAGCCGCCCAGCCACTAAAGTTAATATCTTTCAGTGCTGACCGAACTTCTGCCCAGTCAATGTCGCCGTCCGTAATAGTCTTGCCCCAATCTTCTTTTCCGCGCGAGTAACTCTTCGCATCCAACTTGACGACCCGTTTGCCCAGGGTGCGAATCCATGCAGCCGGGTCACCATACTTCCAATGATTACCGATATCGAATTGCATCCCCACCCAGGGCGATTGAAATGCGTCGATATAGGCGGCCAATTTATCAGCCGTCTGATCGCGGCCACCCTGATGATCATACAGAAAGTGATTCCAAACGTTTTCGACTGCAATAATCACACCCAGCTCTGCAGCGAGCGGAAGCGCCTTGGAAATATTTTCAACACTTCGTTCAATCAGTTCAGCTTCCTCACCATCTTGTCCATGCCCTACCACTAACAGAGTCGTATGGCCGCCTACAGCGTGCGTGTCACGAATCGCTTGCTTTAGATGATCCAAGGCGGTCTTGCGTTCATCAGCATTGGGGCTGGTATGGCGAATGCTCCAGTGACTAGAACCGACTGTGCCGTCCACAGGCAGGCCGGTGGCTTTGATGGCCGCCAATGCTTCCTCTACGTTGAATCCTGGCGCATCCAGTTCAACACCATCAAAACCGGCGTCCTTTACCGCATGGAATTTGTCGGTCAAGGAACCAGGTACACCTACCATCCCAATTTTTAGCGTCGTATAGATATTTCGCTCTTCACTCACATCGAGCGACCAAGCGCGTTGCCCCAGCAACATTGCCGCCGCGCTGGCTGCACAGGAACTAGCTAAGAAAGTACGCCGCTTCATGATGAGGCTCTCAAAGGTGGGTTGAATTCAAAACGTGGGGATAGTTGCGTGCGGAAGCTCTCAGAGAGCGATCCACGGATAAGATAATGCACTGCCAGACTGCTTTGCAAACTGAACTCACCCAGTGAAGTGATTTATGCGCCAATAATTTCGTGAATTGGGTTTCCGAAATCGCGTTCCAGTCGCTTGTGATCTGCCAACTCGAGTCGCCGTGGATCCAACCCCAATTGATGCATCAGAGTAGCATGGACGTCAGTCACATAGTGTGGATTTTCGACCGCATGAAAACCAATTTCATCCGTCGCTCCATGTACGATGCCACCACGAATGCCGCCGCCTGCCATCCAGATGGAAAATCCAAAGGGATGATGGTCACGTCCATCTGAGCTTTGCGACCCCGGAGTGCGTCCGAACTCAGTAGCGAAAACGACAATCGTATCGTCGAGCAGACCACGTTGTTTGAGGTCTTTGAGCAGACCGCCAATGGGACGGTCTACCTGTTTGGCAAGTTCGCTGTGATTGTTCTTTAAACCTGAATGGGCATCCCACGCTCCAGCGGCACCGTCTCCATGCATAATTTGAATGAATCGCACTCCTTGTTCGGCGAATCGTCGGGCGGCTAGCAACTGCAACCCAAAGGGCCTGGTAATCGGATCATCGAGTCCATAGAGTTTTTCGGTATCCGCCGTTTCTTGAGAGAAATCGATCACCTGTGGAACCGCCGTTTGCATGCGGAAGGCCAGTTCATAGGCCTTCATTCGCGCGTCGAGCATACCATCCTCTGGATACCGTTCCGCAGCGATTGTGTTTAATTGCCGCATCAAGCGGAAATCAATCTTCTGTTCGGCATCTGACAAGTCCAATTGCGGACGCGCATAGGGCAACGGATTACTGGGATCCACTTTCAAAGGCACGGCATCGAAGGCAGGTCCCAAATAGTGACCGTCTCGGGTATCAAAGAAACGCGGCCCCATATTGATAAACTGTGGCAAGTTTTCGTTTAACGTTCCGAGCCCATAATTGACCCATGCACCGATCGTGGGAACTCGCGGTTCCAGCATATGCCGTCCCGAGTGAAATTGAACCTGTGCACCGTGGTTATCGTCCGTCGTCCACATCGATCGAACTACCGCTATATCGTCGATACGTTCGCCGATATGCGGGAACCAATCGCTTACTTCAATGCCACTCTCACCGTACTTCTTGAAACCGATTTGCAGCGGATATAGGGTGGATCGTTGCTGTCCGTTGGCGTCATTGACAACAACCACACGTACTTTTTTGAGCTTCTCTGGATCTTGCACACTCTTCCATGGTGTCTCAGAGATCGATTTACCAGCATACTCGGTGAGCCTTGGCTTGGGATCAAAACTCTCCATATGGCTGACACCACCGCGCATGAACAACCAAATAATCCGTTTGGCTTTGGGAGCAAAATGAGGTATTCCCGAGGGGCTTTGGCCATGACTGGACTCGCCTGCTCGTGACAATTCAGATTGCAACAGCGACGCAAACGCGATGCTGGAGAGTCCACCCGCAAATGAATGAAGAAATCCTCGTCGACTAGTCATAGTAGCCTTTCGCTCCAATAGTCGCCTTTCGCTCCGATAGTCGCCTTTCGCTCCGCGAAAGTAGCGTTCAAAGTTGGCGTTCAAAGTTGGCGTTCAAAGTTGGCGTTCAAAGTTGGCGTTCAAAGTTGTGTTCAAAGTTGTGTTCAAAGTTGTGTTCAAAGTTGGCGTTCAAATTAGCGTTCAAATTAGCGTTCAAATTAGCGTTCAAATTAGCGTTCAAATTAGCGTTCAAATTAG
>JBGTBJ010000084.1:0-10899 GCA_041749395.1 Pirellulaceae bacterium
TGCTTCCGGCGTTATCTTGGACATCCATGAGGCTTCCTTTCCTGGGCTGTTAGTGTGAGAACCAACATTCTCTAGGAGGAAGCCTCTTTTTTTAAATATCAATCGAACTGAATCAGGGCGCACTACGCGGATCGCACCCTAGTGTGTTGTTAAGAAAACAGTCGAAAGTGTTGCCGCCTTCTCAAAACTCATGTGCTTGGGCTTCTTGAACAGCATTCGACGGTCAACGGTGCTGTACGCCCTAAACGAATACGGCGCCATTCCAGCAACTTCGTCGCCAGGCTGCAAATCAGTTACTCCATCTCCCACTCGCAGAACGGTTCCGGCGAAATCATCCCCGAACCACAACAGGTCAATGGGGTTGCCTGGGTACATTGCCAAAGCTTTCATGACATCGCGAAAGTTGATCCCACCAGCCCGAATCTGAACCTCGACTTCACCGGCACTGGGTTGGCGGCGAACGGTCTCGTGGAGCGAAAGGTTTGTGAGGATTCCAGGCCTGTCGGTCTCGACGCGGTAAGGGATAATCGAACCATCGCTGCGAACTGCATTGACGGTGCGCTTAGTTATATCCTCGAATTTTAGTGCACGAAGCCGGTTACCGTATCGAAGCTCATTGCGATACGCCAACTCAAGTTCGCCATCGCGGCACAACAATTCGTCGACTATATCATCCACTTCATACGCAGTCGCGTCATTCTCCAAGTCGATCGTTGTCCAGCGGAATTGAGGGTACTCGTTATTGGCAACACGAGCGATACCGACCAGTGGTGAGGAAGCAATGCCTTGGACCATGTCTCCACTGACAACATGCTGCGTACCGCGGGTCACGATGTACACGCGCGGTGGCGCCACAACAATGTCTTCAGCTAAATCGCGGCTTTCTGTAAGAACTTGATCATCCGCCAAAACTTGGGCCAGTTTCAGAACGCTTAGCACTCCGGTTTGCTGGCACGTTGCGAGAAGTTCAGTCGAAAGTTGCGGTGTGGATGGATGATCGAGGCTCCAGCAATGCACAACGCCATGCAGCGGCCGGTCTGGAGTGATTGTTTGGCTGAGGACACTGGCGATTTCGGACTTGGATGTGGAAGTGATAGTGAATTCATCGTCACCACTTCTCAAAAAGTTCTGCCCCAAGCTTATCTTAATCGCTCTATAACCACTCTTACGCAGCGTCCTAGCAACATTTTCTGCCACGCCGGATTGATCGGCAAATAGCAGGTAACTGCCAAGATCTGATTGCGAATCGCTAGTTCGTTCCGGTTGTTTGCCGGACTGCGGTGCGAAAGAGACAAAAACAGATTGCTCGGCTTCGTCATCATTGGGGGAACAATGAAAACATCCAACATCGGTGAACCCACATTCCTTGAGCAATGATTTCCATTGCTCTCTTTGTAGCAATGCCGACTCGGGACGTAGGTCCGTGTCGGTGTATTTCCACCAACCCTCCAGCAATCCAAATACATTATCCCATGCGGCCCGACGCCGTACGACTTCCTGGAACATCAACATGCCGCCCGGAGCGAGACACGATTTTAGGTTTCCCAATGTGTTCTTGAGATCGGCTGTAGCGTGTAAGACATTCGTGGCAAGGATGAAGTCGACGCTTCCGTTTGCAATTCCTTGCTCAACGGGGTCTCGTTCGATGTCGAGTGTCGTGTATTGGATGAATGGCGATTCGGCGAAGCGAAGTTTTGCTTTGGAAAGAAAAGCTGGGCCAACATCAGTAAACAAGTAATCGGTCTGGTCGCTTGGCAGTACTGGTAGAACCGCTTTCGTCAACGAACCGGTACCTGCCCCCACTTCCAAGACCCGCAGCGACCGACGCTTTGGCAACTTTTTGATTGCCTGTTCCACGGCTGCAGGAATCAAATCATTGTATGCGGGAAAATCAAATGCATCGACGTAAAACGTTTCCAGCAGTTCAGAAGAACCACCTGGAAAAAGCAGATGGACTGGATCAACATCGCCACACAGTACTCCAGCGAGCGCGTTGCCCGTCGTTCGTTGCAATTTGACTTCGGAAGCCGCTCGCGGATATTCGTTTTCTAATGCATCAAGTTCGCGTGCGACGTCGACAAACGTTGGAATACAGACGACCTGCCACTGGCCGTCTTCGGTAACACAAAGCAGACCAGCGTCCACCAACCAACCAAGTTGTGCGCGCACCAGTCGATGATGCTGAGGAACAATATTGAGCTGACTTATGAATTGCTCAAAGTTGATTCGATCGCCGACATTGGGGTTCCAGCCAAGTTGCAGGTACGCGTTCTCGATCAGCTGGTGTACGACGGCTTCTAATCTCGGCGCGAAATCGTGGTAGCAGCTTGAGAGATTATGTCTGGCATGGACATCAGCGGATTGTCGGTTTGTTTGTTGGACGATGTCCGACATTTTTGCAAAATTGCAAGTGCCATCAATTCGACTTCCGCGCAGCTTCGATTTTTCCCAGGTGTGTTGGAAGTACAAATCATCCAGCTCGCTTTCGTTCCCTCCCTGTTTCATGCGATCGACTCGGAAGCCGAGAACGTCAGCGACACGGTTTCCGTTTTGGTCATAAACCCAGATATCGGAAGAGATCGTATGTTCCTCGGCGGAGACCACTTTTGCGTGCGCCCAGAGTCGCCCACTCGGTTGTTCGCAATAGAGGCGGATGCGACGAACATGAGCAGGCAAATAGAAATGCTCGGCGGGATCGTCTACCGCTTTCATTCCTTTGAAAACGTGGAAACATGCATCAAGAACAGCTGGATGGATTCGGTACTGATCGACAGTTGCTTGAATTTCGTCGGGGACAACGATTTCGGCAAGAACTTCTCCTGGGACGCGCCAAAGATTTTTGACGTGCCGAAACCTAGGACCGAACTGATATCCAGCCGCAGCAAAATCGGCATAGTAAGACTCGTGGTCGAAATGATCCGTAAGCCTATTTCGTATCGCTTCAACATCAATCGTGTCCGGTTTGACCGCCAGCATCTCGACCAGGCGTCCGCGGCCATTCAAATCCCAAGAATCTTTGCCAATGGTGCTGTGAACGGTGAATGATTTCGTCTCCGCATCAAATGTCACCCGGACTGTTGGCACGTTTTCCTCAGAGACAAATAGCGCTTTCTTGATCTCCAATTCTTCGACAACATAAGGTTGGTTGGGGAATAGTTGCGCTGCGATCGCAAGTCCGATCTCACCATATCCCGCGCCTGGAAAAACAATGCTGTCCCAAATCTGATGATCGTGCAGATAGTCGAAAAGACGCGGGTCCAGTTGAAATTGCCAAGTTGGTTTCTCCGCAGGAACACGTAAGCCCAATAATGGATGCGGGATGGGATCGAGTCGCTCGCTGGCTGATCGCTCGGATTCTAGCCAATAGGATGAATGATTCCACGGATATTTGGGCAGGCGTACCAGTTGTTCCGTCGACTGATTGACAGCTGCCCAATCGATGGTAATTCCCAACACATGGAGGCCCGCGAGATTCGTCAGTATTTGTTCTGACTCGCTGGTTTCTCGCTTTAATGAATGAAAGACTGAACCTTGCTTGCCTTGTTCGCTCATCACATCCATGATCGAGCTCTCCAGCGCTGGATGCGGTCCGACTTCTAAGAACAGACGGCTACCGGCCCGCACAAGGTTCGACATCGCTGTGGCGAAAAGAACTGGCTGGCGAACGTTGCGCCACCAATACTTCGCATCCAACTTTTCACCCGGAAGAACACAACCTGCGACCGTCGAAATAAACGGGATGCGGCTCGGGCGTGGTTGAATGTTAGCAAGAACTGCCAATAGCTCTTCGCGAATCGGATCCATATGGTGAGTATGGAAGGCATAGTTGATTCGCAACATGCGGACGAATTTGTCTTCCTTCTTGAGCCGGTTAACAAGCTCTTCAAGTGGCTGGCGATCGCCGGCAATCGTTACCATGCTGGGGCTGTTAATCACCGCGATCTGAAGCTGGTCGCTGTTTTCACCGATCAGTTCACTGGCCTCTGATGCTGATATTCCAACTGCGGCCATCCGGCCGTCACCTCCTGCAGAGTCTTGCAATCGGCTGCGATGATAAATGATTTGCACAGCGTCCTCGAGCGAATAGACTCCTGCTACGTAGGCAGCTGCCACTTCTCCAACGCTATGACCAATGACTTTGGTGGGTACGATGCCCCAAGATTTCCACAGTTCGGCCAAGGCGACCTGAAGCGCGAAGATTGCTGGTTGCGCAATACTTGTGAGGTGAATCCGTGAGCTCGTTTCAGAAGCTGGATTCATCATCTCGTCAGTAAGGGACCATGACGTGAACTGCGTCAGTGAAGCGTCAATGCTGTCGATGACATCGCGAAAGACCGGTTCGGATGCATAGAGCTCGCGCCCCATCTGCCACCACTGAGCGCCTTGTCCGGTGAATACAAATGTGATGTCGCCAGGATTAGAAGTCGATTTTCCTTGCACAATTCCATCACTAGCGTTTTCATCGGCCAGCCGCCGAGAGAGTCGCGATCGCAGCTGGGCGCCGTTTCGTCCTAGAACAACAAGACGATTTTGATGGTGCTCCTTTCGAGCCCCAGCCGAGTAACAGAAATTGGCAATTTCTTGGTCGTTATCGTCAGATCCAAGAGCTTCTTTGATCAGTTTCGCATAATTGACCAGCGATGTTTCGTCACGTGCCGAGATAGGAAGCAATAGCGGGCGAGTAGCTCTTTTAGCGGAACTAAGGCCATTTTTGCCTACGCCTCGCTGGACCGACCCAGTGAAACCTCTGACATGTTTTGGTTTAGCCATTGAGCCGCCTGCCACTGCCGGCGCCGCTTCCAAGACAACGTGTGCATTGGTGCCACCGAATCCGAATGAATTCACTGCGGCAACGGGCGTAATACCATCGAGGTGAGGCAACGGCTGAAGTTCGCGCGCGACTTCAAGACCGAGACGCTCAAAGGGGATGTTTGGGTTGGGCGTTTCAAAATTTCGATTCGGTGGCACCGTATCATGGTGAAGCACCAGCGCGGCTTTCAGAAATCCGGCAATTCCCGAACCAGATTCAAGGTGGCCGATATTCGTTTTGACGGAACCTACCAAGCACTTGTTATCGTTCGCACGACCCTCGCGAAGTACATTACCAAGCGCGGTAGCTTCGATGGGGTCACCAACAGGGGTGCCTGTCCCATGGGCTTCCATATAAGTCACATGGGACGGATCGATGCCAGCATCGCGATAGGCTTTGCGCAGCATCGCTGACTGACCTTCCACACCAGGGACCGTCATGGATGAAGTGTGTCCATCTTGATTGACGACCGCGGATCGAATGACCGCGTAGATCGGATCACCATTCTCAATGGCGTCGCTGAGCGGTTTGATCAAGACCATCGCAGCACCCTCACCGCGAACGTATCCGTTTGCTCGCGCATCGAACGCATAGCACTGTCCGCTGGGTGACAACATCGTCGCCTTGCTGAAGCCGATGGTCGCGTGAGGTGAAATGATTGCATTGACCCCGCCAGTCAGCGCTGCACTGCACTGGCCATCCCAAATGCTATGACAGGCCTGGGACATCGCAACCAACGCCGAAGAACATGCAGTGTCGACCGAAACACTCGGTCCTTTGAAGTCCAACAAGTAAGAGATTCGGTTGGAAGCAATGCTCTGCGCGCAGCCACTGTTGGTATGAACGTCGGTGCCAGCGTGGTTTGGCATTTGAATACCGGCATAATCATTGCCCGCGATGCCAACGAAAACACCGACCGATTCACCACGCAATTGCCTCGGTGCAATCCCTGCGTCTTCGATCGCCTCCCAAGCGACTTCCAACAGCCAGCGGTGTTGCGGGTCCATGCGAGCTGCCTCGCGTGGCGAGATACCCCAGAATTGCGGATCGAACTGATCTAAGCGGCCAAGAAAGCCACCCCACTTGGTAATCATTCGGCCTGGGATCGATCGATCGGGATGGTAGAAACGATCGCGATTCCAGCGATCCTCTGGTACCTCGACAATCCCAGATCGCCCTTGGACGAGTAGCTCCCAAAACGATGTAGCGTCAGTTACACCGCCAGGAAATCGGCAGCCGATGCCCACCAATGCCAATGGGGGGCGCTGAAATGAATTATTGTCTTTGGATTCGCAAATCATAATGTTCGTCTTTAACCTGTGAGGCTCATTACAGCCTAGTCAGCGTAGGCCGATCTGGCCCACGTTTGGTTGCTTTCTTTCGTTTAGCTGAGGTAGAAAGAGCTGGCGACGCGAACGGCACGAGGGGCTAAGTATGCTCCCTAATGATGGTTCGGAAATTCCAGAAAGCGACTTTTTCCTAGCATAACAACATTTTCTTAGCGCAAGATCTGGCCGTATGTTACCGATTTGTTTGGCTACAGCCGCCAATTGTTTCGGATTCACGTAGACGACCGTCTACTTCAACCTGAGCTCCTGTCAACTTGCAGAAAAACGCTTCCAAATCGGCTGAGCAACAGCGCTGGTAGAAGAATTATGTCGCCGACCAAGGCAGCCGCAAGCAAGCCAATCATCATCATTGCGAATCGTTGGGTGGGAACAAATTCACTTTGGCAATAGAACGCCAGCCCTAGGCCGACGATCAAAGTGGTATGAATCATCGCCCGGCCGCAATGCGACAAACATCGTTCAACTGCTGTCTGGGGGTCGCTGCCGCTGGCCGTTTCTCTACGGTAGCAGACAAGAAAATGGAGCGTATCATCTACCGCAATTCCCAGTGCAACACTTGCAGTCATTACGGAGCCAATGTTCACTGGAACCCCCATCCAGCCCATCGACCCGAACAACAGTAATGTGGGAAATAGGTTGGGCAGCATGATCAGGAGCCCCGCCCAGAGGCTGCGGAGCGTCACAACCATAACCAATGCGATCAGCGAAAACGCTGCCAAATAGCTGTGGAATAGGTCGTCCAATAAAGCTCTCTGGGCTTGGTAGGTGACGGGAAGCGCCCCGGTATATATCGCATCGACACCTAAGCCTTGTTTCTCTAGGAACGGATCAAGGCGTTCTCGCAATACCTGGAGAAACTGCCCGTAGTCCGTATCGTCAACTGCAGAAACGCGGGCTGTGATACGCCAATATTCGCGTCCTCCGTCAGTCGCGTACTGGTGTCCCTCAACAAATCTCCGGATTGAGTTTTTGAGCTTTATTTCCAGCGCGGAGCGCCGCACTGTTCGACGTAAGCCTCCGCTACTGGGAACCGCCGGAAAAAAGGTCGCCGCAGACATAGTGCTGCCGACTTCATCCATTTGGTTGACAAAGCCGTGCACGTTACGCACCAACTCGAATCGCTGAAGCAAACTTGTATCGCTGGGATTCGGAAAATTAATGAGGATATCGACCGGGACGATCGGACCGACTTTACTTTCATACCTGTGATAATCACGTAGTAGTTTACTGTCTTCGGTGATCAATGCCCGGATATTAACTGTGCTCTCTAGCGATGCACCACCAACCGCTAACACCAACATTGCAATGACAAAGGAGGCAACTACCAGTCCCGGACCCCTGCTGATTAGCGAAGTCAATGCCCCAGCAAGACGTCCGGTTCTCTGAGCTTGCGATCGCCCATCGCTGACGAACTGATGCACCGTTGCATCAGTGCGTCGAGCCAGCCATTTTGTGCGGAGATCCATTCCGTAGGGAAGCAGCGCGAACAGTAGTAATGTGGTGATGGCAACGCCCGCTGAGGCCAGTAAACTAAAATCGCCAATAGGAATCATCTGACTGACGAACAGTGATGCCGTTCCGATGATCGTCGTAAGGGTCGCGAGCAAACATGGAAAAAATCCATTGCGAATCGCCAGACGCGTGGTGGCCGCCGCAGGAGCATCACGATCGAATGTGCGGCCGTGAAGCGCCTCACGGTGATAATTTGCTAAATGGACACCTGCCGAAACGGTTAGTACAAAAACGAGTGCAGGGACGACGATCACAATCGCATTCATTGGATTGCCGCTCAGTGTTGCCAATGAGAGTACGAATCCCTGACCGACGAGCGCGACCAAAAAGATAATGCAGGTGAACAACAGCGAGCGAATGCACCACCAACAAAGCAGCGATGCAACGATCATTGATGGCAGTGAAAAATCGCTGATCGACTTGACGCTCGCCTCATCAATCGTTGCACCATCGACCGCGGTTCCAACAAGTACAAGATCATTGGATTCGATCGAGAACAAGGGCAACGCAGTCTGCCGAATCAAGTCGATGGCTTCTTGCCGCGCGTAGACACCTGTCTTAGTCAGCATGACAAGGATGCATGTTGATTTCCCGTCTGGGCCGATGAATGCCCCCTTCAGCCTTGAGACAGCCGAGCGATGAGACAAATCAAGATCATCCCCTTGTAGCTCACGCAACATGTCTCGTCCGCTAATTGCGAACTGGAACAATTCAGCTCGACGCGCGGCCTCTCGCGGATTGTCTGACGAAAGAAGTTCGTCGGAAAACAGATCGAGACGTTCGTTATCAATGGTGCAGTTGTCAAACTGCAACACCACCGGATCTCTTTCTTCAAAGACGCGTTTAAACCAGTCGTATTCTCGTCGATACTCAACGCTCTCAAGAATCCAATCTGGCGGTCCATTGAACATTGACTTGACGGACCGCTCAGATGCGCGCACCAGCCAAGGTGCCAAGCACGCAATGACTATCAGCGTCAACACAAAACAGCGTCGGTTACCTTTTTCGCTAATCCACATGCCTGTCTAACGAACCCTTCAGTCCAGTGTCCAGATCACCTTCAATGGCCGACCCTTCGCTAAATTACTTACTCATAGTTTTGAATTTTGAAGCCCAAGTTTTCACAGTGATAATAAGCAGCCTGCAGGGTCATCATTTTGGTAATTATCCGCCTGCGTACTCTATCTGAAATTTCAGACGTATGCGAGGCAGATGTAAGCGACGATCTCGATTCTGCGGCATTTAATTGGGTAATCGTCCCAGGTTTGACGTCGCGTGAAGGCCTGCTAAGTAACCGAAGACAAGTCCCGTTCCGATGGACATACCATGGGATGGATAACGACCGTTCAAGAAACTTGCGGCGCAGGATCCGACCGCATACAAATTGTCCCAAGGGTCACCTGCGGAATTCAGGACTCGCGAGTCTTCATCACAGATGAGCCCGCCATGCGTGCTGAACGTCGAAAGTCCGTAAATGCAAGCATAGAGCTCGTCCCCCGCAAGCGGACACATAGTCCGCGATGGAAAATTGTTGTCGCGATCCGGTTTCATGAATCCAAGAACGTCGAACGCATTCTTCCCACGGCCAAATTCCAGGTCAGCCCCGTTTCGCGCAAATTCATTGAAGGTCATTTTTGTATGACGCAAATTGGTTGAGAAATCCTCAGCAAGCCGAAACTGGCAATCGTTGGCTAGCAATTCTCGATCGATTTCCACCTGCAATTTTGACTCATTCATGCCATGAATTACATATTTCTGGTTGAACGGCAATGAAATTCCTAGTCCCCAGTTCCGCTCCTTGAATCGACGATCACAAACGAGAAATAGATACTCTCGCTCGGCATTCCCAACATGGTGCTGAGCGCGATCATGGTAACTCAGTTTCTCATTCATCACCCTGCGCCCATGTCGGTCGACTAAAAAGAAACTATCACCATAGAGATAAAAGACGGGCTCGTGCGAAATCCCTCGCTTTTGCTTTGCCAATTGCAATACCGTTTGTGCCAGCAACGGACGTGGGTCTCGAGCGATCTGAACATCGACGTCATTCAAAATCCGTATCGCGTCTCCGTTGTTTGTGGGTGCAACGCAGGCCGATTTAATGGGATAGGGACCTTGGTCATGAGACTTGCTGAGCTGGTGGGAAAAGCAGCCGCTTGCCAGAATCAATGCGTCATTGACGTGCCATGTGATCGTTTCCCCCTGATCGGTCTTCACATCGACCGATTCAACTTGATTGCCCTTGGACGTGACTGCTACTAGCTCATGACACTTCAATACCTGAACTTTCTGTCGTTTTAGATGTCTTCGGAAACGTTCGACTAAAATGACACCACTGCCAAACCCCCAAAACTTAGCAATTAGCTTGGGCACTTGATCAACCATCGAGGATGCACTTCGAATCGATGCCGTGTTTTGAATGACGTGCCAAAAGTGATTTCGAAGCGCTCGATAGAAAAACTTGGTTGTCGCGAACAAATCAATCGTTGCCCAGAGATGTTTTCCATACGGCACCACATTGAACTCGTTTTCCCAGTGATAGTCCCATGAAGAACTGGCTGCTCGCAATATTTCACCATCAGTTGTGGACTTCTTTGAGTTGAGTGCTTGTCGCGCGTATTCGACCGAGTCTCTCGCCGAAAAGAAGTACTTTTTAAAGACCCTGTCTAGTTGCGTGAATGTTTGAACACGCTCATTCGTCAAGTCCAAGATTACTTGTCGACCTGCAGAAACGAATCGACTGACACGTTGGTGCGTCCGCTTGCTCACGCCACACCATTCTTTTTCTTTCTCAAAGCAATCCCAGCACTCGCTCAGAATAAATTGCACCTCATTCTCGGTATTGTGCTCGATGCCCATAGCCGCTGCGAGTTCGTTGTTGGGAATCCAAATGCTGCCATTTGCAACAGAGGCAGTTCCGCCAATCGAATCGGATTTCTCAAGCAGTACAACAGACTTGCCAGACCAGGCTGCGGCTGTCGCTGCACTCAGTCCAGCTACGCCACCACCGATAACAAGCACATCCACTGTCCGTGTTTGCACTTCGTGTTTCACGCGAGAGTCCTTCAGTTCAACTTGGTTAGCAATGGGAAATAGTCGCCTTTCGCTCCGCGAAAGTAGCGATAGTCGCCTTTCGCTCCGCGAAAGTAGTGATAGTCGCCTATCGCTCCGCGAAATTAGCGTTGGGATTAGCGGCTTTTTCAGATCTTTCGCGGAGCGAAAGGCAAC
>JBGTBJ010000085.1:0-4932 GCA_041749395.1 Pirellulaceae bacterium
AAATTCATTTTTAACTTTCGAGTTGTGACTTCAGGCAATCAAATGCGGCACCCCAGGCTGCGCGGAGGCCGTCTGCTTCATCGCGGGATTGAATGCGATTGTGGGTCAGCGTAATTCCGGTTTTCCCCTTGCCCTTGTCGGCAAACGCGACATCGACTTGAGTCGTCGCTTCAGAGTCGGAGCCCGTCCACGTGAATCGCAAGTCCTTGTTCGTGCGGACTCGAAGGTACTCACCGGAATTGCCATCTTTGTCCTCAAACGAACCACCGTCTGCGACTGACGCTTTAACCTCAGAGCCAAACCACTCGGCCAGTTCGGCTGGCTTGGTGAAAGCGGAATAGACATCGGCGACTGTTGCCGCAACCGTTTTGGTAACGCAAATGTTGTAGCCCTCGATTCTGGCATCCTTCTTGTTTACGATGCCGATGGAGCGTTCATATTCAACGAACACGGTTGTGCTCCACCAAGCGTCCAATTTCAATTCCTCGTACAACCAATTCACTGTCGCTCGTCGTTGCAAATTCTCGCCGCGAGATTCCAGCAACTTAAACCATTCTTTGAGCGTGCGACCGGTCGCCTTTTTGCACCCAGCGTCCGTGACGGGGAAATCAGATTTGTATTTGACTTTCATACTTAATTGTCCTTACTTAGATCAGAGCCAGACGAACGTTCGTGCAACGGTGTTGTTTCATAGAGTAAGCGCTCAGCAGCTACAGGTGGTTCTGGCGAGGCGACTCTTGGGCTGGACGGGGCTATTTCGCTAGGCTGGCTTTGAATAATCGTCGACGAGCAGCGGCCAGCTGCTTGCGATCGGCTTTGTCGCGACGCTCCTCCTGGCGGTAAACGCGGATCGCTTCAGGGTGAGTTTGCTTCCAGATGTCGGGAAGCAAGCTGCGGTAGTCGGTACATCCGGCTAGCAATTGTGTGAGTACATCTTCGATGTACAGCCGCACGTCCAAGTCGTGCCGTTTGGCACTGCTCACCAGCGTCATCATCTTGGCGCTACGCTCTCCGGCGGCGACGTTCGATACGAATAGCCAAGCCTTACGACCCAATGCGACCTGTTTCATCAATTGTTCGACGAGATTATTGTCGATTGGGATCCGACCGTCTTCAATGTAGGCGGTCAAGGCTGACCAATGATTGCGAATATAACGCAAGGCTTCCGCGAAATCACTTTTAGGTAATACGTCGGCAACTACTGGGCTGTCGAGCCACTTGCGAATCGAAGCGAGGATCACCGCCGACTCTCGCGCTCGAAGTTGTTCGCGCTCGGGCACTGTCAACTGCGCACCACGCGTTTCAATATCGTATAAGGCCTGGATCATACCAATCAACTGATCCGACTGCTCTTGATAAGTTTTCGACTCGACAACCTTACGGCGCGCGTGCGACCAGCAAGCCACGAACTTAAGTCGACCATCGGAGCGCATGACTACACTCTTGTTGCCCGAGAAGCAATCACCTTGGACTTTGCAATTTTGACTGGCTCGGAAAAAATCATCCGGGCCATCGCGGTGCCGCGAAACGCGGAAGTCAAAGATGTTGTAGGGCGCTCGATGCAGGCCTGAGTAGGCCCACATCTTGGCTAGCAGACTTTTCTCGCCTGCGGCCCGTGCTTCGCGAATTTTTTCTGCCAGACGAATACTCTTGGGATCGGCAGGATCAACTGCCGGGTCAACCGTTGGCAACAGCATGCGGCACTGGGTGTCATCAAGGCCCACGCCGACGTCTTGCTGAACTTGGCGAGTCATGAAGTCGATCAGCGGATCTACCACGAACTCAACCGCCGTGACCAAGTTTAGCAAGGTGCTGCGTCTTGGCGTCCAACCGCAGGCGGCGAACAAATCCTGCTGGCGGTAGATCGGCAGGTAATGCCCCCACTTGTAATCGATTACCGCCGCAGCCACGCTCGGGCTGTAGCGATTGCCTTCGACCAAACCGGTGGGACGTTCCGGCGAAGTCACGCCGCACTTTTTGTCCGCTTCGCAAGCAAACTTCGGATGACGCCTGACTTCAACGTAGGCCTTCGGGGGTTCAATGACAAGCGTTTCGGTAACATCTTCGCCTATCTGTTTACGTTCGCCGTGTTTCGGGCAGTTCCGCACAGCATCGTCGACTTCCACGGCAACTTCAATGCGAGGCAGATGCGATGGAAGCGATTCGTTGCGTCGCTTCGTCTTGCGCTCATGCTGCTTGACCGTATACTCATCAACGATCTGCTTGGCTTCCGCCTCCGCCTCTGCCTTGGCAGCTTGAAACTCTTCTTCACTTTCGAAAGGAAGCAGAGCCTGGCTTGGGCTACTTAAAATACGCTTCTCGCTACGCGAACCATTGACCAACTGGCTTAGCAATTTGCGAAGCTTCTCCATCTCAGTGGCCAACTCATCGTTGCGTGCACGCTCTTGTTCAATCAAAGCGTGGCATGCAGCTAGATCCTTCGGCAAGTTGTCGTTGTCTATTTCCATGACGTGCTGCGAGAGTAAAGCGTATTATTGTTGTGGGACTTGTGGTGGCTGATATCGTTTACGTCGCTGTACGCTCGTGAGTTCGATGCCAGATAAAAGTAATCCAAGTTGTACACGGTCGAGTGTCTGGTGACATCCCGCAGGATCCTTGGCTGACGGTCGCTGATACGTTCCGCTTTCGAGCCGCTTCATGAAAATCGCAAGCCCGTCAGTATCCCACCAAAGCGCTTTGAGCCGATCCCCTCGCTTGTTGATGAACACGAAAAGATCCCCCGCGCGAACGTCACGTTTAAACTCAGCTTGCACGATCGACAGCAAGCCATCGAAGCTGCGCCGCATGTCGACCGCGCTGGTGTACAAGTAGATCTCCGACGATGCAACTGCAAGTAAACTGTTATGCATCATCGCAAGGTTGTCGAAGCATGAGTGAGTTCGATTCGCTTGAAGGCCCCTTCGGCCTTGCCCGCCACAACCGAAGACTGCAGGCTCGCAAGCACCGAACCAATCAGTTCGGGATCATTGCCTGGAAGTCGAATGCTCACGTACTCGCCAATGGTAACTTCCACGTGGTTGCCTGGCTCAGTTGATTGCCGCACCAATCTCTTGCTCGCGTCTGACCGCGTAACGTCAACGGCACTTCCCGCTTCGCGGACACGCCGCGACCAATAGTAGAAACTCGCTGAAGTAATCTCCTCCTGGCGGCAAAAGGCGGCCACCGATAAGCCGCTAGCTTTGAGATTCGCCAATCGTCGTCGCCACGCATGTAACTTCTCTGTATCCGGTCTCTTCCCCATAGCACACGCCCTTCTGTTATCGAATTCAGCTCAGGCAACAACCCGCTGCCCGTGCGCCGAACTCTACAACCAAACAACCCCGCGTGCCGACTGGCTATGGTGTACGCTTACTTTGTGCAAATACGCTTGGAATGGCTGAGCGACGGAGTCATGGCCAAGGAGTCTCTATCGTCCACAAAGGGAACCTGTCAGCAAAAGTCTCTGAAGCTCAGGAAATCCTAGGCTTCGCAAAACGGTTCTACGATGATCTGGAAGGACGAATTAATCGGCTGGCCAATCACTATCCGAATCGAAGTCAATTGGAAATCTACTTTGCATCGCTTTACCCTGATGTTCCCGATGCAAAAAACCAACGAGCAAAAAATGTTCGAAATGAACTTTTTCGACTTTTCGAACATGGGCGGGGGCAAGAAATTCCTGAGATCAAACTTTCTACTTGGGCGGCGTTCAACGCCGTTACTGAGTTCGTTGACCACCATCGATCGACTCGCGGCAAATCGGATCGTGAGAAGGTGAGCCGCAGACTCCAGTCGGCATGGTTCGGGAGTGGAGCATCACTCAAAGCCGATGCATGGGCCGGTGCACTCGACTTGGCGGGTTAGGCCACAAGCAAACGGTTCGATGTCGGAACAACGCCAGCTCTACCCCAGCTGCACTTTTCAACTAGGTGAATTGCAACTCTCCGATCACTCCCGCGTGATCGGAAAGCAGTTCGCCCAATCGATCCGACTTCTCAATTAAAGCCTCTTGTTCAAACCGTAGGCGACTGCACGTCGCAATGTGGTCGATAAGTGGCTTCTCATCTCCGGCGATGCTCGCTGTCTGAACCTGCATGTGACTGCCCAGTGCCTTCATGAGAAGGTCATAGACTCCGGCGTAATAGTTTGTGGTTGGGATTCTCTGATTGAAGTCGCCCAGCACGCACAACGGGATAGGCGACTCAAGGTACTCCTCAATCACCTTAGCGAGACCGGCAAGGTAAGTCTTGTGATCTTCCCAGGGCTTCCTGTTTTTATGGCCGCTACTGACATGGGCCATCGACCATGGAATGCACACACCAACAAACCTGACGCCTTGGGAAACTCCCGACAGAAAACGGCCTGCTGGCATGCCAGAGTTGCCAATGTAGTTCACGTCGGACCATGGTTCACGGCTCCAAAGGGTAACCTTCTGCCGTTTTCCTTTATGGTCGCTGTAACCATAGTCACCGGTTGCGCGGACAATATTCTGTTGACTACTAAAATAGTCTGTTGTTGATTCCGTTAGACAGGCAATCTCGATGGATTCCTCCGCTAACAAATTCTCGACATGCTTGATACTGGCAGTATGTTTCGCGAACTGAACATTCCACAACAAAAGTTTGGGCATTTCGTTGATCCTAGCTTTGGGGCTTACGACAGACGAGCCAAGCTGACAATTCTAAGACTTGCAAAGCGAATCCAAAGCGGGCTTCTGTAGAATTCCGGCAAAGACGGTACGAGTCGACATCAGGTCGGTATACTGATCAGAGGGAGTCGACAGTCTTGAAAAAACAACCGAATGGACGGCTGATAGCGATTGGTGATATCCACGGCCATTCACGAGCTCTGCAAAGCTTGCTTGCTCAAATCAAACCTGGTCCTCAAGATACAATCGTAGCTCTTGGCGACTTTGTGAATCGCGGGCCCGAT